>JBCDGZ010000100.1:0-29922 GCA_038750655.1 Bacteroidota bacterium | reverse complement strand
TCGTTTCTTGTTTGGGCTATTGCGATACGACCTGCCACCACCACTATCAAAATGATCCGGACTTTCGAATCTTTCTTAAAAAGGAGGTGAGTGCTTTAGAAGCTGTTACTATAGTGGCGGGTAAGGTCAAAGAAGAGGGTACCGCGTCGATTGCTCAAGAAACCCTTAATAAAGATTTATTGCTATCTGACCCCAGTCAATCCTTAGCATCTGCCTTATCTGCTATAAAAGGAGTAACCTTTACCTCTACTGGAAATAATATCCAACTCCCCGTGATACACGGCTTGTACGGCAACCGGGTGCTCATTCTTAATAATGGCATCAAACATGGATTTCAGAACTGGGGGACAGATCATGCGCCGGAAATCGATGTGTCAACAGCCAATAGCGTGACCGTATTGAAGGGGGCAGCTGGTGTTCGCTACGGGCCAGAGGCCCTGGGAGGCGCTATCATCGTAGAGGCTGATCCACTCCGCCTCAATCAGCCCGTGAAGCTACAAGCTGGTACGGGGTTCCAAACCAATGGAAGGGGCTACTTCGCTAACGCCAAGGTCAACCGAGGAAAAGAAAACTGGAGCTATTACCTGGGAGCTAATTATACTCGAATTGGAGATCAATTCGCTCCTGACTACTCCCTGACCAATACGGGAAAAGAGGAAATATCCTTCAACACCGGCTTTCGCTACAATCTGGATAAGCTAGACTTTAAGGTGCACTATAGCTACCTGAACCAAAATTTAGCACTTCTGAGATCATCGATTGCCAATAGCGGTAATGCTTTTGTCAAAGCCATCAACTCTGATGAACCGACTATTATTAGGTCTTTCTCTTACGACATCAATCAGCCAAGTCAGCTGGCGCAGCATCATCTTGGTAAGGTGGAAGTCAACTGGTGGTACGCCAATGATGCAAAGCTGACCTTTAGAGTTGGCAGTCAGCTCAACCAGAGAGAAGAGTTTGATGTAAGGAGAAATGCAGAGCTTCCCATCATCGATCTGGACCTGATTACTAATGATTATCAACTGGAATGGAAACACCCAGCTTGGTTTGGCCTCGACGGTTTGATTGGCTTGCAAGCCTTCACCCAAAACAATGACAATAATCCAGGAACGGGTACGACCCCCTTTATTCCTAATTATAATACGACTCGCTACAGTGCCTTTGCCATCGAAAGCTTTAAGACGAACCGGGGAACCCTTGAAATCGGTGTTCGCCTGGATCACGAATACAATAATGTACGAGGAAGAGAGACCAACCAGGATATATTCACCGATGAATTTAGGTTTACTAATGTTACCTCTTCCTTTGGATATATTCACAGGATTTCTGAAAATGCAACTTTCAGAACTAACTTTGGAACGGCCTGGCGGACGCCTAATATGGCCGAGTTGTACAGCTTTGGGCAACACGGCTTCAAGACTTCTTTTGGCCTGCTGCGCTACTATACCAACGAAGATGATCAGCTCAGAACGGATAGGGTAACGAAAATGAGTGAAAGTGAAATTTCACCCGAAAGAGGCTACAAGTGGATCAACGAGTGGCAATTGCAGAAGAGAGAAAATACCTTCAACGTTACTGTCTACACCCACTACATCGAAAACTTCATATTCGATCGGCCCCTGGCCGTTATTGGAACCGTTAGAGGCCCTATGCCCGTTTTCATACACGACCAACAAGATGCTTTGTTCGTTGGGACCGACTTATCCTGGCAAAGAGAATGGTCAAGTGCCGTAGAAGGAACATTTAATATCAGCTATTTGTGGGCTGGCAATATAGAAAAGAATGAACCGCTTATTAATCAGCCTCCTCTCACCACAAGTTACCAGTTGGACTGGGATATGGGTGCGCTATGGAAGGCAGAATCTTCTCGGATTTCGATTAAACCGAGCTATACTTTCCAGCAATTTCAAGCGCCAAGAACAGTTCGACCAGAGGAACTAATAGAGCGTACGGTCATTATTACACCCGAATCAGAAATATTTGACTTTAGGGATGCACCAGAGGGATACTTTCTGTTGGATGTTGCCTGGCGCTTGAAGTTCGGAAAGTTTGACACCAATTTGTCTGTTCAAAACTTACTCAATACCAGCTATCGAAATTACCTCAATGAGATGCGGTATTTCGCCGATGAGCCTGGCATAAATATACTTTTCACTATTAATTATACATTTAATTCTAAATCAACTTAAAAATGAAATTTCTAGATTATCTAAAAAAGTACAGCCTATTCACCTTACTTGCTGTAGGTGTCTTATTTACTACTGGTTGTGGTGACGATGATGAAGCTCCTGAGCCAGAAAATGAACTAGAGGTTATCACGGATGTGAAGCTCATCTTCACGAACACTATGGATGCTAATGACGTCGTTGAAGCCAGCGCACAAGACCCTGATGGTATGGGAGTTCAAGAATTACAGATTTTGGGATCTATTGATCTTGATGTCAATAAGACCTACACTCTGACCTATGAAATCCTCAATAACCTGGAAACACCAGGGGAAGATATTGGAGCAGAGATTCAAGACGAAGATGACGAACACCAATTCTTCTACAGCTTCTCAGATGGAGCTTTTGCTAGCCCTACTGGAAATGGCAACATTGACACTGCATCTGATCCGATTAATTACGGTGACATGGATGGTAATGGAAACCCACTGGGTTACACCACTACTTGGACCACTTCTGGAACCGCCCTCAATGCAGGTACATTTACCGCAAGACTGCAACACCAGCCTGGTGAAAAGACTTCTACCTCAGGTGCAAATGATGGAGACTCAGACTTCGATCTAGAGTTTGTCCTGAACATCCAGTAAATTTCAAAAACGCCTTTACTCAAAAAGGCTAGGGCAGACCAAAGTAATCTAAAAAAACACCACTGCCATTAAATAACACGCTAAACAGTATTGTCGGCTCTTTGCTGGCAATACTGCTTGTTTATAAGAACGAGCCGTACCCCCCTCATCTTCAGCCAAAGCGACAAAAATATTCCAACCTTAAGGTCTCCCCCTGTCGACTTTATCCAAAATGCCAAAGGCGCCCAACTTCTTAATCTAGTTCAATGCATCCCCTCTCCTATCCCCCTTATCTTTGTATCAACAATGATTCATCATCTAAAACCTGCGACAATGAATAGAAAAGACTTCATCAGAAAAGGACTCCTCGGCACCGCCATTTTTGCTTCTACCAAGAGCATGGCAAATGTCGTCAATAACGATATCGATGAGTTGAGAACACTCGACCCCATCGGATTTAACCATATTCCTAACACTAAATCAAATATCATGGCAAATACCGTTTTGCATAAAGCAGAGACCAGAGGACACGCTAACCACGGTTGGCTCAATTCTTACCACACTTTCAGTTTTGCAAACTATTATAACCCCGAGCGGATGCACTTCGGTGTACTGCGGGTACTCAATGACGATACCGTCGCGGCGGGCCGGGGCTTCGGCACACACCCCCACGATAATATGGAAATCATCAGTATCCCCCTGGAGGGAGACCTGGAACATAAGGACAGCATGGGTAACCTTGCGGTGATCAAAAACGGCGATGTGCAGGCTATGAGCGCAGGCTCCGGCATTACCCATAGTGAATACAACAAGAATAAAAACAGCCAGGTAAAGTTTCTGCAAATTTGGGTCTTCCCCAATAAGCGCAACGTTAAGCCTCGCTACGATCAGATCAGCTTGAAAGCGGAAGATCGACATAATAAATTACAGCAGATTCTTTCTCCCAATCCCAATGACGCAGGGGTATGGATTCATCAGGATGCTTGGTTCCACCTGGGTAGTCTGGAAAAAGGGTTTGTCACCAATTATAAGGTCAAGAAGCCCGGCAATGGCGTATACGCCTTTGTATTGAATGGCGACATTAGCATCGAAGGGCAGCCCCTGAGCAGCCGCGATGGAATGGGCATCTGGAACACTGCGCAGATTAACATCAAAGCGCAATCAGCAAAGGCAGAGATTCTGCTGATGGAAGTACCTATGGGTGTATAAATTAGTGGTGAAGGCTTAACAAGGGGGGCAGGTTGATATAATGGTCGGCCTGTCCCCTCCACGTTTTTGGAGTCATCTGATGCGATGCAAAATTATCAATTTGTTATTGAAGGTTAAATTTTGTTAAATGCTGAGAGCAGAAGATACATTTCTGTAATTTGTACGTCTATCGCATACATCATAAAGTAATCATCATGAAGCCCCTAATTACGTTCTTACTGCTCCTCGCAGTTATCATTCCCCCCAAAGCTCAAACCAGCTTTTGCCCCAGCGACCCTCCTTCGAATCCTTATTTGGCGGATACCCCTTGGCCCCTCTTCCATCGCAACAACTATGCGCAGGCGTCGAGCTGTATCACAGGCCCGCTTCCCGGCGATAGCCTGATTATAAAGTCTAAGACCAATATTCGAGGCGGCACCTCTCCCTGGGTCTACCTCTCCGACCAATACCCTAATGGCGAGCGGGTACTGCTGTACTCTAATTCTTCGTTCGTATTTAAGTTTATTGATGATGGCGAGCAAATCATTACCATCGATAGCCTAAGGATCGACTTTGACGTCTTTACCTCTTTTGGTTGGAATTTTTTGTTGACCAACGATAAAATCTGGTACACTTACGACCCTAAATACGATCCGGCCGAAGGAGAGAGCACCCGCTTATTCAAGCTGAGCGATGAAGACACCGATGATCCCTATTCAGACATTGTCGTGCTTGACACCTTCGATTTTGGTGATTATGACATCAATCGGGTGCAGCATTATACCATTAGTTACGATGGCCATATCGTTTTCCACAGTGATAATAATGAAGAAGAAAGCTACGGTACCGTTGGAGTTATCAGCCAGGATTTTGAGCTATTGGATACGCTTCGCTACGCCACCACGGCGGACGAAATTACCAATCACAATGCCTTTCCGATTGACGAAAATAATTCCTTTTACGTCACGACCAATAAACGATTGATCCGATTCGACTGGAACGGCAGCGATCTTTCCATAGCCTGGGAGGCCCCTTATGACTTTGTCAACGACGGCCCTACGGGTACCTTCGCCGAAGGCAGCGGCACCACCCCTACCCTGCTCGGCTGGGGCCCCGGCAACGACAAGCTGGTCGTCATGTCCGATGGCCACGCTAAAAATAACCTCCTCGCTTTCTGGCGAGAACTCCCCGCAGGCTGGACCGGCCGCCCCGGCATGGACATCCATTTCGCCGACTCCATCCGCATCCCCTTCGCCGAAACCTTCGACGACGCTTTCCAGTCCATCGAAAACTCCCCCACCGCCTTCGGCTACGACATCGCCATCGCTCAATACAACGGCTTCCTGGGCTATGATTGTGAAAACGAAAAAGGCGTACAAAAAATCAGCTGGGATACCCTCAATAATGAATTCAATATCGCTTGGGCCAACGATTCCATCAATATGAACGGCGTACTGACCTACTCTGAAGGCGCAGACTTGGTCTACGGTAGCGGTAAAGAAAGCGATTGCAATTACTATTACTACGGCCTGGATTGGCAGACCGGCGAAATCGTCCTGCGCCTCCTCCTCGGCCCCGAAGGTACCTTCTTCGACGATCCGTTCTACGACGCCGGAAATAATAATATCATCGATGAAGAGGGGAATATCTATTTCCCCGGCGGCAATGCGCTCATCAAACTTGAAATCGCAGAGCGGCAGACGGTCAGCACTAGCCCAGCGCCTCAACAGGCCAACCCGCTGTCCCTATTCCCCAATCCAGCCCACAACTACCTCCAATTCAAAAACGGAACGATACCAAGGGAACCACTGCAAATTTTCGACCTCTCCGGCAAGGCCGTCAAGGGCTGGACAATCGAACAAAATCAAATCAATATCCAGGCCCTGCAAAGTGGACTGTATTTCATCAAAGTGGAGCAAGATGGTCAGCAGCAGCTTGCAAAATTTGTAAAACTGTAATTTTTTTCAAAAAAATATATTCACATAAATAACTGTTCATCAGTAACTTAAACCATCAAAAAAATATTTATAAAATACGATAAAATAAAATTATTATGGAATTTTTGCCCTTTCGCCGTCTATGTAGCGACCGTACTCTAAAAAAGGATCCATCAGGGGTACGATCTTGGCGACTTTGCGGCATCCCGACACGAGGGGAAATGGCGGAGCTATGTGAAAGCTCTGGCGAAGGAAGGGGGATGCCGGCGCCTGCCTGCCGGCAGAGGCAGGGCCCTCCCACAAAGCCCCAACCTATACCACCTCCCCAAATTCCAATTTGCGCTCTTGTCTCTAATTGAACAACTCCACCACTAGAAAATCAACCAACGAAATAACTTAAAATCAACAATACCATTTTTTAATCCAACAAAATCAATAACCATGTCTAACTCCTATTCTTTAATCGACAATGCCGAAGCCAAACAGTATGAATTCCACATCGATGGCCATACCCCGAAAATTGAATACATCAAAGCCAAAGGCAAAATCTACCTCACCCATACCGAAGTGCCCAAGGAACTCGAAGGCAAAGGTATCGGCTCGGCACTGATCAAAGCGACCCTCGAAGATGTCAAGCGGCAAGAATTGACCCTCGTTCCCCTCTGCCCCTTCGTCGCAGCATACATCAAGCGCCATCCCGAATGGCGAGAGCTGGTGCTGAAGAACATCAATATTGAATAATATTTCACTCCCCAAAATACCACAAAATGATATTGTCCAAACGAATCAGGTATGCTACTTACACAGCAGTCTTTACCTTATTATTGCTATTTACCTCTTGCCTGCCGCCCTCCGATCCCTATCCACACGCGCCGGCGAATGACGTTTGACTTACTGACGGGTGATGCAGTGGTATCGACCTGCTCTTCAGTGTACTTGTGTTCTTTTTGTGGGTTTATGCTGAAGGAAAAAGAATCGGCCTGAAAGGCATTGGCTAGCTGTATTTGCTGACCATGCTTCTGGGCTTAGTCGGCGGGCTGCCGCTGTTTCTCTACTTGCGGGAGAAAAAAATAGGCGGAGCCTAAGTGGCTCCACCTTTCAATTATGCTAAGTTAGTAAGTATGTAGGGTTAATTCATGCGACGGCGCTCCTCCTCAGACCCTGTCTGTCGCTCTGCTCCCCGTTTGATCTTACCATTACCAAGTTGCCAAGTCAGGGCCAGCCGGGCGATATTGCCCTCGAATTCATAGCGCATCCGGTAGACGATGTTCAGGTCGGGCTCGTCAAAGTTGATGTCGAAGAAAGAGCCCAGATTGAAGAGGTCATTCCAGCTTAGGCTCAGCTTAACATCGGGGCTGAAGCTCTTTTGTAAGCCTAAGTTGAAGGAGGCGCGGGCGGGCACCTGGGCCAGGCCCCAGCTGCGCCGCGAACTCCAGTTGGCGGTCAGCTCTGCACCGAAGTCTTGGGGAAGTTTGAAATTTTGACTGACCGTAGCAGTAACATAGCGATCGTTGCGGGTCAGCACTTCGCCCTCGACAATGGGTTCGAAGTGTTGCCAGTAGGCGGCCAGGTTATAGCGGCTTTCCCACCAGGAAGTCAGCTGCCAAGGGGCATTGAGGGAGATCATGGCACCTTTGCGGTCGGCCATGTTGACAACGCGCGTCATTAGGACATTGGCCTCGGCGTCGACCTCGGGTTGGAAGACCAGCGGGTTGTCGTCGTCGCTGTATTGCAAAGTCAGCAGCAAGCTCTTGTGTCGGAGAGCTGCGCTGACTTTACGGCTAATGGTGGGCTTTACCGTTGGGTTGCCCCCCAGGATTGTATTGAAGCCCCAGAAGAAGAAAGCTGGAGCAATGTCGTTGAAGGCCGGGCGGGTGATCCGCTCGTTGTAGGACAGTTGAATTTGCTGCTGGTCGTTCAGCTCCCAAGTGAGAAAGGCGGTGGGAAACAAGCGGCCAAATTGCTGTAGCAGGAGTCGGCCCTCCTGATCGCTGCCCAGGTCGCTGTCGTAGTATTCGTAGCGCAGACCGGCTTTAGCTTTGAGGCGGGGGCTGAGGGTGATGTCGAAGGAGGCGTAGGCGGCGGCGATTTTTTCGTCCAGTCGATAGATGTCGGTAAAGTGGGGGTCGTTGACCCAGGTTTGCTTGTCGAGGCGGTCGACGCTGACGTCGTTGGTGAAGCCGGAGAGGGTGCCTTTGATGCCCATTTCGCTGCTGAAGCCGGGACGCCAGCGGCGCTTGTAATCCAGCCGGGCGACCTTGAATTCCAACGGCGTGTATTTCAGACTCCGAAACTCCTCTTCTCGCAATTGCTGCTCACTGTCGCGCTGCCGATCCAGATAGCTAACCGGATTATCATCGAGGTATTCCAAATAATCCACATCAAAGGCCAGCTCGGAGTGCTCATCAAAGCGGTGCCGCACACTGGCATTGACCATCCAATGCGACCAATCGTTGATTTCCGCAGCCACCAGTTGCGAGGATAAATCCCCATCAATATTATCCACCACCGTATTATCGGTTGTCGAAGTCATGTCCCAATGTCGACGGTAGCCCGTCATCAAAAGTCCGACGGTCGTTTTTTTACTCAAGTCATAGTCCAAACCCAGACGAGCATTGTACAAGCCCGTAAAAGCAGGACGCTGCGTGCGGATACCAATAGTCGTAATGCGCCCTTCGAATTCATTGATCCGAGAAATGTCGACATCGTGCAGCGAATAGTCGTGATTCATGGAGAGGTCGGCAAAGAGGTTGAGTTTGTTTTTTCTAAAATTAAAATTCACACTACCCCCATACTTCGCCCGCTGTCCATAAGCCGTGTTCAGCGCAATGTTGGCATTCATCCCTTCCCCCTCATTCTTAAGCGTCTGAATATTGATAATACCCGCATCGCCTTCGGCATCAAAAGAAGCCGGCGGAGCCGTAATCAGCTCAATCTTCTCCACCTGTCCCGCCGGCATGCTTTGCAGCAACTGCACCAGCGCCTGCCCCTCCATCCGCATCCGCTTACCGTTCAACATAACAATCACCCCCTCCTTTCCCTGCAAGCCCAACTGCCCGTTGATCCGGTCCACCGTCACTCCCGGCGAACGTTCCAACACCTCCAAGGCCGTCGCTCCCGCCGAAGTAATGCTGTTCTGCACATTGACCACCGTCCGATCTATCTTCTGCTCAAACAAAGGCTTCTCAGCCACCACATCCACGGCCTCCAGCATCAAACCATCTTCCCGCAACACCACATCATGCTGAATATCCCCACTAGCGTCCAGCTCCACTGCCGGACTATAATAATCTCCATACCCCAACAAAGAAGCATTCAAAAAGTAAGCACCAGAGGCCAATTGCTCAAAGAAATAATAGCCCTCCTTTCCCGTCACCGCTCCTCTGACAAAGCTGCTATCGGGCATTTTGTACAATAACACATTGGCGTATTCTAATGCTTGTCCGTCGGTGCCTTTCACCTGACCAGACCAATTCTGCTGCGCCGTTAAAGTCGACACAAGCAATAAAAAAGAAAGTAAAATTAAATATCGCTTCATCGTTTCATTGATTTTCATTCAATAAAAAAGCTTTTAGAACAAGAAGTCAGGATTAGTGCTGAGTCGCCGGGAAAGTAGGACGGAAAGGGAGAGCAGCCGCTATTTAGGCTTTCGTTACAGTTCGGGGACTTTTCGTACAACTTGAGGGCCTTTTGGTACTATTTTGTGGAAGGGTTGACAGAAAATGATTAATTTTTGCGGTTAAGAAACAAGAGCAGCTTATGGATAGTCCTTTATGATCCTGTCAAGCGATTTAAAAGAGTGGGAAATATGTTTCAGGTAGAAAAAATATACACAGGTTGGTCCGGGCAGCGCCTACTGCGCCATGTCTGCTATTGGGCAGCCTGGCTCTTCTTCTACCCCACCCTCAATAGCTTTTACACCGAATACAGCTTCGGCACCTGGACGCTGGTGGAACTCAGCGTGATGTGTGTCAAACTGCCCTTTACCTATTTTGTCATCTACTACCTCGTCCCCCAGTATTTGATCAAGAAGCGCTACCTAGCTTTTTTCCTTTTAACGATCACCTTTGCCCTTATCGGAGGCCTGCTGGTCAGCAAAATCTATGAGCAGTTTGTTTGTCCTTATTTATTCAACAGACCCTACTGGTCGGGAAAAAGTATGTTTTATACGGTACTCGATCTGATCTACGTCTCCTCTCTTCCCACCGTCTTTAAGCTACTGCAACGCAATCTCCATCAAGAAAAAATGACCATGCAAATTGCTGAGCAAAGGCTGGGCGCAGAATTGAAATTGTTGAAAAACCAATTGCACCCCCACTTTCTTTTCAATACCTTGAACAACTTATATGGCATGGTGCTGACTCAGCATCCCAAGGCCGCCGATGTGGTGGTCCGACTTTCGGATATGATGAGCTATATGCTCTACGAATGCGAAAGAGAGGCTATTGATTTGGAGAAGGAGGTGGCCAATCTGAGCAATTATATTGAGCTGGAAAAACTGCGCTACGGCAAGCGGCTGGATGTCTCCTTTGAAACGGGTGGAGACATTAAAGGCAAGACCATTGCCCCCTTGCTGCTGATTCCTTTTTTGGAAAATGCCTTTAAGCACGGGGTGGAAAAAAGTGAGTCCAATTCCTGGGTGGTCATCAATCTTTGGGTCCGTGACGAGCAGTTTGTTTTTAGCATAGAAAATAGTGTTCCGACCACTACGCTGGAAAATCCACAGTTGCCGAATACCCAGAGTGGGATCGGGCTGGCCAATGTCAAAAAGCGCCTGCAACTACTCTATCCCGATCGGCACAAGCTGAGTATCGAAAGTGGAGAAAGTTATTTGGTACAACTAAACCTGCTGCTGCATGATGAAATGCCTAATCGTTGATGATGAAGAAATGGCCATCAAGGTCATCGAAAGCCATATCGGTCACATCGAGGGCTTAGAGATTACAGGCCGGTTCTACAATGCAATGGATGCCTTTTCGGCGCTGCAAAAGCAGCACATCGATTTGCTTTTCTTGGATATTCAAATGCCCAAGATGTCGGGGCTCAGCCTCCTGCAATCCTTGCCAGTCAAGCCTCATGTAATTCTGACGACGGCCCACCGGGAGTTTGCCTTGGAGGGCTACGAGTTTGATGTCGTAGACTACTTGCTCAAGCCCATTGCCTTTGATCGCTTTTTGCGAGCGGTGGGCAAAGTTTTCCGCATGGAGCGCCCGGCCCAAGCTTCGGTGATTGCCGCGCCCGCGCCCGCCCCTACGGAGCCGCCGTTTTTCTACATCAAAAGCGACCGCCAATTTGTCAAAATCCTCCTCGACGACATCCTCTACATCGAAAGCCTGCGCAATCACATCAAAATCCTCACCACCGAGGGCGACCACATCACCCTGCAAGGCATCAGCCAGATCGAAGAGAAGCTACCACCGCAGCGCTTCCTGCGCACCCACCGCAGTTTTATCATCTCCCTCTCCAAAGTCCAACGCTTTTCGCATACCCAGGTCACCGTCGGCGAAACCCAGCTTCCCATCGGCAGTCGCTACCGAGGCGAACTGCTCCGCCGTCTCGAAACTGATTTGATGTAGTCCACACTGCAACCCTCCCTCAATTGGACTGTCTCTAGTTATAGGACAGCGTCCATACGATTTCCAAAAAATACTATCCTATGCTGAGACACAATCTACTCATCGCTATTCGTAATTTCAAACGATACAAAACCGCTTCCCTCATCAATTTGCTGAGCCTCTCGGCGGGCCTCTGCTGCGCCCTGCTGATCTACCTGTGGGTGCAGCAAGAAAAACGCGTCGATCAATTTCACATCAACAGTGATCGCCTCTACCAGATTCTACAAAATACGGCAGGGCCGGAGGGCATCGAGACAGAACCCTACACACCGGGGCCGCTGGCCGAAGCCCTGAGCGCCACCTTTCCCGAGGTAGAAAAATCAGTAGCAGTGCTACCCTATGAGTGGTTTGAGGGAGAAAAACTGTTGATCACCGACGGCGGGCAGCGGCTCTTTAATTCGCGCAACCAGTTCGCTAGTCCCGATTTCTTTCGGCTCTTCAGCTTTCCCTTATTACAGGGGGACCCCGAGCGGGTTTTGCAGGATAAACTCGCGGTGGCCATCTCGGACGAGCTGGCCCTACGCCTTTTCAACTCCACCGATGTGGTAGGCCGCCGGATTCAGTGGATACACGATAGCTTTGGGGGCAATTACCGCATCAGCGGCGTCTTTGCGGCTCCGCCGCAGAATTCGACCCTGCAATTCGATGCCGTTTTTAACTACCAGCGTTTCTTGGAAATTGAAGAAGGACTACAGGGTTGGAATAATGCCGATCCCTATACTTTTGTGCTGCTCAATAGCCCCTCGGCCCTGCCCGCTTTCAATGCCAAGTTGAAAGGATTTCTGAAAACCAAGCAGGAGCAGACTGACGATAGCCTGTTTGCGCAGAACTTCGCCCAGCGCTATTTGAATGATCGCTACGAAAATGGTCGGGAGGCCGGAGGCCGGATCGCCTATGTCCGCCTGTTTTCACTCATTGCGCTGTTCATTCTTTTGATTGCTTGTGTCAATTTTATCAATATGGCAACGGCGCAAGCGAGTACGCGTATGAAGGAGGTAGGGGTAAAAAAAACGATGGGCGCACAGCGCAGCAATCTGATCCTCCAATACCTGACCGAATCGGTGCTCCTGGCCTTCCTTTCCCTCTTCATCGCCTTTGCCCTGGCACCTTTTATTCTTCCGGCCTTCAACGCCATTACGGGCCAGACCCTGGCCTTGAATTATACGCTCCCGATGTTACTCACGGCTTCGGGGATCGCCCTCTTTGCGGGCTTATTCTCGGGGCTTTACCCCGCCTTTTACCTCTCCGCCTTCCGGCCGGTGAAGGCCCTGCGGGGAGAGCTGAGTAAGAGCTGGGCGGGGCGGCTGAGCCGCGAGGGGCTGGTGATCTTCCAGTTTGCCATTTCGGCGGCGCTCATCATCTCTGTCATTATCATTTACCAACAAATCAGCCTGATTCAATCCAAAAACCTGGGCTATTCCAAAGAGCAGGTCATTTGGTTTCCGATGGGAAAACGACAAGCTTCGAAGGGAGGACAGTTGGAAGTACAGGAACTATCGGCAACAGATATTGACGGCTTTTTGCTACAACTCAAAGCCCTGCCCGGCGTAGTCGATGCTTCTAACTTTGCCCACAGCATGGTGGGCGATTATGGTACAACAACGGGATTGACTTGGCCAGGGGCTGACCCCGAGCGCACAATACAGTTTGCCAACATCGCCGTCGGCTACGATTTTATTGAAACGATGGGTATTGAAATGCTAGCCGGTCGCGGTTATTCCCGGGATTTTTCTACCGATCACCAAAAGATTATTCTCAACGAAAAGGCGGTAGAAAAAATGGGCTTCCGTGATCCCATCGGGCAGACGGTAGAGTTATGGGGAACAAAGCGAGAGGTGGTTGGTGTGGCGAAAAACTTTCACGTCGAAGCTTTCTACGAAGAAATCGCTCCCCTCTTCATCAATCTTACCACGGGCAACTTTGCGTCCAATGTCATGCTCAAAATTCAAGCAGGCAGCGAGGCAGCCACCGTTGATCGCGTTCGCGAGGCATACCAAGCTTACTTCATCGAGGGCAGCCCCTTCGAATACCAGTTTCTCGACGAGGACTACCAACAGCTCTACGCTCAGGAAATCAGAGTCGGGCTGCTGTCTCGCTACTTTGCGGGGATCGCCCTGTTCATTTCCTGTCTGGGGCTCTTTGGCTTCGCCACCTTCACCATTCAACGCAGACTCAAAGAAATCGCCATCCGCAAAACCCTGGGCTCCGGAGTCTTCAACATCATCCAACTGCTCCTCAAGTCCTTCCTCCTTCTCGTCGCACTGGCCTTGCTCATCGCCCTGCCCATCAGCTACCTGCTGGCTGATCACTGGCTGGCCCGCTTCGCCTACCGCATCGAACTAGAATGGATCTACTTTGCCGTTGCCGCCCTACTCGTCCTGCTCCTCAGCTTGCTTACCGTCGGACTACAGACCCTGCGCGCCGCCCGTGTTAACACCATAAAATATTTGCAGCAGAATTGATGTTGGTTGGACTGAAAATTTGATTTCCCTTTTCAATTCTTTTAGTAAACATGATTCTTTTTGTAGATTTAGGTAATGGTAATGACAAAAATATTTGAAAAAGAGTTAGACTGGTTACGAAGAGTAATTGACCTGCGATTTAAGTTGTATTTTAACACCGATCAAGAGCCGGAGCATCAGAGTATTTATCAACTCAAACCTCCAAAAGTAGAAGGTTCTTCTTATGCTGATTTGATTGGTAAGCATCAACTGGGGTTTGAAGAACGGCTGGCCATTGCACTTTGTTTGGCGACTTATCTTTGCCCTCAATTGCTGGATGTTTTCTTTACGAGAAATAAAATATTTGAACGACCTTTCACAGAATTTGGAGGACTGGTCACAGACGATCAAAGTGGTTTCATTCCAACGGGTGAAACGCTGCTGTTTATACTGGCGGGAAGTGATATTTCAAAAAAAATAAAGCTGCTGTTTCTAATCAATGAAAAACTGCTTAAGTCTGGCCTTGTTGAATTGCTGGCATTGAACAGCAATCTTCCCAAACAAAAAGGCATGCTGCGGCTTAGTCAGGAAACGGAAGTTCACCTTTTGTACGATCAAGCCTACCATCCTGAATTTAGCGTCAATTTCCCGGCAACTCGACTTTCTTCCCAACTGGAATGGAAAGAAGATCTCATCCTTCCCCAAAGAACCAAAATGCAGCTTGAAGAGATCAAGCTGTGGATAGAAAATAGGGCGCAATTATTAGAGGAGTGGAAACTTGAGCAAAAACTTCGTCCTGGCTATCGCAGCTTATTTTATGGGCCGCCAGGTACCGGAAAAAAATTCACGGCCAGCCTGCTTGGGAAGGAAACTGGGTATGAGGTTTATCGAATCAACCTGTCCGTCATCATCGCAAAATATATCGGGGAGACAGAGAAAAATTTGGCTAAAATCTTTAATACCGCTGCCCAGAAAAATTGGATATTATTTTTTGACGAAGCAGATGCACTCTTGGGGAAAAAGACCACTATTCAGAATGTACATGATGGGTATGCCAACCAAGCTATTTCTTTCCTACTACAAAGATTAGAAACCTTCGCAGGAATTAGCATTTTTGCTATCAATCTAAAGGATAATATCGACGAAGCCTTTACTCGCCGTTTTGAATCCCTCATTTATTTCCCTTTACCAGGACCAGAACAACGCTTCCAACTTTGGACAAATAATCTACCTCATAAGGATCAACAAAAGGTGGATAGCAGTATTGATTTCTACGAGATAGCGAAAAAATACGAATTGTCGGGAGGTGCTATTATGAATGTGATACGCTATGCCTCTCTTTGGGCAATTGCCAATAGCGGGATGATTACCAATCCAATCTTGGTGGAAGGTATTCGCCGCGAATATGAAAAGCAGGGACGAATTTTCTCGTAGTTCTTATTAAACATCAACAGCTCCCAAAAAACAAGCCTCCCACCCCAGCGCTCTGGAACGGGAGGAATATTACAATCAGGCATTACTTATTGAACGAGCACTTTCTTCAATGCTATACGCTCATCGGCCCCATTGATCGCTTGCAAAAAGTAGAGGCCCGGAGCCAGGTCGGCTACGTTCACCGTATTGACTGTAGCACCGTAATCAATGTGGCGAACCACCTGACCGGAAGTATTGATCAATCGTAGTTGATACCCTTCTAAGTCTCCTTTGATATTCAACACCTCATCACTAGGATTGGGGAATACACTGAAAGCCGTTGCATTGGTCGTATTGGAGGTCTGCAAATCTACCAAGCTAGTGGGTATCGGAGTAGAGCAGTCCGCCGCTACAGAATCGACAAAATAGTTAGAAACGCAGTTATCGCAGAAAACACTTTTGAAGAAGCAGGTCGCGCGGCTTACCCGAAAAATTTCTCCGTCAATGCCTCTGTAGATACCGTGTCGGCCCATAGAATCGACGGTCAGCTCGGAGCAGACGTCGTTCGCCAACAGATAATTGTGGATCGTTCCTGACCCCGAGTAAAGTGGACCACCGGGGAAGCCAGCGACTGTCCCAATGGGGGTAACACCATCTAGTACGCCGTGAAAGGCTACACTTGGAATCATATCGGCCGGATCAAGAGCACCGTCCAGGGTCATGCCCCAGTTATTAAAGATGCCTTGCAGATCGAAGGTGGTGTTGATATTGTTACCAGAGCTGTTCAGCGGACCTAGCAGAGCAGTGATCCCCGGTACAATAGCTTCCCATTCTTGCTGCGAAACGTAGATGGCATTCAGTGAAGTGACCGAACCAGCACTACTGCCTCCGATAAATAGCCAGTCGGTATCGATCCTTGCTTTACTAGCGTGGCGTACAACGAAGCGCAGGGCAGCATTGGCATCTTGATGGGCGCGATAGGAGGCCAGTATTTGGTCGCTTGGATTGGTTTGGTCCCATCCCAGGCGATATTGGATGGTAGCGGCTACAAAGCCACGCTTAGCAAAGGCCGTACAATAGTTCGCCATGCCCTCTTTAGTGCCCCCTTTAAAACCTCCTCCGTGGATCATCATGATGAAGGGGCGCTCGGCAAGCGGGTCGACGCCAAATTTGGGAAAATAAACATCCATTTTCAGGTCCACGGTATTGCCTTGCCAATCTACTGCGGAGCCATAGGTGACATCTAGCCGCGAAGTAATTTGACTGTCCGTAAAAAATTCTTGTTCGGTAAATCGGTTATCCGTAGTGCAAAACTGTGCGGTGGCAACACTGGATAAGAATAAAAAGGTAAGGATAAATGGTAAGCTGGAGCGCTTCATGTCTTTTGGATTAATTGGTGATAGAAATTGATGATTAATCGTGGATGTAATGCGATTGATGCTAACAGGAGATTAAATTTTGTATCAACCTTTACGTTGCTCTTTTCGACTGACCTATTGTGGAAAGGTTTAATTGAAGGCTAAAATAATCATAAATACCGCTACCTTTAGGTATTGAAGCGAATTAGTTTATGATAAAAGTAGCTGTAATTGGAGGTGGAGCTGCTGGATTTTTCTCCGCCATTCACGCCAAGGCCGCCCACCCGCAGGCCGAGGTGACGATCTTTGAAAAATCCCGAAAGCTGCTGACCAAGGTCAAGATTTCGGGCGGTGGGCGCTGCAATGTTACCAATGCTTGTACGGACATCAAGGTGCTATCGGAGGCCTACCCTCGGGGAGGCAAGCAGCTGAAGCGGGCTTTCCGGGTGTTCAGCACCGGCGATACGATGCGCTGGTTTGAGGATCGGGGTGTGCCGCTAGTGGTGCAGGAGGACAACTGCGTTTTTCCAAAATCTCAGCGCTCGCAGAGCGTTATCGATTGCTTTATGTTGGAAGCCCAGCGCCTGGGCATCACCATCGAGGTGGGCATGGGCGTCCAGGCCATACAGACTAAAGGGGAGCAGCTGGAGCTGTACTTTATCAAAGAAGACCTACCACCGCAGTGCTTTGACAAGATCATCGTCGCCACCGGCGGCTCGCCCAAGCGCAGGGGCCTGGACTGGCTCGAAGCCCTGGGGCATCAGATCGCCGAGCCGGTCCCCTCGCTGTTTACCTTCAACATGCCCTCCGAATCAATCACCGAGCTGATGGGCATCGTGGTCCCCAAGGCCCTGACCAGCATCCAGGGCACCAAACTGCGGGCCGACGGCCCCCTGCTGATCACCCACTGGGGCATGAGCGGCCCGGCTATCCTCAAGCTCTCGGCCTTCGGCGCCCGCCTGCTCAGCGAAAAGGACTACCGCTTCAAGGTGCAGGTCAACTGGGTCGATGAGCCTAATCAGGAGCAGGTAGCGGAGCAACTGCGCAGCATCACACAGGAACAGCGCTCCAAGCAGCTGAGCAACTACCGCCCCTATCGCTTGCCGGAGCGACTGTGGCATTTTTTGCTGCAAAAAAGCGAGCTTCCCGCCCAGAAACGCTGGGGAGAGCTGGGCAAAAAGGGCATCAATAAGCTCACCAGCTTGCTGAGCAACGACGAGTATTCGGTACAGGGCAAGACGACCTTCAAGGAGGAATTTGTTACCTGCGGAGGCGTCAGCCTGCAGAGCATCGATTTCAACACCATGCAAAGTCGGGTGTGTAAAAATTTGTATTTTACCGGCGAAGTACTAGACATTGATGGCATTACAGGAGGGTATAACTTTCAATCGGCCTGGACGACGGCCTTTATTGCGGGACAGCTCAACTGATTTCCCTCCAAACGCTCAACGCCTATGATATTTTTCAGAACCATTATCACCTTCATCAAAGACGAAGAGTACCGCAGCTTACTCATCACCTCCACGGTCATCATTGGCGTTGGAGGTATCGTGTACCATTATTTAGAGGGATGGGACTGGGTGGATGCCTTTTATTTCTCCGTAATTACCCTAACGACTATCGGCTACGGTGACTTTGCACCACAAACGCCTGCAGGCAAGATTTTCACCATGTTCTATATCTTGATCGGACTGGGGATGATCCTGACCTTTATTAATACCGTTTATCGCCATTACAACAATGTGAGTCTGAAGGAAAAAGAAAAGAAAAAGAATAATAAAAAGCATAAAGACAAAAAGGGAGATTAATGAACGGTAGTATTCTAACCAGATAACTTTGACAAGCATTATCCGAACCAGCCCGCGCCTACTGCTTCGCCACCTTACAATGGACGATGCCGAAGGCATGTTTGCTATGGACAGTGATCCAAGGGTCTTGACTTTTCTCGACCTCGCTCCGCAAACCCACATCGACGAAAGCCGCAAGACGATCCAACACGTTATTGATCAATACCAGGAGCATGGCGTTGGTCGGCTGGCCTTGGAACTTAAGGAGACGGGGGAGTTTATCGGCTGGGCGGGCTTGAAGTTTATGACCGAAACGATCAATGACCATATTCATTACTACGATTTGGGCTATCGCCTACTGCCGAAGTTTTGGGGACAGGGCTACGCTACGGAGGCAGCGATGGCCAGTCGGGATTACGGCTTTGAGGACTTGAAGGCGGAGAAGCTGTACGCCGTGGCGATGCACGGGCATTGGGCGTCGAGGAGGGTGCTGGAAAAGACGGGATTGGAAGTAAAGGGCGACTGTATGTTCTACGGTCATCCGCATTGGTGGCTAGAGATCAGCGCTCCTTAGAATACCATCGTGACCGGTAAGTTGTATTTTACTCCCAGATTGAGGTAATAGTTGCGGGGGAGGCCCGGATAGTAGTACCGGGGCGCGTTGCCGCCAAAGCCCTGAGCATTGATCTGATGCATGGCCGCGTATTTTTCATCCAACACATTGTTGACTCCTGCGCTGATGTCAAAATGCCAATTTTGGCGGCGGTTATGGAAGCGATAGCCGAACTGGAAGTGCAGCAATTGGTAGGCATCGGAGTAAACGGTATTGGCGTCTGTGAGCGGCATAGCGTCAACGAAGTGAAAATTGAGGCTACTGTAAAAGCCGTTCAACTCTCCAAAGAGGATGGCGTTGACGATATGCGGGGCCGTGCCAGTCAGTTCATTTCCCGAAAAATCATCTTCGTCGTCGATAAATTCATCGAACTTAAAATCGGAGAAGGTGTAGCTGAGGGTGAGGTTAAGGTTTTTATCCATAATGGCAACAAGTGTATAGCGAATTTGAGCCTCCAAGCCATTGTGGATGGTTTTGCCGGCATTAATACCGATGAACTGATCTAGGGCGGTACGCCGGGCGACTAGCAGATCGCTGACTTGCATTCGAAAGAGGCTGACTTCGTAATTCAGTCTTCTATCGTAGGCGTAACTGCGTGCGCCAATTTCAAAATTCCAAGCCTGCTCGGGTTCAATTTCTGTATTGATGGAACCATCAGGGGCCAGGGTTTCCTCTGCTGATGGAGGAGAAAAACCGTGGCTGACCAAGGCGTAAAAGTCCATGTTGTTACGAGGTTGATAATTGAGGGCTATTCTGGGAGAAAAAACGGGATCGTAGGAATAATCTCCAGAGCGGTCGATGCTGTCGGCAACGAATAAATCCTCTAATTCATAAGTGGTGGTGTTGAAATTCACCCCTGCGTTGATCGTAAAATCTTTTTTCAGATTGTAGATCATTTCTGCAAAAATATTGGCGTAGGAACGCTTTTCATCATTGATAGATAGGGGAATGCCCAGCTGGCCATCGTTAGTTTCGAAGGTCGACCAGTCGTAGTTTTCTACAAAAACTTCTGTCCCCACATTGAAATTCAGCTGCTGAATTTTAGCTGGATTGACACTGAAGACTGTACGGAGGCCCATCGAGTTACTGTTCTCAGTCAGGATATTAAAGGGTCTGGATTCATAGGAATCTCGATTGTTCATAAATATGGAGCTGCTGAGTTTTAGGCTTTTGTTCAGTTGGGTATTGTAGGATATACCCACCAGCAGGCGATCATAATCTTCAAAGCCCATGATGCGTCCCCAAGTGAACGCGGCTTTAGTGGGTTCGTTGAGGTAATCTTCCTCGCTCAGCGAGCTGGGAATGAAGGCTTTTAGGGAGGTGTGGTTGACAAAAATTTGCAAGGTATTTTGCTGGTGCGTCATTCCGCCCAGGAGGGTAAAGCCCTGCCGGGTGTAGTCATTATTCTCGCGATAACCGTCGCTCTGGGTCAGGTTGTGGTTGAAGCGAAATTGAAATTTATCATTCAAACTACTCAGGGCCAGGTCGGTGGCGTAGCGTTGCAAACCATAGCTGCCGATGCTACTGCGATTGCGAACATAATCCGCCTGCCCTTGGCTGATCGAAGAATTCATTAAAATCATCCCTCCCAAGCCCGCACCGAAGCGGCTGGAAGTCGGCCCTTTCCAGATTTCAATATTTTCGATAAAACTCAGATCAATATCTTCCACCGTCGTCTCCCCCGAACCGTTGGTCAGCGGAATATCGTCCAGGTAGGCTTTTACGCGGTTGGTAGAAAAGGGCGAGCGGTTGCCAATCCCTCTAATGGTAATGCGGTTGGTATTGAGCGCCCCACTGTGCATCAACACTCCGGGGCTGGTATTCAAAATAGGCGAAAGATCATTCTGGCTTTGCAGCTCGATCTCTTTTCGTTTCAGCAAACTGTAATTATGCACAGATTTGATTCTGCGGTCATTGATAACGGCATAATTTCCGAAGGTTATTGGATTAATCTCCATATGAACATCTACCTTCCCCTCGGGAGCAATCAGCACGATCCCTTTCATCCCTACGTAACCAATGATCAAGTCCTTACCCTCGTTTTTAATTCGGTATTTTCCATCATCCCCCGTGACTACCCCAATCTCATATCCATTAACTGCGATGGTCGCGCCAACCAAGGCATTGCCCTTATCATCATACACCGTCCCGTAGGTAAATTGGGCCTGAGCAGCAGCGCAAAAAAGGCACAAGGCCAACAGTAAAAAGTAAATCCGATGCATGTTCCTAAATTTGAGTACTACTAGTAGAAGATTTCGGGGCCAAAGTAAGGAAATACGCTTATAAATTAGCCATCTTTACCTACACAGTATGTCGTCTTCGTACAAAAAACAAATGATGAGCACATTCAAACGCTTACTAGCCTTCCTCGCCCTACTATTGATCATTCAATGCACCAATACATCGAAAGAGGATACTGCTTCATCACTACAGAAAGCCACCTACCTCCACATCGCCCATACCCGCACCTGGGAGAATCCCCTCCTGGTCGCCGAGGCCGAACGCGTCGACTACAGCGCCTACGATATGACCTGGCTCGGCGGCGATATGGCCTACCAAAGCTCCGCCGACAGCATCACCCTCCACCGCATCGACAGCATCTTCGACTGCCAAAGCCCCAGCACCCTCTGGGCCCTCGGCAACCACGACTACGACCATGTCGATCGCGTCGAAGCCCTCACCGGCCGCCCCGCCTTCTACCATCACCACCAGAACGGCCTTACCTTCCTCGTCCTCGATACCCAAGACAGCCTCAGCTCCATCGTTGGGCCCCAATTGGCGCTCTTCCGCTCCGTGCTCGACACCCTACAGCATTCCTCCCACCTCCTCCTACTCCACCACAAACTCCTCTGGCTCTACGACCACCCCGAGCTAAGCCAACAGGCCGACCAGCTCTCTAACGCCCCCTTTGGCGACTGCTTCTTCTGCATCAATCCCAATAACTTCTACCGCACCCTCTACCCCGAGCTGGTCAAAGCCCAGCAAAAGGGAATCGAGGTGATCTGCCTGGCCGGCGACATCGGCCGCCATAGCACTGGGTTTGAATACCGAACGCCAGAAGGGATTACCTTTTTGGCCTCTGGGATTGAGTTCGAGCGGGAGGACAATCAGGTGTTGTTGTTTGAGCATGATTTGCGGGCCAGGACTTTGGAGTGGGAGTTTCGGTTGTTGAAGGAGCTTGGGGGGGAGTAGAAGATACTTGGATTTGTATCGTTTGTATCGTTGTATCGTCTGTATCGTTGTATCGTCCTAAAAAGAGTTGCCCCATTGAGGGTGGGCCCCTACCTCCGGCAGGCAGGCACCCAGTCACCACCGCCGCCAGTCCCCCCTGCTTGTCCTTCAAAACTGACCACAGCAAGCCAGTTTTTGCAGGGCGGACTGCAAAAATTCCGCATTTAGAATCGGCATCCTTTTTCTTTCCAGGCCTTTAGAAGAAAAAAGAGGTATGTCGTACTTGGGAGTATGAGGATACTCATCAGACTATCGATCTAGCGTAACCAAAGCAATCAAACGGTGGGATCATCTTTCGGGAGCAATGGTATGAGCGGTTCAGAACTACAAACATAACACAAATTGTTTGCAAAAACAAACGACTATGCCTCCCCTTTTTGCAAAGCCAAGCCAATCGCATCCCAATGTATACAATTCCCCCTGACGTCTAGCGGCTCCTTAATCAAGAAGTGCGCTTTGGATTCGAGGAGGGTGAAGCCGAGTTGGGTGAGGTGATGCAGCAGTCGCTCCGGGGGATGATATTCGGCCCAATGGGCGGCTTGTTGGAAGTTGAGGGGGCTGATGATGAGCAGCTTTCCTCCGGCCTTCAGCACCCGGTGCCATTCTGCAAAGGCCGCCTGCGGCTCGGGCAGCCGATCAATGAGGAAGCTGTTGCAGAGCAGATCGAGGCTGTTGGACTCGAAGGGCAGTGTGGCGGCTTTGGCTAGCCCCAGGTCTAGATTGCGGAGCAGGGGGCCTTGCAGGCGGAGGGCGGGCCAGCCGCGGTCGCTGGTGCGCAAGGCGAGGGCTTGGCCGGAGCACCAGTAGCGCCAGGCCTGCCGCAGCATCTGGTAGCTGTAGTCGATGCCCCAGCAGTCGCTGTCCGGGCGGGCCAGGGCCAGCTCACCGATGAGGCGGCCGACGCTACAGCCGATGTCGGCTATTTGGAGGCGGGGGGCCGTAGGTAGGTGGTGGTGGAGCCAGTCTAGGGCGGGTTGCAAGGGATAGCTGCCCCAAAGCTCGTCGGCCAGGTGCAGGTAGGTTTGACGGAGCACCATCCCCTCGTAGTGTTCGTAGGGGTCGAGGCGGAAGGCCTGGGCGGACTTGTCCTCGTAGAAGGGGATGGGGCCGCGCTGCTTGAGGGCTGTTTTCATTGCTGCTGTTGATTGCCTGTAGTGATGGGACAAATGTAGGTAAAAGCAAGAAGAAGAGCCGATTATTATACGCTCTGTTCAATTCGCTCCTCGAATTGTTCAGTTCAACTCCATTCTCCATCTACGCTATCCCAAATCCCCTTTACTTGGCATCAAGTTCAGCAGCTCATCGAATGATGGCTCGAACGCTGAAAGATTCAAAGGTGCCCACAGGCGCACCGCAGTTTTATTTACAAAACCTAAAAAGTAGTACAAATGAAGAAATTATCAGTATGCCTATTGGTCCTATTCGCAACCCTTTCCCTTAATGCCCAGCAGTCCATCGAAGGCATCTGGAATACCGGAAAAGAAAACACGAAGATCGAAATCAAAAACGATAATAGTACCATTGAAGGAAAAATCCAGTCCTCGGATAATCCAAAAGCACCGGTAGGGGAACTCATTGTCAAAGACATCCAATATAAGAACGGGGCTTACGAAGGGAAACTGTACGCCATGAAAAAGAAGAGATGGGTAGATGCCATATTCACCCCCCAAGGAGATCGACTGCTCATTACCGTCTCCGTTGGTCGACGCAGCCGAAAGATAGAGTGGAGCGCCGCCAACTAAAATCATCTCATCACGACTAAAATCAGCCATCATGAACGCTAATCAGCTGCCGATGCTTTTGATCATTTTAACTGCGCTTGCGGCGGAGTTCATCTGGTCTGTTCACAAGAAAAAGCCCGTATTCAACCTAAAAGAAAGTCTGGGTAATTTGGGTATATTGATAGGGAATAATATCATTAAGCCGCTTTCCCTGGCTTGGCAATACCTGGTCTTGAGTTGGGTGGAACCCTTTCAACTTTTTGATATTCCCACCAATGCTTTCACCATTGTGCTCACTTTTTTGGTCGCCGAATTCGCCTACTATTGGTACCATCGGCTGAGTCATGAAGTGCCCATCATGTGGACCCTCCACCACACCCATCATTCCAGTCCCTGGATGAATTTCACGACTGCTGTTCGTTTGAATTGGCTGGGTAAATTCCTGAGCCCGCTGATTTTAGTCCCCTTTGTGTTCATCGGCTTTTCCTCAAAAGTCCTTGTCATCAGCTTGGCAGTTGGCCTATTCTACCAATTCTTTCTACACACCGAGGCCATCGGCAAGTTGGGGTTTTGGGAAGGTCTGTTCTTCAATACCCCTTCGGCCCATAGGGTTCATCACGGTTCCAATAAGCAATACATAGATAAAAATTACGGTGGGATGCTCATTGTATTTGATCGGCTATTTGGCACTTATCAGCCGGAGGAGGAGAAGGTGAAGTATGGGGTGACAACGGGATTTGTTAGTCATAACCCCTTCAAGATCAACTTTTTGCCTATTCTTCAGTATTTTAAGGGAGATTGGAAAAGGGAGAAAGATCAATCATAGCTCTGTCTGGCACAAAGGGCTGTTTTTGTTTGTGTAATTTATTGCCTAACTTGATACAAATTAGTCCAAGGAAGGTATGCTTCAGCCCCAAAAAGAGTTGATTATTGTCGGAGGAGCCAATGGTTCTGGCAAAACAACTTTTGCCAAGCCCTATGTCGAAGAGCTTGGTTATCGGTTCCTGAATGCGGATGAAATTGCCAAGGAACTGCAACTACAGGGAGAGCAGAATGCACTGATTAAGGTAGGTCGGATATTCTTTACAAAACTGCGCGAGTATATTGATCAGGGCCAAAATTTCGTAGTTGAAACCACCCTATCTGGTAGCTATATCAATAAAGTTGCCCGAAGGGCATTGGAGAAAGGCTACCAACTCGGGCTGGTTTATGTCTTTCTGGATAATCCAAAGCTGTGCGTTGAACGGGTGAGAATAAGGGTAAAAAAAGGCGGGCACGATGTACCGGAAGAAGCAATTATTCGCAGGTATTATCGCAGTAAAAGTAACTTTTGGAATAATTTTATAAAATTAGCTAATGATTGGATATTATTGTATAACGGTGAAGAAGGTTTTCAACACGTCGCTTTAGGTAAAAAGCAAGAATACAGCATTGAAAATCATATATTGTTCAGTCAATTCGTTTCTATTCCAGATGAAAGAGGTTAATAAAATAGAAGACGCTAGTTTATATCTCAAAGCAAGGGACATCCTCAAAATCGCTAACGATGCCGTAGCCAAAGCTAAAGCAGAGAATAAGCGGTTGGGCCTTCCCGAATGTTTTTGGAAAAATGGACGCATTTACTACCTCCTTCCCAATGGAGAGCTGACTACGGAAGTGCCGGAAATCCTGAAAACCAAAGACCCCCTCTAAGTACTCCCCTACTCCTCTTCCCCCTGTTTTTAACATTAAAAACAGTTCTAATTTTGGCACAAATGTAGCTGAAATAATATAATTTACCCCTTGTTTCAATCTTCACCACATCCAAATCTATGTCGACCTTAGAGAGTTTACGATTACAACGCGAAATACAGCAGGAAAAAAAGGACCAGCGCAAAGCCAGGCGCTTTGTGATCTTTTACCTGATTATTCTACTCCTGCTGCTGCTCTTCCCCTTTGCCCTGCCACAACCGGAGGAGGACGATCGCTTCCAGGGAATATTAGTGGATTTAGAACAGGATTTCACAGAAATGGAGGCCTCGACGGAGCGTTCTTCCTCGCGACCGGCGGCGGCGGCCCCGGCGGCTGAAGAGGAAACCATCGAAGAAGAGGCGGTCGAAGAGGTAGCCGAAGAGGAGGTGCCCCCACCACCGATGGAGGAGCCGAAGCCGCAGCCGGAGGTCAACGAGGTCACCAAGATTGAGAACAAAACCAGACCGGTCCTGACCGCGCCCAATAATGAGATCCAGCTGCCGGATGAGTTGATGAAGATTAAAATCCCCAAGAATGCTAAGGTCAAAGAGGTCAATAATTCTATTGTTGAGGTGACCGAGCAAGCGGAGGTGACGGATTTCATCAGTTCTTTTGCCAGTACCTTCAAAAAGTCGAAGAAGACCAAGAAAAGTAAATCCAGCTCTAGTTCCGGCACCGGCTCGGGCAAAGACGCTGGCGATGGCGATTCGAATACGCCGGGCGAAGGCGACTCCGGCAGCTCGGACTCGGGCGATGCGGAGACCGACGGCGATGGCAACTCGGGCACCAGCGGCGATGACTTCGACGGCGATGGCCTGCTGCGCCGCAAAGTCATCTATCGAGCCAACCTAGATGATATTATCCAGAAAGTCGGCAAAATTGTCATCAACCTCTGTGTTAACCGCGACGGTAAGGTCATCTACGCCAAAATCAACCGGGACGAATCTACGATCACCGATCGCGCCGTACTGCGCAAGGCCGAAGCCGCCGCTCAAAAGTACCGCTACGAGAAGGATTATACGGTGGCGGAGCGGCAGTGCGGCAAGTTGAGTTTTATTATCAAGAAAATTCAGAAGTAGGCCAATAAGAACATATTCTAAAAAAACTGCTGCTCTGAACTGAATCAGCAACAGCAGTCATCCCGTCTTACTAATGGTTTACTAAAATTTATTCTTCGGTGTTATTTTACAACTAGCTTTCCGGTACTCAGGAAGCCGTCATCGGCAGTTAGGCGGTAAAAGTAGAGGCCGGCGGGCAGGCCGGCGCCGCTGATGTCAAATCGGTTGCTATCGGGCTGCGCCGAGCGTACGCGCCTACCCGCAGCGTCATAGACCTCAAATTGATACTGTTTGGCATCATGCCCTTCTATACTGAGGGTAGCCACCCCTCGAAAAGGATTAGGATGTACCTTGACTTCTATCCCGGACAGTGTCGGGTGCTGGGTGCTGAGAATGAGTACTTCCAGGTAGTCCTCGGCGATGGTATGGAAGGTCTCATTGGTAATGATTGGCGGGTTGAAGTCGAAGTAGATAGCCGCCTGATTTTCAATGACTGTTTGCAGTGGTGTCTCCTCAAAAGGTAGAATCTTGAAGGCCACAAAACCCTCTGAGGCGATCAGGTTAACATTTGAGTCGGGCAGATCGATGTTGTTGAAGGTAAAGTTCATATAGCCTTCGCCGCTGATGTCGAATTCGTAGTCGTGGCTGCTCGCACCGAGTTGGATGGTACTGGCGTCTAACCATGCGTCGAGGGTATCGCGGATGACGACGGTGAAGGCAGTATCGGTTCCGGTATTCTGGAAGCGAATGCGGTAGTCCAGCGGCGTATTGGGGCGGATGAAGTGCTCTTCGCGGTAGCCGATTGGATAGGCCAGCTTATCGTTAGGATCGTAGGAGCCGATGGAGATGGGGCAGTCAATGTCGACGCTAGGATCAGCATCATTTTGGGGAAATTGGTTGCTGAAGTTGATACTGAACTCTCCATTGGTATTCTCGCCGCAGGCTTCGACAACAGCGACGGGGAAGTTGCCACCTGGTGCGTTGGGCACCTGATCTGCGATTAGGGTAAAGGTAGAACCGTTGCCATCGATGGGGATGCCGTGCTGCCCACCAGGTGTCAACTGGATGGAGTCGCGCTTGAGGAGGATGGCATCTTCGACGATGATGTAGTGCGAGTGCTCTGGCATGGTGGACTGGCCCGTGTTCTGGATGCTAAAGACGGGGTTTTCTCCTTCGCAGGTGCCGTCGACTTCGAGGAAGGCCCCGGACCATTGAGCCGGAGGCGGTGCGCAGAGGCTATCGGGGTAGATATAAGTCTCCATACAGTAACTGAGGCCCAGTGGAGAGTCGCAGTCCAGCAGCAGATTCATTCTAAAACTACCACATTCCAAAGGCTCCACATCTCCCAGATCAAAGGTGTAGGTATTGCCGCTGACATTGCTCCAAGGCAAAGTGCTGGATACCATCGTAATGGAGCTATCGAGTACAATTTCGAGGTAGGCGTCCTCGGCCAGTATTGTCCCGTAGTTGCAATAGTTGATATAAGCGGGTCGCTCAAAGCAAGGGCGAATGGTGGGGATAATCCCGCTGACGGTCATTTGGGGGCAGTCGTAAAGACTCGTTAGAGAGAAATCTATAGTTTGGCGGTTGTCAAAGGTGGCAAAGTTGGCGCTGACATCATTCACACAAGGCGCCCAGTAGTTGCTTGGAGGGGCGATCCGAACGATGTAATTTCCAGTATCTACGGGCAGCAAGTAATCTCCGTTCTCATCCGTTGACGATACAAAGTGCTTTCCCGGTTTCTCAGCAGTGATGATCCAATCATCCAAGCCCTGTTCTCCCATATCAAAATTACAGTTGGCATTGTCATCAATGGATACCGTTCCGCTGATGAGATTGGTGTAAATGTAGCCTTCGTTGTCCGTCTTGAAGAGGTAGACATCAGGTGCAGTATTGATTTCAGCGGTAGCATTTCCAATGACCACAAAACCTCCACCGTGCGCCGAAGTTACCCATGCTCCTTCCTCCGCACCGGGGCGATTGGCGTGTTCTCGCTCCCACACAACCGCACCGCTGAGGTCCGTCTGCATGAGGAATACCCCGGTTGGATCAGGAACAGAGATGTTCGTATAGCCTACTATCACCAAACCGTCTTCGATTACCTGTGCATGGTTGACCAGCAATACCTGGCCGTTGTAAATTTCTTCATCCGCTACTAGGTTTTGTTGGGCATCGAAGCGCAGTTGTCGGTAAATAGTAGAGCCACTTTCACTGGTTACGACCATCAACTCTCCGTTGGGGCGATAGCCTACAAAGACCGTACGGTCGGGCGTGGAGGCGGGATTGAGGTTCATCGGATAGGCGTCGACGCCCAGAAATGTGCCTGCGGCATCAATCTGATAGAGATACAGACTATCGCCCGAAAGCTGCTCAATATAAGTGTAGCCACCACTAGGATTTCGGATAAAGTCGCGTGAGGACTGTGCAGCAATCTGAGTATCCAACAGGCGCGTACTGTTGGCTACCCCATCCATGCCGAGTTCCATCATTTGGAGAACGTCGCCGTTTCCATTATCCCGGCGAGTGAAAACATCATAGCCTCCGGTTGATTTTGGAAAAATGCGAACCACATTAATACTCACACTGGCCGTGTCAAAAGGAGTAATTTCCCATATCGTATTGCCGTTGGGAGCGACTTTGATGAACTTGGGAGAACGGCGATTTCCAATCAATTCATTGGTGTGCATCAGATAATCACCCTGACTATCCTCCACAGCTACAAGATTGGAGATGACGACAGTCTCCGGCAACATCCTCACCCAAATTTGCTCCCCTCGATCGTTAACCTTCATGACAAAAGAGCCAAAGATGTTCTGGCCAAAGCCGTCCGCAGAGAAGCCATCGATGAGGTAATTGCCATCACTAGTCCTTGTAACGTGGTAACCCCGGTCTAGTTGTAGGCCTCCGTAGGCTTGCTCCCAGCCCTGGGCAAAAAGGGAAGTACTGATCAGAAAAAGGCCCAAAAAAGTAAGTATTGGTAAAGATTTCATACGCTTGTAATTTAAATGGATGATGCTGTTCATTGTGCTGTTTCTTTT
>JBCDGZ010000099.1:0-30106 GCA_038750655.1 Bacteroidota bacterium | reverse complement strand
GCACCATAATAAATAGAACTATTCATAAGATATGGCACATCATAAATCTGCGAAAAAACGCATTCGTCAAGACGCTAAGAAAAGAGTACACAATCGGTACTACAAAAAATCAGCTCGTACCGCTATCAAGAAACTGCGTAGTATGACTGATAAGAAGGAGGCAGAGGGGTTTTTGCCTAAGGTGGTTAGCATGATCGATCGCCTGGCTAAGCGCAATGTTTGGCACAAAAATAAGGCGGGTAATCTCAAAAGCAAGCTGACGCGTCACGTAGGAGGGCTCTAGGCTCCTAGCTAAATTCTGGACACTTGTTCAGCAAAGGTGTGTTCCGCAAAAGCGGAGTACACCTTTTGTATTTTGTAGTAGAATGCTGTATCTTGCAGAACGAATGATCGTTCGTAAATCTAATTTAAGCTTGTTATGCCCCGTTTTCACGCCCTAAAAGTCGCTGACCTTCGCCGGGAAACTGAAGAAGCGGTCTCTGTCGCCTTCGAAATACCCGAAGCCCTGGCCGATGATTTTCACTTCATTCAGGGCCAATACCTAACTCTTCGCCAGCAAATTAATGGCGAAGAGGTACGTCGTAATTATTCTGTATGTGTAAGTCCTTTGGATGGTGAGCTGCGAGTGGCCATCAAAAAGGTACCCGGCGGTCGCTTCTCGACTTATGCTAATGATCACCTCAAGATTGGAGATTTACTGGATGTTATGCCTCCAATGGGACGCTTTTACACGGAAGTGAAAAAGGAGAACAAGAAAACCTACGTTGGCTTTGCTGGTGGTAGTGGCATCACTCCTGTGATGTCCATCCTCAAAACGGTACTACAGGTAGAGTCCGAAAGCCGATTCTTACTCTTTTACGGAAACCGGGGGTTTGATTCCATTATTTTCCGGGAAGAACTGGAAGACCTCAAAAATGAGTTTATGGGGCGCTTGACCGTGCATCATATTTTTAGTGAGGAAAAATTAGAAAGCGAATTATTCAATGGCTTTATTACCGAAGAGAAATGCAAAGTCTTCGCTAAGTATTTTTTTGATGTCAATCAAGTCGACGAATACTTCATCTGCGGTCCCGAGCCGATGATGCTGGCCATCCGGGATGCCCTGCAAGGATTAGGGGTCGACCAGAAAGCCATCCACGTCGAATTATTTACTTCGGCTAGTACGCCTAAAGCCGCCAAGACCTTTGCTGCACCTAAAAAAGCGACCTTCGACGGGAGCAAGGAAAGCCTAGTCAGCGTTCGCCTAGATGGGACCACCATCGATTTTCGCCTGGCCTACGACAGCCATACTGTTCTCGACGCCGCCCTTAAATCCGGTGCCGATCTGCCCTACGCTTGCAAAGGCGGTGTCTGTAGTACCTGCCGCGCCAAGCTGGTGAGTGGCGATGTGGACATGGACGCCAACTACGCTCTTGAACCCGATGAAGTCGCCGCTGGCTATATCCTGACCTGTCAGGCTCACCCCCGCAGCGAAAAAATCTTCGTTGATTTTGATGACCAATAAAGCCCACCCATACTTATAATTTTATCGTATCTTGAGATTCCTATGGCAAGTACCCTCAAAAAGTCGAAAAAGCAGATCATCTTTGAAGAAGCTGCTCGCCTGTTTAAAGATAAAGGCTACAAAGCCGCCTCTATGCGAGATTTGGCTGACCGGGTGGGCCTCGAACAAGCTTCCAGCCTCTACAGCCATATTCGATCCAAGGAGGAAATCCTGCAAAAAATCTGTCTGGACAATGCCAGTAAATTCAGTGAGGGTATTCAAGAAATTGAGCAGTCGGTGGTCGGTGTCGGTGCCCAAGTTCGGGCCCTGATTCGTCTACACATCCGCATTGCCATAAAAGATACCACTTCTGTAACTGTATTCAACGATGAATGGCGTCACCTCAGCCCACCCTATCTGGAAGAATTTCTGGCCCTGCGGCATGATTATGAGGATCGCTTCCGGAAAATTATCGAAAAAGGTATTGACCAGGGAGAATTTAGAGGGATGAACAGTGCTGTAGCACTTTATACTTTACTGAATGCTTTCCGTTGGATTCACTACTGGTACAAACCCGATCGCGAATTGAGCCCCGAAGCCATCGAAAAAGATATTATCAACCTGCTGCTGAACGGTTTAGCTAATAAATCCTGATAAGCACTTTGAGCAACACGTTTCAAATTGGAGACCTCGAAAGACTATTCAAGCAGTATCAACCGGTACTGCTGACCTTCGCCAATCGCTTTGTACGTTCGCCAGAGGATGCCCGAGAGATCGTACAAGACGTGTTTGTCGCCGTATGGAATAATCGCTCGGCAATGCGCCTAGATGGCAACCTAAAATCCTACCTCTTTACTGCTACTCGCAACAAGTGCCTCAATTTTCTGCAAAAGCGAAAGCTGCAAACGACTTCGCTGGACGCCAACCCGCTCAGCGAAGGCTCGGCGGCTTTTGAGCAAGCAGCCAACAATATTGAGGGCAAGTTGGAAGCGGCGGAGCTACTAGAAACGATTCTTGATGAAGTCGCACTGCTTCCCAAAAAATGCCAGCAAGTTTTTGTCCTAAGTCGTCAGGAGGGGCTGAGTTATAAAGAAATTGCTCAACAAATGGATATTTCGGTCAAGACGGTGGAAAATCAGATTGGAATTGCGCTGAAAAGGATTCGAAAACGGGTGTACGGAAGTACAGAAAAGGGCAGTTTACGCAGCTTGATGTTATGTTTATTTTGCTAATGTCCCTCCTTTTTTGGGGGGTACCCCTTCTATATCGGTATATAAATAGTAGGATAAGATCATAAAAGCCACTGATGAAAGAAGAATATTGGAATACGCTCATTCAAAAGCACCTCGACGGCAATTGCTCGGCGGCGGAGCGCAGCGAGCTAGATGCCTGGCGGGCCGAAAGTGCGGCCAATCGTCAGCACTACGAGCAGATCGCTGCGATCGACCGGGAGCTGAGGCAGCTGGACGCTAGCTGGCTACAGGGCCGTGATGCCGACTGGAAAGCACTGGCCGATCGACTTCAGTCGCCCGCAGCGTCGGAAGCGAAGGTGAAGCCGCTGGGCCGCCAGCGGCGGCAGTGGCTGCGTATCGCGGCTTCTTTGCTGGCCATAGCCGCTACGGGCTGGCTCCTCTGGTCCTACGTCGACTCCTCAGACACTACCGAAGCCATCGCCCAGGAGTTCCGCAGCGAGCAAAATACCCGCTCGATCCTGCTACCCGACAGCACCGAAGTGCTCCTCAACCGCTCCTCCACCCTCCGCTTACTGGCCGACTTCAACGAGGCTGACCGGCGCGTAGCGTTGGAAGGAGAAGCCTTCTTCAAGGTGCACCAGGATGCTCAACGCCCTTTTCTGATCGATGGAGGGGGAGCCCAGGTTAGGGTGCTCGGTACGGCGTTCAATCTTCGCGCCTACGCTGAAGAGGAGCAGATCGAGCTATCGGTAGAGGAGGGGCGAGTCCGATTTTCGGAGGACGGAGGGCCACAGAGCATGGAGCTATCGGCACAGATGGCGGCGGTCTACGATAGAAAGGAGCGCCAGCTCCGCTCCCAAGATTATGAGCCTTCTCTGACTGCTGCTTGGCAGCCCCGCGCCCTGGTATTCGACAACACCCCCTTCAAGACCGTACTGCTCAGCCTAGAGCGCCGCTACAACATTCAATTCGACGATCAAACCGGCGATTTCAACGAGCCTCTGCGCTCTACCTTCACCCCCGAAACTCCACTCCGCCAGGTTTTCGACCAACTTTCCTTGCTGTACCAACTGGAATTCAGCTCAAAGAAGGACAAAATTGTAGTCAGCCGTTAACAGCAGCCAACCCCCTACTTGATTATTAAAACTTTTTGTTTTATATTTATTTTTCATTTCGATATAGGCCACAATATTGCCTTGAAATTACACCTGACTTGATCCCTGTGGCTAATCCAGTAGACATACTTCCTTTTCTTTCGATTAGGCCTGGAAAGAAAGAGAATGCCATCCTTCCAATGGAAGGCTTGCAACCTCCGCTGCAAGCCCTGACAGTTAATGGTCAGGGGGAAGTTAAAAGCGGCGAGGTTGGCGGTGGTGGCTAGAGGGTGCCTGCCTGCCGGAGGTAGGGGCCCTCCCTCAAAGCCCAGAAGTCTGCCCTTTAAATAGCTGATAATCAATTAATTTCAGCAACCTCTCCCTCTAAATTCTTAAAATTTTCTTAAAATCTTTTTCCTTTTAGGGGGGAGCCTCTTCCCATCAGTATTAAAGAGTAAGAACACAATCGGCTCTATCATTTTTGATTGCTGCGTCAGTATCTCGCCTGGCTCGGCCCTGAGAGTCTTTTGCATTAATCACACTTTAAAAACCCTACTGATTATGAAAACGATCAAGCATCTTTTAACGACAGCAAGCGTCCTATTTTTTCTTCTTTGTACCCTCGCACCACTGTCTGCCCAAGTAACACCCAAACAAGCCCTGAAATTTAAGCCCTTCTCTTTTGAGTTTGCCTACGAACGGGCTTTGAATAACACCATATCACTGCAATTGGCCGGTCGGTTCCTGCCCATCAAAATATCTGCCGATGATGGGGAAGATGAATCTTCTTTTGGTTTCAGCAGCTATCAGCTGACGCCGGAGGCCCGCATTTATTTAGCGAAGAATAAAGCACTCAGTGGCTTTTTCGTCGCCCCTCACTTCAAATATGGCTTTTTACGGACGACCATAGAAACCGAAAGCAATAATGATCTGCGTGCCGAGGCCTCCTTCAAGGGAAGCACCATCGGTGCTGGGCTGACTATTGGCTGGCAGTGGGTGATGGGCCAAGGCTTCACCATCGATACCCAGTTTGGTTGGGGCTATACCCATCGCAGGTTCAGAGACGCCGAAGTCGTCTACGAAGATGGTACCCGCGAAGTAGAATCTGCTCCTCTTGAATTAACATTGATGTTGCCTAGAGTCGGCTTCTCGATTGGTTATGCCTTCTAATGATGCCGCCTGCCCTAGTGCCAAAGGCGAAAAAAACACCGTATCTTACGCCAAAGCCACAAGCGAAAAGCATTCATGAATAAGGTGATTTTTTCCTCCCTCAAGTCCTTTTTTCTGGTCTTCCTCCTCTACTGGGGGGGAGGGCCAGCGACATGGGCGCAGACACCTGATTTGGAGCAGCGCCTTAGTCTGCAACTCAAAGGGCAGCCATTAGCCGAAGCATTTCGACAGATAGAGGAACAAAGTGAATTCCGCTTCACCTACAACAATAACGACCTGCCCGAGGAGCCGCTGCGCCGCAATTTTCGCCGTAAACCCTTACGAGTGATACTCCAGCAACTCCTGGACCCCGCAAAGCTCCGCTACGAGCAGAGCGGATATTACCTCATCATTTTGCCAGTGGAGGAGCCAGAGGCGGTTGCTGTGCCGCCGCCACCGCCAGCGTATACGATCAGCGGCTATCTGCTGGATTCCTTGACTGGGGAGGCCTTGATTGGGGGGACGGTGCTGGTGGAGGAGAGCGGACAGGGTGTTGCGGCGAATGCTTATGGTTTCTATTCCATTAGTTTGCCGAAGGGCGATTATCATTTGCAGTATCGGTATATTGGTTTTAAAACGACTCGGTTGCCGTTGCAGTTGGAGGAAAGCCAGAAAATTGATGTTCGCCTGGGGCTATACGAGCAGGATTTGCCAGATGTGGTAGTCAGCTCGAAGACGGCCACAGAGCATGTTAGCAGTCTGAGAATGGGGAGCAGCAGCTTGCTGGCGCAGGAGGTAAGGGCTATGCCTGCCTTGCTTGGCGAGCCGGATGTACTGCGTACTATACAGCTGCTGCCGGGCGTGGTGGCCATTGGCAATGGTGGGTTTAGTGTCCGTGGAGGAAAGGTCGATCAGAATTTGGTGATTCTAGATGAAGCACCGATTTATAATACGGATCATCTCCTTGGGGTGATGTCTGTTTTCAATGTTGATGCCATCAAGAATGTGGAGTTGATCAAAGGAGGGATGCCGGCGGAGTACCGTGGGCGGCTGTCCTCGGTGTTGAATGTGCGGATGAAGGAGGGAACGACCGAGCGGAAGTTGAGCGGCAAAGGGGGGATTGGCCTGCTGGCCTCCCGGCTGATGCTGGAAGGTCGATTGTTTGGCGATAAGGGCTCCTTCATGGTCTCGGCGCGGCGTACCTATCTGGATATTTTAATTGGCTTATTTGCCAATGATGTACTGAATACCAACTTCTTCTCGGATTACAACCTCAAAGCCAATTATCGCCTTGGCCCTTCGGATCGCCTGTTTTTTTCGGCCTACTCCGGAAAAGATGAATATGGATTTAACAATATTGCCGGCTTGGAATGGGGCAATAGAACGGCTACCCTGCGCTGGAATCGCCTTTTTAGCGATAAATTATTTATGAATACTTCTCTAGTATTCAGTAATTTCCGCTTTCGCTCGGGGACGGAGTTCAACCTTGATGAAGATGGGGATGTAGAATTGACCAACCTCAGCATCGAAACGCTGGTGCGGGATGTGCACCTCAATACGCGCTTTCAATATTACCTCAAACCGGAACTGCTCCTCAAATTTGGCGGCGGAGTCATCCACCATCGCTTTATCCCCGCCGCTATTTTTGATCAAGGGAGTCAGCTGGTCGATGGAGTGACTAGAAATACCCTCGAAATAGGGGCCTACTGCTCCGCTGAGCACCAGCTCAATGAGCGCCTCAACGTAGAGTACGGTGTTCATATTTCGGATTTTGTAGTGCTAGGAGCAGGCGATTATTTTTTTGATTACAATGATGCAGGGGAAAAGGTCGACTCTACTTTTTACGACAAAGGGGAGGTGGTGAAAAATTATTTTGGCATAGAACCCCGATTTCTCTCTACCTATCAATTTGACAATCGACAGTCGATCAAATTTTCCTACACTCGAACCTATCAGTATTTGCAAAGGCTGAACAGCGCATTTGTGAACAATCCAGCAACGGTCTGGCTGCCGAGTAGTCGAAATATTCGACCGCAAAATGCCGATCAGGTTTCGCTGGGCTATTTCCGTAACCTGGCGGATAACCGCATTGAGTTTTCTGTCGAACTTTATTATAAACAAATGAATCGCCAGATCGAATACCGCGATGGGGCACAGCTGGGCTTGACGCCCCGCAATATTGAAGCCTTACTCGTGTATGGGCAAACCAAGTCCAGAGGGGTGGAAGTTTCACTGCGTAAAAAGGAGGGGCGCTTTTGGGGGTGGTTGAGTTATACCTTCTCTCGAAGTAAGAATAACTTTTTGGGGATCAATGATGGGAAAGCCTACGACAGCGATGTGGATATTCCGGTCAATATCAATGTCGTTGGGGTGTGGAATATTAGTAAAAAATGTACACTAGCGGCCAACTGGATTTTTCGCAGTGGGCGCAGCGTTACTGTGCCGGCCGGCAAATTTCAGATCGGTGACCAGCCTATTGATTTTTACACGGATCGCAACAACTATCGATTTCCATCAATCCATCGCCTCGATCTGTCGCTGACGCTCAAACGCAAAGGTTGGAAGAAGCGAGCCTCTAGTTGGAATTTCGCCATCCAAAATGTCTATCTGCGGCAAAATCCCCTGTTTGTTTTTTACGATACCAATAATGAGAATAATGATGGAGCCATCTCGCAGGTTACTGTCGTCCGTATTATACCTTCTGTTGCTTACAATTTTGAATTTTGATGAGTTTACAAAAAATATCCCCACTACTGGCCATTATCGCCCTACTAGCCTTCGGCTGCATAGAAAATATCGATCTGCCCAACGACGATCCCCGGCTAGTCATCGAAGCCCTAATCACCAACCAAGGTGCCTCCATCCTGTTGACTTCCTCCGTAAGTAAAACCGCATCCAACGAGTTTCCTACCGTCAATGACGCCCTCCTTTTGCTAGAGAATGAGGATGGCGAAGAAATCCCACTGGTTAATGTCGAGGACGGTCGCTACGCCTCTCCCCAAGCCGCCGAAGTCGGCAAACGCTATAAGCTACAAGTGACCCGCGCTGGAACGACTTACACTGCCTTTTCGACTATGCCCGACAGTATCCTGAGTATCGATTCGCTCCAACATCGCTATGAAGAAATTCCGGGGGAAAATACGGAGGTGTCCGTCCTGACCCTTTTCCTACAAGATCCGCCAGGGGAGGAGAATAGAGGAATTATAAGGGTGCGTGGCAACAATGGCTTTTTCCAGGAAGGCTTGTACGATGATGCTGAAGTGGATGGCCAGTATCGCATCGAAGACTTTCAGCTGGATCAGGCGCTGCCCATCGGGACGGTGCTGACGGTAGAGCTTTTGCAGCTCGAACTCAATGTTTTTCGCTATTTCGAAGCCATCGAAGAGGCCCGGAACGACGGGGCGGTCGGGGGGCTGACCACCGCACCGCCCGTCAATCCACAAGGAAATTTTGACAAAGATGCCCTGGGGCTTTTCGCTGCCGCTACCTCCACCAGCATTATTATTGAAGTCAATTGAACAAAAGGATACGAACAACTGTTCGTTTTTTAAAGAAAATACCTTATATTTGTAGAAGAAGTTTATGCCTTATAACCCGTAAAGCAACAGCTTATGACCTTAGAAGAAAAATTTCAGGCAACGATTGACGCGGAAGTCAAGATTGAACCCAAAGACTGGATGCCTGATGCCTACCGAAAGACCCTTATCCGTCAAATTTCTCAACACGCTCACTCCGAAATCGTAGGGATGCTGCCCGAGGGTAACTGGATTACTCGTGCTCCTTCGCTGCGCCGCAAGCTGATTCTATTGGCTAAGGTGCAAGACGAGGCAGGGCATGGCCTCTACCTCTACGCCGCCTGCGAAACCCTGGGTATCGAACGCGATGAGCTGATTGAGCAGTTACACAGCGGAAAAGCCAAATATTCCAGTATTTTCAACTACCCTACATTGACCTGGGCTGACATGGGGGCTATTGGCTGGCTGGTCGATGGAGCGGCTATCATGAACCAGGTGCCACTCTGTCGCTGTTCCTACGGCCCTTACGCCCGAGCAATGGTGCGGATTTGTAAGGAAGAGAGCTTCCACCAACGCCAAGGCTTTGAGATTCTGCTGACCCTCTCTAAAGGATCGGCCGAACAAAAGCAGATGGCTCAGGATTCCCTCGATCGCTGGTGGTGGCCCGCTATGATGATGTTTGGCCCACCGGATGCGGATTCTCCACATACTGCACGATCTATGCAGTGGAAAATCAAACGCTTCACCAATGACGAACTGCGCCAGAAATTCGTCGATGTTTTTGCTGAGCAAGCAAAGATATTGGACCTGACCATCCCTGATCCAGACTTGAAGTGGAACGAAGAGCGTGGCCACTACGATTTTGGAGAAATCGACTGGGAAGAGTTCTGGAATGTGGTGAAAGGAAATGGCCCCTGCAACCGCCAACGTATCGCTGCCCGTAAGAAGGCTCACGAGGAAGGCGAATGGGTACGCGATGCCGCGATGGCCTACGCTGAGAAGCAGGCCCGCCGCCGAGAAGATCAAATGACTAAAGTTGCCTAGCCATGACCAATAAAAATTGGCCTCTTTGGGAGGTTTTTATACGAAGCAAACAAGGATTACATCATAAACACGTGGGTAGCCTCCACGCCGCTGATGCTCAGATGGCGATAGAGAATGCCCGCGATGTGTATACGCGTCGCCAAGAAGGCGTCAGCATTTGGGTGGTGGAATCCAAATTCATCACTGCCTCAAGCCCTAACGACAGTGAAGCCTTTTATGAACCCGCTAATGATAAGGTTTACCGCCACCCAACTTTTTATGATTTGCCAGATGAGCTGAAACATATGTGATCAATCTCACGACTTATGACTAGAAAAGAAGCTCTTTTTCAATATTTACTCCGCTTGGCGGATGACGCGCTGATCAACGGTCAGCGACTCTCTCAATGGTGCGGTCATGGACCTATTTTAGAGCAAGATATGGCACTGACCAACATGGCTTTGGACCAGATTGGACGAGCACGTAGTTTGTACCAATACGCCGGTGAAGTGGAGGGGAAAAGCCGAAGTGAGGACGATTTGGCCTACTTGCGCGATGTTCGCGAGTACTATAATGTTCTACTGGTTGAGCAGCCCAACGGTCATTTCGGAACGACCATTATGCGGCAGTTTTTCTTTGATACCTTCAATTACTTTTTTTATCAGGAATTGCAGAAAAGTAAAGATGAAACGCTGTCGGCGATTGCGGAAAAATCCATCAAAGAAATCACCTATCACCTTCGGTGGAGTGCTGAATGGGTCGTTCGTCTGGGAGACGGCACTGAAGTCAGTCATCAGAAAATGCAAGATGCACTGGATGAACTTTGGATTTACACTGGCGAGCTGCTGAAGCCTGATGAGCTAGATAATCAGCTCCTAGCCGAAGGCATCGGTGTTGACCTCAATAAAGTTGGGGAGCAATGGCGACAAAAGGTGAAAGAGGTACTAGAGCGCGCTACACTTCCCTTGCCTGATTTTAATAGCTGGATGCAAAGTGGAGGTAGAAAAGGGGTACATAGTGAGCACCTGGGGTACATTTTGTCTGATCTTCAGTTTCTTCAGCGGGCCTATCCCGGTCAAGAATGGTAAATAAACACCTTGCGCCATGACAACGATTATCAATGCAAATACTGAAATCTGGGATATTTTGGAAACAGTCACTGATCCAGAAGTTCCAGTGCTTTCCATCCTAGATCTCGGCATTGTTCGTAAGGTTGAGCAAGAAGGGGAAGAAATCATCATTACCATCACCCCTACCTACACCGGCTGCCCGGCGATGGATGTTATTGCCATCAACATCAAGGCGGCCATGCAAGAGGCGGGCTACTCTAAAGTGGCCATCAAATCTGTCCTTAGCCCTGCTTGGACCACCGATTGGCTCAGCGAGGCCGGCCGCCGCAAGCTCAAAGCCTACGGCATCGCTCCGCCTGTAGGCAGCAGCGATAAAAATTCGCTCCTGGGCGAAACCCGCGAGGTGCAGTGCCCACGCTGCGACTCTACCAACACCCGGATGATCAGCCAGTTCGGCTCCACTGCCTGCAAGGCCCTCCACCAGTGCAACGACTGCCTGGAACCTTTCGATTACTTTAAGTGCCATTAAACAAGGGATTCCCTACAAGATTCCCTAAATTTGGGGCCACAAAAGCCTTAATACCAAATCATGGAAAGCATACTATATCGCCTCGAAGCAGGCCTCGCTCGCATTACCCTCAACCGACCCAAAGTCTACAACAGCTTCAACCGCGAAATGGCCCTGGCCTTCCTCGATCGGCTGCAAGAATGTGCGGACAATGAGGACATCCGGGCTGTATACCTCACGGGCGCGGGCAAAGCCTTCTGCGCCGGGCAAGACCTGCAAGAAGCTATCGACCCCGAAGGACCGGGCATCACCACCATCGTCCAAGAGCATTACAACCCCATCGTCCGCCGCATCTGCGAGCTGGAAAAGCCCGTTATCGCCGCTATCAATGGCGTCGCCGCCGGCGCTGGGGCCAACATCGCTCTGGCCTGCGACGTCACCATCGCCACCGAATCGGCCTCCTTCATCCAGGCTTTCAGCAAAATCGGCCTCATCCCAGACAGCGGCGGCACCTACTTCCTACAGCGCCTCATCGGCCGCCCAAAGGCTATGGCCTTGGCGATGCTAGGCGATAAGGTCAGCGCCACCGAAGCCGAGCGCATCGGCATGATCTACAAAGTCGTCGCCGACAAGGAGTTTGAAACTACCGCGCTGGGCATCGCCCGCAAGCTGGCCACCATGCCCACCCGAGGTCTCGGCCTCACCAAACGCGCCCTCAACCTCGGCCTGGACAATGACCTCAAAACCCAACTCGACATCGAAGAACAATTACAAACAATAGCCGCCCAAACGGAGGACTACCGCGAAGGCGTCCAGGCTTTCTTAGAAAAACGCAAACCGACTTTTCAGGGGCGGTAGAACGCCTTTGGCGTTTTGGTAGACGGTGGACGGTAGACGGCCGAACGCAGGAGAAGGGGAAAGAAAGAGAAAAAAAGTACAAAGCTACGAACCACTACGAACCACTACGAACCGCCGTCGACCGTCCACCGTCCACCCTAGCGCCAAAGGCGCCAACCGCACCCTCGGTGCTCAAAAAAAACAATATGAAAATAGGCATTATCGGAGCCGGATCAATGGGGCGGGGGATCGCCCAAGTCGCTGCGACGGCTGGTCATGAAGTAACCCTGTCGGATACCAATACAAAGGCCCTGGACAGCGCACAGGCCAGTTTACAGAAAATTCTGAATCGCCAGGTGGAGAAGGGACGGATGACGGATGAGCAGGTGAAAGGCATCATGGGGCGTATTCACTTTACGGACACCCTCTCGGCCCACAGCGAAAGCGGCTTGATCATCGAGGCCATTATTGAGAACTTGGAGATCAAGAAGCAGGTTTTTCAGCAGTTGGAGACCTTGGTGAGTAAAGATTGTATGCTGGCTACGAATACCTCTTCGCTGTCGGTGGCGGCCATTGCGGCGGCTTGCGAGCATCCGGAGCGGGTGCTGGGGATTCATTTCTTCAATCCTGCGCCGCTGATGAAGCTCGTTGAAGTCATTCCGGCCGTACAAACGGAGGCGGGGGTCGTGGAGCGCGCGCGCCGCTTAATCGACAACTGGGGCAAACTTACAGTGCTGGCCAAGGATACTCCCGGTTTTATCGTCAACCGCGTGGCTCGCCCCTTCTACGGAGAGGCCCTGCGCATTCTCGAAGAAGGTATCGCCGATGTGCCTACCATCGACTGGGCCATGACCGAGCTGGGGGGCTTCCGCATGGGGCCTTTTACGCTGATGGATTACATCGGCAATGACATCAATTATACGGTCACCGAAACCGTTTTCAAAGCCTTTTATTACGATCCTCGCTATAAACCCGCCTTTACCCAAAAGCGCCTCTCCGAAGCAGGCTATCTAGGGCGTAAGGCTGGGCGAGGCTACTACAATTATGCCCCCGAGGCCAGTAATCCCGAAGCCAATAAGGACGAAACGCTGGGCCAGCACATCCTCTGGCGCATCTTGGCGATGTTGATCAATGAAGCGGCCGATGCCCTCTACCTGGGTGTTGCCAGCAAAGAAGACATTGACCTGGCCATGACCAAAGGCACCAATTACCCCAAGGGGTTACTCCGCTGGGCCGACGAAAAAGGGATGGCTGACTGTGTGCAGATGATGGACGATTTACACCAGGAATACCTCGAAGATCGCTATCGCTGTAGCCCCCTGTTGCGTCGAATGCTTCGCAAGGGCGAAACTTTTTATGCCGATAACCCTTCTTAACAGGAAAACAAATGGATAAGGCTCACCAGATTGTCAAGCAGCAGATGTACGAAAATGATGCGTTTAGCCAGTGGCTGGGCATCGAAGTAGTGGAATTGGAGAAGGGGCGGGCTTTGCTAAAAATGACCGTAAGAGAGGAAATGACTAACGGGTTTAAAATTGCCCACGGGGGCATTACCTACGCCCTGGCCGATAGCGCGCTGGCCTTTGCTTGCAATAGTCACGGGAGAAAAACGGTCTCGGTAGAAACCTCCATTGCACATACTCGCCCGGTACCCGTAGGGACCGTGCTTTGGGCGGAAGCCAAAGAGGAACATTTAGGAAATAAAATAGCCAATTACAGCGTCAAAATAAAAAACCAGGAGCAAGAGCTTGTCGCCCTATTTAAAGGCACGGTCTATCGAACCTCTCAGGAATGGGAAATCCAATAATCTATGGTCAGAATCAAGTTTACGCAGGCCCTTAAACGCTTCTACCCCGACCTCCAAACTTTGGAGTTGGAGGTCAACATGGTATCGGAGGTCATTCAGGGGATTGAAGACCGTTATCCGGGTATCCGCAGCTATATTTTGGACGATCAGGGGCAGGTCCGCAAGCATGTCAATATTTTTGTGGACGGAAAAATGATCAACGACCGCGAGCAGCTTTCTGATTCATTGGCCGCCAACAGCGAGGTTTATATCATGCAGGCGCTTTCGGGGGGATAATCCAGCCCAATCCTCAATGCTGGGGAATAAGCTCGTTTTCTTTTGTCAGCATGCACAGAACCAGCAATACGCACGATTTACGTTTTGCCTGTTTGTAGTAAAGGGGAGCAATTTTTGTGGAGAAAGAACTAGAATTCGAGGAAAAGCGTTAGTTTTATGTAGTTGGATTTTACGTTCAACGCAAACTAGAATTAGAATTTAAACTAAAACAAATAAAAGATGAGTTTTTTCAAGAGATTTACGGAGTCCTCTAATCCTATGCTGAAGGACGAAGTTTACAAGAATTCTACCGAAGTACTAGATCACGAATTGGTTGGCTCCGACCAGGCGATGACCATCAACGGAGCTGTAAATAAGACCCTGATTTTGACGGGAATAATGTTGGTAACGGCCACTTTTAGCGCACTTTTTGCCAATATGCTTTTCTTTTGGGTTGGACTGATTGGCGGTGCTATTGTCTATTTCATTGCCGCCAGAAACCCACAGCGCGCTGGAACACTTGCCCCCATCTACGCGGCGCTGGAAGGCCTGATTGTCGGAACGGCTTCTATCATTTACGCCTCCGCCTTCGAAGGCATCATCTTTCACGCTGTCACCCTCACCATTGGCGTTCTGCTGGCCATGTTATTCATCTATAAGACAGGAATTATAAAGGTAACGGAGAAGTTCCGCGCTGGAGTCTCAATGGCCGTTGGTGCGGTGATGATCCTTTATCTGGTCAATTTAGTACTGTATTTCTTTGGCATCAACATGCCTTTCCTGCACGAAGCAGGGCCGATTGGCATCGGTATCAGCCTCGTAATTATCGGTATCGCCGCGATGAATCTGCTGTTGGATTTCGATAATTTTGAAAAAGGAGAGCAGTACCAGGCTCCCAAATACATGGAGTGGTATTCTGCGATGGGGCTCTTGTTTACCCTCGTATGGATTTATCTGGAAATCCTGCACTTAATCGCTATGCTACAAAGCAGCGACTAATACTTTTCCTTAACTTAGCGGGCAATGTTGCCCGATGCAGAGCAGGTAGAGGCAATCTCTACCTGCTTTGTTTTTTTAACCAAAACACCCTTCCCATCGTATGATTTACGAATTCAAAGGCTTCAAGCCGGTCATTCATCCTTCTTCCTTTATCCATCCGCAGGCCGCCGTTACCGGCAATGTGATCATCGGTCGTGATGTCTATGTCGGGCCGGGTGCCGCCATTCGGGGAGACTGGGGCGGTATTGTCATCGAGGAGGGGTGTAATGTGCAGGAAAACTGTACGCTGCATATGTTTCCTGGCGTAACGATGCGGCTGGAAGCATCGGCGCATATTGGTCATGGAGCGATTATTCATGGAGCGCATATCGGCAAGAATGTGCTGGTGGGCATGAATGCGGTGGTGATGGATAATGCGACCATAGGGGAGGGGAGTATTATCGGGGCCCTTTGCTTTGTGAAAGCAGAGAGTGATATTCCGCCCCGTAGTCTAGTCGTTGGTAATCCCGGTAAGGTCATCCGGCAGGTTAGCGATGAGATGCTGGCTTGGAAAACTAAGGGTACCCGCCTCTATCAAACCCTGCCTGCGGCCTGCTACGATAGCCTTCGCCCCTGCGAGCCGCTACGCGAGCTGCCCGCCGACCGCCCCGCGCAGGAACGCCTCTTTGAGACCTGGAATGAAATCAACTCCTCCTCCTCATGAGAATTGGCCTCCTCTTTTTGTCCCTCCTGCTCCTCGGCTGTGCAGCGGAGCAAGCCCCCTCCGCAGCTCTTCCTGCTACCATCTCCCCTTTACCCGAGCAGCCCTATCTGCAAGTATTAGGCATCGCTCAGGACGCTGGCTTTCCGCAGATGGATTGCCGGAAGGCCTGCTGCGCCCGCGCTTGGAAGGAGCCGGCGCTGCGCCGCAAGGTCAGCTGTTTGGCCATCGTTGACCCTGTGGCGGAGAAGGCCTGGTTGATCGATGCCACGCCGGACTTCAGGGATCAGTGGCAGGACCTGCGCGAGCAGCGCCCAGAGCTAGAGCTGGGAGGTATCCTGCTGACGCATGCCCACATTGGGCACTACACGGGCCTGATGCAGCTGGGGCGGGAGGTGATGGGAGCCCGCAAGGTACCGGTTTATGCGATGTCCAGGATGCGTACCTTTCTAGCGGCCAACGGCCCTTGGAGTCAGCTGGTGAGCTTGGAAAATATTGAGCTGAAGGCCATCAAGGCGGATTCCTTGTATACCCTGAGCGAGGGCTTGCAGTTTCGCCCTTTTCGAGTACCTCATCGGGGGGAGTTTTCGGAGACGGTGGGCTATGAGATCATCGGTAGGACACGGCGGGGCGTCTTTATTCCGGATATTGATAAGTGGAAGATTTGGGAGCGCAGTATAGCCGAAGTCATCACGAAGACGGATGTGGCTTTTTTGGACGGTACTTTTTTTCGCAACGGTGAGATTCCGGGGCGGGATATGAGCGAGATTCCGCATCCTTTTGTGGAGGAGAGTATGGCGGTGCTGGGGGAGCTACCGAAGGCCGAGCGGCAGAAGGTACACTTTATTCATTTCAATCATACCAATCCTTTACTGGATCGACGGAGTGAAGCTCGTGCGCAGGTGTTAGAGTCGGGATTTCAGTTGGCAGAAGAGTTGCAAATTGTTGAGCTGGATTAGTTTACGCTCATGATTTCCTGAGGATTATTAGCATAGTTGTTATTAGCGGTAGGGTTTTCTCCTCGTCGCTTGAGTGGGATACTCATATAGAAGGTCGTTCCCTGGTCAGGTTCAGATTCAAACCAAATCCGACCATCGTACTTATCGATAATGTTTTTACAGATGGTCAAACCGATACCCGTTCCTTCGTACTTCTTGTTTTTATTCAACTGATGGAAGAGATTAAAAATCTTATTACCAAAGTCCTGATCAATACCAATACCATTGTCCTTGACCGACATGATGACCTCATCGTCCACCACCTTACCGTCAATAATAATCTTCGGTGTTTTATCCACAAATTTCAGGGCATTGCTGATCATGTTTTGGAACAGCTGGATCAGGTGCAATCGATTCATTCTCAAGCTAGGCAGATCTTTAGAATATTCGATGACCGCTTCTTTGCGCTGAATCGAATTATTGAGATTGCTGATGACCTCAGTAACGATTTCGCTGATGTTGATCTCCTCGCCCGTCGGTGCCTGTGAGGAAATACGAGAGTATTCCAGCAGATCAATCAACAGGTTATTGAGGCGCTTAACTCCTCCGGTAACGAAGTTCATATATTCTAATGCCTCCTCGTTGAACTGATGGCCATATTTGATCTGAATGAGATTGACAAAACTACCAATATTGCGCAGCGGCTCCTTAAGATCGTGGGCAGCCACATAGGCAAACTGATTCAAGACCTCGTTAGACTCGCGAAGTTTGATGTTCTGAGTCGTAATTTCATCGTGCTTTTGTTGTAACTCTGCGTTATTTCGACCCCTCATATTGATCACATAGATCAAGAACACCACTACAAAGAGAAAGAGCAGCGAGCTGGCAATCAGCATGGTTTTATTTTGCTTTAGGCGAAGCAGTTGAATCTCTTTTTCATTTTGCTCCATATCAAAGCGGAATTGCATTTCTGCAATATGCTTGGCTTTGTCCTGGTTGAAGAGGTAGTCCTTCAGCTCGGTGTACTTCTTCAAGTGAGCCAGTGCCTTTTCTGCACTGCCTTTGCGCTCGTAAATTCTATAAAGACTGCGGTTGTTGGCCTCGCTAAGGTCCTTGAAGTCGTGCTCATCCGAGATGGCCAGACTCTTGATGAAAGCCTGCTCGGCTTCCAGGAGTTTTTCCATCTTCAGATTCAGGTTGCCAAACTTATTGTACAGCTCAGAAAAATCTTGGGCACGGATAAATTTCTTGTATTCCAGCGATTTCATAAAGTACTCCTGAGCCTTATCAAATTCGCCTTTCTTAGTGTAGATGTCAGCAATGTTGATCAAAGAGCGGGCAATCGTTGGCTTGACATTGACCTTCTCATAAACGGACAAAGAAGCTTGGAGCTTATCCAATGCTTCATCCAAACGTCCCGACTCTCTAAGGATTTGACCATAATCGTGCAGAACATTGGCGATGTGGAAAGTATCATTCTGTTCCGTAGCTAATGTATAGGCTTTTTCGATGGTTTCGAGGGCCATTTTTTCATCTCCTAATTTGAGATAGGTATTTCCCATGTTCTGGGAAGTGGTGATGACTCCGGAAATAGAGCCTCGGGTTTCCGCTACTTCGATGGATTTGAAATAATATTCAATGGCCTCATCGTATTCTCCTACGGTCTCGTGGAGATAGCCCAAACCGTGATACGCGTACTCAACACTCTTGAGATTATTGGTTTGTGTGGCCAGCTCTAGAGACTTGACGTGGTATTCTTTGGTAATGGAATAATTACCGAGCATTCGGTTGATGATGGCCAGATCAGTATAGATGACCAGTTTGAGTTGATTATCGTTGGCCGCATCGGCAATAGCGAGGGCACGCTGGTAAGCAACATTCGAGCTGTCCGTCATATTGTTGTTCTCATAATAGAAACCAACTTCCCGGTGGACGCTAAAGATGTCGCGATGATTTTTGGATTCTACTGCTTTGTCTAGAGCAATAGAAGCATAAGCCAGGGCCTGATCCAAATTGTCGTTTGCGTTCTGCGCGGCGAGGTCCAATAAGCCATGAATATTTTTTTCCATGACAGTAGGAGCAATGACTTGCTTGAGACTGTCGATGTTCGCGTCTCGTGCAGATGCAGAAAGCCCAATGCCCAGCATCAACAAAAAGACCAGTGTAAGGTAACTTACAGGTCTTTTAAAGAACAACTTTGAAGAGAATGCAAAGGCAGTCATTTTTCTGGCTATCATTAATTGTTTCGGGGTACCCAAGCTCAAGTAATCGTGTGAATTTATAGATACTTAAATCTATCCATAAAGCAATTGCCAAAAATTGTACCTAAAATTTTAAAGCACTGTTTATACCTGTTTTAAGGCATAAAATGTCATAAAAAATTAGTGTCGCTTGGCGCGCATATTTCACTTTTCAGAGCCGGAGTATTGCAGGGTAAAAAAAGAAAAAAGTGACCCGGCTAGGCCGACTCACTTTTGATTTCGTAGGATTTACAAATTTGCGTTTAATGTGAATAAAATATTATTCTCATCTAGGCACTAGTTATCTCCATTTGGAGGAAAACCACCGGTAGGAGTACTACCTGCGCCAGTGAAAGTCGAGCCCGGATTGTTCCGATCCCGCTTGTCATCTCCACCCTTCAGTTTCAGAGCCTGAAACTTGTTGAGTTTCGCACTTGAGCGTAAATCCTTCTCGAGTTTACTCAATTTACTCATGTTCATGGTACAAAAATTTAATTAATAAAGTGGAGTTTATCTTTCCGTTAGTTTCGTGTACAAATCTGGAGTATCGCTAAGCAATACTGGGGGATGAAATCTGCATTTTTCCAAATGAACAGATTGCAGGGGAGGGGAGTTAACTATAATGGGAGAAATTGACTAAGGGAGGGTTGTCTTTCATTGCTTTCTGCAGCAAAGATGAGGCCAAGATACAGAAGACCGCATTTTTGTACAAAACATTTTCGTGATGTTCTGTGACAGTCAAACGATTGGTATATGAAATACGCTAAATCGTAGCTGATCTTTTCTCAACAGTTTCCAAAAGTTTGAGGGAATTATTTGGTAAAAGACTGTGATGGAATTCCGCTTGTCAATTTTTAGGCTTCAAGCCTGTTGGCGAAGAACAAAAAAAAGAGAGGGCGCTTTTTGGGGACTGCCGTGACAGTTTTGATCTTCTGTCCTACAAAGAGCAAAGACCATTCCTAATTGTACCCAAGTTTCAAAATTTATTAAAAAAAATAGGATGACCTAGATGTGACGGGAGTTCTCGGAGGATATTTTATCTTTGTAGGCGCTCAGAAAACAGAAATTTACAAGCAATAATATGGATAAAAGACAATTAGGATCGGTAGATTCTGAAAATATCGACGGGATTGTGACCATTACTTTTAGCCATCCGGCCCATAATTCTCTCCCCGGTCGGCTCTTGGCCCAACTGCGGGATGCCATTACGGCGGCTGGGCAGGACGAGTCGGTCAAAGTGATCATTCTTAAAAGTGGAGGACAACGTACTTTTTGCGCCGGTGCCAGCTTTGACGAGCTGTCATCGATTGAAGACTTCGATACGGGCAAGCAATTCTTCCGAGGCTTTGCTCAGGTGATCAATGCTTGCCGCCAATGCCCTAAGCTGATTATCGGTCGGGTGCAGGGCAAGGCTGTTGGTGGCGGCGTCGGCGTAGCCTCCTCGGTAGACTACTGCCTAGCCACCCGCTTCGCCTCCGTCAAACTCAGCGAGCTGGCCGTTGGCATCGGCCCCTTCGTCGTCGGCCCCGCCGTCGAACGCAAGATCGGCAAAGCCGCTATGACTGAACTGGCCATCAACGCCACCGCCTGGCGCTCCGCCGAATGGGCCCAAAGCAAGGGCCTCTACGCAGAAGTCTACGACAGCGCCGCCGAACTCGACGAGGCCGTCCACACATTATCTCAGCGCCTGGCCCAATCTAATCCCCAAGCTATGCGTTTATTGAAGGCAGTCTTTTGGGAAGGAACAGAGGATTGGGACCAACTACTGGACGAACGTGCAGCGATGAGCGGCCAGCTGGTGCTCTCTGATTTTACCAAAAAAGCGATTGCAAAATTTAAAGCTAAAACTTAGGTCATTATGTATCGCTTGTTCAACTTCATCATCTGGATATTGATCATCATCGGTGTGGGAGCCCTTTTAATGGACATGAAGGGCGAACAAAAAGTGATTTTTAGTATTTATATGACATTGCTGGAGTTGTACCTCCTCGGTGTAAGTGCCTTTTTCGTACTGAAGCGAGTCGCTTTTTACCGGCTCAGAGGGGAAGTCGATATTATCCGCCTGACCCAAAAAAGTAAGTATCAGAACAGCCTGATGTGGCATGGCATTATCCTCGGCCTGCTAGGATTAGTCTATATCAGCCTCTATACCTACTTCATGAGCTTCAATTCCCTGATTTTGGGGCTTTTATTCTTATATTACATCGTTCAGGTTCTACTCAATGGCCGCCCTACGATCTACATTAGCGATAAAAAATTCGCCTACGATGATTACTTCATTGACGAATGGGATTGGCAGGAGGTCAGTAGGGTAGAACTGCAAGAAAATAAAATGCGGCTGATCGGTTCGGATAAAGATTTTGAACTAAATTATGAGCTGATCGATGAAATCGACTACCGCAATCTATCGGAAGAGGTAGAAATGGCGGTGCTGGACGGTGAATTCTCCAAAGGAAAATCTTCTAAAGACCTCGAAGATATTGTACGCAGCTATGCGAATACCTACGGGGTGCAATTGATTAAAAATAATAGTTGAATCATACTATACAACCCTAACCATGTTTAAAACGAGTACTGTGATTTCGAAAACTCTTCTGCTCAACGCTTTTCGCTTGATGGCGACGGCGAAATCGATGACAGAAGTCTACGAAGAGAATTTTAAATTTGTATCTAAATACGTTCACGCCACGTCCCGAGGACACGAAGCCATACAGCTAGCCGCAGGCCTGCAATTGCAGCCTCAGGATTTTCTCTCCGCCTATTATCGAGACGATGCGCTGATGCTGGGCATCGGAATGTCGCCCTACGACTTGATGCTGCAACTTATGGCCAAGCGCAATGACCCCTTCTCCGGCGGTCGCTCTTACTACTGCCACCCCAGCCTCCGGCAGCCCGACAAACCCAAAATCCCCCACCAATCTTCCGCCACCGGAATGCAAGCCATTCCCACCACCGGCGTAGCGATGGGTATCCAATACAAAGAAAAACTGGCGATAAACGAGGAACAGACCGATCTACCAATCGTTGTCTGCTCTCTCGGCGACGCCTCTATCACTGAAGGCGAAGTGGCCGAGGCCTTCCAAATGGCCGCCCTCAAACAACTGCCCATTCTCTATTTGGTGCAGGACAATGAATGGGACATCTCGGCCCATGCCGACGAAATTCGCTCCACTGATGCCAGTGGCTACATTAAAGGCTTTCCCGGCATTGAACTGCGTACCATCGAAGGCAACGACTTTATGGCCTCCTACCAAACCCTCCAAGAAGTGATTGGCATCATGCGTACCGAGCGTCGCCCCTTCTTGGTACACGCCAAAGTGCCGCTGCTCAACCACCATACCTCCGGCGTTCGCAAAGAGTGGTATCGCCATGACCTGGAGGAGCACGCCACCCGCGATCCCTATCCGCTTTTCCGCGCCCAACTGCTGGAAGAAGGCGTTGAAAGCTATGAGCTGGACCAGATCGAGGAAGAAGCTCGGGAAGCCGTATTGGCGGATTTTGACCGCGCCCGCCAAGCCGAAGACCCTCGCCCTGAAGATTTATTTACCCACGAATTCGCTCCTACGCCCATCACCGAAGAACGCGGCGAACGCGCGCCAGCGGGCAAATCCCCAACTGTGATGGTCGACTGTGCGCTTTTTGCCGTCAACGAACTGATGCGCAAACATCCAGAGTGCCTGCTTTATGGACAAGATGTCGGTGCGCGCCTCGGCGGAGTATTCCGCGAAGCCGCTACGCTGGCCCAGAAATTTGGCGATGATCGGGTGTTTAACACCCCCATCCAAGAAGCATTTATTGTCGGGAGTACCGTCGGGATGTCGGCCACCGGCCTACGGCCAATCGTGGAGGTACAGTTCGCCGATTATATTTGGCCTGGCCTCAACCAGCTATTCACTGAAGTCAGCCGTTCCTGCTACTTGAGCAATGGCAAGTGGCCCGTTAGTATGATTCTGCGGGTCCCAATCGGTGCCTACGGCAGCGGCGGGCCTTATCATTCTTCCAGCGTGGAGTCCGTACTGTGCAACATCAAAGGCATTAAAGTGCTGTATCCTAGCAACGGCGCGGACCTCAAGGGCTTGATGAAAGCGGCCTATTACGATCCTAATCCGATCGTGATTCTTGAACATAAGGGCTTATACTGGTCGAAGGTGAAGGGCACTGAATCGGCGCGGACGATTGAGCCAGACGAGGAGTATGTCGTACCGATTGGAAAGGCCCGGCAGGCCCTGGCCGCGGAGGAAGAGCAAATCAGCGGAGGAGAATCTCTGCTCGTGGTGACCTACGGCATGGGCGTCCACTGGGCTTTGAATGCGGCGAACGATTACCCTGGGCAGATTGAGGTCCTGGACCTGCGGACGCTCTATCCGCTGGATGAGGCGGCTATCTACGAAGCCGTAGGCCGTCACAATCGTTGTTTGGTGGTCACCGAGGAGCCGGTCAATAATACCTTTGCCCAGAGCATCGCTGCTCGGATTCAGGAGCATTGCTTTGAGGAGTTGGACGCTCCGGTGCGGACCCTGGGATCGGAGAATATGCCAGCGATTCCGCTCAACTCGGTGCTAGAGCAGACCATGCTGCCTTCGATTGAGAAGGTATCGAGCGCCATTGGCCGCTTGCTGAGCTATTAATTTAACAATGTCTGATTGCTTTCTTCTCTCGCAAATTCTACTGATTCTCTTAGTGGTGGTACTGCTGGGGACCATAGTTTATGGTTTGCGCTATGCTTTTTCCAAAAAGGCGATAGCGCCGCGTCGCCAGTCTTTGCTGGTCAACTACATTGCCTTTGGCCTTTGCTTTTGGCTGGCTTTCTTAGCTACCCTGGCCTACAGCGGCTTCTTTGAGAATTTTGAGACCCTTCCTCCTCGTATTCTGGTGGCCCTGGTCCCTCCGTTGGTGCTGATCGTCGTATTGATGTTCTCCCCCTCCTTCGGTGCTATACTTAAAATGATTCCACCGGCTTGGTTGGTTTACATTCAGTCCTTTCGCATTATTGTAGAAATCATTCTTTGGTTGGGGTTTATCGCTGGAGCCATTCCTTTTCAAATGACCTTTGAAGGCTTTAATTATGACATTGTCGCTGGTGTAACTGCTCTGATGGCGGGCTTTTTATTTTTTGGCCGGGGACGCCTGCTGCGCTTCGAGGCGCTGATTTGGAACATCTCAGGGCTGACGCTACTGATCAATATTTTGGTCATTGCTGTTCTTTCCACACCTTCCCCCATTCGGATTTTTTTCAATGAACCGGCTAATACTGTAGTCGCTTTCTTCCCTTTTATTTGGTTGCCGGGCTTTTTAGTGCCGCTGGCCTTTGCCATGCACCTGTTTTCCCTCCGACAACTTTGGTCGATGAAGCCTCGGCGGCGGCAATTTGGGCAGGGTCGAAGAAGTTGATTACCTTTGCTGTAAAGACACGCATCATGGGAAAATATACAGATAAAGTTGTTTGGATAACTGGCGCTTCTTCGGGGATAGGAGAGGCCCTGAGCTATGCTTTTGCTAAAGAAGGGGCGCGGCTGGTGCTTTCGGCCCGCCGGGAGGCGGAATTGCGGCGGGTGCAGCAGCAGAGCGGCCTGCCCGAAGAGCGAGTATTGGTGCTTCCGCTGGATTTGGCGCAATTGGAGACGATGGCGGCTAAGGTGGCCGCGGTGGTGGAGCGTTTCGGGCGGATCGATGTTCTGGTCAACAATGGCGGCCTTAGCCAGCGTTCCTTGATCATTGATACGGATATTTCGGTGTACAAGCGACTGATGGAGGTCAACTATTTGGGTACCGTGGCTTTGACCAAGGCGGTATTACCCGTTTTTATTCAGCAACAATCCGGACAGATCGGAGTCATTAGTAGTTTGATGGGAAAATTTGCCTCTCCACTGCGCTCGGGCTACTGTGGGGCCAAGCACGCCTTACATGGCTTCTTCGATGCACTGCGGTTTGAACACGAAAAAAATAACGTCGAGGTCACCCTTTTATGTCCTGGGTTTATCCGTACTAATGTTTCCCGCAACGCCCTCACCGCCGACGGCAGCCCCCAGCAGAAAATGGACGCGGCGACCGACAAAGGAATGTCGCCGGAGCACTGCGCCGAGCAGATCATCGCCGCGCTGCGGCGCGGGAAGTTCGAAGCCTATATCGGGGGCAAGGAGACTCTGGCCATTTATGTTAAAAGACTATTTCCCAAGCTACTGCATCGAATTGTACGCAATGCGCAGGTGCAGTAGACCTAATGCTGAATCAATACTTTTTTGTTGATAAAATTTTCCGCTATGCGCACTTGAACGAAGTACATGCCTGAGGGGAAAGCAGAGGTTGCAATCTGTAGCACCTCATTGGTTTGCCCTTTTGGAAAGAATCGTTCGATTATTTTTCTTCCTCCTATATCTAGTACCATTACTTGCAAGGACTCCCCATCAGCAGCCGGAGGCAAGCCAATCGTCAATTCTTGATCAACTGGATTGGGATAAAGCTTAATGGCAGAAGCGATAAAGAGGTGTTCATCATTTGTAGAGAGTACTAAATCTTGCTCGATCTTATTATTATCCTGATTAGTATCGAAGTGGTAATTGGGTGCAAAGACCGAAAAGTCCAAATGAGGGACCCCATTAAAATCAGCCCGAAAAGTAGCGGAATAGTTCCTACTATTGGTCAATGTCACACTTTGTCCCGGAGGTAAAACAAAATTATTTCTGTAGTTGTAAATTCGCTCTGTAGCGCAGTTAAAGCCAGCGAAAACATTAGAATAAAAAGCCAATGAGTTGACGGTGTCAGGCCCCAAATTGCGAACATCATATTCGTAGATCATGGGAGTGGCCGAATAGGTAACCACCGCTTCTCCGTACATGGTATCATAAGTTATTTCCCAATCGCTAACAATCCTAACTTCTTCAAGACTGATATCATCATTATAGGTATTGGGGTCAAGAATATTAATGGCTTTAGTAAAAGCAGTGCTTTGGGGGCTAATCGGCCGTTTGAGATTACCACAGATGAACAGTTGACTTTCTGAGGCACTGATGTCTGTGATCTCTACTTCCTCAAAGTTCATACTGATTTTTCCTGTGCGGCGTTCCAAAATCAGATCATATTCAAATATTTCGAGTTGACCATTATCATATCCCCAGACAAAAAGAGATTGTTGGTTTCCGCAGATATTGTTGATTACAGGAGTAGAAGTGATCTCTACGAATATTTCCAAAACAGGAGAAGGTAAGATCTGGCGAGAAAGGACTTCAAAGACGCGGCTAGAAGTGTTACCGTAGACTTGGCCATCGATGGTTTTTAGAATGATGATGGCATCTCCTGCTGCAAAAGGGAAATCGGAAGCCAATATCTTTCCCTCATTATCCATCCATACTAACTCACCGTTAGCAGTTCCGGCTAGTAGGGTACTGTCATTCAGCGTTGTAATTGCAGTAAAGCTTCGGCCAGTGTAGCTTTCTTTGTGTATGATGGTCCCTTCAAGGGTGATTTTGTAGAGGGTATCAGACTCTAGGAGGGCAATTTCATTTTGACCATCAACGGTGAAAGCTAGTGGCGAGTTGTCACTCAGCATTCTGTAGGAGGGAATGGTTAAGTCAAAAAGGGCATCGGTGCTATTTTCCCGATAGGCAATGATTCGGGGGCCATTGATATCACTATTGAAATCATCAGCTATTCTAAAGTATCCACCAGCGAGGATGATATTTTCGTCAGGGATGTAGCGGATACCATCGAAACGCCAATAACCAAAACCGGGCCCTGCTTCCAATAGCGTTCTTCCTTCCTGATCCAGTTTTCTCAAATTGGCGGAGTAACAAGTTCCTCTTCCGCCCGCAACATATAACTCGTTATCGATAACTGCGCTGGCTTGATTATAGGAAACTTGCTGAGGGGAATTAATGTATTCGTAGGGAGCCTGGGCAAGGCTCTGCGTAGCCATAAATAGGAGGACGGCAAGACGTAAAAGTTGGTTCATAAAGCTTTAATTTTTAACTATTATAGTGCTTTATGACCAAAGGATCGGAAAAATCAATAGCTAATGCCTGCTGAACGCCAAATGCTAGGGGGCGAGGCGCTCTAGCTGCCAGCTTTCTCCCGCCTTGCGGTAGCGAATGCGATCGTGGAGGCGGCTGGAACGGCCCTGCCAGAATTCGAGCACCTGCGGTTGGACGGTGTAGCCGCCCCAAAAGTCGGGCAGCGGCAGTTGCTCTTGGTTGGCGTACTGCTCCTGTAGGCTGGCCACCCTGGCCTCCAACCCGCTACGGTCTGGAATGACCGAGCTTTGCGGCGAGGCCCAGGCCCCAATCTGACTGCCTTTGGGGCGACTTTGAAAATAACGCTCGGCCACCGCCTGCGGCGTCCGAATCACCGCTCCCGAAATTCTCACCTGCCGTTGCAGCTGCAACCAGCAAAAAACCAGCGCCGCCCGAGGATTGCTATCCATCTCCTGCCCCTTCTGACTCCCAAAGTTGGTGTAAAAGGTGAAGCCCAGTTCGTCGAAGCCCTTAAGGAGAACGATGCGGGCGGAGGGGAAGCCATCGGGCGTGGCCGTAGCCAGCGTCATGGCGTTGGGCTCGGGTACGCCAGCCTGCATCGCATCGTCAAACCAGCGGGTGAATTGCTTTAAAGGATCGGGGTTGACCTGGGTACTATCCAGCGTTTCGAGACGATAGTCGGCGCGGAGGTTAGCCAGCGTTTCGGGATCGATGTTCATATGTACATATGGGTTGGTTAGAGGAATTCACTGTTTTACAAATGTAGGAACACATTCAAGCGCAAGTAGTTCGTGGGAACAAATTATTAAGTTCAGAAAGAACATAAAAAAACCCTGTCAAAAAGGATTTGACAGGGACAAAACAAAAAACAAACACTATGAACAAACACTATCTTTAACGGCTACATTTGCGCAAACACAAACGTGCTGTAATAATCAATTTTGGATTGGGGGAACAAAACTTGAGGGGACGATTTGTGAATCGTGGGGGAGGAAAAAATTCCCCCGACTTTGCCGGGGGACAAAACAAAAAACAAAAACTATGAACAAACACTCACCCTAAAATTCTTTCAGTTTGTGGCAAACTTGGTCATTTTTAGGTGTAATCTGTAAAACGGCACCTTTTGGATTTAGTTTCACTGCGAAAGCTTAATTCAAACTATTCGCTCATCCAATCCGGTAAATCGTCACCAGACTCACCAATAAAACTCACTTGGTTTCCACTGCGAACCTCGAAGGTCCATATATGTCGCTTCTTGCATCCACTGATGCAGGAATCAAACTTGATCACATAATTCAACTCCCAACCACCATCTATCTTCTTCAGTTCGATGTCATTGCCATCGCCGTTTGGCATCAGCAAATCTACCAGTACAATCTCTTCGATGAGGGAGAACGCATTGGCGATGGGAGCGATATTCAGAGACTCTTTTGCTCTGACATTGAATGAGTTATGCTCCTCATCCCAGTCTACATGCTTGTCAATAATCAGGCCATATTGATCCAGCAGTTTGTTAATTTCTTCACTATCGGTTGTCGTATCACCAAGGCGGAGGGGGCGAGCCCAGGACGCCTCTCTTTTATAGACAACAAAGAAACGATCTACACTTGGTATCGGAAAAGTATGCAGCTTGTGCGTACGAGTGACCAGGCGAGCCATCTTGTGATTACTTCGATGAACTGCTATCAAGGCATCATAAATAGAGGAGACCATATCCTTCGGCGCTTCTGCATTTAATGCCTGATAATCCTTATTATCAGAAACCAATCGCAGCGCCAGCCGAGTAGCGTCCTTTCTATACTTATTCTGCTTGTAGGCCGTAATCTTATCGCCATCGCCATCACTATCCGGGCCAGTGAAGCCCGTCAATACCAGTGCCACTGCAAGCAGATAAAAAGCTGGGAATGGGTTGATATTTATTTTTGTGAAATTCATTGGTTGCTTAACGTTGCGATGTCTTTCGATTACGATTAGCAAATTAGCAAATTGCATACCAACCTCATGTGGGGCTTCCGAACTTTTGTGACGTTAAAAATGGATTCATAGTATATATAATTATAAGATAAATAGTGCTAGAGATAGAGGTGGTTCGTGAGGGAATGGGGGTTGTTTTGGGGTAAATTTTGTATTCTTCTTGCTCGGCTTCTTCTTTATTCCATGTTCGAATGTAACACCAAGGGGCAGCAAAGAAAATGTCGGGTAGCACAATTTTTTAGTGGTCCACCCAATTAGAGCGGAAAGCTTATGTATCTTTATCCAAAAGTATGATCTAATGGCTAAGTCCAGAATTTCCAATTACAGCTACAAAGATGCATTGACTGCCAATAGGGCTCCTCTATTTGAGCTTTCTCCTTTCCCGCCGGAGCAAAGCGATGCCGGGAGCCGTAGCCATCGATCAGATTGCTTTAAAATCATCCTGGTGGTAGAAGGGCAAGGCAACTATAAGATTGACTTTCAGGAATTCAGTATTGATCAGGCGGGCCTGTTTTGCTTATCGCCCGGTCAGGTGTTGACTGTTTTGACCGAAAAGATAACGACGGCTTATCAATTGTCCTTTCGTAGTGAATTCTACTGCATCGAAACGCACGGTAAGGAAATCGCTTGTAATGGCGTATTGTTTAATAATGTACATCGGGCGACCTTTATCCCACTGAGCAGCACGGATGTGCCGATTTTTGATCAATTGGTACTGCGCATGGCTCAAGAGTTGGAGCAGCCGGGCAGGGCCCACCGCGAGATGCTAGAGGCATACCTGCGTCTTTTTCTCATCGAAGCCCTCCGCAAGCACGACGAAAAAGGCCCGGCCACCATTGTAGAAACGGAAGAAAGTAACCGGCTGATCAGTGACTTCATTGCGCTGGTAGACAAGCACTTCCGGCGGATTCATGCGGTTTCGGACTATGCTGAGCTACTGCATGTCTCCCCCAAATCGCTGGCCAAGCGCCTCAATGCCTACGACTATGGTACCCCTACCGAGCTGATCCGCGAGCGAATTGTCCTCGAAGCCAAGCGCGACCTGCGCTACACCCAGAAGTCCGTCAAAGAGATCGCCTTTGATCTAGGTTTTGATGATCCGGCCTACTTTACCCGCTATTTCAAGAAGGCGGAACAACGCTCGCCACAGGCCTACCGCTCGGCCTATCTCGACAGCGCCGCCTAATTTTTTCCTCAAAATATACCGCTAGGGAACAACTGTCCATGTTGCAGGAACTTCTGTCCATTCATTGACGCCTAAAAAGCGTGCACCTTTGTAAGGTAACATTCAAAGTAAACATCGCTCAAATAATTAATTCACTGAATGAAAAGAGGGAAGCTAATTTTTGGGCTT
>JBCDGZ010000098.1:0-30193 GCA_038750655.1 Bacteroidota bacterium | reverse complement strand
GATATTAACAATATATTATTTATAATCAGAATTTTCTAACTAAAATTTCAGTTACATGAAATACGTTCTTTTACTCTTTTGTACGTTCTTTTTACTGTCCAGTACGCAAGCACAAACCTTACACCTCGTTAGATCCGGCAACTTTTTCTACAACCCCAACTCCCTGACTATCAGTATCGGAGATACAGTACGTTGGATTAATGAAGGAGGCTTTCACAATGTCAATGCCGATGTCAATACCTTGACGGGCAATAGCTACAACAACCCGGAAAGCTTTAGCTCTAGCCCCACGACTGATGGTGTATTATTGACCCGAGTCTTTACGGTCGCAGGCACCTATGAGTATGATTGCTCCGTGGGCAGCCATGCAGCCAATGGTATGGTAGGTACACTTATTGTAGAGGATAATACAACCTCGACCAATGAGATTCAAGGAAAGGTTAGCTCACTGGCAGTTATTTATCAACCTAGTAGTCAAAACATTACTATCACTTTTGATTTGAGGCGTACCTCTGACGACGCTTTTGTCGGTATCTCCAATTTTGCCGGTCAGAATCTGGAGGTTACCAAGATCAACGCAACGGCGGGCTTCAACAACCATCAGGTTAATTTTGGGCTGAATGTTCCCTCCGGGATTTATTTGGTCTCGCTCTATGTCGATGGAGCGGTTGAAACCAAGAAGATTTTCGTCCAATAAAAGCCTAGGATAAATTAACCTTAGTAGCGAAAGCTAACGGGTACTCCCACGTATACTATCCACGTTGCGTGGGAGTTCTTTTTATACCGTCGTGGTGGCAACAATTTCTCTGTTGTCCGGTAAAATGTAGTATTTAGACTAAGTTAGGATAAGCTATACTTCTTTAAATCCGGCACATTGCTTAATTTTGTTGCTTCTAGATAATCAGAATAGCCGCTATTTAATGTTTAAAAGGAAATTATTATGAGTAGATACAGTGAATACCTCAAAGAGATTGAAGAAAGAAAAGGACAGGGACTCCATCCGAAGCCCGTTGATGGGGCAGAATTATTGAGCGAAATCATTGATCAAATCAAAGATTTAGATAACGAACATCGAGAAGACTCTCTTAACTTCTTCATTTACAATGTATTACCCGGCACAACAAGTGCCGCAGGCGTGAAAGCCCAATTTTTAAAGGACATCATTCTCGGTAAAACGATAGTGGAAGAAATTTCGCTGGCTTTTGCCTTTGAGCAGCTGTCGCATATGAAAGGCGGGCCTTCTGTGGAGGTATTACTGGATTTGGCACTGGGCGATGAGGAATCAATTGCCCAGGAGGCGGCTAAGGTTTTGAAGACCCAAGTTTTCTTGTACGAAGCGGATACAGAACGCCTAGAAAAAGCCTTCAAAGCAGGCGGTGAAATCGCTAAAGGGATCATCGAAAGTTATGCGCAGGCAGAATTTTTCACCAAACTGCCAGAGGTAGAGGAAGAGGTCAAGATCGTTACGTTTGTGGCTGGTGTGGGAGACATCTCTACAGATTTGCTCTCTCCGGGGAGTGATGCCCACTCTAGATCAGACCGCGAGCTGCACGGTCAGTGTATGTTTGAACACAATAAAGAGCAGCAAAACCAACTGCTGGATTTGCAAGCTGCTCATCCGGATAAGCGGGTTATGCTGATTGCGGAGAAAGGAACGATGGGAGTAGGCTCGTCCAGAATGTCGGGCGTAAACAATGTTGCTCTCTGGATTGGTAAGCCAGCTAGTCCTTATGTTCCTTTTATTAACATTGCACCGGTGGTGGCCGGTACGAACGGCATTTCGCCAATCTTCCTCACCACCGTTGGTGTTACGGGAGGTATTGGTTTAGACCTGAAAAACTGGGTTAAGAAGTACGACGAAGAGGGCAACCTGGTCGTAGATGAAGAGGGAGAACCGATTTTGGAGCAGGCATATTCTATTGATACAGGTACGGTGCTGACTATCAATACCAAAACCAAGAAACTCTACAATGGTGATCAGGAGTTGATGGATATTTCCTCGGCCTTCACGCCTCAGAAGATGGAATTCATGCGGGCCGGAGGCTCTTACGCTATTGTATTTGGTAAAAAATTGCAGGCTTTTGCGGCCAAGATGCTGGGCATCGCAGTTCCGCCGGTATTTGCGCCTTCTAAGGAGATTTCGCACGAGGGGCAGGGGCTGACGGCGGTAGAGAAAATTTTCAATAAGAATGCCGTAGGCACTTCGGGCGCTGTCTTACACGCTGGGTCTTATGTTCGTGTAGAGGTCAACATCGTTGGTTCGCAGGATACGACAGGCTTGATGACTTCCCAGGAATTGGAAATGATGGCTGCTACGGTAATTTCTCCCATTGTAGACGGTGGCTATCAGTCAGGTTGTCACACCGCTTCGGTATGGGACCTCAAATCGCAGGAAAACATCCCCAGATTGATGAAGTTTATGAATGACTTCGGTCTGATTACGGCTCGTCATCCAGAACACAAATACCATCCATTAACCGATGTTATCCATAAGGTCCTCAATGACATTACCATAGACGATTGGGCGATCATCATCGGTGGGGACTCGCACACCAGAATGTCTAAAGGAGTAGCCTTCGGAGCCGACTCTGGTACCGTTGCGCTCGCACTGGCTACAGGTGAAGCCTCTATGCCGATCCCCGAATCGGTAAAGGTGACGTTCAAAGGCGAAATGAAGGATCACATGGATTTCCGCGATGTTGTACACGCTACTCAATCTCAGATGCTCAAGAAATTCAAGGGTGAGAATGTATTCCAGGGTAGAATTATTGAGGTACACATCGGCACCCTGCCTTCGGATCAAGCCTTTACCTTCACCGATTGGACCGCAGAAATGAAAGCCAAGGCATCGATCTGTATTTCTCAAGATGATACCCTTATTGAGTCGTTAGAAATCGCTAAAGGCAGGATTCAGATTATGATCGACAAAGGCATGGACAATGAAAAACAAGTCCTGCAGGGCCTCATCGATAAGGCCAACCACCGAATCGAGCAGATCAGATCGGGTAAAAAACCGCCCCTCACTCCGGATGATAATGCGAAATATTACGCAGAATTCGTGGTGGACCTGGACATCATTGATGAGCCAATGATCGCTGACCCAGATGTCCACAATGAGGATGTCTCTAAACGTTACACCCACGATACCATCCGTGAGCTGTCCTACTATGATGGAGATAAGCACGTGGATTTGGGCTTTGTCGGTTCTTGCATGGTGCACAAAGGGGACATCAAGATTGTTTCCAAAATGCTGAAAAACCTGGAGGAACAACACGGGAAAGTGGAGTTCAATGCACCACTGGTCGTCACCGCCCCTACCTATAATATCATTGATGAACTCAAAGAGGAAGGCGATTGGGAAATGCTACAGAAGTACTCCGGTTTTGAGTTTGATGATACTGCGCCAAAAAGTGCGGCCCGTACGGAGTACGACAATATCTTATATCTGGAAAGACCCGGCTGTAACCTCTGCATGGGCAACCAGGAAAAGGCCGAAAAGGGAGATACCGTAATGGCAACTTCCACTCGTCTGTTCCAAGGTCGTGTCGTGAAAGATTCCGATCGTAAGAAAGGAGAATCCTTACTGGCATCAACACCCGTTGTCGTTCTTTCTGCCATCTTGGGCCGAACGCCTACGCTAGAGGAATATAAATCTGCGGTCAAAGGCATCAAATTAACCCAATTTGCTCCACCGCTTAAAAAAATGACTTCCAGCCCCGTGTCGGATCATAAGATTTCGTACTAGGCGGGCAATGAAAGATTTTTATCGCGAAAAAATTCTGACTGGTCAGCTGAAAGTAGCAATTGTTTTCGAAACGGACTTGGTCATGGCTTTCCATCACACCAAGCCCTACTGGGAAAACCACGTGGTTATTATTCCCAAAATGCATCTCGATTCGCTTTCCAGCTATCCTAACAATGCAGCGTTGAACCGCGATTTCTTCGAAGCTATTAGAATGGTGACTAAACTATTTGAAGATCAGTACGGCGGCTGCCGAATTTGTTCTAATGTCGGCAATTATAAAACCAGCCAGCACCTCCATTGGTATGTTCACCAAGGGAAGCGACTGCGCGATGAAAAAGGATCGCCTCTAGTATGAGTACGATGCTAATCATCTTAGCCGTCACCATCTCTCTTTTCGTATGGGGCAAATATCCCCCTGATGTCGTCGCCCTCCTTTCTATGCTGAGCCTATTTTTGACTGGCATACTGGACCTGACCGAAACCCTGGCAGGCTTTAGTAATCCTACGGTCATCATGATTGCGGCGCTGTTTATCATCGGTGAAGGGCTAGCCCAGACGGGCTGGACGGCTCTGGCGGGCCAAAAGCTCGTGCAGTGGGCCCAGGGGAGTGTATCCAAGCTCTTAGTCTTCCTGACCTTCGGCTCTGGCCTACTCTCCGGCTTCGTTAGCAACACCGGCACCGTAGCCACCCTCCTACCCGTCACCATCTCCGCCGCCTGGAACATCGGCACCCTGCCCTCCAAGCTGCTGATGCCCACCGCCTTCGGCTCCAACACCGGCGGCCTACTCACCCTCACTGGCACGCCCCCCAACATCATCGTCAGCAATGCGCTGGTCGAGCAGGGCCTGGTGGCCTTCTCCTTCTTTGAGTTCGGCCTCATCGGCCTCCCCCTAATGATCATCGCCGTACTCTACTTCCGCTTTGTGGGCTATCGCATTTTGCCCAGCTACAAAACCAAAAACCGCCCCGTCAACATCGAATCTGAGTTGGGCCGCTGGGTAGATACCTATAACATTGACAAGAACTTTTGGCGCCTTCGCCTGCGCTCCTCCTCCCGCTTGATCGACAGTCTGATTAGAGATTGGCCCTTTGAAGAGCAATACGGGGTGACAGTAACGCGCCTGCGCAGAAAGGAGGCGGGCCTGCCCCACCCCGCTTCACCCTACATCGAATTTCCCTCGCCGAATACGCAGTTTCAACGCTCGGACATCATAACGGTGCGGGGCGAGCCCGAGGCGATTCACCGCTTGATGATCGACTTTAACCTCGCCCTACAGCCGACCGAATCCATCGAAGAAGCTCTTGAGGATCAGGTGGTTAGCCAGGAACTGGGCATGGCGGAAGTCATCGTTACGCCCAAGTCGATCTTTGTGGGGCGAAAACTTAAGCTGGGGGAATACTTCCAACGATTCGGGATACAACTGCTGGGGGCCTCGCGCAACAACAAGCCACTAGGTGGCCAGGAGGTGATCGTCCGAGCTGGCGACGCCTTTCTGATCCGAGGGACCTGGACCAACATCGAAGCCCTTACGGAGCTTTTCAAAGACCTGGTTTTGTGCGGCAGTACCGAAGGCATGGTCAAAAATATCCCAACATTGACCACCAAATCCTACATCGCAATGGGGACCCTGCTGTTGATGATCGGGCTGATGGTCTTTAAGGTAGTACCGGGGACGATTGCGGTGCTCATCTGCGCAGGAATCATCGTGCTCTCGGGCTGCGTACCCATCGCCAAGGCATACAAAGGCATCAGCTGGGTCAGTGTGATCATGATTGCAGCGATGATCCCGATGGGTACCGCCCTGCAAAAAACGGGGATTGCCCAGATGGCCGCAGATGGTCTAGTAGAATATCTGGGAGCGATTGATCCGCTGTTGATGCTGGGCGGTATTTTTCTTCTAACCAGCGTATTCAGCCAGGTGATCAACAACTCGGCTACTGCGGTGCTGATGGCACCCATCGCCATACTGGCCGCTACCTCGCTGGGGCTCTCCCCCAAGCCTTTCATGGCAGTCGTTGCCGTCAGTGCCTCTACAGCCTTCCTTACCCCCGTCGGCACCACCACCAATGCGATGGTCATGGCCGCCGGAGGCTATAAGTTCAGCGATTACCTCAAGGTCGGCGCGCCGCTGCTGCTGCTGTTTCTAATAGTCAGCCTAATCTTGATTCCGCTGATCTGGGCCTTCTAAGCCCAGTTATGTTCCTAACCTGTTCCCTTCAGCCCCCCCGAAAGGGCATTGACCAAAAGTAAGAGCTTGAGCAGCAGTGGTTCTGCTTGCTGGGCATCGCTGTCCTTGAGTGCTCGCCAGTCCTTGAGGTTACTGATTTGCAGTTCGTGGAGGAGGCTGAGCGCGCGGCCCCGCAGCTTGATATTTTCCAGTCGAGTCAAACGGCGCTCGGGGAGAGAAAGCTCAGTGAGCTGTTCGATTTGTTGCAGCCCTTTCTGATAGTCGGTTTCGATGAGGCTCATTAAATCCGAACGGACAGCTGGATCAGCCACCAAATCTGCGAAGGCCTGCATGACCTGGGGGTCAGCGTTCAGCAGATTGGTTTCGATCTGGATGAGGCGGTACTTCAAAAAGGGCCATTGATTGGCCAGGCTTTTCAGTACGGCAAAGTCGTCGGGGTAGTTTTCTTCTAATTTCGTCAAGGCGGTTCCGGTGCTGAACCAGCCGGTCAGATTGAAACGCGACTGGCTCCAACTGAACACCCAAGGAATGGAGCGCAAATCTTCCAGCGAACGCTGGCCGGTGCGGCGGGCCGGGCGAGAGCCAATTTTGCTCTGCTCCAACACATCGATGGGCGTAGCGTGGTTGTAGAATTCAATGAATCCCGGGTGATCCAACAAAGCCCGGTATTGCTGTCGCGCCAAGCCGATCAGGCGGTCCATAATCTGCGGCAATTCAGGGTGCAAGGGGGGCACCTTCGATAGCATCGTCTGGCGGGCCGTCCCCGAGAGGAACATCTCCAAGTTGTAGGTAGCATTAAGACGATTGGCAAATTGATTCGCAATGGTCTCTCCCTGCACCGTCATCTTTATCGTCCCACTCACCGACCCCGGCGGCATACTGGAAAGAAAACGATGTACCTTCCCTCCTCCTCGACTGATCGATCCGCCCCGACCGTGGAAGAAGCAAAGCTCTACACCATGACGTGCAGCAATCTCGGTCAACTCCTCTTCAGCCTTATAGATGCTCCACCGGCTGGTCAGAATACCGCCATCTTTGTTGCTATCACTGTAGCCCAACATCACTTCCTGGACCGTCGCGCCGTGGCGCTCTCTGCGCTCCACCGTAATGGGGTGGCTCAGAAAAGCCTCCAAAATAGCCCCCCCAGCTTGCAAATCTTCTATGGTTTCCAACAAGGGTACTACAGGAATGGCCGTATCCAACAAATCCACCTCCCGCAAAAACAAATAGACCACTAGCAAATCGCTCAAACTTCGCGTCATACTGACGATGACCGAGCCGATGCCCTCCGTTCCGTAACGCTTCACATAGTGTTTCAACTCCCGGTAGTAGCCCAACAAATTATCCGCCTCTACGCCGCAAGAAGCCCCCCAGATGACAAAGGGGCGCTTACGCTCCAATTCTTCATTCAAAAAGGCCAGGCGCTTCTCCTCCGACCAGCTGCCGTAGTCAACATCTGCGTAGCCTGCTTTCTGCAAAATCTGACTGAGCACCTTTTCGTGGTAGGCACTGTTCTGGCGGATGTCCAGCTTGGCCAGATGGAAGCCAAAGCACTGCACCATCCGCTCGACTGGGAACAGTAGGGTTTGGGCGATTTTTTGCGCGTTGATCTGAATGAGGGTTTGACGGAGGTACCTCAGGTCTTCGGCCAAGTGGGCGGGCCTTTGGTACCAGCACATTGGATCGGAGGGCGGGGTAGCTAGTAAGGTATTATCCAGGCGAACAACGAAGAGGTTGACCAATTGCCGCCAGGGCTCCATCGGGTTGCGATCTAAAGCCTTTTGGCCCTCTGCCCCTAGCACGGCAGCCCGTTCTTGGATCAGCGAGATAAACTCGGGATTCATTGGGTGGCTTTGCTGGGAAAAGCTGAGCTGGGAAGCCAGTTCAGAAAGCGCCTCTTTAATCAACGTCAACGCGGCCCGCCGATGGAGAGCCAAGGTGGAGGCGGTGAAGGCGGGGGTGACGTAGGGGTGGCCATCCCGGTCGCCGCCGACCCAACTGCCGAATTGCAGCGTCGGAAATTGCTCGGGCCATCGGAGCAAATCGGCCTCGTAGCCGGAGGTATCCCAGGCATCGCGGAGGCGCTGATCGCTCAGCCGCAGGGCCTCCGGGAAGACCTTGGCGAAGTAGTGCATGAGGTTGCTGCGCTCGTCTTCCAGGCTGGGCTTGCTCAAGTAGATTTCGCCGGTCCGCCACCAGCGCTCCAGGATGACCTCCATCTTTTCTTGTAGCAATTGCCGCTCGGAGGTCGACCATTTTGAATTTTCGTTACTGACCAGCAGCATATACAGTTCGCGGTGAATACGGAGTACGGTCACCCGCTTGGCCTCTGTGGGGTGGGCCGTCAGGACGGGCATTACATTGATTTGGGGTAACAAGGCGGCGGCGGCCTCCGAGGTGATGCCCTGCTCCTTCCAATGGTGCAGGGTTTCGCCCCAGGACCCTCTAATGGCGGAGAGGCCAAAATGCGTTTCCATTTTGCGGCGAAACTGGGTAGCAGCATTTTCTTCTACCAAGTTCAGCAGCTCAAAAGAAATGCCGATGGCTTGAACCAGCTTTTCATCTGGTACTCGAGGAAGGGTATTAGCAGCTGGGGGCTCATTGATCCAGGGTAAGTGGTTGGCAATGGCGGTTTCTCCAAGGGAAAGGAGCATGGATTTGAAACTGGACATCACCCCGTGTAAATCGGCTTTAATTTTTTCTAATCCTTCTCTTTGTAGGGTTTCTTTAGTCATACCTATTTTATTAATCTTCAACAAATCCCGTAGATATACAATTAGAGAACTCTTCAAAGGGGCAAATGTTCCCAAACTTAATCCCTGCTTAACTTTCCCCAATCCATAAGGACAGATTCTAAGAGAAGCGCCTTATCTTTACTGCTCAAGCGCTAGCTATTAACGAACACAACGCAGCAACTCCCTATGCAAATCCAAACCATACGACTCGGCGGTGTGCCGGAGCATTTCAACCTACCTATCCACCTGGCCATAGAAGATGGCAGCTTCGAAAGTCGCGGTGTCCGCATCGAATGGACGACTTTCAAAGGAGGAACGGGGCAGATGACGAAGGCCCTGCGGGACAATGAGGTCGATGCCTGTATCCTGCTCACCGAAGGCATCATCAAGGACATCATCAACGGCAACCCAGCCAAGATCGTCTCCGGCTACGTCAATACACCACTGATCTGGGGCATACACACCGGGGTCGACAACAGTTTGCAACATCACCGGGAAATATACGATCGCCAGTATGCCATCAGCCGCTTCGGATCGGGCTCTCACCTCATGGCGATTGTTGATGCGACCAATAATGATCGAAAAATCGCCAAGGAACAATTTACCATCATCAAAAATTTGGAGGGGGCACTGGCCTCCCTGGCCGAGCAGCAAACGGACGTTTTTTATTGGGAAAAATACACGACTAAACCCTATGTTGACAGTGGCCAACTGAAACGGGTCGGAGAATTTATCACCCCCTGGCCCTGCTTTATGATTGCTGCCACCAATCAAATTCTGGAACAGCAACCAGAGTCCGTCATCCGTATGCTCCGCACCATCCACGATCACTGCGACCGCTTCATGCAAACCGACGATAGCATTCCGCTGGTTGCCCAGCGCTACAACCAACGCCTCAAGGATGTGGAACGCTGGTACCACGCCACTGAATGGGCCATTCATGGCTGGGTGAGCGATAAGATGCTGCGCAGTGTGGTGCACAACCTAAGAGTAGCGGAAATTATCAAAGCAGAGGAGCAGGTGCCAGCATTGGTTTGGAAGCGATAATTCTTACATGATGTTAAAAAAATTAAAAAAAAGAAAAAAAGCCTTGAAACATAAATAAATAGTTGTATATTTAGAGTATCTATCAAAAAACAACAAAAAGTAAATTAACATCCTCTCAAATTAGCTGTATATAATTACAACAGACCTGCCACAAAGGTCGTTTTAATGACAACTATAACATCAATCTAAGAAGCGTCTAACACATTTTTTCAAATCAACAAGGTTTTACACATTATACAATATCTCATACATATTGTACTCACTGCCCAACACTTATATTGCTAAATCATCCGTTAGGTAAAACAGATTCTTTCTAACACAGGAAAACCAAATTTATCCCCTTGTGATCTAATCATCGGTCGCAATGGACATCGCTGCTATTGCTCATGTCCAAGAGGGGATGTCGAAAAGAGATTGTCGCTTTTCGGCTGGTCGAGCTATGTCTATTTGCAACAATGCAGAGACTGACATAGGATGTGACAGCTATACGACAAAATTAAAAATTTAACAAAATACTGATAATGCATTTTAGATATGTTCAACCCCAATTTGTGGATCATTTAAATTATCATCATGAGTGAAACATATAATAAACTCGGGATCACGGTTCATCGATTTGTTTGCATTTTCCCCGAATGTCCGCCAGGGTCGAATAATGGGGCTTTGATTATTGAAGCCACCGCTGTGAAGAAAATTGCCCTGCAGTACAGCATTAATGGTGGAGAAACGTATCAATCTGATGGGACCTTTGAGGGTTTGGGTCCGGGAGAATATGATATTCGGATTCGATTTGCCGAGCAGCCCAAAAATACTTGGGAATATAAGGTGGTGGAATTTCCTGCGCCTCTGTGCGAAAAGAGCTGTGTGCTTCCCAAAGATGCCTGCGGCACCATGCTGTACCCCGGCGATCTCAGCTTTTGGGGCTTTGATAACAATTACTACTACGGCGATGACCGCATGATCATCACGACGCTGGTTGAGCTAAAGCCTTACACGCAGTTTGTGGTGACCAACGGGGTCTTTGAAGCGGGGGCGGCGGCCAATCAACGCACCAATCGCTGGTACGGCCCCAACGGCCGCTTTGATGCAGAGATCACCTCTCAGCGCATCACCTACATCGGCAAAAAGAACATCGGAGCGGGCTCCATCATCTGTTTCGACCTGCCCTCTCTCGGTACTCAGGTGCTGGCGCGCAATTTCAAAATCAACGGGGCGTTTTCTTCTCTTTTCTGCGTCGAAGACATCGGCAATGCGCCCCTCCCCCGCATCAACATCAGCACCTCCGAGCCCGACGCCGTCTTCCTGATGCAGGGCGACTGGACCTTCCACGATGCCGGCTACGGCACCTTCTGTGGGCGGGTGCTGTCGGGCTTTCAAAACGGAGGCTTGTGGCATGAATTCGAGGAGGCGGTCCCGCAAAATACCCGCCGCTCCAGGCGTCCCCCCGCCATTAACTGCCTGGCCATACAGGGGCTGGACCGCCCCCAGTCGATTTATACCTACTTCCGCCCCAGCAGCAGCAGCTATTTCGCCCTAAGCCTGCTGAATGAGCTGAGGAACTATAACAACTGGCTGGTTAGCCCGGGGAGCGGCCAGAACGATCTGCCTCGGGAGGCTTGCCTACAGCGCGTGAAAATTGAAAAGACGACGATTGGATAGCGAGCAGCTTAAATAACATTGTTTAATCACTGAAAAAGAATAAAGATGTCCATATCAAATGCTCATTTGCCCGTTATTGCCGATCCAGGATTAGCTGCCGGTAGTGATCCTAGCAGCATCTACACCGCTGGGGCACAGGCTACGGCAGTTTTTAATGATCTGGATGGGATTGAATATACATTTGATACGCTAACCACTGCGCTGCAAGTCTTTTGTATGTTCAATGGAATGGTAACTTATATTCCTCCTAATACCACCTATACCCCTACCGTTTCGGGCCTCACGGTGAACTCACAGATTACGACTGGGGCCAAAGGTGGGGTTTTAACAAAACTTTTAGTCCTCACCGATAATGCGCTAATGGCTGCGGTGCCCAATGGCGTGCCGTCTCCAGTCTACATCCTGATCGAAGGAGTCGAGCCTGCTAGCTTCCGTAGTGATATTGCCCCCGATATGGGGGCCGTTCCTGATCCTATTCTCGATGCGACCTGGTCTGAAACGGAGAGTAGTGATCCGGCTACGATTGCTCGACCGGTTAAGGAATCCAAGTTCTTGGATCGATTGATGCTTGGCGAAAAGGAATTTCCGAGAAGCGGTAGCAAAAATATAGGATTGACCGAGCTAAACGGCAGTAATCATCCTAACTTTAAGATAAAGATGTACTTCACAGAATCTCAGAGTGGCGGTACGATTTACAATATTGATAAAATTTCCCCGCTGAGCTTTATTAAGCTCTTTCCGACCTTCATTGATGTCAATCCCAGTAACACTAGTTACATTTCAAAATGGAATGGCCACCCGCTAGTTACCTCCGTGACGAGCTTCAACGAATCGACAGTTAAAGCCTACATTAAATTTGAGGTCTGGAATCCTAACCCCAGCGGAACTACCGATATTTATGTCCCCGTTGACAGTGGCCTGACGGTCAAAATGATGGAGTATGATCCCGTCTCTCCCAATGATGTCGTAGCTACGTCGACGACCGATAGTAATGGCGCTGTTTCTTTCTCGGTCGCCATTCCTACGGATGGATGGATGGGCGGCAATCCCGATTTTTTCTTTACCATCGAAAATCCCGCCGCCTCTGCGGCGAGTGGGCTGGGCACCCTTCCCACTTCCTGGTCGACCAAAGGCTCTGGTTCCGACTATTGGCTATCGGTTCAAGGGGCCAAAGGCTACTACGAATCTTTTGATGGGCATACTATCGGAGCGCCCAACAATCCCTTGGTATTCAGAATTGGTGTCGACTTCCACCTCATTGTCCAGCATGTCAAACGCCGTTTCTCTACTCCGATTTATGAGGAAATCACAGATGGGATTACCATTGAATTACACGATTCTCCACCTACTGCTACAGCAGGAGTATATTCCTACAGTAATCCCTTATTTTCGGCCGTTACAACCAATAGTAAAGGAGAGATACACGGTGTAGTTTACGACCTTGAACCCAACGAAGACATCTATTGGCGCGTGGCCTACGGTGTTGAAGACTCTTCGATTGGATTGAACTCGTCGATAGTAGAATATACTGAAGTCGCAAGTATATTTCAGTTCGAAGTTACTACGCGTGCGGTGGAAAACGAACTTCAGCTCAATAACCAAGGGCACAGTGAATACACCACCTGGGATGACTTTAAGAACTTTCAACGGCCCACAATAGGCAGTAATGCCCGGCCCATCATCTTGCAGACCTATTCTATCCTGGATGATCAGCCTCGTTTTGCCTTGTATACCTTAAAGATCACTCGCGAATTGGCCCATTTTTACCACAATATGACCAACGGCAATTACTACGGTATAAAAAGCGAATATGTATTTTCTGTATTAGGTAACCTACCCAAAGGGATACAGGAATCCAATAATATGACTGCCCACGCCGTTCCGCTGGATGTGGTGCAGATGACGGACCGCCCTTCTCAATGGGACCGAGATATGTTGATCCACGAAAGCAGTCACCATGTCTATTGGCATGCGGTCGATTATACTACGATGGATATTATCGGAGAATTTTTCTCTGGTGACCTCAAGCTGCGGCACTACGGGAATCTATTGTACAATAATGAGCAGGCCATCATCGAAGGCTTCCCGGAGGCTATCGAACACATTTTCTCCGGTGGTTACTACACCTACTATAATTTCCGCGACGAGAACAATAATCTGGGCTTTAGCCTGGGGCCTTCGTCTGCTGCAGATGTCAACAGAGGTGAAGAAATTGAAGGGATATTTGCCAATGCGGTAACCGAGATTTTCTGGGAATTGGTGGTTAATCCTCACTTCACGAGCCATTCTATGCAAATCAGAGAAAGCAGCGACGGGGATATTACGACCAATAATGCCTGGATTACCAATACCAATATTCGTAATAATTTTGTCCATATTTTATGGACTCCGTTGCAAAATCTGATCAACTCTCCCAACGATCCCAATGCCACTGAGTATTTTGCGGAAGTCATTAGCAATAATGCCAGCATTGCTCATAAGCTTCGGGGGATTCTGAACTCTTTCAACGCCGGTGTTGTGGCTCCCAGCATTACCAACTTGTCAACCAATACGGGTCCGGCAGCCGGAGGAACTGTGGTGACGATTACGGGTACCAATTTTATTGAGGCTTTTACCAATCGTTTGGGACGAGACGCCGAGCTGAAGATTAAGTTTGGAAGTTTCTTTGGAACTAACCTAAATGTGATCAACAGTACGACACTAGAAATTACCACCCCGGCGGTTGCAGCCAGTACAGTTAATGTAGAAATCAGCTTGCACCTCCGTGGTTTTAATGCCAGCACAACTGGCGGTAGTTCGACGAGGGGGGCAGCAATGCAATACACCATTCCCGGACCAGCGACGCTTCCATTCACTTTTACCTAGATATTATGAAAAATACCATCTTCATCACCTTAATTCTCCTCCTATTCTCTGCCTGTAGTGCAGAGGTTCAGCTTACTCTACAAAATGACACCAAGGAGGTGGTGCAGGTTAGTATTATTTCCGACGAATTCCGTTTGCGAACAGATACGGTGCTTAATAATGATACCCAGCGATACTTCACACGCGATGAGGTGTATACGCCCCATCAACTGAATATGCAAAGTTGTCAGGTCGATAGCCTCCATCTGAGGTCACCGCTCCTGACCAATACTGCATCAAAGCTTGGACAGGCAGCCTTCTGCTACGATTCATTTAGCAACCTAGGAGGTCAGCAAGAATTGAACTTTGCTATTCTTCCCGGAAAGGAGATCGAAATTTATTATGAAAGATACATTGACCTAGGGGAATCGCCCCTTTCTTCCGTCGATACGATTTATTTAAAAAACAGCCAAATCAAAGTTCAGCTCAACGGTGCCGAAGCGATCAAAGCAAAAGTCGAAAACGCGAAAAGTTGCGCTAGCTGTAAAATCGCCCTTAGTCAATTCACCCGATAAACACCTTAAAAAATGATAAAAGGATATGCCCCGCTTAGCGATAACCTCAATTTCTGGCCCAGCTTCTTTGGGGATGCGCCCCCGTGGTTGGATGATGTAGGATTTATCAATTACGAAATTTACGAAAACGAGACGCATCGTGAGGTCTCTGGTCAATTAGCGATCCTCACCCGTATCGCTTTCCCCTTCTTTGGCATTCCGAATATGGAACTGGTCTTTTTGAATGGTGGCAATATAACCATCTTGGATTTTCGCGCCACTACCCTGCCTGGTTTTTCCCTAGACTTGACCAACCTCAATGTCTCTCTGCTGATCAAAAACGATTGGCTGGTGCCCGTGGAACTGGTCGGTTCGGAGTGGTTGCCTATCATGGATGGAGCCAACATCAAGCCCTTTGCCGTGACACTGGGCGGTGCTGGAGTCAGTTACAGTTTACCAGATGACTTGGTGTTTGACGCCAGCGGACTCAGCGCCACCATCGATGCGGTCGAGCTGGGCAACACCGGCATCGTCATTGAAATGACAGGGATTACGCCCTATCTATCCAGTCAGCAGACCCCTCCCGAAGGGCATCCTCATTTCAAGGGAGTCGGCATCAATAACATCACCGTTCACCTGCCTTTTGATATTGATCAAGGAAGTTCTACTGGCACCCTGGAGGGCAATAATATTCTGATTGGAAATACTGGCTTCTCAGGAGAAATCCGGCTGGCCAGCGGGGGAAGTCCTCTTTTACAAGCGACCCTCGGTGATTTCAGCGTAGGGCTGAACTGTTTTAGTCTGACCTTTTACCAGAATGCCATTGTTGGTTCTGAGATTTGCGGTAAAATGCAAATTCCGGGTTTCCAAAATGCCAGCGGTAACCCAGCCGAGGTGGATGTCAATGTCCATTTTGATGAGGATGGTGATTTTTACATCAGTGTCTCCGATGAGCAAGGTTTGCAGGATTTGAAAATCCCCAATATTCTCACCCTCAAACTCGACTCCCTCTCCGTCGGCAAACGCGATGGCCGCTTCTTCGTCGCCGTCTCTGGCAACCTCGACTTCGACCAACAGAGCGGTGCCATTGGCCAGTTTCTACCTCAGGATGTGGAGATCACTAAGATGCTCATCTGGTCCGACGGCACCTTCGAGTTCGAAGGAGGAGCACTGGTGCTGCCCAAGGCGATTACGCTGCCCATCGGGCCGGTCAAACTGTCCATCACTGCTCTGCACTTGGGTAGTGATGAACGCAATGGCGTCAAATACAAATACGTGGGCTTCGATGGCGGCTTGAGTATTAACCCGGCGGGTGTTGATGCGCGGGGGGATGGAATCAAGTACTATTTTACGGAAGACGGCTCCTCGCATTTCTTCCGCATCGAAGGCATCGGCATCGACCTGGCCCTACCGGGCAATGTCAGCGAAGACAAAGCAGCCCTGCTGCTCAGCGGCTATCTGGCCGTCAAGGAGGGGGGCACAAACGGAGTAGAATACGCAGGTAATGTAGCCTTCTCCTTGCCTCGTATGAACATCGCTGGTAGTGCAGGGATGCGTTATATGCCGGATGTGCCGGCCTTCCTGGTCAATGTAGGCTTGGAGATTTCTAACCCTATTCCGCTGGGGAGCACCGGCTTGGGCATCTATGGCTTTGAAGCCCTCTTTGGCCGACACTTTGTCGTCTCCAAAGCCCAGGCGGGCCTATCGGATGATACCCCTTGGTTTGAATATTACAAAATGCCCACCCGAGGTATCAATGAACCCAAGTTTTATCCCATCGGTGGGACTTCCCTCGGCGCAGGCGTCCTCTTCGGTACCGCTGCCGACTCCGGCTTCACCTTCTCCAGCCGCCTATTTTTCCTCTTGTCCCTCCCCGGCGTCTTCTTCCTGGAAGGGGAAGCCCAGCTGTTGAAAAAACGCATTGGCTTTGCCTCCCAAAACACGCCACCGTTCTATGCCTTCCTGGCCATCACGGACAGCTCGATCGAGGCAGCATTAGGGGTGGATTACAAAGTGCCGGACAGCGGCAGCCAGCGGGGAGCCATCGCCGAGGTCACTGGCGCAATGGAGCTGGGCTTTTTCTTCGGTAACTCTACGGGCTGGTACGTCAATATCGGTCGTGACCTGCCGGAGAACAAGCGCATTCAAGCCAAGTTACTGCGCATCATTAATCGCGCCTATTTCTACCTCATGCTCTCGGCCTCCGGCATCCGTACGGGCGCCGGCGCAGGGATGAAAATCGACAAAAAATTCGGCCCAGCCCGGGTCAAAGTCGAAGCCTATCTTGATCTGGCCGGACGCCTGAGCTTCCGCCCGCTGCAAGTCGGCGGTAGCATCCGCGCAGGCATCGAAGGCTCCGTATCCATCTTTGGCGTCGGGATTGGCATCGGCGCTCATTTTGCGCTCTCGGTTGATGCGCCGAAGCCTTTCATTATCGCCGGAGAAGTGAAGGTCTGTGTGAAACTGTTGTTTATAAAGAAGTGCGCTAAAGTCAAATTCAAATGGAATTTCAACAACAGCCTCAATGTCGTTCAAATTCCGTTGCTGCAAAGCGATTCGGTCAACGCCATTAATGTCCACACTGGCGAAAGCTACCCTGTGGCCTTCAACAGCAATCCATCCGACACCAATGTCATTCCGCTGGATAGCTACGTCGACATCGAATTCAAGCACGCGGTTAATCCACTACCGACCACCAATGATGTCGGAGGTATTGGCGTGACGCCTAAGTACCGGGAACTGCTGCCGCCCAAAAAGGCCAAAGCGCCTCAGCTGACCTACGAGTTTGAGGTCACCAATGTAACGCTGTCGCCCAACGATATTTATAATATCCCCGGAGCCACCGGCCTGCCGGCCGATCCTAAGATCGGATTCTGGCAGTGGAGCGCTCCTGGCCACTATACCAAAATTCGCCTCCTAAGCCTGTCTCCACTCTCTTTTATGAGCAGCGGTGTGCCCAATGGCCCTTCCTGGAGCGAGGACTATGCGGTGCTGAATTTGAATTGTGTAGGAACGTTGATTGACGAAACCTGTGTTGATCTCACGCTGGTGGGAGCCAGTGGGTTGCTGCCTTCGCAGACGCTGTTCACGACGCAGAATGTAGGCTTTGAACTCTCCGATGGTCCAGCCGGTACGATCAATTCCAGTGCCATTCGCTTTCATCCGGGACAAGCCCTGACCCTCTACCTCGCTGTACCGACGGCGCTGGTTCGACTAGGAGTACAAACGGGTACCACCAATTTACAAATCGATTATTATCGCCTCGAAGCAGATGCCAATCTCAATTACAGTGATGTACTAGTGAGTAGCCAGAATCTTGCTGGGGCCAGCACACCGCAAGAGCTGCTGTACAATGATGACAGCCAGCCCATCCAGAAAATTGTCATCCGCTCTGGCTACTGCGAGGGTGGTGGGATTGCTGGATCGGGCGGCTTGCCTTGCACCCAGGAGATTATGGCCGATTTGGTAGGGATTATTAATGGTTTCTTCAAGGCAGGTGGTTTGCCGGATGAGCCTTATGAAATCACTCACCCGCTGTGGTTGTCCTTGATCTACAAATACTTGGTAGGCAATACCTTTAATATTTGTAAGCAACCGAAGCGGTGCTCGCGCACTGATAGTCTGCGCAATGACATCAAGAATTCTCTTCCCGATGTCTACATGATTTTCACCAGGTTGAGCAACTACATTGGAGAATACAGCTTTGAGGTTCCGGGTTGTGTCAAGTACACCCTCAAGTTTCTGCTTCCGGTAGAGTACTTTGGTCAAGTCAGCTGTTTTGAATGTTTGAAATTCCCTGGCCCCCTTCAAGATGGCCGGTTCTTCTTCTCGGTACAAGCGGTACTACAGGATGGGACGACCAGAGTGCCCTTCCAGGGGTGCATCACTGTGGAATACCTCGACGGTAGTGGTTATGGAGAAACGAACGAATGCTACAGTGAACTGCGCAAGTTGTGCTACCTAAGTCTGGAAGATTTTCAGCTCAATGATACGGTCACGCAGGCCAACAGTGCCAACAATACGGGGGATGAGGTCAATGCGCTGAATTCATCGGTTGGACAGGTCTTGTGGAAGCCCGATCAGACCTATACAGTTAATGTCGGTACTAGGACCCGAGTGTACAAAGATGGCAGCACCCTGCTTCAGACCTACACCGAAAACCATACGGTCAAGTTCCGCACCGAAGGCCCTCCGGGATTTTTCCACCAATTTGACAACAATAACCTGCATCCGCTGTACAGTGGGCTGCCTGCCGCGCTGCAAGATAAGTTCAAGCTGCGTACGCTCTTGCATTACATCGACTTTGCCACCTCCTACCCCAATGCCGATGGCAATCTGATCAATGCGAAGCCTATTTTTTATGAAAATGTAGAGCTGGGCTTATTCTTCAAGCAAGCCTATGTCCGCACCATGTACGACAGCGACTGGGGAGGCTACCGACTGGGCCTTAAGATCAAGGACCCGGCCCGGCCCGCTGACAATGCAGATGTGACCTTCGCACAATGGGTGCCCGGGCCAGTCATTGAGACGGTAGAAAATGAGGTGATCAATACCATCCTCAACGGTGTCCCCTGTTTGGGAATCAATACGGTACAAACGGTTGCTCAAGGCTCTGTTTTTGCCAAAGACCTCGAACCACTCAAATGCTACACGGCTGTTTATAATGCCTTTAAAGGAAGTGTAGAACGAGAGGTACACCGCTATACTTTTGAGACGTCGCGTTATGCTTCGTTCACCGAACAGGTCAATAGCTATGCAATTACAGACGAGGAGGGCAACACGACCGAAGCGGTTTTTGTAGTAGAAAAAGATTGGAGCGGGGTCAGCATCCCCAGTACCAATAGCGAGGATGTCCTGGCCTACGAGCAGGTGCTCTTTGGGACCCTTGGCCTCTCCGACTTACCGCCTGCGACGACAACAGAATTCTTACTTCTAAGAAATAGCGCCAACAATTCTATCATTGCTGCCTTGGTCCGCAATCCGGAACCGTTCAATGACCCCAAGATTCCGGTGCTTACGCTCGAAGAGGGCATTGATCTACAGGTCAATGGTACTGCACTGACTACCAAGATTGTTGCCAAGGACAGCAGTGCCATTTTATTCCCCGGCGGTGGAGCCTTCCCTGGGAATGGACAGGTGAGCATCACGGCGACCTTCCGCTACAAACGCTACAACCCGGATACGGGGCAGTATGAAAATGTGACCACAGAGAACGTATCCTTTACCAAACAATTTTAACCTTGACAGGAGGTGTTAAAATTCATTGTTGATTTTTCCAAAAGAAAGTAATATGTCGAATCCAATTCTGAATGCCAATAATCCCCAATTACAATCTTCTCAGCTGTATCTGCAGGCAGCGGGCTCTAATGGTTCTGACCAATCGACCTCCGGTAATCATCTGCGCTGGGCGATGCTCAACAGCCTGGAAGATACCTTCCCGATCGCCAGCCGCCCCGTTCGAGTCTATCGAGCGGTTTATAAGAATCTCTATAATGCCATCGTCGATTTTTCGCAACAACCTGATACCATCATAGATACCGGAGCAGATCGACTGTGGGTTTATCAGACGGCCGTTCCCCTTCCCAAGGATACCGCCAATACCACGACGGTTGTCATCCGCTTTTTAGAGACGGGGGAGTACGATCAGTTGGCGGCTCAGTTGGGAACGGGCTTTGTTCCTGCCGACCTCCTCAATCAGTATCAGGGGATATTTAAGGTTTGGGCCTCCCAGCAAATGTCTTTTGAGTTTGGTTTTAAGTTTGGGACTTCGGAGAGAAGTATCATCAAAGCAGAGGCTATTTCTAAACATCCCGATCAGGACGCCGCCAAGCGTTTTCTTTCCTTTCGGGGACAGATTTATGGCAACCTTACCCTGGCAGCAGCCAATGAAGGTCCGAAGGAAAAAAGCCGTCAGCAATCAAAAAGCGAGCTCGCCGAAGAGGAACGAGCCGTGGCATTGGGGACGGGCTTCCCGACTGGATTTTTTGGCGTACGAGTAGAATATATTGACTACATCCGCTGCCAGCGTGTTGGCGATACCAAACTGGAGCAGTTATTTCTCACCACCTATGTGGATACTTTACAGGGGGACTATGACTGGGAACTCATTGACACCGCCTTCCTTTCTCAGAATGGGGTAGGTCGCCTTAATAATGAGCAGTGGAGGAAATACAATGATTACAATAATGGATCGCCGAGCTACTCCCCCACGATTGATATGAGCAACTATCAAGATCGCTGGAATAATGAAGGGCTGGCCAGCGCGGTGACGGATTACCTCAATGGCAATCTCAGTAGCCCCCCTCAAGTCGTTTCTAACGATGGTACGGATGATACAGAGCCGGTGAGCTTTTTGTATACGGATTTGTTCAAAACAGTTTCTGTGGACTTTCATATGGCGCGAATGCTGGCGCTAGGATATATTGATGCCAGTGCGGTCTACAATCGCTACCTCTACGCCATTCAGTACGACCACAACGGTGGCCAACATTTCTCCCTCTCTCTTCCCACCGTTCTTTTCGACTATCGCTACCCTACCCCACCGCGAATCGAGCTGGGCTACGGTATCGAACTCAATGCCGGAGAATGCAATCCTAGCATTGACGATCAGGGCTACGCAAAATTTGAAGATGCTCGCTATATCAACATCCGTCGCGAAGCCTTCCAATACGAAAAAGGCGTCCCTCCGTTTTTCGAAAATAGTGATTTTTACATCTACACCACCTCCGCCATTCAGTTTGGCCTGCGCTACCAAAATAAAACGACGAGTAGTTCCAGCTATACGCTGATGACGCTTTTGGATCAACTCAAAGATTCGAACTATAACGACCTGAGTGGAGAAGCCGAAGAAATGGCCATATTAGATAATGGAGAATTCACCAGCCCGGTTTACCTTCATCGAACCACTGACCCCGATTACCACCACTATGGTCTGTACAGCTTGAACTGGTTTTCTCGCACGGAGAATTTCTATCCTGGCTCTTTGAGCAATCTGGTGCACAGCGACAAGACGGTCTTTCCGAGTCGCTGCGGCATCGTTGTTCCACCGACCGATTGCTCAGCGCAGGTTATTTTCAAAGAAATTCCTCCTATCCTCACGACCAGTACCGAGCAGGCCATGCTCAACCCCGATGGCAGCAATCTGGTTGTCCGAGTCAAGTACCGCTGGCGGCCCCCCATCGATGGTACCAGCCCACCAGATGGCCTCGCCTTCGAAACACCAGACAAGATTGAATTTTATTTCCGCGAGTTGCCCGCACGCATCATCCACGGCATTATCGCGGGGGTGACGGAGCAAGATTGTGGAACTGCTGACCTCACGCTGACCATCAGCAACGGCGAAAGCCTGAGCAATGCCTTCATCGGTAGTGTGCTGGTGGCCAATGAGCAACCCTATGTCGTCAAGGCCATCAATGGTAGTGTAGTCAGTGTGGAAGGGATTCCAGATAATGGAGTCATCGTTCCTACGGGCTCTGATGAAACCTATGTCAGTCCCGATTACATCCTGCCCAGCGCCGGTGAGCTTTTTGTGCTGACCGAAAATCTCTCGGTCCCCGCGGCCTGGACGCAGCTTGGCCACCGCGAGACCTTGAGTACGGCCGCGCAGCAGGGCATCACCCAAAATGCTGCCCTCAGCCAGGTGCCTCCGGCGGCCGGCAGCGGCACCAACAACTCAGGCATCTATGATATTGTATTCACTGGCCTCCCCAACAGTAGTAATAACTTTGGTGGCTCCGTAGAAATTAATGGACAGGGATATACGGTATTGGATACGGACTATGATAATGCGGGCCATCTGCACTTAATGGTGCTAGATGGCGATTACGATCCTGCCCAGGATGGCAGCTATGTCCCTTGGGCTGGCCCGCTCAGCGTCACCTATTTTCCCGGTACCAAACTCTACCTCGACGATACCAGCGGCCTACAGTTTTCGGTAGTGTATCCTGCGGCGGGTGATGTTTCCAAGATTACCTACATGGGGCTGCGAGCTGTCAATTCTTCGACGGGCTGCACCTCGCCGATTACACCACCCATCCCGATGGTTGCAGTCGCCTATCAGGCGCCTGTCCAGCCAGCGGCGACGCGCCTGCTGGAATATGCCACCCGCCCTGATTTTTACGGCAAATCGTCTTACACTTTTCAGGTCGAATTTCCAAATACGCCCTACGCCGTTGTCTTCTACCGAGCGGATGGGAAGAGCATTCTGGAACGCCTTTACACTACGTCGCTTTTAAATAATATCCTGGCCAATAATAGTCTGGATTTTATCATCACCAATCTAGATATTCTGGTCAACGGCAATCCAGCGAACTCGCAGTTGCCGCCGCCTGATAATATTAATAGTGGACAAAGTATCCAAGATGCTATACGGGAAACGGTTTCTAATAACTTTGTTCCGCTGACGAAGACGCCAGTGCTTTACGATCAGATCAACAGTACGGTGGCATCGCCCAAGCCGCCATCCGCCAACACCCCTTATCCGATGGTGGTCAAGGTAGGATCAGATTTGCAGTTTACCGATTTCACCTTAGATGGTGCGAATAACAGTGTGGTATTTTACTGCGCAGTGGGCATGAATAATCAGCTGGCCTTGAGTGCTCCCAGCGAAATCATTGGCCCGATACGGTTGATCAACAGCTATCCTCCTAAGCCGGCGGCGATTAAGAAGATTGTTACTACTTTGCCGGATAACTTGCTGGGTACGCCTGCTTCAGTGGGCTTTGAGATCAATCCCTATGTGGAAAGCGAGCAAATTCGTCAATATAAAATCTATCGGACCGAAAATCCTGTGGATGCCCTCAGTATCCATTCCATGCAACTGGTGCAGACCATCCAGGAGGGACAACCTATCACTGATGATTTCTCTAGCAGTACCTTCGTTCCATTCGGCGAGCCTTTGTTTTATCGAGTAGTTGCCTTGAGAGAGATTTTGGATGAAAATAACCAGCCAGAATTTGTGCCTTCTTTCCCCTCGGAATTGGCCGTAGCCAGCATTATTGACCTGGTCAATCCCGACGCTCCGGCCTTGTCCTATACCGGTACGGATGTCCTTAACGGGAGCAGCGTGGTGACTGAAATTCAAAGTGTTACCATCAGTTGGGATAAAACGGTCCACAATGGAAAATACTATTTGTACAAGTTGAACCGCTTTGGCAACTGGCAGAAAATCCATGAACTCCAAAGTAATGACCTGAACCTGTCGGTGGCGCTGGTGAATACCAGTTTAGCTAACGGGACCCTCATCAAACTCGATGCCGATGGCAATACCCTTTTCCATCATTTTAAGGTGATTGCCGAAAATTCTTCTGGTATGCAGAGTTTAGATGAGCGAAGATTGACGATTTAATCTTGCAGGCTGGAATCCTCCCGAACACTTTGAAACATTCGGGAGGATTCTTATGTTTAGCAGTTGGTTTTGGGTAGAAAGTGGATTGGAAAAATAAAAGTCAACTGTATGAAGTCTCCTTTGATCCTCTTCTTCGCTGTTTTGTTTCTACTATTTTCCCACCATTCAGAAGCTCAACAATACGCTATCGAGGGTGGCGTCGGTATCGGAGGAATCGCCGGCAAAAAACACGATCTCGGAAAGGCAGAAATCTACGCCAGCCTCCTCAGACGTTTTACATTCGGAGACCTTGGACTCGACTTTGCCACCGGAGGTAACTTTATTCCCGGCACCCGAAGTACCGAAGAGCCGGGGACCGAAATCCTCTCTCCTAACGATACGCGATTCGGCGCGATTGCCTTACTGTACCGCCGCTACTTTGGGGATCACTTTTTCGTAGAGCCCCGCATGGGCTACACCTCTCTAAGCGCCTTCATCCATACCGACGATCAAAGAAAAATAGATCGCTCCAATCTAAGTGCAGGCTTTGGGATTGGTGGTACTTCAGAATACGTCAATCTCTCCTTACGCTATCAATATCTGGGCAGAACGAGCGATTATAGGGGCCTCAAAGATGGTATATTGGTGGAGTCCGTCGCTTCACCCGTTTCCGTGATTCTATTGAGAATATCGTTTCGCTTTCAACTGAAATAGTGTGGGGAAATGGGTAGTATTTTGAACATCAGCCGGATTTTGTGGTTAAATTAATTGGTAATTGGTTATTCTAAAAACTGCTCTAATGAAACTAGTATTCTATCTCCTAGCCTTCCTATTGATTACAGCCTGTCATTCTAAACTGCCTACAGAAGCCTCCATAAAGAAAGCCGGAATGCTTAGCACAGTCAACGACAATCGACCGGAGCCTCCTACGGTCGCATCGGGAAACATGCTGCGCAAAGATAGCCTACTTGTAGACCTGCAAATTCTGGAACAGGCCCTAACAGAAATGCATCCCGGTCTCTATCGCTACAATAAACCAGAAGACATTCGCCAGTCTTTCCAACAGCTGAAAGAAGGCTTGCCTGCTGAGATTTCGGAGGGTGAATTTATGACGCGACTGGCCCAGTGCATCGCCAAAATCCGCTGTGGGCATACCTACCTCAATCCCTGGAATATGAACCGGGAGCTGCGCGAGCGTTTATTGGGTGGAAAAACTTACTTTCCGGTAGGCTTTAATATTATTGAAGGGCACTTCTTTGCAACAGAAAATGTTTCTGGAAATGAAAGCCTAAAGCGAGGCGCAGAGATTCTCAGCATCAATGGATTGCCTATAATAGACATCTATAATCGATTGAAAAGCATCGCCAAGTCGGATGGCCACAACTTCGCACCAACGGATCACTATCTGTCTTTACAGCAGTACGAATTTGCGACCTGGCAGGCATTTGATATTTACTTCCAACTCTTTTTCCCTTTGCAAAAGGAAGAATATAGTTTGACATTTAAGAATTATGATGCGGAGCAAGTACAGCGTATTACGGTACCCGCGCTGGGCAAAAAAGAGCGGGCCGAGAAGATGCAAGCGAAATATGGTGAGGCCATTTTGGGGAAAGAAGATTGGTCTTTAGAAATTGTCAATTCGAAATTGGCGGTAATGCGTCTGGGCACCTTTGCCATTTGGAAGTGGAAAGGCTTTGATCAAAAGCAATGGTTCGCCGATGCCTTTCACCAGCTGGATAGCCTGGGTATTGAGCAGCTCGCCATTGATATTAGGGGCAACGGCGGCGGACTGGCCGAGCCCGCCAACGAACTCATCAGCTACCTGATCAAGGATACCTTGAAATGCGATGACATCGGTAAAATTTTTATCCGCACCACCAAATTCAATCCCGATCACCTCCCCTACATCGATACTTGGGTAGATGTCCTGAAAACGGGCCTCCCTCCTAACCTCTACCGCCCAGCAGATAATGACCTGTACGAACTCCTCCTCCCTTCCGATTGCCAGGACCTGGCCCCCAAAGCCAAAGGCTTCGAGGGACAAACCTACCTCTTTGGCGATGCCAGCAACGTCTCTGCCACCTATACCCTGCTGAAGAAGGCCAAGCAATTTGGCTTCGCCACCTTCATCGGCCAAACGTCCGGCGGCAACCAGCAGGGCATCAACGGTGGAGAATATGCCTTCTTTACCGTGCCCTACAGCAAAATGGAGGTAGACATTCCACTCAAATACTTTGCACCTAGCCAGCCGATGAAAGATGAGGGAGTATTTCCGCAAATTCCGATTGAGGTGAAGCCGGAAAATATCGCCAAAGAGATTGATCCTTATCTGACCTATCTGCAAAAAGAAGCGAAATAAAATAGGCCCTATCCCCTGTACAACCGTTCGTCAAAGCACCTTTGAGATCGGAGAAAATGGATAGAGTGTCACCTTTGAAAGGGTCTCCGAAGTCGGAGGCCCTTTCAAGTTGTGATATTCCGGAAGTAGAAAGAACAAATTAGGTTAGCGTACGTTAAACAGATAGTATCACGCCAATTAATAATAGTTTTACTATCAAAACAACTTTATATGCAAATCGAGATCAATAATCAGGCAGACATTGCCAACAAGTACTTACGCTTCGCCAAATGGAAGCTCAGACGCATTCACGAAAAATTTGAATACTTACTTTACGCTGAAGTCTTGATTTCGAAAGAAGGGTCGGGAAAAGTGGAGTACAAAATCGTTACCCGGCTGGGCGTTCCCGGCCACGACATCATCCTCAACAATCGCTCAAGTAATATCAAGATGCTCTGGAAGACGACGATGCAAGATGTGCAGCGCTATTTGAGAAGATATAAGCAAAGAGCAACCAAAAGCCGTGTTCAATACTAACTTCACCCCCTAATTCCTCAGCTATGTTCCTCAAATCACGTTTTACCGCTTCACTCAAGTGCTTTACCCTACTTGGGGCTGTCCTTTTCCTATGCCAAGCTTGTCAGCCTCCTGCGGCTCCCCCCAAGCTCATTCAGAAAATCACCGAATCAGAAGTCATCGCCATCCAAAAAGCCTGGGGTATTGGCTTAATTGGTATTGGTGTGGCCTACGAAAGTGGGGATGACTATGGGGCGGCGGCTACCAATTTTATAGAAAAATTCTACGGTTACGACATCGGTAAAGTCCTTTTTAAGCCGACTTTGGCCACCGAAAAGCAATTTCGTACGACCCTCGAAGGAGCCCTCTCCTACTTCGTTGGCGGCAATGAATCGTATCCCGAAGACAAGGGCTTTGCCTTGAAACGCTGGAAAGATGTTCACTGGGAAAACGCCGGAATCATTAACAGCAACAGCGATCTTGCTATTGCTATGGGGAATTACTATTTTACCGACGAAGAAGGAGAACGCACCAAAGTCGAGTACACGTTCTGCTACAGAAAAGACGAAAACGGTGCCCTCAAAATCGTAGCGCACAAGTCGGCCCTGCCGTACAATGCAGAAGATTAGTGCGCTCGCATTAATTGATCTGTTATGCCCAAATCCTTTTATTTCCTGAGCATTTTTGTGCTCCTGATGACTACTGCTGCGGCTCAAGAGAAGTTCGAGCGGGAAGTGCGGATCGACCGGCAGGCCGTTCCCTCCCCCGCTCTTGAGTTTATTGCCGCATGTGAATTTGATAAAAAGATCAAATGGTACCAGGAATGGAGCCAGGAAGGGCTGAGTTACGAGGCCAAAAGCTGTAAGGAGGACTACTTGTACAGCGTGGAGTTCGATTCTTTGGGGCGCTTGCTGGATGTGGAGCGCAAGATTGATTTTAAGGCCATTGCGGCGGGGGCGCGGGGGCGTATAGAGGCGGAGTTGGAGGCGCAGTTTGACCGCTATAAGGTGCAGAAGGTGCAGGAGCAGTTTAGCGGGGAGGAGGCTTTGGTGCAGGGTTGGATTGGTGGTGGGGAGGTCCCGCAGGGCCTGCGGCAGCGCTACGAAATTGTCCTCAAAGGCCGAAAAGGAAGGGAAAAGAAATACTACGAATTCCTCTTCGACCTCGACGGCCAACTCCTCAAAACGGCCACCATCGTGGATCGCCCTCTTGACAACATCGAATTTTGACTATGCGCTACTGGTCCCTCTTTTCCCTTTTCCTCCTCCCCCTCCTTTCCAACGCTCAATCCAGTACCGTTGGAGGCTTGATGCCCCGGATCAACCTATCGGGCAAGCTCAGCAGCGACCAAAGCCTCAAAGGTAGCATTGAGTCCCGGCAGGGCTTCTACGACAGCAGCGAGGAGGTCCAATGGCAGCATCGCAATATCCTGACTGATTACAGCCTATTCTTCTCCAATAAGCTCGGCGCTGGCATCAGCCTCAATATCGGCTATATGCTCCGCAGCCGGGGCGACTCCTGGTTCCACCGCGCCAGCCAGCACTTCAACCTCGTACAGCGGCTAGACCGGGGGCGCATCGGCCACCGCATCGCTAGCGATCAGACCTTCGTCAAGGGCGACACGCCGGTGTTCCGACTGCGCTACCGCGCCGTACTGGAGCAGTCGCTCTCCGGCGCCCGCATCGACGACGGAGAACTCTACTACAAGCTGGGCAGCGAAGTCCTCTACGCCCTGGAGGCTGGCGAGGGTACACTGGAATGGCGGCTGGTGCCTCAGCTCGGCTACGAACTCAGTGCCACCAGCAAGCTGGAACTCGGTTGGGATGCTCGTTTCAGCAGTCCCTTCGACAGCAGCCGGAAGGTAAGCCACTGGTTGCGCACCTCTTGGTTTTACAGCTTCAAAAAAGCCAAGCCTAAGCTGTAACCTTTCCTCACATTCCAAGTATACTTTATATATCCTGCCTCTAAGTGATGCGATGTCAGCATCTAAACCTATACTAATGACTAGGGTAACGAATACCTTAGTCATTGATTTCCAAGACCATGAAAATGTTAGCATAACCATAAGGGAAGCTGTTAAAGAAGCGTTAAACCCAACACTTTAACACTTTTTAATATAGGGGTGGACCGCATTTTGCGCCATCATTATACCAGAAGCAGGAAGGAAAACCGTTTAGAACAAGTCTCATTTTTCAATATTCCAAAATTGCTGTCGTTATGAAATCTCCCAAGTATTTAATGATGCTGCTCGCCCTCATCCTTACGCTAGCAGCCTGTAAGAAAGACAAGGATAGCTCTCCTGTGAAATTCAGCGAATTGGTTATTACCATTGAAGAGCAATACGAAACGCCTCCCTCCCGCGTCTCGGTGTTTTTTAGAGTCGAGGACACAGCGGGTAATCCGGTGTCTGGTTTGACGGAGGAGAATTTTACCCTCTTCGAGCAAGGCCGCAACGATGATAATGAACTCCTGCTGTCCAAGGACGAGGCGACGCGGGTGATTTCGGATAATCGCCAGGTTTTCAGTTACAATAATATTCTGGTACTGGACCTCAGTGGTTCGGTCCTCAACAACAGCCTGGAACAGCTCAAGGCCTCCGCCAACAACTTTGTGGACGATGTGATTGCGGTCAACGGCAATTCTTCGGCCTCACTGGGGGTTTGGTGGTTCAATGGTCGCAATGAGCTACACGAGCTGATCGACTTCACCTCCGACAAAGATGCCCTGCACGAAGCCATCAACAGCATCGATCCTAGCATTTCTACCGATAATTCTACCGACTTATTTGGGGCGGTCCTCAAGAGTACCCAACTGGCCAAGAGCAAGCTGGCCGAGAATGAGATTACGGGCATACTGTCCGCCGTCTCCGTCGTCGTCTTTACCGATGGGACCGACCAGGCGGCCCGCTACAGCCGCGAAGAGGCTTACACTGCTGTCGACAATGCCCCCCAGGGCATTCATTTCTACACCATCGGGCTGGGCAATGAGATCGATGATACGGTGCTCAAGCGCATTGGCAAAAGCAGCTCCGTTTTCGCCGACGATACGGCGGCGCTGGATCAGAAATTCGAGGAAATCGCTGGTTTGATCTCCGATGAGGCCAATAGTTACTACCTATTCGAGTATTGTACACCGAAGCGCGATGGCTCGGGCATTAGCGATTTGCATATGGTGGTGAAAAAGGATGGCGCGATTGGCAGGAAGATCACCCAGTTTGATGCGACGGGGTTTGAAGATGAT
>JBCDGZ010000097.1:0-30680 GCA_038750655.1 Bacteroidota bacterium | reverse complement strand
GCAGCTGTCCATATTGTGAGTCGCATTACAAGAAGCAATCTGCTCATAATTATCTACACAAAATCGAAGAGCCGTATTAAAGGCATCGTCGGTAGCCGCTTTATTGGGTTGAATCGGCGACTCGTAGCCCATTTCTTTGGCGCGCTCGCGCTCTTTTTCCATATAAGCCCCTCTCACCAGCTTGGCCCCCAACATGTATCCTTCCTTCTTAGCCCTATCAAAAGAATCGAACAAGAATTGCAGTCGATCGTGGCGATACATCTGGAAGGTATTGTAAACAATCACCCGCTCCCGATTATAACGCTTCATCATAAGGTTGACCAAATGATCGATCGCATCTTGTATCCAGCTTTCTTCCGCATCGAAAAAAACGCCGACCTGATACTCGCTCGCAGCATGGCAGATCGAATCAATTCGCTTGAGGATATTGCGGTATTCCCGCCAAGTTTTCTTAGTTAAGGCTTCTCCCTTTTGGATGCTTTCTAATAGCTCGAAACGCGCCAACCCCGTAATTTTGGCACTGACAACCGGCACACTGGCATTGGTGAAGGCAAATTCGATGGCCCGGATGGTTTCGTTCATCGTCCGATTGAAGTCCTTTTCGGTCTTCTTGGCCTCGGCGCCGTAGTCAAGGATAGTCAAGGCATCGTGCTGATACAGTTTTTCGATATTGGGCTTACACTCCAACAAGGTTGTCCCGCCGACAAACTGATCGAACATAGTTGATTTGATGATGGACTGGACAAAGGGGAGGCGCAGTTTGAGCGCAATCAGTCCCATTCTTGAGCCGACATTGACCAGCCAGCTTTTGTTCATCATACTAAAAAGCAAGCCTGCCTTCCTCAATTCTACGTCCGTTTTGCTGGTAAAAGCAATTTCCGTATTGGAGAAGTCGACATTGAGTCCTTTATCGTTCTGGCTAATCATTCCAAACACTTTTTCGGTTCTGACTGGTTTGACGGAGTTATCGATAATTGAATTAGCGTTGCCAGATTTCCCATGCCTTTTCTGCTTGTAGATGCAGCATCTCTAGGCCATTGATGATGGAGCAACCCTGGCTCTCCCCTCTGCTCAAAAATACAGTTTTTTGTGGATTATATACCAAATCGTATAGCAAATGTTGTGGCCCTAACAATGAATAAGGAATTGCTGGACTTTGCTCCACGTTAGGAGCCATACCCAAGGGCGTCGTATTGATGATCAATTGCACCTGCTCTAAATGACGATGGTCCAACATCTTATAGGTCAAAGCTGCTTTTTGCGGATCGCGAGAAACATAATCGAAGTCGATATTCAACTGCTCCAATACCCAGGCCACCGCCCGGGCTGCACCCCCCGTCCCCAAAATCAAAGCGCGCTCCGGTCGCTCCCTCTCCTGTGCCGCTACAAAGTGCTCCAAAGATAGCTGAAAGCCATAAACATCTGTGTTATAGCCCTTTAGCTTCCCCTCAGTAAGGTGAATCGTATTCACCGCACCCACCGCAGCCGCGCCTTCCTCTATTTCATCCAAAAAAGGCAGAACCAACTGCTTGTAAGGAATGGTCACATTCAACCCTACCAGATTAGGCTGCGCAGTCAGTAGTTCTGGCAGTTCTTCTATACGTGCTAAGGGAAAAAGTTCGTAATGATGATTCGACAAGCCCTCCTGCTCAAACTTTTCGTTGAAATAGCGCTTGGAAAAGGAATGAGATAGCGGATAGCCGATAAGTCCAAACTGCCGAAATTGCGATGTGCTCATGGTCAGAATTTAAGATTCCGTACGCCCCAACCTTTCAATCAGGAAAACGGAAATAAAACCAAATATCATAAAAATAACAGCGAGCAAAACGAATGGTTCGCCCTCGTAAGCGGAGGGCAGGACATTGTCTTCCATTAAGATTTTCTTGGGGGTCAGGCCATCGTCGTCCATCACAATCTTACCTGCGGCATCGCGCAGCCATTCGGTGGCATTGCGCCAGGGCCAGATTTTGTTCAAGGAGCCGAGCATGAAGCCGGTCAGGGTAGCCAGGGTGAGGCTGCGGAAGTTCTTGAAAGTCCAGGATAGCAGGCGAGACAGGGTCATTAGCCCCAGCAGGCAGCCTAGAGCGAAGACGCCCATCGTCAAGAGTTTATCGGGAGCGAGGGTTTTGAGCGCAGGTTTGAGGGTATCGCTGATGATGAAGGTATACATGCCCATAAGGAGAAGGATGAAGCTGCCCGAGATGCCCGGCAGAATGAGGGCGGAGATGGCAATGGCCCCGCTGAAAAAGACAAAAAGCAGGGACTCGGAGCCATTGGCGGGGCTGATGATGGTGATGCCGTAGGCGACTAGGGTGCCGACCAGCAGCAGCGCAACCTCTCCGGCTTTCCAGCGCTCGATCTGACGGCCAACGTAGATGGCTGAAGCGATGATGAGGCCAAAGAAGAAAGCCCAAACGATGGGAGGATAATTGTCCAGCAGATAGCTCAGGCCGAAGACACCGACTACGATACCCGCCGCCATACCGGCCAGCAGGCTGACCAGAAAGCGACCGTCGATGGCTGTCCACAAGCCGGGCAAGCCTTCTTCGCGAAAAGTCGTCACCAGTCCGGGGCCGAAGGCCTTGATGGCATTGATCAGTCGTTCGTAAATTCCGGTGATAAAGGCGATTGTTCCTCCCGAAACGCCGGGGATGACCTCGGCGAGGCCCATCGCCATTCCTTTGAATGCAGTGCTGATAAAAGCTGTTGGTTTCATGGCGCAAAAGTAAAATTAAATGCCGAAAAAACAGCATCGCGCTGCCCCTGCTTCTGCAAAGCGCCTCCTTTTCTACTGCCCGTGCGTCCGCCCCAGGCTCTTGCCTTTTTTATAGACCTCCTCCAGTTGCTTTTGCTCCCGCTCCAGGGCCGCCGCCTGCAAGGCTTTAAAGTCCGTCAAATCGGGCTGCCCGGCATCCACCCAGGCCGTATACCAGAGGCTCCCCAGCGCGTGGATAGACTCTCGCATTCGCCGCTCTACCATGCCCCGCATACGCTCTTGGTAGGCCCGCGCATAGTCTCGGCACTGGGTACGGACCGTCCGCCCCAGCCGCTCCTCGTAGCAGTATTGCTGGTCTTCGGGGAAGCTGTAGCTCAGCGATTTTTCGATCAGCAAGACACTATCCAGATAGTTATGGCTGGTCAGCACCATATCCCAGCAGTAGTCGTCAATATTTTCGATATAATCAGCTTTACCGACGAAAAAGTCGAACTCTTCGTCGGCGAATAGCTCGGGGATACGGCTTTCCCAAAAGGCGTGGATGCCGACCTGGTCGGTCAGCTGGCCGTTGTAGTTTTCGGTGGTGTGTAGCGGGACATGGGCATCGCCGACGTAGTGGCCGAAGTCGGAGAGCAGGCGGAGTAGCCGTTGGGGATCACCGCGGCCGAAGGCTTTGGTGATGGTCTTTTGCATTCGGATGAGATGGTAGGGCAAGATGCCGTATTCGGAGAAACGATCGACGACGAAGGCGGTTTGGCAGTCGCTATAGCCGTAGTGCTCTTGCAAAAAAGATAAGCTGTCGCAGTTTAAAGGCCATTCGTCTTCATAATAATTAGGTAAAATATCGCGGAGGAAGAGGCGGCGATAATTTTGGGTGACGCGTTTGCGTACATCTGCCTTCCACTTGGGCTGGCTTCCTTGTTGCTCTGTTGGCCAGCCAAAATTTTTATTAATCGGCACCAATAGCGTATCATTGGCTCCATTCACCACATACAACTCACTGTATTTGAGCAGCGTACTGGTCCAGTCGCGCGGAACTTCGTCGAAGGGATATACGCCCCAATGATCAATATCGATGTAATGGCGGACGGCTTCGTGGCGAGTCGCGTAGCGGCGTTTATCTGGATCGACGGCGTGTTCGCTGAGGTATTCTATATGTTTTTTGAAAAATACCATCATATCCGGCGGTAGGGTAAATACCGCTAGACGGTTGATCCGTCGATGACCGAAGAAGCCCCAATCGGCTGCCGAAGGCGCTACTGCCGTCCAGAGGCAGGCGGCCAGCAATAAGCACAAAGAAAGCCGAAAAATTCGCATAGGACGTCGGGCGTGTTATTGGAAGAAAGCATCATAGGGCCAGAATATCTTCCCAAAGATGCGCTGCTGTACCAGCATAAAATCATCATTATTGACCAGCGTATGGTAGCGCTCTATCGCCGTATTAGCCGCCATAACTTGGTAATCGGTGATCACCTTGCCCGAGGCATCGTATTGTACAACGGGATAAAAAGAGGCGGTCCTGGATTGTCCATCTTTGTAGTTAACGGTAGCATTGCAAAAAGGAATGCGGCGCAGAATGCTGTCCCGTTCGGGGTTCCGATTCTGAAAAGCCTCAGCAATCAAACTCTCAAAGCCCATCAAAAAGGCCTCCGGCGTCCCCGCCTTAAAAGGCCGCTGGCTGCGGGGCGTAACTTCATAAAAAGGACTGACATCAAAGCCCTCCTCCGTACGCATGAGCTTAAACGACTTGCTTTTCTGCGTCGGGTATTCCATAGACACCGACTCAATTTGCTCAACATCTTCCTGAAATACATGACGATCGCGCCACTCCTCCCCCTTCAGCTGGTAGCGAGCCCGCAGGCCGCCCTCCCAACTGGGAATATGGGTCACATAAGGCTCATTCGCCCCTTCCATAATCATATAAGTCCCCAGCTCATCGTTGGTCATTCCGCCGACGTAGTAGCTGCGGATTTTGTTGTTGTCCTTATTGTAGGCCTCCACCTTGATCCCATCAGTAGCCAGGTCCTTGACGATGTTGTCAACGGCAGCGCGCGCCACGACATAGTTGACATCAACCCGCCGCATCGCATCCAGGAGGTTGCGCATGGCGTCGGGCCGAGCGCGGTATTTGCCGTTGTATAGCCAGTATTTACCTTGGCGTTCCAGCGTGGTGGTCTCGCCCGAGCGATCGGCGATAAAAATCTTTTGGACCTGACCGATGTCTTTGATGCCGAAGTTGGTCTCCGACTCGCTTCGCGTCGACTTTTGGTCCCCCATCATAATATACCAGGCAGCCACAGTACCCAGCAGTGCAAAAATTCCAAAAAGTAGGATTGTCTTTTTCATAAGCAGTGGTTTCTCTATTGGCCAAATCTTTTTCTTCGTATAAAATTAAAGGCAACTCCAAAGAGCAACAAAAATAATAGGGGCAGTAGGATGTTGATCAATTGCCATTTGGTTCCTTCGGCTTTGGCCTTGGCCGTATCCAAAAGCCGCAGTTTGACCTCCTTGGTCCGGGCTTCAATGACGCCCTTATCGTCCAGTAAGTATTCAACAGCATTGATCAAAAAGTCTTTATTGGCAGTGAAGACGTGGCGTTCGAAGGGGTTGAGCCCCAGCGGCTGCACCGTCTGTTGTTGGTTATTGTAGAGGTTACGAGCCAGATCGCCATCGGAGACCACCAGCATTTTGGTCGGTGAGCTAAGGGCTTTGAAGCTCTCGCCGAGTTCGTCCAGCCCAGCGCGCATCCCTTCGGTAACCCGGTTTTCGTAGAGCGAAGGAAACTCGCCTTCCAGCATCACCGCCAGCGGCTGCGGCCCTTTGTTGAAGCGCTGAGGATCGGCATCGTAGCGAGCCATCTCAAAATTGAGGCGGGCCGCCGGGGAGAGCTTTACTAGACTACGCGGCGAGGAACTCAGCAGAATGCTTTTACGAACATTGGACTTGGTCTTAATGGTATCAATAGTACTTGGAAAGCGCAAATTGACCCGATCCAGGCTCTTGACGATGGGATGATCGGAGGAAGGCGCAACGAGCGGATGGTAGTACCAGGGAAACAAGTCGTATTGATTGCCCGAACCCAGTTGGCCCGTTACCAGCGGGATGCGAGTACATTCGAAATCGAGCACTAGGTTGGGCTGGATACGAAAGCCGTATTTGAAAAATTGATCTTCTAGCTTGAGGTCATAGGGCAATGGGACAAACTCTTTGCGGCCCCGCAGGCTGTCCAAGCCAACGCCCATATTATCAATCAGCCACATCACCCGCCCGCCGTTCATGACGTATTGATCGATGATAAATTTCTCACGCTCAGAGAAGGCGGTACGCGGGCGGGCCACGATGACGACACCGATCTCAGGATTAATGCGATAGGCCGTATCCAGATTGAGGGGGCCAATATCGTAGTACGGGCGCAGGTGCTCCACCAGATCGGCGGTCTCGTAGGGATTCAGCTCGCCGTGGCCCCGTAGTAAGACAATCGCCGGTTTGCGTATAATTTGCAGCTTTTGAATGGCATTGGCCAGTTTGTATTCCAGTAGGCTGATGGAAGTATTCAGCACCTCTTCGCTGGACATGCCCATGATTTCATTTTCCAACAAATTAACCGCCATACTCCGCCCTTTATAAGTCATCATGGCCCAGGGATAGATCAACAGCTCCTTGGTTTCATCCACATCTTTCACCCGAAGATTAGTTGGATTGATGCCATCCTTGGCCAGCTCTTCCCGCCGGGCATTGATTTCCTCTACTGTCCCGTCCGAAGGATTCTCAAAACCGTATTCGATGTAGGGCGATTGGGAGCGAAAATCACCCAGCAGTTCCCGCACTGAAGATTGTAGGCGCTTAAAACCTGCCGGAAAATTACCATCCAGCAGAATTTTTACATAAACCACCTCGTCAAGATTTTGCAGCAGCTCAACGGTCGGTTGGGTGAGGGTAAATCGTTTATCTTCCGTCAAATCGACCTGGGTGTACATATAATTGCCGATGATATTGACGGCGATCAGTATCCCAATGAGCAGGCCCAGTTGAATGATTGATTGTATTTTCTTGCTGTTTACCATTTTCTGCGAACTAGGGCGATTTGGGATAAAAAGATAAAGATGGCGATGAGGGATATAAAGTAAAGTACATCCCGGGAGTCGACGACCCCTCGGCTGATGGAATTGTAATGGTAATCAATGCCCAGTTTCTGCACCAGATCATCGAGTCGCCCCACAAAAATGGGTAGCTTACTGAGGTAGAAAAAGGCCCAATAGATGAAAAAGCAGAGGAAGGTAGCTAGGATGAAGGCCACGATCTGATTGTTGGTCAACGAAGAGGCGAACATCCCAATGGCGACGAAGGCCGCTCCGAGAAAGACCAGTCCGAAATAGGAGCCCATAATCGCTCCGGAGTCGAGATTGCCCTTGGGCGAACCGAGTTGATAGACGCTATAGTAATATAGCAAAGTGGGTAAAATAGCAAAGAGCACCAAGACCAAACAAGCCAAGTACTTGCCCATAATGATCTCCCAATCGCGCAGCGGCTTGGTCACCAGCAACTCGATAGTACCCGCCTGGTTTTCTTCGGCGAAGGAGCGCATAGTAATAGCTGGGATGAGGAAGGTAAAGATGAGCGGAGCGATGGCAAAGAGTTGATCCAGACTAGCGTAATTGTAGTTCAGCACGCTGTAATCAGGAAAAACCCACATCACCAGGCCCATGATCACCAGAAACATTCCGATGACGATGTATCCGATGAGGGAGCTAAAAAAGGCGCTTAATTCTTTCTTAAAAATGCTCAGCATTGTTCAGTGTTTAGCGTTATCCGCTTGGTATTAATTTGTACATTTTCCTATTCGCACCAAATGCCGATCGTCGTAGATCAGTAGGCAGCGGAACAGTTTGTCGGGTTCCTTGGCTTGATCGAGTACTTTGGCTGCTTTGACCAGCTGCGGGTCATCTGCTACCCATTCCACCAGATTTTCCACATTGAGATCGGCAATCTCTCCAGTCTCAAAGCGCAGCATTTTCTCGTAGTAGAGGTACTGTTTGCGTTCGACGAAGGAGGTCTGGTACGGAATGCCGTGCAGCGGGTTATAAACCGGCATCTTCACCTTACGCATTTCGACATCTTCGTAGGCGAAGTAGCAGATGTTGCCCCGAAGTTGCAGGCCGGCGAAGGCCGGTAGCGGCTTGGGGATGGTCCCTTCTGGCAGGCGAATGTAGGGAATTCCTCCCAAACAGAGGCCCCAGATAGAATCCAGGTCGATGACCTCGCCTGTTGCCTTGATTTGGATGAATTCCACTTGCGTGATGAAGGTCTGCGGATTGGTGACCAGATTGGCCTTCAGCTCCTCCAGCGCGTAAACCGGGGTGTTGCAGCGAAAGTCATCGTAGCCGAGGTAGATGCCGTCGTTGAATTTAAAATTTTTGGTAATGACGGGCGGCAAGCTGTCTGTAGTAGACAAGGCCAGTGTGATATTTGTCAGGCAAAGCCAACAAAAACAGAGTAGAAGGAGTAAATTATGAGTTTTCTTCATTGATCCTTTCTTTTACCCTATGCCCCTTTGGCGGTCAGTTGCTGGAATACATCTTCGACGCTCGAAATTTCTTTGTGCATTTCCAGCAGCGTCAGCTTATTGGACACAGCAAATTGAAAAACAGCAGGCCGAATATCAGCATCCGGTGGAGAGGACAGCTGCCAGGCATTGCCTCCCAGGGATTGGACCTTCAAAACACCCTGTATATCTTTCAAACGCGCTTTTGTAACCGACTGTTGAAACTCTACCCGTACAATAGCCTCTCCGCTTACCCGCTCCCGCAGCCGTTCGATCGAATCATTGGCGACCAGGTTGCCCTGGTTGATGATCAGCACCCGATCGCAGATGGCCTGTACTTCCTGCATGATATGGGTAGAGAAGATCACCGTTTTGGCTTGGCCTAACGCTTTGATAAGACTGCGAATTTCCACCAATTGGTTGGGGTCAAGGCCGGAGGTCGGTTCGTCGAGGATGAGGACTTCGGGGTCGTGGATCATCGCCTGGGCTAGGCCCACCCGCTGGCGATAGCCCTTGGAGAGCGCACCGATGAGCTTGTGCTGCTCACGCTCCAAGCCCGTCCGTTCGATCATTTCGTTGACCCGCTGGTTCTTGTTGGGGAGCTTGTAGAGTCCAGCGACGAAGCGCAGGTATTCCCGTACGTACATATCTTTGTAGAGGGGATTGTGCTCTGGCAGATAGCCAATCCGAGCCCTTACTTCCATCGGGTGGCTGCGTGTGTCAAAGCCGCAGACGTCGGCCTGGCCATCGCTGGGCGGCAGGAAGCAGGTAATCATCTTCATCGTTGTGGTCTTGCCGGCGCCGTTAGGCCCCAGGAAGCCCAGCACTTCGCCTTTTTTCGCCTCAAAACTAATGGCATTAACTGCCCGCTGCTGGCCGTAGATTTTAGTAAGTTGATTAACAGTTACTGACATGAAATTAAGCTCTCCAGTTAAAGTTTCAAAAAGAAACGCCCGTAAAGCTACTAAATTTCAAAGTATCCCCAAAAAGTGTAAAATAGCTGTCAAAGGCCCGGGGCAGGTCATAAAATACTTTACCCTGGCAGAAGATGGCTTCATCCCGCGAGGAGGAGTATTCACCCAAATTTCGTCATCATTTAAATTTTTGTTAAAATTGTCTGGGCTATAACATTCCAATTCACTATCAACAACAGCGAGCCATTTTTTTGAGTTATAGCAACAATGGAGGGCCATCCCCTCATCACCACTTAACTTAATCATCACATGAAAAAACCAACCATCATCGCCTTATTCGCTGCATTGATTGTCTTCAGTGCCTGCGCCGACAATAATCCGACCGCTAATACCAATACGGACGCCTACGCCAAGGCTACCAATACTCCTGCTGAAACGAAACCAAAGGCTGATCCTGCAACTACCTTTACGCCAGCCAAAACCACTACCCCTACAACCGAGGTCACCCTACCAGACCCCATCGAGGCCGTCAAAGCCCCCGTGAAGAAAGAAAAAGCTGCTCCCCCGGTTTTAAAACAACCTAAGAAGAAAAAAGAAACCCCGATCAAAACGCCCGAAAAAGTAAGCCCTCCTCCCCAACAAAAAGAACCTGCTACAACCGGCCCTCTAGTTGATCCAGTAGTTAAAGCCAAAAACCCTAAAGAGGTCAAAAAGGAGCTGCCTCCGCCAGCAATCGAAGAGAAAAAGAAAGAAATCGTTAAAGAAGAGGTCCACATCTTCAACCACGATGCCTTCGACGCCCTACTGCGCAAATACGTCAGCGCCTCCGGTAAGGTCGATTACAAGGGCTTTAAATCGGCCGAGAAAGCTCTGGATGCCTATATCATGGACCTCCGCGCCCACCCCATCCGCGACAACTGGTCCCGCAACAGCAAAATGGCCTACTGGATCAATGCCTACAATGCCTTCACCATCAAGCTGATTCTCAAAAACTACCCCGTCAGCAGTATCACCAAGTTGCACGGCGGTAAGCCCTGGGATGTCAAATGGATCGAAATCGGCGCCAATATCTACTCGTTAAACAATATCGAAAACGACATCCTGCGCCCCCAATACAAAGATGCACGCATCCACTTCGCGGTCAACTGCGCCGCTAAGTCCTGCCCTCCCCTGCTCAACCGCGCTTGGACGCCCAACAACCTGGAAAGCTACTTTGAAAAGCAGGCCAAGGCCTTCATCAATAATCCCCAATACAACACGATCTCGGCCAATGAGGTGAAAATCTCAAAAATCTTCGAATGGTACGCCGGAGATTTCGGGAATATCATTGATTACCTGAATAAGTATGCGAAGACGAAGATCAACGCTGGGGCGAAGGTCACTTATATGGAGTATGATTGGGCCTTGAATCGGTAGAGCTTCGGGTAGAAGAAGAAAAATGGTATTTTACACTTGGAATTAAATCTGTACGGAATACCAAATCTTCAAGTCACTTGATATGGATTCTAAATTAATCATTATTGCTTGTATAGCTTTGCTATCACTTATCACGAGTTGCCAAAAGCGAGTAGATAATCCGAAGAATGATGTGGCAGAATTGATCAAGCAAGTAGAACAACGAGTCCATGAATTCCACAAAGCTGATACCTCATTAAATGCAGAAGGCGTCGTAGACTTGTTGTGGCCGGAATTCACCATGCTGGTAGATGGAAACAGGATAGCCTATCAAGATGTAAAGACAGGTACAAAAGCCTATATGGCTTCGCTCAATACCTTTCATACAGAATGGAAGGATTTAAAAATTATCCCAGTTGGAAATCGATGCGCCATTTCTTCGTTCATCTTCAGTGATTCTATTGTTTCAAAAGATGGGACAGTGACTAAGTCCAACGGTCCAAATACCTTTGTGTGGGAAAAACGTGATGATGAGTGGAAGGTTATTTATGGGGATGCGGATCATTATAAGTAGAAAAATCGTTATCTTTGTGTAGGGAGACTAAGCACCACTATATCGATTCAAATAATTGATAATGAGCGCATTAAAAGATAAATACATTAATCCTCTTACTGATTTTGGGTTCAAAAAACTCTTTGGCACTGAACCTAATAAAGCCCTATTGATAGACTTTCTGAATCAAATTTTGCCTGATAGACATAAAATTCAAGATTTGTCCTATTCCAATAGTGAAAAAATTGGACTAAATGATTTAGATAGAAAGGCCATTTTCGACCTCTATTGTATAGGGACTTCTGGGGAACGGTTTATTGTAGAGATACAAAAAGCTAAACAGAATTACTTCAAAGATAGAAGTGTGTACTACTCCTCTTTTCCTATTCAAGAACAAGCTAAAAAGGGAAACTGGGACTACAAACTTGATCCTGTTTATACGGTGGGGATTCTTGACTTCTTGTTTGATGATCACAAATCTGAAGAAAATCTACTGCACTTTGTTGAACTCAAAGATCAAAAATGTGAAGTCTTTTATGATAAACTCAAGTTTATCTACATTGAACTTCCGAAGTTTAAGAAGACCGAGGATGAACTAAGTAATCATTTTGATAAATGGTTATATGTATTTAGGCATTTATCCAAATTACAAGATCGACCCAAAAAACTCCAAGATAAAATCTTCAAAACATTATTTGAAGCTGCTGAAATAGCAAAATTTACTCCAGAAGAACGAGAGGCTTATAAAGAAAGTCTGAAGTATTATCGAGATTTAAAAAATGTAGTTGATACCTCAAGAGAAGAAGGAAGAGAAGAAGGAAGAGAGGAAGGAAGAGAGGAAGGAATAATGGATATAGCTAAAATTATGAAGGCCAATGGAGAACCTACTGAAAAGATCATGAAATATACAAATCTCTCTAAAGAAGACATCGAGAAGTTGTAAAGTTACCATCTCAACCAAAAGCCATAGGCACCTAAGCGACAAATCAGTATCTTCGCCCCCATGCGAACGCTCTGTCTCCTCCTCCCCCTCTTTTGCCTCACCGCCTGCCAGCCTACGGCAGCGCCCAACGCGCAAACACCCCCACCCCCTCCCCTCCTGAACGCTCCCCTCCACCTTCTCGTCTTCAAAGCCGAAGGCCAGATCGAAGCCTGGCAGGAAGGCGAGCAGTGGGTACAGCTTGGGAAGAGCGAAGTACTCCTGCACCCGAAACTACCAATTGGCGAATTTGAGGCGACGGTGGCAGAACCAGGGCGAATTCAGCTGGCTTTTCCCAATGATTACTATGCCCGCAAAGGGGGCGATCCGCCGCCGCCGGAGGCCACGGCGCTGCAACTATCCGACGATGAGCTGAGCAAGCTCTTGGAGCAATTCCCCGAGCTTCGCCTAATCGTCTTCCCCAGCGATGCTCGCAATGGAAGGCCCTTCCGGCCCTGCTTCGCCTGCCCGCACTGGACGGCGGAGCTGTACAGCCACTTGGGGCGGGAACTGCGGAAATATCCTCTACCTCTAAACACCCAACCACAATGAACAACATCGTATTGCTCGACAGCTATACCCTCAATCCTGGCGACTTGAGCTGGGCGGAATTAGAAGCGCTGGGTAAGGTCACCCGCTACGAGTGGAGCCAACCGAGCGAGGTACGCGCTCGCGCCGCCGAGGCCGAAATTATCATCACCAATAAAGTCGTGCTGGACGCTGCCACCATCGCGGCACTGCCCCGGCTGCGCTGCATCTGTGTCTCGGCGACTGGCTATAATAATATTAACATCGCCGCAGCGCGGGCGGCGGGGATTCCGGTTTGTAACGTCAGCGGCTACAGTACACCGGGGGTGGCCCAGCATGTTTTTGCCCTGCTCTTGGAGCTTTGCAATCAGGTGGGGCGACACAACCGCAGTGTGCAGCACGGCGAATGGACGGACGCGGGAGTGTGGTGCTACTGGCAGGCGCCGCTGCTGGAACTGCAAGGGCAAACGATGGGCATCTATGGCTATGGCAAGATTGGACAGGAGGTGGCGCGGATCGCTGCGGCCTTTGGCATGCGAGTTTTGGCCAAGCATACCCGCCCGCTGCCGACAGACGCCTTGGCGGAGCGGGTCGAGGAGGATCAGTTTTTCGCCGAGAGTGATGTCATCAGCCTGCATGTGCCTTTGACGGGAGCGACCGAGGGGCTGATCAATGCGGAGCGCCTGCGACAGATGAGGCCCAATGCTTTTTTGATCAATACGGGGCGGGGGGGCCTAGTGGTGGAGGCAGACCTTCGGGCAGCCTTGCTGGAGGGACAGATTGCGGGAGCGGGGTTGGATGTTTTGTCGGCTGAGCCGCCGCAGGCGGACCACCCGCTGCTTGGCCTGGATAATTGTATTCTGACGCCGCATCAGGCTTGGGCGAGCCTAGCTTCGCGGAGGCGGTTGATGGCAGGACTGGTGGAGAATATTCGAGGTTTTCAGGCGGGGAAGGCCCAAAATGTGGTGAATTGAGGGTTTCGTGATCTCTTATTTCAAAGTGGCTAATTTCTCCGCTAACCACTCTCGGTCGGTGATGACTTTTGTGGCGGCCAGTTTTGCCTGTAGCTTCTCAATCCGCTTCTCATTTTTGAAGGTTCGAGGATGGCAAATTTGTTTGAGGAAGTCAATAAAATTGTTAAAGCCCTCCTGCTGTACTTTCGGTAACAAAGCATTAGAAATCCGATGCAGGTACACCTTGCAAGCCTGCATTTTGTGGTCCAATAGTTCCGAATCTTGCTCATAGTAGATTTTTACTTCCAACAGCCGCGCCTCTATTTTATAATACAAATCCTCATACTCCGTAGGCATACAATCCAGCGCCTCCTCAAATTGCCGCAGGGCAAAGTGGTAGCGGGCCAGGTTAAAGCTGTAGACCTCTTCAGGTGCTGTAGTATCGACGATCTGATCGCGGTATTGCTGCAAAAATTGATGTACCCAATCGTATTTACGTAGTTTTAGCCCAATACTCACCATATTTTGCATGGTACTTTGCAGCAGCCCTCCATTATTGAACAGTAGGCCCTCTTCGAGACTCATGCAGTAAATGTCGTACAAATAGTGCAGGTATTTTTCTTCCCCCTCATTGTATTTACGGACGCAGTAATTTCGGTATAAGGTGTGGATGGATTTCAGCTGATCGGCTGGAAGGGCATGACGGTACTTTTTGAGTTCTTTGGTAAAAGATGCGGAAGGTTCTTTTTCCTCCTGTAACCATTGCAAAGCGGCAAAATACAGCTGAACTTGCGGAATATCGGCGTAGTGCCCTGCTGCCAAGGCGGGTTGGAGATATTGTAAAAAAGTGAGATGGGGCGCCGCTTCGAGTGGTAAATGGTGTTTACTTTGGGCCAGCAGGTGGCAAGCATACTCCAATTTATTGACCAAATAATCAATGTCTAGCGACTGATGGACTTGCGGTAAATTCAAATCACTGCCCCGCAGCCTGCGGCGGCTCTCCTTCAACATCACCTCACGAGCCAACTCAAACTGCTGACGATAAAACACCGCCCCTCGCTCCGTCCGCTTTTGCTGCGCCCGACGGATGCGTTTGATCGTCAAATCAAAATGATGGGCCAGCCCCCGTTCCCGCAAAAAGCGAAGCTGCACCAATTGGTGATCGATGGTCTGTGTAGATGTGAAATGTTGGACGATGAATTGTTCGATCACCTTAAAAAGGTCGTACATCTTGAATTCAATTTTTTTTTGGTCAAACGCCTGCCCCGGAAAGCAATAGGTGAAAGCGGCTGCCTTGTTGACTTTTTCCTTCGGAAAATCAGGATGAAACGGCCTTAAAAAGGTCAATAAATGTTGAAGAACAGGCGCTGGAGGTTTCTCAAAAAAATAAGGCGATTGCATAAACCGAGAAAGCTGTTTTAACTCTTCGGCAGTCAGCACCTTTAGATAGGCAATCAATTTACTATTATACATACCAACGACAGCTTGAGAGGATCAGGTGAATAGAAAATTGCAAAAATTGTAATCAGATTTGTGAATGAGAATGGCGATCTTTAGCGATTAGCCAACTTTAAAGTCTAAAATATGAAAAGGTCGATAATTTTAATAATTAGCCTGCTTTTAGTCGTCGCCTCAACAAGTCAGGCCCAGCAAAGTGAGGGGCCTATTTTGACCGTCACCCTGGATACCACCGATCTAACCAGCACCAAACAGCAGCTTTTCAACATCCTCATTGCCAATGACTTGGTATTATATCCAGAGTTGAGGCGCGATCTTGATAAATTTATCAACGAAGCCGTGAAAATTCGCAGCGTCTGCACCGGAGATTGTCCCTCCGACCCCAAACCCGTACTGACTGATCAGCCCTGTCTCGAATGTTATTCCATCGAAATGAGCGGACTGGTCAACGCTAGCCCCAGCGACAGTATTCACGCCGGCTACCTCCAGCTAGAACAACAAATCGATCCTATGAGCCACCAATATTTCAATGGCGTCATGGCTGTCTACGGGACGACTTTTAATTTCGCTCGTGGTATGATTTCCAATAAGCTGCTGCTCTTTTCACTGGTTGGCCCGGGGGGACGAAGTAATATTCAGGCCATTATCATTGCCGACAAGCACATTCTGCGGCAAAGAAACTAGGGCCTTGGATCATCAGATTTAGGTTGGGGTTGGGGGTTAGACCAGTTTTTCTCAAATTTTGTAATGAGAATGCTGCCGAGGGGAGCCGAACTTGCCCCTATCATTTCCGCCGAGTCGATCTCCCGGAAAAATCATTCACCTAAATCTACGTATCATGAAGAAGCTATCCGCTATTCCGTTTTTAATTTTAATGGCCTGTTGTGCCCTATTCTTTGTCTGCTGCCAGCAACAAAATGACGTCTTCCCCCAGCCCGATGCTGCACAATCGATTGTTGATCAAGAAATTACAGAAATCCCCTATGATGGAGAATTGGAAGAAATCCCTACTATCAAATCTAACGAAGAAGAGAAAGGCATAAAAGTACTCGGAGATCCAGTATACTGCATCTATAAAGTCAGAAGCACCACTAGACGGACCAGTGTGATGCAGCCCGGAGATTATGTTTGCGTCGACTGTCCCGACCCTAGTCCATTTGCCAGTTGCCCGGGCGCACTAGGATTGGTAACTCGCTTTCGGTACATTGGCTCCCATCCGAGGGATAATTTTGATGGCAAATGGAAACTTATGGAGCTGCGCTGTGAGAAGTGTCCCTCCCGAGGGAACCGGGGTTTCCGGTTTTCGGATTAATTGAACTGATACTACAGGTCAACAACAAATAGCCTCCAGCTTTCGGCGGGTCGCCGAAGGCTGGAATTTGCTCACTGTAGCGCCCGCAATTTTTCTTTCAGCCAATCCCGCTCCGCCAGCACCTTACGGGCCTCCAACTTAGCCAGCAGCTTATCAATACGCTCCTTATTTCTCCAGGTCGAGGGATGACAGATTTGCTTGAGCAGGTCAATAAAATGCTTGAAGCCCAGCTTGTGAAGCTCGGGCAGTAAGGTATTGGAAATGCGATGTAGATAGACTTTGAAAGCTTGTATTTTGTAGTCCAACAGCTCACTCTGCTGCTCGTAGTAGATTTTAATCTCGATGAGTTTCGCCGAAATTTTGTAGTAGGTATCCTCATAATCCTGCGACAGACAGTCCAGCGCCTTATCGAACTCGCGCAGGGCGAAGTAGTAGCGGGCCAGGTTGTTGGCGTAGACCTCCTGGGGATTATTGGTGTCAATAATTTTATCGCTGTAGGCTTGCAGGAAGTTGTAGACCCAATCGTACTCCTTCATTTTCAGGCCGAGCCGAACGAGGTTTTGCAGAGTGCTTTGCAGCAGGCCCCCTTGATTGAACAATAGGCCCTCTTCGAGGCTAAGGCGGTAGATTTCAAAGAGCTGGGGCAAGTAGGTGGTCTGATTGCCATTGTAGCGATGTACGCAATCGTTGCGGTAGAAGGCGTGGATGGATTTGAGCTGGTCCATCGGCAGGTAGGGCCCCTGGCCCCGGAGGGAGGCGACGAAGTTTTCGGGTGGGGCTTTGCCTTCTCGCAGCCAACGGTAGATTTCGAAGTACAGCTTGATGAGGGGGACTTCGTCGAAGCGGCCTTTTTTGAGAAGGGGGCGGAGCTGGTCGAGCAGGGTGATGGCATCGCCCAATTCGACGGGGCGGTGGTGCTTGTTTTGGGCCAGCAGGTGGCAGGCCAGTTCGAGTTTATTGACCAGGTAGTACAGATCGAGCTGGTGATGCACCTCGGGCAGGTTGAGGTCGCTGTCGCGCAGCCCGCGGCTACTTTTTTCTAACATCAACTCTTTAGCGATGCGAAATTGGTGGTGAAAATATTGATCGCCCCGTCGGAGGGTGGCCTGCTGTTGCTTCTGCATTTTATCCCTGTTCTTGCGGCCGTATTGGTCCATTCCTTTGCGTCGAAAAAACTGGGCGAGCGTCAGCTGTTGATCGATGGGATGGGTAGTTTGAAAATGTTGGATAATGAAACGCTCGACGATCTTGAACAGCTGGGACATCAGCAGGTCGATCTTTTTGGGGCGAAACACCTGATTGGGGTATAAGTGTTGGAAGACTTGGGCTTTGTTGAGGGCTGGGCCTTGGAACTGGGGATGGTGGCCCCGGAGATAGTCGAGAAGTTGGATGGCTCGGCCCGGAGGGCGGCCCGAAAAGAAATACGGCGAACGTATGTATTGCCCTAGAGCGGTCAGTTCTTTAGTGTTAAGTGCTTTTAAAAAGGCGATCAGCTTACTGTTATGCATCGAAAAAAACAGCATTAGAATGTGCAACAGAAAATATCAAAATCGTGTAATCCTCCTACTGTCTGAATAATGGGCAACAACAGTAGGCAAATTAGGCAATGGAAGGCGAAAATAATAATTCCACTGCCAAAGACTTAAGATTTAGCCAGCTACATATAGCAGAAAATGGTCCTATCCAAGGGAGAATCTAACCCAAAGATGTAATGGGAAGTATTGGAGCAAAAAAAGAACTTGTGTCCATTGTTGAAAGCTTTCACTACATCATCTTTTCACCTAAAAACCTTGTCAAACATGAGAAATTGGTTATTCCCTATTTTGCTGGCTGTCATAGCTATTACCCTGGTCTGCTGTAATCAAAAAGAAGAACTTCCCATTACCCAAGAAAATCTTGCTACAGAAACTTTACCCGAAGCCCTACAACATACTGATGGTGTGCTGTACGGTGAAATTAATGAGGAGGGGGAGATTGTCGTTGACCTTACTGTGAGCGAGGACTACGACGGTGCTGCCTCGGAAGGACGAGAATACTGTGTCTATAACCTCAGAACACTCGTTGGCAATCCTTATGATAATCCTTGCCCGCTGTGGCACGCCATCGGATTTGATATTTGTGTAAACTGCCCTGATCATCGCCCCTGCCCTGGTATTACAGGAAAAAAGACGCGTTTTCGTTTTCTGGAAAATGGGGTTGCAACCTGTGTAGGGGACTGGATATTGAAATCCAAGACTTGCATTGATTGTCCTCCCGACGGAAAAACAGGCTATCGCTTTGTAAACTAATAGCTACTAAAAATTAGTCCTATAAGGCCAGGTTTCCCACAATATGGGGGAGCCTGGCCGCCTTTTCAAGCTTTGCAGCGCAGACAGGATAGAGCGAAAAAATAGAAAATCGACATAATGTGTAATCAAATGCTTGCACAAAAAAGTCGACCTTTAGTGGTATCATTAAATTAAGTCTAAAGAAACATGAAACCAATTCTCCCTATTTTACTTTCGCTCTACTGCTTTTGCCTAGTCACCACCTCTACCACCGCACAATCACCGTATACCCCCATGACCATCACGGTCGATGAGGCCAACCCCGCTCAAACCGCCCAGAACATCATCGATAGCCTCCAAGCTGAACTGCTGAACTACTACCCTACCGCCCAGCAAGACTTAACCACTATCATCACCTACTTGAGTAATGCCTACCCGCTTTGCCCTCGCGGCAGCGTCCCCTCCTGCCGCGCCAATCCTGACCCTAGCATCGTCGACCTGCCCACCGGTGATTATCAAATGACCTTCCAGGGCCTGACCGGCAATATTGGCGCTGCTCATGATAACAATTTCTATGTGGCCTACCTGCGCTTTGACAATCCCTCTACCCCATCGGCCCCTAACTTCTCGGTGCTCGAAACGCATCTGGATAGAGAAACCATTGACGTAGCTCACAGCATTGTAGCCAATTCGGTTATCTTCATCGCCCTTTTGGCCCCAAACGGCCGAAGCGACATCCAAGCCATCATCATTGCCGATAAATACATTCTTCGCAGCGGCAGCGGTGGCAGCACACTAGGCTCAATAGACAATTAATTTCACCAACTAAACCTTCCCATAATGAAACTCTGGAAAATAATCGCTGGTCTGCTCCTCATCAGTTTATGTACCTATGCTTGCACCAAAGAGGAGGCACCCAGTCCTCAAGAAGATCGGGTATTGAGCAACGAAGAAGTGCGTATTGGTTTTGCAAAGATATTCCAAGCGCAAGATTAGCTAAGCGGAGATAGAGGGCTCAATATTGGGGTAGACGACGCCCGATAGGTAGAGCCCCTGCGGGTAGGCCTGCTTGAAATACGGCAGGGGGCGGGCCTCCGCCAGACTCTGCTCGAAGGTAGAGAGGGGCAGCCTTCCATAGCCTACTTCGAGGGCATTACCTACGATTAGCCGTACCATGCCGCGCAGGAAGCGGTCGGCGCTGAGGATGATTTTGAGTTGCTCTTGGTCCTTGGAGACTTCAAGGGTGGCGCGCCGCAGCTGGCAGATCGTACTTTTGTAGAGATCAGGCTGCTTGCAGAAGGCTCGGTAGTCCTGGTATTGGGTCAACAGCCCTACGGCGGCGCGCAGCTGGTCGATGTCCAAGCCCTCGGCGGGATAGTAGGTGCTGAGAGCACTGAGCAGGGCATTTTTGCGGGTGTGGAGGCGATAGGTGTAGCTGCGCTCGGTGGCATCGTGCTGGGCGTGGAAGCCCCGGCTCACCGCCCGGCAACTACTGATCGAAATGTCCTCCGGCAACATCTTATTGAGCCGAAAGACGGGGTCGAAGTCGAAAGGCCGGACCACGACGATATGGCCGAAAAACTGCGAGGCGTGTACGCCAGCGTCAGTACGGCCGCAGCCGATGCAATTGACCTTTTGCCCCAGCATCCGCACTAGGGCCTCTTCCAGCACCTCTTGCACACTGATGAAGCCCGGTTGGCGCTGCCAGCCGTGGTAATGGGTGCCTTGGTAAGCCAGTTCGAGTAGGTATTTCATTGCCAAAAGAGCGGCCGACTGCTCGCAAATGGCAGCCGGCCGTTTTTCTTTTATGTTTACTGCAAGTTGAGTTATATATAAGGTGTATTAATCAATATTCGGAATGCGTAGCGACTGGCCGGGGTAAATCAAATCTGGGCTTTTCAGCATAGGCTGGTTGGCCTCAAAGATCACCTTGTACTTCATGGCATCGCCGTAGAAGCGTTTAGCGATCTTGGAGAGCGAATCTCCCCGCTTGACGGTATAAAACTGCGCCTCTGGTTCTGGATTGGTAACCGAGATGCGATCATCTACGCTGCCAATCCCCGATACATTGCCCAGGGCCAGGATGACTTTTTCCTTATCCGACTGCGATTTTGCCTGTCCGTAGACCGTAACGACATCGTCACGTAGGTCAATATCGATGTTATCTATTTCGATGCCCAGGCTGTCTACAGCTCCTTTGAGCAGTACGAGGCGCTGCTTTCTAAAGACTTCTGCTTGCAGTTGTTCGATTTCCGGTGTTTTCACCGTTTGAGCGTTTTTCTTGGTCAATACCCGTGCTCCGGCGTTTTTTAGGAAGGAAAATAAACCCATAGTTAGTTCTTTTGATGATTGAATGGTGGAAAAATAGGACAGATTTCTCAATTTAACAAATGCTGTCTGACAGTATGACGGGAAATTTGGAATTGGTAACATCTTTGCCGTATCTAAACGGAACAGTTACACAATATAGGCGTAAAACGAGCATTTATTTTCTAAAACGTTTATATTTGCGCTGTTTTATTAACGCATTTTAAAATTTTAAACTTTACTAATTATGCAAGGAAAAGGCATTATCAAGTTTTTTCTTGTGGTAATGACCATCGTTTGCACCCTTCAGTACATCTTTATTCTGCCCACCAGGCAGGTAGAGAAGGCTGCTGATGAATACGCAAAGATGGCCGTTCAGGACATGGAAGATGGTCCTGAAAAACGTGCCGCAGAGAAAAGCGAAAAGGCCGCTTACCTGGACTCGATGTCCAGCGAAGTGATCTTCAAGATTCCCCTTTTAAAGGATTTTACCTACCAGGAACTAAAATCCAGACAATTACACTTAGGACTTGACCTTAGCGGCGGAATGAGCGTCGTATTACAAGTCGACTTACGTGAATTTATCCGATCGCTTGCCAATGATAGTAAAGACCCCACTTTTGAAAATGCGTTAAACCTTGCTGACCAAAAACTGAAAAGCACCCAATCTGATTATGTTACCCTTTTTGCTGATAGCTACAATGAAGTAAGTCAGGGAAAGGAACAAATGAATAAATTGTTCGCCAGTAATGCTGCGCTGAAGGATGAAATTACCTTTGAGACCTCAAACGCCGAAATGGTCCAAATCCTCAGAAGCAAAGCCGACGAAACCGTAGAACTGACCTTCAAACGCCTGAAAGATCGTATTGACCAAATGGGTGTTGTTCAACCTAATGTATCACTGGATGCTGCTCGTGACCTGATCGTTGTTGAACTTCCCGGTATTAGCAACCCCGAACGGGCACGTACCTTCCTGCAAGCCGCAGCGAAGCTGGAATTCTGGAATATTTACCGCTTTACGGACAACGGCATCCGCGATGCACTGGTCAAGGCAGATGATAGATTGAAGAAAATGGAAAGTGGGGATACCAGCCTCGTTGCTGAAGCCCCAGAAATCAAACTAGATACTACTTACGAATACCAATACGATACACTCGGTAATGTAATCGATTCTACGGAAAAGATTCAACCTATCGCCGAAACACTGGACCCTCTGGCCAACCGTGGCCCTCTGCTGAAATTGTTAGAGCCGAATGCCTTTACTGGTACTTCGATTACTTTCCCTCAGTCCGTAATGGGTACGGCGAAGAAGAATAAGATTGAAGCCATCTCTAACATGCTTGATCGTAAAGAAGTTAAAGCCTTGTTCCCTAAAGACCTCGAATTCCGCTGGGCGCAAAAGCCTACGAAGAATTACGAGACGGGAGAAATGACCGATAACTACGAACTTTACGCGATTAAGCGAAATAAAGGACGGACTTCTGCACCGTTGGAAGGCGACTTGGTTACTGACGCTAGTTCAGGGCCAAACCCGCAGACGGGCAAGGTGGAAGTGACCCTTCGTATGAGTCCTAAAGGAGCGAAAGTTTGGGGCAATATGACCACCAAAGCAGCTCAGGACAACAACCGCGAAATCGCTATCGTACTCGATGATCGCGTAGTGTCTGCGCCTTCTGTTAACGATCCGATTCTCAACGGTAACTCTTCGATCACCGGTAATTACACGATTCAAGAGGCAGATGACCTGGCGAAAATTCTTCAGGTTGGTAAGCTGCCGGCTAAGACTAAGATCATCCAGGAAGACCTCGTAGGCCCATATCTGGGTCAAGAGAACATCAACCGCAGTATCAACTCGCTACTGATTGGTTTCGGGATGGTATTCCTTTTCATGATCTTCTACTATGGCGGTAGTGGTATCGTATCGATCATCGCCCTGTTCATGAATATGTTCTTCATCTTCGGCTCGCTGGCTTCTTACGGTACGGTATTGACATTGCCTGGTGTTGCGGGTATTGTACTGACCATCGGTATGGCCGTTGATGCCAACGTGATCATCTTCGAAAGGGTACGAGAGGAACTACGAGAAGGTAAGTCCTTGCTGGCCTCCATTACGGACGGTTTTAAGCACTCCTACTCTGCTATCATCGATGCCAACGTAACGACCATCCTGACGGCCTTCGTACTGGCCTACTTCGGTTTGGGCCCAATCAAGGGTTTTGCAGTGGTGCTGATCATCGGTGTGCTTTCCTCACTCTTCACTGCTGTACTGCTCGGTCGTATGATGATCGACTGGTGGACAGGCAAAGAGCGCAACCTGACTTTTTGGACCAATAGCTCAAAGAATGCTTTCGCTAACTTGACGATTGATTGGTTAGGAAAACGTAAGATTGCTTATGTAATCTCTGGTACCATTATTCTGTTGGGTATCGGTTCTTTCGTTATGCGTGGTTTCGAACTGGGGGTAGACTTCAAAGGTGGATATTCTTACAATATCCAGTTTGACCAAAATAATGCTCCAACCATCGATGCCCTGCGTGCCGAGTTGACAACGGCCTTCGAAGGCGAGCCTGTTGTAAAGGAAATCAGTACAGAGAATACCTATAATGTAACGACCAGTTACTTGATCAATGATAATTCAGATGAAGCGACCAATAAAGTCATGTCAACGCTCTTCAATAGCGTAAATGGCCTTGTCGGTGGTAATCTCAATTTCGACAACTTCAAAGATCCAGATGGCACCGGTACCCACGTGACCTCTTCCAGTAAAGTCGGTCCAACCATTGCCGATGATATTAAGGAAAGTGCGATCTACGCTGCGATCTTCGCCCTATTGTTGATCTTCCTCTACATCTTCATCCGCTTTAACAAGTGGGAATACAGTGCAGGTGCCGTTGCGGCCCTGTTCCACGATACCTTGGTAGTACTGGCTATTTTCTCCATCTTCCACGGCATTCTGCCTTTCTCTTTGGAGATCAACCAAGCCTTCATCGCCGCCATCTTGACGGTGATCGGTTACTCTATCAACGATACCGTGGTGGTATTTGATCGTATCCGGGAATACATCAACAACTACACGAAAGGAAAATCTAAAGAAGAAATCATCAATATGGCCATCAATAGCACCATCAGCCGGACCATCATCACCTCGCTGACGACGCTGTTCACCGTTGCCATTCTGCTTTTCTTTGGTGGTACAAGTATCCGTGGTTTCGCTTTTGCACTCTTTATCGGTATCATCGTCGGTACCTATTCCTCCGTCTTTGTGGCTACACCAATCATGTCTGACCTTTCAGGCGACTTGAAGCCCAAAGAGACGAAGAAAAAGAGCTTCTCTAAAGCGGCCACTGCAAGATAATCGCTGATTAACTCAGCTTGGGATCCCCTCTGGTATTGCCGGAGGGGATTTTTTTATTGGTACTTCATTTATGGCACTATTTTCCTGTCGTTCAATATGTTATTGCCAATTGGAGCAGATACATTGATTGGCGAAAAATTGAAACACTAAAATACAATCCCAATGAAACGACTTTGTCTACAATTGTTCTTTCTTTCCTTTCTTCTTCTTTCTTTTCACACTTCCAAAGCCCAATGCGATTCCTTTACCCTCAGCCAACAGTCAGAGGTAGATAGCTTTCTGATCAATAATCCCAATTGCACCACTATTAATGGAGACCTTACAATTGATGGGGGCAATTCTAGTATTACGAATTTGAAGGGTATAGGGAATGTTGTCACTATCGAAGGGGACTTCCTGATAGAAGACACTGAGCTTACCAATTTAGAAGATATGAAGAACCTTCAGACGGTCAACGGTATTTTAAAAATATACAATAATGACATTATGGAGGCCCTCATTGGCCTGGAAGGATTATGTGACCTATCGAATGGAGCGGAAATCATTGGTAACGATCGCTTAAAGAACTTATCTGGAATGGATAGTATCAAACTAATGGGCGGTTTATTGATCTTTGAAAACGACTCTCTACAGACCTTGAAGGGCTTGGAGAAAGTCGATAGTATCAAAAGCATTCCCAATACCCCAATCACGGGCACCATTGAAATCGGTAAAAATCCTCAACTAGAACACCTGGATGCGCTCTCTAATGTCGAATATATGGACGGAAAGCTCTCCGTTTTTCTTAATGACAACCTGTATAGCATCAGAGGTCTCCGCAACATCGGCTACGAAAACATGAAAGAACTGGTGCTGAACGATAATATGGCCCTAGATGCCTGTAGTTACGCCAATCTCTGTGCCTTCGTCGCCGCTGATCTTGGCCTCTTCCTCATTGTCAGAAATGGCCTTAACTGCCTGGACTTCTACACTTTTTCGGATAACTGCCCTAGCACCGTTTCCACCGAAGAAGTCGCCTCATTGGAATTCAACGTATTTCCCAACCCCAGTAGCAGCGAGATGATCACGGTACAACTCCCCCAGCCTATTGTGCAAGGACAAGTAGAACTATATGATCAGCAGGGTCGTCAAGTTGCCCATTACTTCTTTCGTAACCAACAGCAACTGCACATTTTATCTCCCGAATCCAATGGCATCTTTTGGCTTAAAATCAAGGATGATGACAATCACAGCTATGGCCTGGAAAAAATCGTATTTTTCTAAGTCGCTACCTGGATTAGAAGATGGGAATACAAAAGGCTCTATCGCTTTGATAGGGCCTTTTGCATGTCCACTAACGAAATCCCTCACAACATATTAACATCGACTATTATATTGAAAAATAATTCACTACAAAATTAAAAATATCATATTCAAAAAGCCTTTTGGCACTAAATTTGGATATAAAGTCAATGTAAGTTTTGGTTAAAAAATTGTAAGATTCGTTTCCTAGCCCGTGCCTCAAATACGGGCTCTTTTTTTTGCCCAAACACGTGCATTTCTTGTTTTTTAATCAGTGCTCTGTTTGAGCCAAAAATAGATACGTTCAAATATGAGCTTGCGAAGCCCAATCAGGAGGTTCACGCTTACGAAGAGGAAAGGAAAGATAAGCCTTTCCCTTCGCTGCAAAATGCAACAAGAATACGCTCTCAAGCGTTAAAAAATCGTAATTTGTCCTCGCATCATCAAAAGGTCAATTAACCGTATGAATAAGCTATTCTGTACACTTCTCACACTCCTGATTTTTATAAGTGCCTGTAATAATTACGTTCAAAAAGTCCGCGACGGCCAGACGGCCTTCGAGCGAAAGCAGTTTGCTGTGGCCGCGGATATGTTGACCAAGGACTATAAAAAGAGCAAAAGTCGGATCGAAAAAGGAAAGATTGCCTTTATGATCGGTGAGTCCTACCGGCGGATGAATAAGATTGACAAAGCCTCTAGCTGGTACCTGACGGCTTATAACGGTGGTTATGGAGTCGATGCTTTGAAAGAATATTCGTATACCCTAAAGCGCAGCCAGCAGTACGAAGAAGCCCGCCAATCCTTCAAAAATCTGGGGATTGAGATTGGTAGTCCTTATGAGTATCGGCGGGAAATCACGGCCTGCAACCTCGCCATCGACTGGCTTGAGCGCAGTAAGGACAGTGGTTACCAGGTCAAATCGGAGGGTTTTAATAGCGCGAATTCGGACTATGCGCCGACGCTATATAAGGAGGGCCAATTGTTATTTACTTCAGACCGGGGGTCCAGTACGGGGGATGAGGTGTACAATTGGACTGGAGGCAACTTTTCGGATATTTTTGTCGTCGATGCCGACGGAAGCGGAGTACGTAACTTTGACAATGCCATTAATACGGCTAACAATGAAGGAACCATCACCTTCAGCCAGGACTACAGTGAATTGATCTTCACACGTTGCTACTCGGATGAGAAAAACGGCGATAACTACTGCCAGCTGATGAGCAGTCGTATCGAAGGCAGTAGCTGGACGGAGCCCACGCCCATGGAGTTTACTAAAGAAGAAGTCAATTATGGCCATCCCAGCCTGTCCAAAGATGGCAGCACTCTCTATTTTGCAGCAGAGGACCCAGATGGCTGGGGGGGCTTTGATATTTACAGCACTGATCGTGGACCAGACGGTTGGGAAGAACCACAGATTCTGGGACGGGCAGTCAATACCATCGGGGACGAAAAATTCCCCTTCATCGATGAGGATACCCTCTATTTTGCTTCCAATCATCACCCCGGTATGGGGGGCCTGGATATTTTCCGAACCTACAAAATGGATAATGACAACTGGGCGCCGGTGCATAACCTGAAAGCCCCCATTAATTCGGGCAGCGATGATTTTGGTTATGTGATTGACTATAAGGCGCAGAAGGAGGAGGATGTTTTGCAGTTTGGCTATTTCAGTTCTAGCCGCTTAGAAGGTAAAGGCAATGATGATATTTACAGCTTTGAACGTCGCCTGCCGCCGCCACCACCGGTGGTAGATACCGTTGTAGAGAAGCCCCCCGTCGTGGTTTACAAGATGATTCTGGAAGGCTATGTGCTAGAAAAAATCTATAAGATTCCTGGCAATCCAAACAGTAAGGTACTCGGTCGTAAGCCGCTGCCGGGCTCAGAGGTAAAAGTACAGGTTAACGGAAAAGAGAAAGTCTTCACCATCGGCGAGGACGGCCTATTTACGCTAGAATTAGATGAAAATACTGATTATGAGTTTCTGGCGTCAAAATCCGAATACCTCAATAACCAAGAGCGTTTCTCCACCAAAGGAATCGGCAAAGACCCTAACAACCCTACCCTCCGCTTCGAGATCGAAATTGTACTGGACAAAATCTTCAAGGACCAAGAAATTACGCTGGAAAACATCTACTACGACTTCGAGCGCTGGAATATCCGCGACGATGCCAAACCCACCCTAAACGAACTGGCGACGATCTTAAACCGCAACCCTGGTATCAGTATCCAACTAGCCTCGCATACTGACTGCCGAGGCGGTGCCCGCTACAACCAGGACCTCTCGCAGAAACGCGCTCAATCTGCTGTTGATTACCTCATCAGCCAGGGCATCACCCCAGAACGCCTGACGGCAAAGGGTTATGGCAAGGAGGCGCCTGCGGTGGATTGTGTCTGCGCTCGTTGCTCTGAAGAGGAGCATCAATCTAATCGACGGACGACTTTTAAGATTTTGGAGTAGTGGAGGATTGAATCCATATCAAGTCATAATGACGACTGAAGGCTTCCTGAGACATTGAGAAGAAATTTGATAACTTAATGATCAAGTCTCTGCTGATCCTCCTTCTATAATGGAGAATGTCATTCACGAGTCCCCATCTTCTTTGAAAACTCATTTTGGTTCAGTCCAGCCTCCAATAGCAAGTTTCTCAACAACTCCACAGGATTTAACTGTTCGTACTTATTTTTGAGCATTATATTGTCAAACTCTTCAATTAGTACCTCTAGAAGCTCAATTTCATCTTGGTATTTTTTGTCATTTTTTACCAACAACTGCTCATGTAGGCTACAATACTCATTGTATTGAGGGAATGACTTTATCTTTTTATATTTCATAGTTGTAAATTTTCAAGACTATACACTATCACCTATAACAGTATGCTTTGGGGAGGGCCCACCCACTAAACCACCGCCGCCAGTTTACTCGCTTTTCTTACATCTATAACTATAGATGGCATAGACTTGCAAGTAAACCGCAAGAACTCCTCTCGAATGATGGCTTCCTGTCTCCTTTCAGGCCTTTAAAAGAGATAGAATGTATGTTACTGAAAAATGCCAAAGTCATCAATCGTATGGAGTGCTGTGCAAGGACAATGGCAAATAACGATGTGCATCACAAACATAACACAAATTGTTTACGAATCCAAATAACTTTCGTCTTTGAGGCTATATTTTCCTAATGAACCTTAACCAAAGGTTGATAATAGCGCTCCGAAGTACCCAGCTCGACACGCAAATAGTACAGCCCAGCAGGCCATTCGCTGAGATCAAGCTCCTGCCGAAGAGAGGCAAGGGGGGCAAACGACTGATGGTACATTCGATGCCCGGAGACGGAAAAGACACTGACGCTTACGGCCTCTTTCCGAAGAAGGTCTAAAGATAGATGGCTAGTGCTGGAGGTGGGATTAGGAAAAATGCGGAGGCTTCCTTCGGCATCGGCCAGGCTGGTGCTGACCAAGAAATCGACTTTGACCGTATCGAAGATGATGCAGCCGTCAGCATCGGTGATGGTGAGGGCATAGTCGCCGGCAACTAAGTCAACAGCGATGGAATCCATTTGACCATCTTCCCAGTCGAACATGAAGGGGCCTCGGCCGCCGCTGACAATCACTCCGGCGCTGCCATTGGCCGGGGTGCCGATTTGAGGATTAGAGAAGGCGGTTGTCTTTAAGGAGTCACTGCGCTCTACGACAAATCGCTCCGTTGTTAATACACAGCCATTGGCGTCAGAGACAGCGCAGAAGTACTGCCCGGGACCAATATTTTGGATGTCTTCTATTTGCATGCCGTTATTCCAAAAATAACTGTAGGGCGGGGTGCCGCCTTCGATGGTCATGGAGACACCGCCGCTGTTGGCCGCGCAGTAGGCTGCGGACTGGATGCTGGTGCTGTCTTCGACCAAGGTCAGAGGTTCTGTGGGGCCCTCGATGGAGAGATTATCGAGGAGTAAGGTGCAACCATTGGCGTCGGTTAGCGTGCAGGTGTAGAGGCCAGCTTGCTGGTTTTCGATGAAGGGCGTGGTATCGCCGGTGCTCCAATGGAAACCGAAGGGCGCTGTACCTCCGGAAACGAGCGGCCGCAGGCCTCCTGTTTTCTCCCCAAAGCAATTGACGGCAATCATTTCTGTAGCATTCAACACCAAGGGTTGGGGTTGGCTAATGACAATAGCCTGGGGGGTCTGCAAGCTACAGCCACGTGAATCGGTAACGATAAGAGTATAGAGGCCGGCCATAAGCGCATCAGGGTCTTCTTCCCCGCTGCCGTGGCTCCAATTATAATTGTAGGGAGGCGTGCCGCCCGTAATTTCCAGATCAATGGCTCCACTAGCATCGCCGTGGCAAGCCACCGGAAGAATGCTGTTAATGCCATACTGCAAAGGCGGCTGACTAGCAATCACAACTTGCTCCGACAAGCCAACACAACCATTGGCATCCGTCACCGTCAAGCTGTAATTTCCGGGTAATAATCCTGTATTCAGACTGTCAGTCACTCCATTGGACCAGTTGAATTGAAAAGGCGCTTGGCCACCGATGATTTCGGGAGTGATGCTGCCATCGGCTGATCCAGCGCAAGAGACGCTATTGATCGCTACAATATTAACTGGAATAGAATCATTTAATTGCTCCACCTCGATTGAGGAGGCGATGCCCAGACAGCCGTTGGCATCAGTTACCGAGACATTATAAAAGCCGGCTTCGCTGACTTCCAGGGTTTCGGTAGAATCGCCCGTATTCCAAGCAAACTGATAAGGAGGATTACCACCGTTGATGGCGAGTTCGATCATTCCACTGTCACCAGCCCCACAGCCCAGGTGGTTGATAGTAGCGGGTTGGACTTCTAATAGGGGCGGCTCGCTTAGGGTGATGGGGTTGCTGCTGATGGGGCAACCGTTGGCGTCTAGGACGGTCAGGATATAAGTGCCAGCTTCTACGCCGGAGAGGTCTTCTTCGGCCGAGCCATTGTTCCAGCTAAAGGTATAGGGCGCCGTACCGCCGATGATTTGGACATCGATGCTGCCGTCGGCAAAGCCGTTGCAACTGCCAGGTTCTACGGCTTGGGTGATGATTTCCAATGGCTGAGGCTCGTCGATAAGGAAGGTATCGGTAAAAAAGAGGCAGCCGTCG
>JBCDGZ010000096.1:0-31163 GCA_038750655.1 Bacteroidota bacterium | reverse complement strand
GTCATATCGAAAGAACTCAAGGTTACTGTACCACAACCCGCTGTAATGGTTGGCAGAGCGGGGTCAGGAGCCGTCGTACCCGCCATATTGAAGGTCGTAGCGGGTGCAGGAACGGTCACATTACAGCCCATTGGCAGACCGAAGTTGTCCGCAGGACAGTCGATGGTTGGTGGAGCACCGGCAAGCACTTCTATGATCTGCTGTGCATTTTGAATACAACCAGGAGAGGCAGGATTCGCTACTGTACCCATACCTCCATTACCGTCATCAGCTCCATTGAAGGTCACCACTACTGTATGAGGACCAGGCGTCAGTGCACCTGGATCAAGCATCGGGCTTGGAGTACCATCGATAAAGAAGAAGATGGCATCTGCTCCGTTACCGTTGAGGTCAATTGCGCCTAGCGTCACCGCAGGATCAGCAGCGCAGTATACAGGTTGAAGAGCAGGGTCGAAAGTAGGATTAGGATAGTCACAAGTATTACCGATCATGATGGTCTGATTGACCGGACTTCCTTGACCGAATGGACCTTCGATCATAATGGTATAACCAATATCTTCAGCATGAACGAAAGGCAGCTCGTAAGTACCTAGTAAAGCATTATAGGTAAGTGTTACCGAGCCATCGGTTGCCACTGGCACACCAGCACTTTGCATACCTACAGCAGGAATATTGTAGGCATCCAGCGCACCCGTTTGGCCAACGACCGTCCAGGTCTGACCAGCAGGCAGCGGTGCTCCTGCATTGTCAATTACAGACACTACTTCTGAGAATTGGCCATCACCGCCGCCGGTACCGTTATCCAAATCAATAGTGGAAGCGTTGTTCAAGCAGAAGCAAGGATCAGTCATATCAAAATCACAATCAAAGACAGTCAGTGTACTGGTATCTGTTGCACTGCAGCCGCCTATAGTTATTGTGTAAAAAATCTGTACAGGGCCTGTACCGGCAACCGTCGGATCAAAATTATAATTCATTCCATTCCCTAAATCCGTTACCCCAGTACCGCTGTATACACCACCAGCAGGACTACCGCCGATAAGCGGAACTCCTTGCATTGAGGCATCTAAACAATAGTACTCTGCAGTACTTAGGCTCACTGCTGGAGCAGTAAAGACCTCAACATCATCACTAGCCGTTCCAGTACAGCCATTGGCATCGGTGAAATCGTAAGTAATGGTATGCACCCCTACTCCGGCAGCCATTGGATCAAAATCATAGGTTCCATCTCCATTATCTGTAACCCCAGGACCACTGTAAATACCAGTTGTCATAGCAGAACTGGCGGGCATACCGCCAGAGAGCGACATTTGCACGCCAGCATCAATACACAAATCAGCAGGAGCGGTGAAAGTCACCGTAGGACTAGCAAAAACTTCTACATCGTCGCTGGCCATTGCGGAACAACCATTGTCTGCGGTTACAGTATATGTAATGGTATGTACACCAACGCCTGCGGCAGCTGGATCGAAATCGTAAGTATTGTCACCATTATCCGTTACACCAGGGCCTGATAAAGACTGCATGGTTGGGCTAGCGCCAATAGGACTAGCAATTGAACCTCCGGCAAGCGACAATTGTACGCCATCGCTAATACACAGATCAGCTAAGGCGGTGAAATTGAGGGTCAAACCCTCCGAAACATCAATAAAACCTGGTTCCGAATTGACACAGCCATTCATATCAGTGACGGTATAAGTCACCGTTATTCTTCCTACCCCAGAAGCACTGGGATCAAAAGTGAAGGTATCGTCGCCATTATCGGTTACGCCGGGACCACTGAACGTTCCTCCGGTTGGGCTTACAAATGGTGTAATAGTGGTGCTAGGATCACCTTCGCAGAAGACTCCACCAAATTCTACAATCACAATAGGCAAAGCAAAAACTTCTACATCATCCATTGCCGTTGCTGTACAGCCGGTAGTCGCATCTGTATAAGTAAAAGTAATGGTATGGGTACCGACGCCAGCGGCAGCGGGATCGAAATCATAAGTATCGTCACCATTATCTGTAACACCAGGGCCACTGTAAATTGGACTGGCCACACTACTCGCAGGGGAGCCGCCGCCGAGAGAAACCTGTACCCCTGCATCAATACACAGATCGGCTAGAGCGGTGAAGGTCGCATTAGGCAAAGCAAAAACTTCTACATCATCCATAGCCGTTCCTGTGCAGCCATTATCGGCAGTAACCGTATAAGTAATGGTATGGGTACCAACTCCTGCAGCAGCTGGATCAAAACTATAAGTTCCGTTGCCGTTGTCGGTGACACCGGGGCCGCTGTATGATTGCATGGTTGGGCTGGCGCTAACAGGGCTGGCGATAGAACCGCCAGAGAGCGACAGTTGAACACCGGCATCGATACAAAGGTCTGCCAGAGCGGTGAAGCTAACGACAAGATCTTCGCCAATGGTAACTGTGGTGCTTGCCGAAGGCCGACAGCTCATATCCGTTGGCGTAGGAGAAAGTACTGCATATATGGTGTAAGCACCTGGCGTAGCCAATGTAGCTCCTACTAAAGCAGCAGTAGTATTTCCTGCTGTTAAACTTCCAAAAGCAACAGTCCCTAAGTCGGTACCACCAGCATAGGGATCGGCGGGGGCGGAAGTGAAGGCAACAAAGCGAATTCCAAAATCTTGGTCCGTGTTATCTGCCATTGCCATGTCGGCTAATCCAGTTGCCGTAAGGTCAAATGGATCATTTTGACAAACCTGCATTGAACTGGCACTAACCATTCCGACAGTAGGGCAAGGAGAAGAAGTTACATTCTCCTCTATCTGGATGTAATCGACTGCCCATTCTTCAGCAGAAGCTTCCGAATTAGCAGTGATCCGAATATCAAGGGTCGAACCTGTACCAGGGATGAGAAAATCGTAGGGCTGGAAAACTTCGTAGAGGGTATCTACTGCTCCTCCAGCGTCTCCTATACCATTGAAATCTGTATCAAATTTGAGGTATTCAGTCGTTCCTCCATCAGCGGTATAATAAGAAAACTGGAGCCCAGTCGTATAACTGCCTCCATCGATTCGATATTCTACTCTCACAAAGTCTGCGATAATAGTACCCGTCGACCCCGGAGGATCATAAGCATTGTTGATGTCGTTTGCTGCAAAAAGTGCATTAAACTTGAGGCCCGTTTTCCCAGTAATGTTAATACCGAGTAGCTCCATAGACAATTCGCTATTACCAGACCCGGCTACACCACCATCATTGTGGTCCTCCCCAGCCCAATAAAAAGTACCATTCTGGCCAGAGTAGCCCGCAGGATTACTAAAATTAGCTTCAATAGTGCTGCCATCGGTTCGGGCAAAATAATCATCAAGGTTATCAATAATATCAAAGGGCGCACTTACACAACTACAGTCCCCTCCGGAACCGCCCGTGCCAACCGCTGCCTCGAAACTCTCCGTAAAGAAGACTTGGGCAGAAACCGCTTGCACGACAAATAGAGCAAGCACCAGCAGCATCGCCGTCTTACTCTTCCAAACACGCCCAAAATCACTTCGGGTAAAAATTGTATTCATCGGATCATAATTTTTAATACAGAAATTCTGTCATTATTTTCTATAGGGTTAACAGCAGGGGAAATACCTTACCGCTAGATTAAATCACGAGTTGGATTGATCGGCAATAGCTGCCAATACAATTAGAATGCTGTAAGAAGTCGAATTTGGAAAGCTTTAAAAACGGTAGGTTGTTGGGATGGAAGTTTGATAATGTTCAAGAGACTTCTTCTAAAAATTTTCTTAGCAATCAAAAATACGATAAAATAGTTATAGCACTTATCATTTTTTATTAAAAAATTGTAAATTTCATTACATCTTTCACCTCAAGGCTTAAGACTGTACAAATATACAACTAAATAGCGCTCAGATAAATACCCCAAAAGAGGTACTTAATACATAGTAAAATCTTTATAAAATAATAATCAATTGCTTTTTAGACCATTGATTTGTCTACGCAATTCTTCCATTATTACTACAAACTCCATTATCTTTGCGCCGCTCTTATTCAAAACAGATCAACTGGCTCAATGCTTCAAAATAAGGACAATCCCTCTAACTTACACCAGGCTTCCAAGCAATCCGTCGTCATCGAAATGACCACCCTGGAACAAGATGACCGTCCAGTCTACATCTGTGGCAATTTCAACAATTGGCAAGTGGATGATCCGGCCTATCAGCTGAAAAAAATTGACAAGGGCCAATACCGACTCGAACTACAAACCGACACCTCCTACCCTATTGAATATCAATACATTAGGGGTGGATGGAGTAATGCGGAACTTACTGTCGATGGCAAACGACCAGCCAATAGAATGCTGTCTCAATATCGTCCCGTGGTTAAGGATTATGTACCGCTGTGGCTCAAAAACGGAAAGGTTTATCAAGAACAATACCTGCCCAAAATTCAAATCATTGAAGCCGATTTTGATATCCCTAGCCAGATCAAAACCCGCCGCATCTCTGCGCTCCTTCCTCACGATTATGACGAGACGCAGCGCGCCTATCCAGTCCTCTACTTGCAGGACGGCCAGAATCTTTTTGATGATTACGCCCCTTTTGGCAACTGGGCGGTAGATAAAAAGCTGGCAATGTTGACCGAGCGAGGAATGGGGAATGTTATTGTTATTGCTATCGATCACGCTGCGGAGCAACGCATCGCTGAGTTTACGCCAAGTCATGAGACCAAGCTTGGGGTTGGCAACGGCAAGCAGTATTTACAGTTCCTGGCCAAGACACTCAAGCCCTATGTCGACCAACATTTCCGCACCCTTCCCGATCGGGAACATACCGGGATTGGGGGAAGCTCAATGGGCGGTCTGATCAGTATTTATGCGGGGATCATACACCCCGAAATTTACGGTAAATTGATGATTTTCTCGCCTTCGCTTTGGGTAGCTCCGAATATTCATTTTCATGCTATCCAATTCAAAGCGAGCTACGATACTCGTATCTATCTCTACGGTGGAGGACGCGAGGGAGCCAATATGATTCCCAATATCCGACGATTCAAGAAGGCCCTATACCAACGAGGAGCCGACGAAACCAAGTATTCCTTCCAACTGTCTATCGACCCGGAAGGTCAGCACAACGAAGCCCGCTGGGGTACCGAGTTTCCTCATGCCATAGCATGGCTTTATTTCAAAGCATAACTTTCAATTTGTATGGAATTCCAATTGTCTAATCAACATGATCACGAGCTAGACTTCCTCATTATCCCGCTAGCCAAAACGGATGATCTCCCTAATATTTTAGCTGATATTGCTCAAAAAAATGGCTTCGTCGCCGCTCAATTACAGCAAGATTTTAAGGCGGAGCAGGGCAGCCGACTGGCGCTCTACCCCAATGCCCCTGATCAACCGAAGCTCTACCTCCTCGGCCTCGGCGGCCCCGCCTCCTTCTCCGATACCCTCAAGGCCTTCCGCTCGCTGGCCTACCAGCTCAAAGAGCAACTGGGCACCAAAGCAGGCATCAGCTTTCTCTACGGCAATGCCCCCCAAAAGCTGACGACCTTACAGCGCAGGGTGGAAGCCGCTATCAACGGCCTCCTGCTGGGCACCTACGACATCGGACTATACAAACAGCCTACGGATAATCAGCACCCCCTGAGTAGCGCCGAGGCCCGTCTCACCGTTTTTGCAGATGCGGATGATGATGCTTCGCTGCTGCAAAGCCTCCGCGTGGGCCAGCAGGCCGCTCTGGCTCAGCTTAGCGTGATGAACCTCGTCAATGCTCCCGGCAATAAGGCCCGGCCAGCGGAGCTGGCCCAGTGGGCGGTTGACTCCGGGCAGCACTTCGGCTACACCGTCCAAGTCTTTGATAAGGCTGCCATCGAAGACCTGGGGCTCCACGCCCTGCTGGCAGTCAACCGAGGTAGCGAATGGCCTCCGGCTTTCATTGTTATGGAATACAAAGGACCCGGTCTGACTGAAAACAGCCCAACCTTCGGCCTGCTCGGCAAGGGAGTCACCTTCGACACCGGTGGCATCTCTATTAAGGGGTCTAGTAATATGCACTATATGAAGAGCGATATGGGCGGTGCAGCCGCCGTGTTGGGTACTATGGAGCTTTGCGCGCGCCTGCAACTGCCGGTCCATCTGGTGGGCTTGGTGCCCACGACGGATAATTGTGTGGATGCTACTGCTATCAAGCCGGGTGATGTCATTGGCTCTTACAGTGGAAAGACAATTGAGGTGACGGACACGGATGCCGAAGGCCGTTTGATTCTGGCCGACGCGCTGGCTTACATGCTGAAGCACTATGACCCGACGGTAATGATTGACCTGGCGACGCTGACGGGAAGCTGCGTCCGTGCGCTTGGCTATCAAGCTGCCGGCTTGTTTACCAATAATGATCAACTGGCCTTAGCCTTACAACACCGAGGCGAAGATTGCGGGGAACGCGTCTGGCGATTGCCGCTTTGGGAGGCCTACAAAAGAGACATCGAATCAGATGTAGCGGATGTAAAAAACTACAGCGGCCGCCCCGTAGCCGGCGCCATCAATGCAGCCAAGTTTTTGGAAGCCTTTACGGAACAACATCCCAATTGGGCGCACCTGGATATAGCTGGCGTCGCCTTCGGCGATTCGGAGTTTGCCAATGGCAAATCAGCGACCGGCTATGGCATCCGATTGCTGTACGAGTTCATCCATTCCTACGAGGGAGATAAAGAGTAAGGCCATTTTTCCTAAGCACACCGAGCGGCTGTTTTCGGAACAAAATTCTACAATAAAAACGCTAACCATATAATAACCTGTAAAACTCTCTTTTTTTTGTAAAATACATTACTTTAGCAGCAGCCCTAACCGAATAAAACGAAGGAACAGACTCAAAGCGATTAACTTTTAATGAGAATACTTCATATCAGCGCCGAGTGCTATCCCGCTGCTAAAGTTGGGGGATTAGGGGATGTCGTAGGTGCTTTGCCTAAATACCTCAATCGGGCAGGCCTATCTACCGCTGTTATTATTCCGAAGTATAAGACCGCCTGGATCAACAATCATCGCTTCGTTCCGCTCTACAGAAGCCTACTCCGGCTGCGCCATCAGCACCTTGTTTTTTCGATCGAACAATTAATCGACTATGACCTGGGCTTCCCCCTCATCGTCGTCGATATTCCCGGGAAATTTGACCGACCAGGTATCTATGCTGATGCAGCAACGGAAATTCCCTACGCCGACGAAGTAGAAAGAAACATTTGCTTTCAACAAGCCGTGCTGCACTGGATCATGCAGCTGCCACAAGCACCGGAGATTTTGCATTGCCACGATCACCACACGGCGCTGATCCCCTTTCTGATTCGCCACGCCCATCGCTTCCGCTCTCTGCGAGCCCTCCCCACCGTCTTCACCATCCACAACGGGGCCTATCAAGGGGCCTTTAGTTGGGGACGGGAGTACCTGCTGCCCGCCTTCGAAGACGGCGCCAGAGGCCTCCTGGATTGGCAGGCCAGCATCAACCCTATGGCAACAGCCATCAAATGCTGCTGGCAACTGACAACGGTCTCGCCCGCTTACTTGCAAGAGCTTCAGCATAAGGGTCATGGCCTCGGGCCCTTGCTTCGGGCGGAGGCGGACAAATCCCTTGGCATTCTCAATGGCATCGATACCAAGGTCTGGGACCCGGCAGAGGATCCGCTGATCCATCAGCGCCTCAACGGCGATCTGGGGCGCTACAAGGCGGCCAACAAAGCGGCGCTCTGCGAGCACTTCGCGATTGATCCTGAGCTGCCCATTGTCACCTTCATCGGTCGGCTAGCCGGCGAGAAGGGAGCCGACTTGATTCCCGAGCTGGTGGGCCGGTATTTGCATGGCCATCGGCAGGCCACTTTTTTAGTGCTGGGCTCTGGCCAGCCTGCTTTGCAGGACAGGTTGCGGAAGATGCGGCCGTACTTCGCCCCTTACTTTGATGCGGCCATTGAGTACAACGAGCGCTTGGCACATCAGCTCTACGCGGGCAGCGATTTTTTGCTGATGCCTTCGCGGGTGGAGCCTTGTGGATTGAATCAGCTCTATGCCCTGCGCTACGGGACGGTGCCGATTGTGCGGAGTACGGGCGGGCTGAAGGACAGCATTATTGACATCAGCGAGCCGGAGGGCCGGGGCATCCGCTTTGAGCGCTTCGACGCGAAAGAGGCACTGGTGGCGATCCATAGAGCCGTTGAGTTGTTTCACGATAAAGAGCGCTTTGAGCGCCTGAGAGCAGACATTATCCGAGTCGATTTTTCGTGGGAAAAATCGACTGCTACTTACATAAAAATTTACCAGCAGCTCCTGAGAGCTACTGGATAGTTTTCGATCTTTGAGAAACACATTTAAACAAAATTTAAGTACCATTGAAACCCTTCATGACCTATGATTAAAATGGTTTGTATGATCCTCGGAGGAGGCGTTGGCTCCCGCTTATTTCCACTAACTGAACAGCGCTCGAAACCCGCAGTGCCAATCGGCGGGAAGTATCGACTGATCGATATTCCCATCTCCAACTGCCTGAATTCAGGTGTAAAGCGCATGTTTGTCTTGACCCAATTCAACTCCGCTTCGCTCAATCAGCACATTAAAAACACTTATCACTTCGATATTTTTAGTCGTGGCTTTGTAGACATCCTGGCGGCCGAACAAACCCGCAGTTCTAACTCTTGGTATCAGGGAACAGCCGATGCTGTTCGCCAATGCATGCGTCATCTCTACAACCATGATTACGACTATATTCTCATTCTCTCTGGTGACCAGCTCTATCAGATGGATTTTGAGAAAATGGCTAAATACCACACCCTCTCTAAAGCGGATGTGACCATCGCCACCATTCCGGTAAACGACCGAGATGCTCCAGCTTTTGGGATCATGAAAGTCAACAAAGGTGGCTTTATCGAAAGCTTCATTGAGAAACCATCAACGGACCTGCTGCCCGACTGGACTTCTGAAGTATCCGAAGAGTCCAAGGCCAAAGGCAAGCACTATTTGGCTTCAATGGGTATCTATATTTTCAGTAAATCAGCCATCAAAAAGCTGTTCGGCGATCTACCCGATGCTACGGATTTTGGAAAACAAATCATCCCTACAGCCATCAATGAAGGCTACCAGGTAGCGAGCTATCAATACGATGGCTACTGGACAGACATCGGAAGTATTCGCTCTTTCTTCGAAGCCAATATCGAACTGGCTGATAACATTCCAGAGTTCAACCTTTTTGACAACAAAAAGATGATCTATACGCGGCCTCGCCTGCTGGCTCCTTCTAAAATCTTTGGTACTCGCTTCGAAAAAGCAGTCCTGGCGGAAGGCGGCATCATCCACGCAGAAAGAATCCATCAGTCGGTTATCGGAATCCGTTCTCGCATCAACGAGGGCAGCGTCATTTCGCGTTGTGTGATTATGGGTAACGACTACTTTGAGACTATAGAGGAAATCAACGATGGAGATGACATCCCACCAATGGGTATTGGCAAAAATTGCCACATCGAAAATGCCATCGTCGATAAAAATTGTCGCATTGGGGATAATGTCACCATCAAAGGCAGTGCAGACCTGGAAAATACGGAGACCAATGAGTACTGCATTGTGGAAGGAATTGTGGTCTTGAAGAAGGGCGCGATTATTCCGCACGGTACGGTAATCGGCAAATAAGCCATTCAAAACTGGCGAAAAACCAAAATTGTAAAAGCATGAGTACAAACAATAGCCCCCTGACTTTTCTTTGCGTGTCTTGCGAATTCAAAGGTGTCGACTTTATTCGCTACTGCAAAAACGAAGGCAACAAAGTTTATCTGGTGACCTCCAAAAACCTAGAAGATAAAGACTGGCCTAGAGATATGCTGGACGATATTTTCTATGTGGAGGCCAGCGAACTTTGTGTATGGAATATGAAAGATGTGATTGCCGGACTGGCGCATTTCATGCGTTCTAATCCGGTAGATCGCATTGTGGCACTGGATGATTTTGATGTTGAAAAAGCGGCCTTGCTACGCGAGCATTTCCGCATTCCAGGGATGGGGCAAACGACCCAGCGCTACTTCCGCGACAAGCTGGCGATGCGCATGAAAGCACAAGAGGCGGGCATTGCGGTGCCTCCCTTCAGCCCCTTGTTCAACGATGAGCAAGTCAACGAATATGCCCGTACGGTATCTCCTCCCTGGGTGGTCAAACCCCGCGCAGAGGCTTCTACTGTAGGCATCCGCAAAGTGCACTCCGCCGAAGAACTCTGGAATGTCCTGCATGAGCTAGGCGAAGATCGACATCAGTATCTCGTTGAGCAATTCAAGCCCGGCGATGTCTACCACGCTGATGCCCTGAGCTTCAACGGAAAGCTGGTATTCTGCCGCGTCTCCCGCTACCTCAATACTCCTTTCGAGGTGGCACAGGGCGGCGGTATCTTCCGCTCCCAAACGGTAGAATTTGGCTCGGCCGATGACAAGGCGATACAAAAGATGAATGCTCAGGTGATGAAAGCTTTCGGCATGCAATTCAGTGCTTCGCATACGGAGTATATTCGCTCCAAGGAGGATGGTCAGTTCTACTTTTTGGAAACGGCCTCGCGGGTTGGTGGAGCCAACTTGGCGGAGATGGTGGAGGCTTCTTCGGGGATCAATTTGTGGGGCGAGTGGGCTCGGTTGGAGACGGCGCAGGCGCGCGAGGGGGCTTACAAGCCGCCGAAGGCGCGGAAGGACCACGCGGGCATCATTGTTTCGCTGAGCCGCTTTCAGCACCCGGATAGCTCGGCCTTTAATGATCCGGAGGTCTGTTGGCGAATGCAAAAGGATTACCACATTGGTTTGATTCTTCAGTCCAAATCGACGGAACGCATCAAGACCTTGCTGGATGATTATGCGGAGCGGGTGTTCCGGGATTTTCATGCGAGTATTTCGTAAGGGACGGTTGATGTGGCATAGCCATCCCTTCGGGGCCTGCGGCATTTTGGGTGGACGGTCGACGGTGGACGGCGAACGTGGGGGAACGGGGAATGTGGTATGGCCATCCCTTCGGGATTTGTGGTATTTTAGTGGACGTCTGCCATTCGGCAGGATGGACGTTGTAAAATTTAGAAAGCGCGAGACTAGCTCTTAACATCAAAACTAGGTAAGATGAAAGTAACTGATAAACACAATGAACGAATTGCGAAGATGACTTTTGCTTCTGTTTATCCTCATTATGTAACCAAAGTAGAGAAGAAGGGCAGGACGAAAGAAGAACTGCACCAGGTGATCGCGTGGCTAACGGGTTTTGATGAGCAGAGAATCCAGGAGCTTATTGAGGAGAAAGTAACCTTTGCTACCTTTTTTGAAAAGGCCCAGCTGCATCCTAATGCACATTTAATTAAAGGCGTAATCTGCGGCTATCGAATTGAGGAAATCGATAATGCATTGACCCGGCAAACCAGGTATTTGGATAAGCTGGTGGATGAACTGGCGAAGGGACGGAAGATGGAGAAAATATTGCGTGAAGATTCATCAGCTACCAAGTGAATTAAAAAATTCGCTTCAACACCTCCTCCTTGTAGCTTGTTCCAATCGGCAATTTCTGGTCTCCCAAATGGATCATATTGCCTTCCAGGGCCTCTATGTAACTGATATTAGCCATATAGGATTTGTGAATCCGAATGAATAACTCCGGCGGTAGCTCCTGTTCCAATTTCTTTAAAGAGCCCAACGACAAAGTGCGGCCATTGGAAGTATGATAGGCGATGTATTCTTTCATACTTTTGATGTAGAGAATATCTTTATAAAAGATGCGAAATACCTTGAACTCAGATTTTACCAGAATATAGTCCTTTTGCTTTACCTCCGTTGTTGGGGTAGCAGGCGCAGGTGGAGGCGTCATCGGCTTTAAAAGCTTTCCCGCTTTATTGATGGCTTGTAAGAAACGCTCAAAGCGGAAGGGTTTGAGGAGATAGTCTACAATGTCCAATTCATAGCCCTCCATGGCGTATTCTTTGTAAGCGGTGGTGAAGATGACTAGCGGCTTTTGCGATAGTGTTTTTAAAAATTCAATACCGGTTAAATTGGGCATTTGAATATCCAAAAAGAGCAAATCTACCTTGTTTTCTTGCAGGACTTGCATGGCTTCAAACGGATCAGCACATTTACCAACGACGTTCAAATGAGGGACGCGATCGATGTAATTTTCTACGAGATTTCTCGCTAGTTCCTCATCGTCTACTATCAGGCAATTGATTGTTCTCATTGGACCGAAATTTTTAAATGGACATCAAATTGGTCATCGGTTTGCCGAATGCTCAGTTGGTGTTTGCCATTGGGGTAAAGGAAGTTCAGGCGTTTTTTAGTGTTTTCTAGACCCACTCCTCCTACCTCGTCCTTGGTAAAATTATTTTTAGGAACGCTGTTTACCACACGAAAGGCAATGGTATTGTCCGCAGTACTCAGATGAATCTTGATGTATCCATCTTTCAAATTCTCAATCCGACTGTGTTTGAATGCATTTTCCACAAAGGGAATGAACAATAAGGGCGCGACCATTAAACCACTGGCTGCTTTATCCAAATCCAATTCGACGTTCATCCCTCTACTGTCCTTTAACAATTGTAAATCGACATAATTTTCGATGTAGTTGATTTCACTTCGTAAGGGTACCTTCTCTTCATTCGATTCGTAGACCATATAACGAAGAATTTCGGAAAGTTGCATGACGCTTTCTGACGTTTGTGGAGCCTGTACGACCGATAGGCTGTAGATATTATTGAGTGCATTAAAGAGAAAGTGAGGATTGACTTGTGATTTGAGAAACTTCAATTCGGCCGAAAGCCGTTCTTTTTCCTTAATATTCGCAAACCTAGTGATTTCCCAGAGGGTACTCCCCAAAAAGGCAATAATCAGGGCAGGCATTTCTCTCAGCCATCTTACGCCTACGCGCCTGGGCTTCATCATCCTATTCACTTCGTCGCTTTGTAAAAAGGAAGGCAGACTGATCGAGCTGGTCAAGGGGAAAAATACTTGATGCAATAAGAAAATCATGACTGCCAGCAGTAGTGCTCCCCAAAGAATGTAAAGCGCGTGCTTTTTTTGCAGATAAAACTTAGGAAGGAGGTATTCTACATTGATGATAATGATGATGATAAAACTCACTAAGATCGGGATGGCTCGTCTAACAAATCGCTCAGGATTATTAAATCCATTGCTTTGTGGCAGGGTAATCAATAACCAGGTTCCCCAAAGCAGCAGTATGGTCCAGAAAATTCTATTTTTCATCAATTTTGCCATATTGCAATATGGGTGTTTTGCGCTGAAAAAAGAAAGATCATCAACAAGCTCTTCATTCTTCTCTATCAATGCCCCAATTTACTCAGTGAATGCCCTCCCCCCGCTATAATGAGAGTCATTGAGTCCATCGCCTACTTCTTCGGTGAGTTGGGCCATTACGTTGAATAGGTTTTGTAGTAATGATGATTTCAGACATATTTGTATTAACAAAGTACTCGAAGGCTTAAGCAATAATACAAGCCCAGGGTAATTTTCCAAATCTAAACATTAAAACAATGAATAAGTCCATTAAAATCCTAGCCGTAATCGCCTTTGTTTTCACCCTTAGTTTTGCGGCCAGCGCCCAGCGAGGGGGTAGATCAATTGATCCAGAACAAATGGCAGAAAAAGAGACTACGCAGATGGTCGAGAAATTATCGCTCGATGCTCAACAGACCGCCGATGTCAAAGCCATCAACTTGGCCTATGCCAATAAGATGAAGGAGGCTAGAGAAGCCAACAAAGGAGATCGTGCAGCCATGAAAGAGGTTAGAAAGACCATTAATCAAGCAAGAAGCACGGAATTAAAGGAGATTTTAACTGCAGAACAATTCCAGGCTTACGAAGAGATGCAGGCGAACAGACGCAAGGGGAAGAAAAAAGGTAGAGGAAGTAGACGTTAATTGGAAAAAAATAGGTCTTTATAAGCGCACGCAGTCGGCATTAAAAGTGCCGACTGTCTCTCAAATTTAGCCCCTAATGACTACAAAAAAGAAAATCCAGATTATCCTTGTCCTCCAGCTTATCGGTTTATGCTGTTATGCCCAAACAGCAAGTATTGCGGGAAAGGTAGTCGATGGGAAAGACCTTACGCCTTTGGTAGGCGCTCATATTTTATTGAAAAATACGGCGGCTACACAAACGACTATTTCGGATGTGGAAGGTGCATTTCGGTTTGAAAATGTAGCAACCGGAAGGTATACCTTGGAAGTTTCCTACATCGGCTATCAGACCATTTCAAGAACGGTCCAGCTGGAGGGGAAAGACCTTCAGCTGGGTAGGCTCAAAATAGCAGAGGGGGTAGAATTACAAGAGGTTGAAGTGGTAGAGAAGGTCGTGCCGATCATTCAATTGGGAGATACTACGCAATTTAACGCCGATGCTTACAAAACCCTACCGGATGCGGACGCTATAGACTTAATTGAAAAAATGCCCACCGTTGTCGTAGATGAAGGAACCGTGCAAGCTCAGGGGGAGGATGTCAAACAGGTACTGGTGGATGGAAAGCCTTTTTTTGGCAATGATCCAATGGCGGCCTTACAGAACCTCCCTGCGGAGGTGATTGATAAAATCCAGGTCTATGACCAGCAAAGTGACCAGGCTCAATTTACGGGCTTTGATGATGGGGAAACTTCGAAGACCATCAACATCATCACCAAGCCCGATATGCGCAATGGCCAGTTTGGGAAAATCTATGCAGGTTATGGCTCTGAAGATAGGTATCAGGGGGGGGGTAACATTAATATCTTTAACGGCGACCAACGCATCTCCTTCATTGGTTTGTCCAATAATATCAATCAGCAAAACTTTTCTACCGAAGATTTACTGGGGGTTGTAGGAACGGCTGAAAGGGGTCGAGGAGGAAGAAGAGGAGGTCGAGGCAGGGGAGGCCCAGGGAGAAGACAACAGGGAATATCTGCCAATGATTTTTTGGTAGCTCAGCAAGGAGGGATCACCGCTTCTGATGCATTGGGCATTAATTTTTCTGATAACTGGGGAAACAAGTTGAATGTTGCGGCCAGCTACTTCTTCAATCAATCTGATAATACCTCCGAGCAAATCCTATCCCAGCAGTTCTTCGATGAGGAGGGACTAACGGATTTGTATCTAGAGGAAAGCCTGAGCCAAAGTACGAATGTGAATCACCGTTTTTCGGGCATCTTTGATTATAAAATTAATAAGTACAATTCGTTGATCTTGAGGACTACCGCCACCTGGCAAGGCAATGATGGGCAAGAAGATGTTTTTGGCCAAACGCTATCCGATACTGATGTTCTCAACCAAACAGAAAGTCATTTTTCGGCGGATTTAACCGCTCTGAATGTGAATAACGCCTTGCTTTGGCGGCATCAATTTGAAAAAAGAGGCCGGACATTTTCTATCAAAGTAAGCAATGGTTTTGCACCAAAGGATGGAGAAAGTTACTTACTGTCGGATAACCTATTTGATAAGACAAGCACCTCACTTGATCAATTTTCGACCCTAGATAATACGCAGTGGAACGTCGCTACCGACATCCGCTATACCGAACCACTGACTAGAAGAAACCAGTTGATGTTCGATTACCGGATGAGTTACCAACGAGAGGAAAGTACTAAAGAAACGTTTGATTTTGATGAAACGACCCAAGAATACGATGTATTCAACGAAGATTTGAGCATCATTTTTTCTAACGATTACCTCAGTCATACGCTAGGTGGAGGTTACCGCTTCAAGTCAGGGGACTGGCGGCTCATGACCAGGGCTAGTATCCAATGGGCCGAATTATTAACCGAGCAACGCCTGCCTTACGAAGCAGAAACAGACAATAATTTTTTCAATGTATTGCCGATGGCGATGCTGTCTTATCGACCTTCTAAACTGGTACACCTTCGATTGCGGTATCGCACCAGTACTGGACTGCCCAGCATCGAGCAATTACAAAATGTAGTAGACAACAGCAATCCCTTACAGTTGACTGCCGGTAATCCTGGTTTAGTCCAAAGCTACCAACATAACTTACGAGGCAACTACTCCAAGACAAATACCGAAAAATCAACCCTCTTCTATGCGATGATCAACGGGACGTTCGCTCATAACTACATTGCCAGTAGCACCTATTTTTCGGCCTCCGATTACGATGCCTCCTTAGAAGAAAATGCTCAAATTACCATTCCCGTTAATATGGACGGGTACTACGACATACGCTCTTTCCTGACCTACGGCTTTCCAGTATCCCCGATCAAGTCTAATCTGAACATTGACCTCACCGCCAATTACACCCGGACCCCAGGCCTGATCGATGAAGAGCGCAATGATGCCAATAGCTCCACTGCGGGCATTGGATTGACCCTGGCGAGTAACGTTAGTGATCGCGTTGATTTTACGGTCTCCTCTCGCAGCAACTTTAATACGGTGAGTAACACTTTGAACGCAGCTAGTAACACCAACTATTTCAACCAACGAACAAAGCTAAAGCTCAACTTAATCTTGGGAAAAGGCTTGGTGCTTAGGACCGACCTGATCCACGATTTCTATAATGGTTTCTCCGATGATTTTGACCAAAACTACTTGCTATGGAACATCAGCGTCGGTAAAAAACTATTCAAAGATAACCGTGGAGAGATCAGTCTGAGGGTTTTTGACTTACTCGAGCAAAACAACACCCTAACGCGCAATATAACCGAATTCTATACAGAAGACATTCAAACTAATGTATTGCAGCAATATGTGATGTTGAGCTTTAGGTATGATGTGAGGCATTTTAGAGCGAAGAGGGGTTAAATGCCTGCGGCATTTTTTGATGGGCGGTGGAATGTGGCATAGCCATCCCTTCGGGGCCTTTGGCATTTTGATGGACGGTGGACGGCCTAGCGTAGTGATTCGTAGAGGTACGCAGCTCCGCACTTCTTTTTTCGGCTCATTCATCCGTCCACCGAAGCACCGCAGGTGCCGACCGTCCACCCCCAGCGCCAAAGGCGCTACCGCCCCCGGCGAGTAATATCCCCGCCCAAATTATCGCTAATGTCAATCTTATCCGGTGAGCCTTTGTAGTCGATCTGGCCGCCGGTGTGGGCAGAGGCTTCGATGGCTTTATTGGCCGTGACCTCGGCCTGAGCGCCGGTATTAGCCTTGACGTAGGCGTACTCAGAATCGAGGTTAAAGGCTTCGAACTGAGCGCCGGTGGCAACCTTTACTCTAACCGACTCACTGCGGCCGCGCAGCCTGAGCTGCGCTCCTTCGGAGGCTTCCGCTTGCAGGTCGTTGACATCAAGCTCCAGCTTGCCCTGAGCGCCGCTGCCGAAATCGACTTCCAGCTGGTCGCCTTTTATAGTACCAACATTGCGCACTTGCGTGCCCGCTGTCGCCTTGATACCACGAAGTCTTTTGTAAGTAATGTCGATCCGAATAGGCTCGTCTTCGTATTGCTTGTAGTTGAGCAGCTTTTTGCGCTTGATCTTGAGGATGCCGCGATCGACTGTGATGGAGAGCTTACTGTCGTCGTATTTATCAACATCCACCTGATAGTCCTCCCCTTCTTGGAGATAAACCTTGATATTGCCTTTGAGGTACACCTCATCGAAAGGTTCCAGGCTTTGTTGGGCAGAAAGGGTGGAGAAACTGATGGCTAGGAGGCTCAGGAGGAAGCCCCAATTCTTTACGGTATTTTTCATGCGTACTATAGTTTTATACAAATGTTATGAGAAGCATTTCCTATTAAAGAGACAGTTCAATAATCAAAAGGATGCAACAGGATACCTATGAATATCGAATCAGTCGCTACGCAGGCAATGCTCTACTAACGAATTGTAATGGCCTTATTTTGTAAAGCCTCCTGTTTTTTACACGATTATGACTATAGTAAATCCTGGCTTATTGCTCGAAAAAGCCAACACTGCCACCAACCCAATTCTTTCCCTTGTTGTAGCGTACACCAATCATCTCGCCCTTGCTGATGCGCGCCAGGTTATTGACCATCTTGGGCCGATCGGCGCCGGGCTCCCAGAGCATGAGCATGCGCAGCTCGCATTTGGCGAACTGATCTGGGGTTTTAATAATCGGGGCGTAGCTCACTTTACGTTGTAGGATGTAGTTCTCCTTGTCGGTGATGGCTTCGATGTCAAAGCGATTGAGGTTGATGACCACTCCAGTACCCGCAAAGGAATACAGCGGTTTGAGGACGTAGTTGTGTAGGTCTTCCGGAATCTCCTCCAGGTCATTCAGAAAGATGGATTTAGGCACGTATTGACTGTCAAGTAGTGGTAGGGTATGCTTGCTGATGCGGAAGAACCAATGCGGGTGGCCCACCCATTTGACGTTGGCTTCTTTGGTAAAATAGAAATTACGCTTGATGTCATCCCGCTTGATCAACTCATCAAAGATCACTCGATTGACGATTTTCTCGACGCCGACCTTCCGACCTTGTTCATTGAGGTAATAAAGGTCTTTTCCCTCTACCATCAGCTCACTGACACACTTCGTTTTTACGCCCAGCAGGGCCTCTCCGCAGACAAAATCGATGTAAGTCGCTTGTTTTTCTGGTTCTACTTCCAGCAAGATGACATTCTCGGGATTGCTGTCGCCAACGATGGTTCGCTTCAGCAGGTCGAGGTAGGTTTCGGGAGTGAGGCCATTAAAGAGGTGAGTATAATTGTCGGGAATATCAAAATACTTGCGGTAGGCGGCGGCCAAATGATCCTGAAAAAAGTAGAGCGAAGGGAAGCCTTGAACCTCGATCAGTTGGGGCGTCAGCTCGCCATTTTCATCACGGCAGATACCAAAATCCATCTGTAAAAAGATGGTATGCTCGTCTTCGTTGGGGACGACCTGCCCGGCGAGGATAGCGCCCTTCGAGCGCTCCTTGAAATCGGGGCGGCAGATCACATCCGTGATTTCTTCACAGGCCTGAAAGAGCTTATCTTTCAGCGCGCGAGGAACGAAGACTGGCGTTTCGGCGATTTTAAAAGGCGGTCGGTGGTTGAATCTTTCGGCGATGGAATCGAGTAATTCCTGATAGCGGGTCGAGGCGAACAGTTGATTATATTGTTCACGAATATCAGTAATCATGGTTGGGGAGTTGGGGGTGTTATGGTGATTTTAGAATAATACTATATCGAATGTCAAGCGTGCTGTACAATCTTGGATAGGGCCTTGATAGCGTGGTCCAAGAAGGTCGGTATTATCTGTTGATGAGTCAGCTCAATTTTGAAAGGATCGTTCAAATCAGCCATCATCTGATCGTATTTTTCTTGTCCGTGTTGTTCAATTATAGCGGTTTTCTTGTCTTCCTGACTGAAGTGAATCAACATCCCTTCGGGGTCCGCCTCAGGATGAAACTGGGTTCCAAAGAAAGCTTCCGAAAAGCGGATGGCCATGATGGCTCTTTCCAGCGGAATGTGCGGACGAATTTTCTCCAATACCAGCACCTCCGCCCCCATTTCCTCAAAGGCATCGAGTTTGGGTTGAACAACCTGATAGTCGCGGAAATCAGCTACATAGAAGGGATCGGGTAACTTACCGAACAGCGGCTCCATTTCCCCAGCTTTGGTTTTGTGTGTTGGAAAAGTACCGAAAGAACGCGATCTGCGCTCAGTGACCAGGGCCAGATCGAAGTGGTAGCAAGCCATCTGAAAGGAATGGCAGATAAAGAAGACATACTTTGAAGGAGCGGCCTCCTTGGCATTAATCGCCCACAATTCATCCAGCAACTGAAAAAAGCGCTGGTCCCAGATTCCATCCCCTTCGCGAGGATCACCGGGGCCACCCGAACAAATGTAAATGTCAAAACTCGTATCCGGCACCTCGTGCTTGGCCCTAACATCAAAGATTTGCCAATCGACCTTATGATCGAACATTTTGACAATGCTTTGTATGGCTCGCATCCCCTGATTAGGAGTATTGTCGTACATATCGAGGATAGCCAGTTGGAGTTTATTTTCCATTGAAGTAGTTTGTTTGCGAGTGGAGCTAAAGTTGGCGGTTAATGAATAATCGGACCCCTGGCGTTTGGGTGCCAGGTGTCCGATTCTCTACATTCAGAATTTTTTTAATTCTGTTTCTAACCTAAAACCTTCTATCATGAAATTTTAATCTTAATCGATATAGCTACCAAAAGAGTTCAAAATTCTTTCCAATTTTGGTGCTACACCGTTTATTTTTTCGTTTTGCGCCTACTTAGCGGCCTTTGCCGTTTTGGCAGCGGGCTTCTTTGCGGCCCTTGTCCGTGGTGCTCTAGGGCCAACAATCCGACCAGCGACCCCTTCGCGAACAAAGGTTCCCCAGGTGAGGTTGTCCTTGCCCTCTTTGTGCGCCTTCGCCCGCTCTATGGCCATTGTAGCGGCCGCTTCAACCACCCAATCGAAGTTTTCCTGCCCCACAGAGGTCAGTTCCGCATCCGGCGCTGGGTTACAAAAGTCGATCGCGTAAGGAATACCATCCCGAACAGCGAATTCTACCGTATTGAAATCATAGCCCAAGGCTTCGTTCAGCTTTAACACATACTTCTCAATAGTGTTCAACAACTTCTTGGCTACGGGCTGAGCGTCCTGTACATAGCGCAGGTGGTGGGGATTGCGGGGCTCATACTGCATGATGCGTACCGCCTTGCCTCCGATGCAGTAACAGCGGAAATACTCCGTAAACTTGATTTCCTCTTGCAGCATCATTACAAGTTGAGCTGTTTCGTTGTAGGAGGCGAACAGCTCGTCAGCATTATTCAGTTTGTACACATTTTTCCATCCGCCACCGGCAAAAGGCTTCATATAGGCGGGGAAGCCACCGATGTATTCAAAAATCTTCTCCCAATCCAGCGGGAATTTCAAGTTGCGGAAAGAATTGGCATCAGTATCGGCTGGCATATCCTTAGAAGGCAAGAGAACCGTTTTTGGGACGGGAACGCCTACTTTGGTTGCCAGGGCATTATTAAAAAATTTCTCGTCGGCAGACCACCAGAATGGGTTATTAATCACAGCGGTACCACAAATGGCCGCATTCTTGAGATAAGCTCTGTAAAAAGGTACATCCTGAGAGATGCGATCGATGATTACGGCGTAGTTGGTGGCTTCACCTTGAATGACTTCTTCGACATGCAGGGCTTCGGCTTCGATGCCCTTTACATTTTTGGCATTGACCCGATCGATGAAAGCCTGGGGGAATGTATTTTCCTGCCCGTAGAGAATTCCGATTTTTTTCATAAGTCCCAATGCTGGTTTTTTATAAGGTTTAAACTATGTATTTATGTTTAATTCAAGTTGCGATTCAGCTCTCGTTCATTGCAACTTGGCTTATTTAAGTGTAATTTCAACACTTAGTGCAAAGATACATCATAAAGACGAAGAAATAAAGCTAAAGTCACTGACAAACAATGATTTACGGACTAAAATCAAAAAGAGTTTCAGGATTTTATATAGCATTTTTCCAATAATTCGAAATCAAATTCCGTTGACCTGATTACAGGTGCGATTAAATTACCGATGAAATGGCATTTTCAAAAAAATCTTTCCAAATAAAATTTTGCAAACTTTTTGGCTTTTCTGCTCCTACCCAACAAAATTTTGAGGCTCCCCTCTCCAAAACCCTATTTTCCGAGGCACTCGACCGAAGTGTACGCGTCGACCTTTACCTACCGCCCGGGCACCGCCGTCGCTTTACCCGGCGCCACCCTTGCCTTATTTTTAACGATGGTCAGGACATGAAAGCGATGCAACTAGCGGTCGCACTCCGGGCTCATTACGGCAACAGGCCCAAGGTACCTTTTGTTGTCGCAGCCGTGCATGCTGGAGACCGGATGCAAGAATATGGAACAGCGGCACAGGCAGATTATCTAAACCGGGGAAGCAAGGCTTCTCAATATACTCAATTCTTACTAAATGAGCTACTTCCGGTTCTACAATCTGACTATGGCTGTAAAAGTGAGGGGCACAGCATCGCAGGCTGCTCGCTGGGCGGCCTCTCGGCCTTCGACGTCGCCTGGCACCACCCCGATGTGTTCAGCAAAGTCGGCATCTTCTCCGGCTCTCTCTGGTGGCGCTCCCAGCCTTTCCGAGCCGACGCCCCGGACGCCGATCGGATTGCCCATCAGATGGTGGAGGAGCACCGGGGCCAGCGCCCTGCCCTGCAATTTTGGCTGCAAGCCGGAACCAAGGACGAAACCAGCGACCGCAACAACAACGGCATCATTGACGCCATCGACGATACGCTGGCCTTGATGAGCAGCCTGAAAAGCATCGGCTATCCAGAACAAGCGATGACTTATATTGAGGTAGAGAATGGCGAACACAATGCCGCGACCTGGGCGAAGGTGCTGCCGGATTTCCTCCGTTGGTTGACGCACTAAGGGTAGATACTAATTCGATTTTCGCTTTTTTGAAGATTCCAGCTTGAACCCGTCTTCCTTGGTGATCTCATGATAATGGTCCGCTTCTTCTTTGAGAATAGCCGCCGTAGCACGCTTGACCGCCGCAATTTCGACTCGGACTCCACGCGATCGCAGATGGCGCACCAGCTCCACATAGTCCGAATCACCAGATAATATAATAATGGTATCTACCTTCTGCGCAATCTGGGTCGCCGAGATGGTCAGTGGAATATCAGCAGACTTGTGGCAGGGGACGACGGTACCGTGGTAGTGGTTGTGTAGGCGCTCGGCCAGGCGGGTGGAGATGCTTACGCCCTCCCGAAAGTAAATGAGGCGGCTCAGCCCTCGATCCATCAGTATCCGGGGGATTAGGGTATCAAAATTGAGCATAGCATCTTTGGTTCGCATGATTCGATGTAGCCCTTTTTCTATATTATTTCCATCAATGAGTATCGCTACCGATTGATTGATTTTTACATTAGATTCCATGTGAAATGAATTGTTTCTCCCCGAAATATAATAAAATATTGGATATATTGTGTATTCACAGGGAGAACGAGACGGGCTACTTATTTTTGTAGGCTCCGGGGGTAAGCCCGGTTTGCTTCTTGAAAGTTGCGTAGAAAGTACTCCTTGATCTAAACCCCACCTCCCTGCCAATGGCTTCTAAAGAAAACACATGAAATCGCTCATCTTCCAGCATACGCTTGGCAAGTTGTATTCGATAGGAGTCGACAAATTCATTGAAATTCACCCCTCCATCTTCTTTCAGCACTCGCGTAATAGTCCCCGGGCTCAGCCCCAGGGTGGCAGCCAGTCGCTCGCGATTGAGATGGGGGTCTCTGAATATTTCTTCCTCTTTCATCAATTGCTGAATGCGCTCAAAATGTAGAGTCGAAGGCTGCCGTCTGGATTTCAGTACAGGATTTTTTTTCTTCCCATAAATCGCCTTAATGTTACTGCGCTCCTCCTCCAGCGTCAGTTGCTGTACACCAAAATAAGTGAGCCCGATCAAAAATACCGCCACTCCCATCCACAAGAAGGCCCAATAATCCCAACCCAATACTATTTCTACTACATCTATGATCAGCCAGGATAGCATCAGCAAGACCAACATCGAGGAGTTAAAATAAATCCACTTTTTAAACCCAAAACGCGCATTGCTTCTCTTCACTTTCAGCGTATATAGCGCAACGACGAAGCAGAGAAAAATAGCCATGACGACTAACTCAAAGGGTTCCACCACTTCCAGGTATTCGCCAATCCGATGATAATCCAACCAATCCGCTACCGACAATAAGGTGTGGACGGTACTGAAAAAAAGGAAAGGCCCCAGCAGCGATAAAATCGTTTTTTGAGGTACTGCTTCTTTGAGTGCAGCACACACGTAGAGATACAAGAAAACGGGCAGCAGGTATTCAATTCTAAAAAACTCAAATAATTCGGAAAGGAAAAAATATTCAACAACCGCACTGACCTTTAATAGGACAACGACCAAGATAATTAAGGCCCATGCTAGATATTGATTAGCAGGACTTCTATACTTCTGGGCAGTGAGCAACAGGAGCGCAAAAAAAAGGCCCAGACTCCCGCCCGCTAAAATAAAAATCTGTTCGGTATCCATCATCAGCTATACAAAATAGCCTACTCCTCCGAGAATATTAGAAGGAGTAAGCTAATTATCGTAAAAAAATTGTCTTCAAATCCTTGGCGCACGCCCCTATCTCCCACCTACACAATAGGCCCAGTTGCTCATCCTGCCTATTTTACAAATTATCGAAAATAAACTTCCGCATCTCGGCATTACAATCCGAGCAGGTAAAGTACACGCCGTGATCTCCACCCTCGATCTTCCGAAATTGATTGATAATCCCTAGAGAATCCAGAAGAGGATGGATCAAACAAGAGCCTTCGATGAAATCTCCGTCCGGGTTACCGGGAGAATCAGGGTCTATCGTACAATTATCCAATGATCCATGAATACTGTACAAAATAGGATCGCCCGCATCCACCCAGTTGGCTCTAAACAAGCCGCCCGAAATATTAATTACCCCCTTGATCGCTTCCGAAGCGCCCGGATTTCCGCTGTTGCCCGACAGCCCGCCCGTGGAAGCAATATGGTTTTGCATCTCCATAGGCACCATAGCGATCTCTTCATCATCGAAATAAGCGTAGTGGAGGCCCATCACTGCTCCGGCCGAAAAGCCACCAACAAAAATGTTGTTCGGGTTGATGCTGTGCTTTCCATCGATGGTAAAATACCTCACTGCGGCCTTCATATCCTGTACGGCGTCAACGACCGCCAGCTTCAGGCTCTGCCCTCCCGGATCAGTCATCAATCGATAGCCGATGGTGGCGGCCACATAGCCAGAATGCGCATAGGATTTAGCCAATTGATCAAAGTCTTCTTTTGAGCCCTCAGCAAAGCCCCCGCCGTGCGCTAGGATGATCAACGGGCGGTTGGTTTCGGTATCATTAGCCGGTTCATAGATATTCATCAATAGATCAATAGCCACTCCAGCCTGATTGACATTTGCGCCGTACTTTACTTCTTTCGATTCCATGATGCTTGTAAAAATACTGTCGAGATACCGCGTTCCGGAGAGCGGTGTCGTAGTCGTGGTAGTAGGCGTTGGCCCTTCGTCTTTGCTACAGGCTTGTACCAAAGCTAGTAGTGCTAGTAGTACCAATCCTTTAAAATAATAACTTACTAATTCCTGTCTCATAAATCAATCGTTCGTTTTAGAATTTTACAATGATTTCGAGACAAGAACGTACTTTTTCTTATCGATTGCATTGGGACAACTCCCCTGGGCAAGTCTTGATGTCCTGGATTGATTGATATGGTAGGATGTAGGACAAAATCTATGTTTTCAGGCTAATTGAGGAGATCAGTTGTTCTCTTTTTTCTTCTCCATCCCAGGCTGCACTATCTCAAAATCCTCCCTCGATTTAGCCTGACGCACCATCTGCCGGACATCCTCCAAGAGCTGCTTGGCCTCATAAACGATCCCATCCTTGATGGTATATTGCACCCCTCCCGCCCGGATCACTTCGTTCTCCTCGTTCAGGCGAATCGCCCCCGTGCCGTAGAGCACCTTGAGATTAGCCAGCGGATTGGCGTCGATCACCACAAAATCAGCCAGCTTACCCACCTGCACCGAACCAATTTGGTCCTCCATTCCCAGGGCCTCCGCTCCGTTGAGCGTCGCCGAGCGGATGACCTCCAGCGGATGGAAGCCGGCCTCGCGCAGCAGCTCCAACTCGCGGATATAGGCAAAACCGTAAAGCTGATAAATAAACCCAGAATCCGAGCCCGCCGTAATGCGCCCACCGCGATTTTTGTATTCGTTCAAAAAAGTCATCCAAAGTTGGTAGTTGCGCTTCCAAGCGACCTCCTGCTCCGTGCCCCAGTCGTGCCAATAAGAGCCGTGCGAGATGCGGCTGGGCCGGTAGAATCGCCAGAGGCCGGGCAGGGTGTATTCCTCGTGCCATTCTGCCCGGCGGGCGCGGTGCAGATCGCGGCTGGCCTCGTAGATATTCATCGTCGGGTCAATAGTAAAGTCGAGGGCCAGCAGCTCATCCATGACCTTATTCCAGTGCGGGCTGTAGGGCTTGGCGGCTTGCTCCCAGAGCTTACCCGCTTCCTCGAAGCGATGCTGCTCATTCTGGTAGTTGTAATCGAGGGGGTAGTGCTGTACGGTACGATCATCGAAAAGGGCCTCCGGCAGGCCGTACCAGTGCTCCATGGTGGTCAGCCCGGCGCGGGCGGAGTGCAGCACATTCCAGAGTGCCACGTCGACTTGGGCATGGTGGCAGGCCGAGCGCAGGCCCAGCTTTTTGTTTTCATCGAGAGCGGCGGCCATGATCTCAGGCGGCGCGCCGAAGAACTTGATGCCATTGGCCCCCTTTTGGGCATTGTCCCGCACCCATTGGCGGGCCTCTTCGGGGTTACTCACGGGCTCCTCCAGCCCCTGTCCGAAGACAGTATAGGCCTGTATGCGTGGAGCAGTGATCTCGTTTTTCTCGCTGCGTTCCTTGTGTTCCAGGACCCAATCCAGGCCGTTGCCGCAGGCCGGATCGCGGATGGTAGTAATGCCATGCCCCATCCAGAGCTTAAAGACATACTCCGCTCCGGCCATCTGGGCCTTCCCGCCGATGTGGCCATGCATATCCACGAAGCCAGGCAGGAGGTAAAGGTCCTCACATTGCAGTTCTTGACCACCGGGTTGGAGCGTGGGACGCTCGGCCTCGTCGATGGGTACGCCGGGGTAGCCGACCACTTTGATCTGCTTAATCACATTGCCCTCGACGACGATGTCGACGGGCCCTCGGGGCGGCGCGCCATTACCGTTAATCAGCGTGACCCCTCGGATAATAAGCTGGGGCCAGGGGCCTTCGCCGCGCTGGCGGTCGGGGGCTTTTTCGGGCTCATAGCCATTTTGACCCCATACATTAAAAGACAGGGTAGCCAAAAAGAGTAGAAGATAAGCTTTCACGATATAAGAGGAAGTTGGTTAGTCTTAGAAAGATAGTAAAAAATAATTTCTAAGCACCCCGAAATAAAACAGGGCCAGCCGATCATGATCGGCTGGCCCCTTAAGAAAGTACAGTATTACTAGTTCTAATTGTTCTTACGCCGCTTCACCGTACGACTACTGGACCGGCTCTTTTTCACCGTCCCATTTTTGCCTCTGCGAACCGTTTTCGTCGTCGTCGTTCTTCTGGCTGCCTTTCCGTTAGCATTCCTGCCTGCGGCTCTCGTTGTTGTCGTTCTCTTCACTGCTCGGCCGTTGGGGCCGGCAACGACGCGGGTCGTCGTAGTGCGGGTACGGACGACGGTGGAGCGGGTACGACGCGGGGTATAGACCCGATGGGCTCGCACAACGCGATGGGTCGCCACCACCCGATAATTAGTACGGTAGCGGACTACGCGAGTGTTGTAATAACGCCAAGGGTGAGGCCGCCAGGGGCTCCACCAGCGTGGATAGGTCGCCCAGCGCCAGGGCGATACCCAGGGCCGGTAGGCGGGCCGATAGATGTAGCGGACAGAGGGCCAGAACCAGACGTTGACGATCACGCGATTCAGGCGGTAGTCGGCACCCGAAGGGCCTTTGCCATCGCTTTCGGCGCTGACCTCGAAGGGCTCTGCGATTTTGGAGTCGCCGTAGATGTCCTCGTCGCCGATGATTTGCAGGATGGCCTCTTCGGCTCCTTGCTTTTCGATTTCAATAACCGCAATATCTTGAGATTCCTTTTCATTGACCGGGACTTGTAGTACAATGGCGTGGACGTCCCCTTCTACATTGTCGATGACGCGGATATAGTCAATTTCTCCATCCTCGTTGAGGTCCAGATTGTTGACGTGATTTTCTTCTTGGTTGAGCAATTTTTCAAAATCCTCGGGAGACTGGGCTTTTTTGAACAGATCGAGAGCGCCTTCGAGGCTGAAATGATCACCGGGAAGACCAGTGCTGTCGGCCAGAATAAGGGTATTGGCCTGTAGCGTAACACTCAACAGCAGTGAAGCTAGGAGGGAGGAAATCGCTTTGAACATTTGATAATTTTTCATTTTCAAAAGAATTTAAGTTCTTGAATTTGGAGGCGTTCTGGGCTTTGGACTACAAGAAATAGTAAAAGTTTAAGAAAGTTAATAAAAAAATGCCTGGAACAATCATAATAATGATCATCACAGACATTCGGAAACTTAGGTCCTCTATCCTGGCCTGGCAAATCAGCCAACGCTGCCGTGGCTATACAGACAATTTGCCGACCAAATATTGTATAGAGTACCCCTATAATTTGACCTACCTAAATACTTATTCTATTATTAATTTTCCATTAGCAATCAATTGCCCACCGTTGTCAATATTGAAGAAATATAGACCTGCTGGTAAATCTTTTTTATAAAAAGTTAGCGCATTATTATTCATGGTTTCCGTTCTCACCAAGCGACCTACCGCATCGTACAGTTTGAAAAAACCATCATTAAGTTCCATCCCCTCTACAATAATGGTCGTGCTGTTACTGAATGGATTGGGAAAAACAGCAATGTCAGCTGCTGGATTTCCTACAGGATAAACGCTAACCGTATTTTGCTCTAAGAAAGGCTCATCAATGGTGTGTAAGGTCGTATTGGTAATGATGGGTGCATTGAAATCAAAATAGATGGCTGCGGAATTATTGATTGGTGTTCCAATGGGTAAGTCTGGCATTTGGGAAACTTTGAATTTCACGAAACCATGTGAAGCTGCTTCATTAACATTGTAATCCGGCAACATGATATTATCAAATTTAAAGTTCATAACTCCATTTCCGGATATATTGAAATCGTAAGGATGGCTGGAAGCTCCAGGCCTCACGGAAGTAATATCCAGATATTGAGAAAGGATATCCAGGATTTCAATGTTGAAAGCAGTATCTGTACCTAGATTCTGAAAACGAATCAGATAGTCTATGTCCTGACCTTTCGCAATATTATTCTCTACGCCATATCCAAGGGGGAAACCTGTTTTATCATTTGGATCGAAAGCACCGATATTTGACATACAGTCAATATCTATGAATGGATTGGCATCATCAGGAGAAAAGACATTGGTAAATCCCCAGGAGAACATCGTGGTATTGTCTCCACATCCTTCCACAGTCACGCTTGGCATACTCATTCCCGGATGATTGGGTTCCTGCTCTGCCTCTAGCCTGAAGGTAGAACCATTTGCTTCGACTACTATTTCCTTAACTTCATCAGGATTCAGCTCATAATCTCTTTGATAGAGAATCACATCATCCTCAATGACCAGATATTCCAGATTGGCCTGCGTGGCTGCGTTACCTACGTTTCTGATGGTGAAGGTGATGGAATCTCCTTCGCATATGGCATCTACTTCCACACTTGCTCCAGACCAACTTCCACTAGGCAGGCATAGGGAATCTGGAAAAATATGTGCTTCCACACAGTGCGCAGCCCCTAGAAAAATAGAGCCACAGCTTGTTGCATCGCCTAATGCGACATCAATAGTAAAGCCGCCGCATTCTCCTATGTCTACATCGCCTAAATCAAAGGTGTAAAGATCACCAGCGGAGGCAATCAAAGGCGCACTGGCTCCTATATAGATCATAAAGGGATCCAGAAGTACATCCACATAGGCATTTGCTGCGATTTCAGTTCCATAATTACAATATTGCACATAGTAGACATTATCAAAACACCTTCTCAAAAATGGTGTAGCAATGGAAACATCCATCAATGGACAATCTACCACCGCCTGAGCGGCTACATTTTGCACGATGGTATCAAATGGAGTCGTGAAAGTATGGGTGAAGTTACTCTGGCAAAGCGTCCAATAGGGGGAAACACTGGATACTTGCATGTCATAGGTTCCAGTATCTACTGTGAAGGCATAATTCCCTAGCGTATCTGTTAGCATTGAGTAATGAATGTCACCTTTAGTAACCTGAACGAGCCATTGTTCAAGTCCGTTCTCCCCAGCACTTAAGGTACAATCTCCATTATCATCATTGAAAACATTTCCTGATATTTCGTTCGTCAAACTATTACCCAGGCTATCGGTCTTGATTAAATACGGATCATATGTGCCGTCACTTCTTTTTGTTGATGCCGCAAGATAAAAACCGCCATCATTGGCCTCCATTAAATCCAAAGCATAATTACCATAGGTTCTGCCATAGGTTTTCATCCATAGCTCTGTTCCGGCTCCATCTACTTTTAGCAAGTATAAATTATTGCCGCTGCCATTGAATCTCGTGTCGCCAAAAAGGACAAAGCCTCCATCATCGGTAGCCGCTAAACCACGCATTTGTTGAGTCTCTTTGCTGCTATAGGCTTGATACCAAATCTGATTCCCATTGGCATCTATTTTCATGAGTGTTGGCATAGCTGGACCAATATCAGCAACAGTTCGCCCGATCCCTGAAATGACAAATTCCCCCGATGCTAATTCAACAATTTCACGAGGCATATCACTAAGTGAATTATCATATTGCTGATGCCATAATTGATTCCCATTACTATCCATTCTTCTGACAAAAGCATCTCGTCTATCTCCTCCCAAGCGTATACCACCAATCATAATGATATCTCCATTAGCGACTTGTTTTACGGTTCCTAGAAGTACATCGGCATTTACCTCCTCATATATGTGTTTCCAGACTATTACACCGTTCACATCAAGTTTCAGAACAGTCAGATCACTATTTGACGAAACATAGTCTACTACACCAATGTAGCCACCATCAGCAGTTTCATTCATCTCCGCTATAATTCCAATCTGGTCATTTTTCCAAACAACATTTCCATCAGAATCAATTTTTTGAAGTACATAATCATTATTCGGCGGGTCATTACCATAAATAATACTCAGCATATAGCTGCTGTCAGAAGTACTCAATACATCAAAGGTATTGACAAAGGTTCCAATGTGGACAGAATCGTAGTACCACCATTCCAGTATTCCATTGGCATCTGTTTTAGTGAGGTAGCTGTAACCAATACCAGTCTGAATATCATCTGAGGTTCCTGCTATTACAATACCGCCATCTGAAGTTATATTTGCTCCTCTTCCCCATTCATTATGTCCATTATCATAGGTTTTTTCCCAGCCTTGAGCATTGGCAATGAAAGGTGAAATGAAGAGAATGAATAGGAATGGGATGATGAATGTTTTCATGATGAGTTTTTTTAGTCAAGTGATGGAAGCCTTTCTCTTTTTTTCAAAATTGGGGAATATAATAGCTTATCTCAAACACATTATTCAACAAAAATCAATCATCTTATTTTATTAATACCTTATAAATCAGTAAATTAAATTTATTTTTATCAAAATAATTATTGCAG
>JBCDGZ010000095.1:0-31730 GCA_038750655.1 Bacteroidota bacterium | reverse complement strand
GAAGTCTGTTTACACGTTCCCGTCTGCTAAGGTTTTACATCATTAGCAATGGAAGTATAATGTATGAATAATAAGACTCAGGAAATTCATAAAATGTGAGAATAATTATTGATCCAAATTTTTTTCGTCCCTACCTATTACCTTTTTCGCGCTAAAGGTACTAAGGTTAAATGGCAATAGATTACACCTATCCTTTGCCATTTCAGTTGCATCAGTACTCTGCTGATGAGTGGACAAAAAAAGGCATCTTCCGGCGGCTACCGAAAGATGCGCCCCAACTCCAGTAATTCTCAACCTTTGTGAAGTCGTCCTGAATCACTGTTCATCAAGGTGATAACAAAATTATTGTATTTAAAACATAAAAACAACGACGTTATGAAGATTACATGCTCTAAACAAGCTATTCTAGTGCTATTGCTGACTATTCTCTGTGCTTATTCTCCCAGCTTATTTGCTCAACAGGGTAATGATGAAGATACCGCCTCATCGCGCTGCCACCACCTCGTTATTATCGACCATGACCCTACCGGTTTGACCGCTCAATTTGATGAAGATTATATCCCCACCCTGGATGAAGATTGTGAATACACCAAGAGTATCGCTATCAATATCATGGGGGAAAATGTATTTGGGAATCAGTTTAACGGCGACGAAACCAGTAATATACCTGGTCACCCACCGCTTTTTGTCGAGCTGCGATACGGCAATGCGGACCCGCTCTACATCGAAGCAGGCTACTTCTTCTGGTCAGAAACGGCTAACTGCGTCGGAGAGGTTTACACCGCTTTTGTGCCATTGACATTTAACTTTAGCAGTGTTTGTAATAAAAATGAACTTCCACCTGACCGTACGGGGGTTGGTGTACCGTCTAGATTTACTTGCTCAAGTGGACCACTTGCAACAATTGATTATACCGTTAAATTGGTCACCCCCCACGAAACCGAAGGCTATGTAGACTATCCCGTTGGCCAATTTACGGGGGAAGGAGAAATATTTGATTGCCAAGCATTCGACGAAACTGGACATTGCTGCCAAAGCAATAACGACTGTCTTTCTTTCGCACTTAACAGTACGCATACTGTCAAAGCCTGTTGTGGAGATTGTGATGGTGAAATTACCCAAACGCCTGGTCCTTCTTACCCTAAAGATGATCCTGTGGCGTTTAGAAAGCGGCCCGCCATTGGCAGCCTAGTTGCCCCAAACCCATTTCATGCAACCCTCGATATTCAGTTTACCGATGGCAGCGACGATCCTGTTAATATTGACATCCTAGATTTGAATGGTAAAGTCATCCAATCCACATCTCCGCGCCCCATGAGAAAAGGGGAGCAAGTGAGGATGGGTGCAGAAAACCTCAGTCCCGGAATCTACTACATTCGCATCCACTCTGTTCAAGGAGTAGAGACCCATAAGGTGATTAAAATATAACCAGAGACATAAAACGGCAAAATCATTAACTTTACAGTCTGTCGGTTCTACAGAAAGAACCGGCAGGCTTTCCTGTATACTTATTTTTTGAGCCCTCAATAACAGACCATTGAAAACCTTTGCCCCCACTCTCAGCCTCCTTCTCCTGCTCACGACCTTAGGGCAGGCACAGCAACGTTCTCAATTAGAGAAAGATTCGCTGCAAAAGCTCGGAAAATATTATTTCGATAAATCCGAGAAAGCTTACTTCACCAGCCTGGACAGTAGCCTCTATTACACCAATCTGGCACAACCCTATTTCGAAAAAGCAGAGGATTGGGAAAATTATGTCAACTGCTTTACCGGCGCTGCCAGTATCTACTCGCGAATGCGCAATTTCGAACGCAATGAATACTACTGCAAATTGGCTATGGAGAATGCAGAAAAGTACCTCGACAAAAAAGCGGCTGCCTACGTTTATGCAAAGAGCAATATGGCACTAATGAATCGCCAAAAGAGTAATTACGATCGCGCTATCGAATTGTATAAGGAAGCCCTGCGAATAAGTGAGGAAAAGGAAGACAAGACTTACATTGGGGCGCTCCACCTCAACATCGCCTCGGCCTATTGGTACAAAGGAGACTACGACGTTTCCCTCGATTATTTCAACAAAACCTTACAGCTCTATCAAAATGGCAGTAAGGCCCAAAAGAATAATATCACGAATGTCTATTCGTTTATCGGAAAATGTTACGACGCCAAAAATGAGCTGGATTCTGCTTTGGTCTACTACCAAAAAAGCCTGGATGCCATCCCCGAAAAAATGCGCTCTACCGCCTTCGGCACCCGCCGGCAAATCATCGCCTACCAATACATCGCTGAAGTCTATCTCGACAAAAAAGAATACGAATCTTGCAACGACTATATCGCACGCGCCCTAAGGCTACAAACGGGAGAACAAGCCTATAGACTAGATGCCAGTTACAACCTACTTGGTAAATTATCACAGGAGAAAAAAGACTACGACAGCGCATTAGCCAACTTCCAAAAGTCCCTCGACATCTCTAAAGAAGAGTTTAAACACTACGAAAAAAGTCGAGAAATAGCCCTCAAATTGGCCGCCATCGCAGAGATGTACGACGACAAAAAAGATTATACCCAAGCGGTCAATTACTATCAGGAAGCCCTGATTGCACTGGCCGAAGGCTTTGATAACCGCGACCCAAGCGTCAATCCAAGCACCGAGCAGCTCCTCTCCCGGCTTGAAGCCATGCACTTTTTGCAAAGTAAAGGTGCGATCTACTACAAAAAATACCTCAAGAGCCAGACGACGCCAGATTTGCTGGTGGCTAATAATTGCTATCAAAAGGCGGTTCAGCTCATTCAACTTATCCGCCAAAGCCATCTGGCCGAGGGATCCAAGCAAGATCTGGCCGAAAATACGGCCTCCATTTATGAAGGCGCCATCACTGTCGCCCTGGCCCTCCATCAAAGCACCAACGAAGCCAAGTACCTCGAAGCCGCCTTCGCCCTGGCCGAAAGCAACAAGGCCATATTGCTCCTAGAATCCATCAACGCCAACACCGCCAAAGGCTTCGCTGGCCTTCCTAACGACCTGCTGCAAAAAGAACAAGAACTCAAAGTCGACATCGCCTTTTACGAGCAACAGCTCAGCCAGGAACAGCAGCGCCAGGCCGACCGCAATACCGATATGATCAAAACCTACGAAGATCGCCTCTTTGACCTCAAACAAGATTACAACCAACTTATCGAACGCTTCGAGCAGGACTATCCTGCCTACCACGAACTCAAGTACAATACGACACTGGCCAGTACGGACCAGATTCGGCAGGATCTGCTCCAAACACAGGAGGCGCTATTGGAGTATTTTGTTGGCGAGGAAAAGGCATGGCTCTTTGTGCATACAACGACGCAGTTGCAGGTCTTTGAGCTGAGTTCGATCGAGGAGCTGCCGGATGCGATTGCGCAGCTGCGCAGCATCATCGATACGGCGCCCGAAGGGCGGGATGCGGCTCAGGATTACCGCCAGTTTGGAGCTTTGGCCCATCAGCTTTATCGGCAGTTACTCCAGCCTGCCGAAGGCTTGTTGGCCTCCGGCATCCAAAAGCTGTACATCATTCCCGATCATCAACTCAATTACATTCCCTTCGAAATTCTACTTCGTGAGGCGGCCCCGGAAACGGTATCCTATTCCCCCAACAAACTGGCCTACCTCTTCGAGGACTTCACCATCAGCTACGATTACTCGGCGACGCTGCTGCGCAAAAACGGCCTGGCCAAGCCCTCCCAAGCCAGCAACAACTTCATCGGCTTCGCCCCCTCCTTCGGCAATGAGGTAGCCACCGCCGGTGTCCGCAGCTGCGACGAGGAGGGCCTATACAGTCTACGCTGTAGCCAAAACGAAGTGGAGTCTATCCTCGAACTGGTCGAAGGCAGCCCGCTCTTGGCGCTGCAAGCCAACAAAGCAGCCTTCAAGCAAGAGGCCAAAGATTACCGCATTCTCCACCTGGCCACTCACGCCTGCATTAACGAACAGGACCCCATGCTCAACCGTATCTACCTGGCCGACGGCTTCATCTCTAACTACGAGCTGTACAACCTTCAGCTCAATGCCGACCTGGCCGTGCTGAGTGCCTGCAACACCGGTTCGGGCAAGCTGGTGCGCGGCGAGGGCGTAATGAGCCTTTCGCGCGGCTTCATCCACGCGGGCTGCCCCAGCACCCTGATGAGCCTATGGTCGGTGGATGACTGTGCGACTTCGACCATCATGCTGGGCTTTTACGAGCAATTGAGCCAGGGTCAGCCCAAGGACGAAGCGATGCACCAGGCTCGGCTCAACTACCTGGCCAGCGCCGATAAGTCGCACCGCCATCCTTACTACTGGGCGGCCTTCGTTCAGTTTGGTACGCCCGTAGCCATCGATTTCCAAAACGGCCTCCCCTATTGGCTAGCCCTACCCCTAGCCCTATTGCTCTTGTTGGGATTTAGCTGGTGGAGAAAAAATAGTTAAAAAAAACAGCTATTTTGGGGCGACTTTAACCGCCCTTCTATGAAAAAACTGTTCTTCTTGTGTACCCTGTGTAGCCTAATCGCTTGCAGCAGCAATAAAAATGTTCTGATCTTCCGCAATGACCTGACGCAAGTCGGCCCCTGCGAACCCAGTATTGCCATCAGCCCTGTCGATCCTGATGTGCTGGTTGCGGGTTCGGTGCTCGATTTTGTGCACTATTCTAGCGACGGTGGGAAGACCTGGACGACGGATAATCTGAATTCATCACAAGGGGTCTATGGCGATCCTTGTGTGATTAGTGATCAGGAGGGTAACTTCTACTATTTCCACCTCGCCGACCCGGAGGGAAGCCGATGGAAAAGCAAGCGCATTTTGGAAAGCATCGTCGTGCAGCGCTCGGAGGACGGAGGCGTCAATTGGACTAATGGGAAGGCCATCGGCCTCAACCCGCCAAAACAGCAAGACAAGGAATGGGCCATCGCCAACCCTGATAACGGAGAGATTTATGTAACCTGGACGCAGTTTGACACCTATGGTTCCAAAGAGCCAGATTGTGAAACCCAGATTTTATTCTCCAAGTCTAGTGATAAGGGAGAAAGCTGGACGGCCCCTTTTGAGCTTTCTCAATTTAGAGGCAATTGCATTGATGATGACCAGACGGTCGAAGGGGCCGTTCCGGCAGTGGGGCCAGAGGGGAATATCTATGTCACTTGGGGGAATAATGAAAAACTCTATTTCGATCGCAGCACCGACGGCGGCCAAAGCTGGCTGGCCCAGGACATCGTCGTTGCGGAGCAACCCGGGGGCTGGAATATGGACGTTCCTGGTATTGGGCGTACCAATGGGATGCCCGTGACCTGTGCAGACCGCAGCTCAAGCAAGTTTCGCGGACGAGTCTATGTCTGCTGGGCCGATAATCGGAATGGTCAAGAAAATACAGACATTTTCCTCTCTAGCTCCAATGATGCTGGCCAAAGCTGGTCTAAACCGCTGAGGGTCAATCAAGATCAAACCCAAACGCACCAATTCTTTCCTTGGATGGCCATCGACCAGAGCAATGGCCACATTTACATCGTTTACTACGACCGCAGCAAATACAGCGATTTGCAGAACGATGTCGTCTTGGCGGTCTCCAAAGATGGCGGCCAAAGCTTTAAGGCCAAAACGATTTCCGAACAGCCCTTCGAGGCCCCGGGAAAGCGCATTTTCTTCGGAGATTACAATAATATTACGGTTCACAAGGGCATCGTACGGCCAATTTGGACCAGTTTCTCCGACGGTAAATTAAGCGTTTGGACCGCCTTGATTAAGGGTTAAATTGGTCAAACGCCTACTTTTCTCTAACTTAGGGTTTTATTTATTACACTTCGACAAGTCCTGTGCTTTGAGCTATACAATTAGAAACATCAACACTCCTTACCGTCGTTTTGCTTCTCCTAATTGTATATCCACAGTATTGCCGAAGAAGGACTTTTATCAACCTTATACTATCACTATGAAGAAGTGTGGACTTCTACTATTGCCCCTGCTATTGATTGCCTTTTTACTTCCCGCCCAAAGCATTGATGTTGAGCAATTGAAAGGGATGAAAATTAGAAATATTGGCCCTGCCGGAATGAGTGGAAGGGTAACCTCTATCGACGTTGACCTCAGCAATCCGGACGTTATTTACGCGGGTACCGCCTCCGGCGGCCTTTGGAAATCCGTCAGTGGCGGCATCGACTGGAAACCCATCTTTGACAAAGAAGCCTTGCAAGCTATCGGCTCGGTCACCATCAACCAACGCAATCCCAGCGAAATCTGGGTCGGCACCGGCGAGGGCAACCCCCGTAATTCGCTCAATACCGGAAAAGGTATCTATAAAAGCCTCGACGGTGGAAAGACCTGGCAGTTGATGGGGCTGGAAAAAACCCGACTGATCCACCGCATCATCATCCACCGCGATAATCCCGATGTGATCTTTGTGGCGGCACTGGGGTCTGCCTGGGGGCCCAATCCCGAAAGAGGGGTCTACCGCACTAAGGATGGCGGGAAGACTTGGGAAAAAATCCTCTATATCGATGAAAATACGGGGGTGGCCGATATGGTCACTGATCCAACCAATCCTAACAAATTAATTGTAGCGATGTGGGAATTCGGTCGTCAACCCTGGTTTTTCAACTCTGGTGGAGAAGGCTCGGGGCTGCACATCACCCACGATGGTGGCGATACCTGGAAGCAGATCACCGACAAAGAGGGCTTGCCTAAAGGAGAGCTGGGCAGAATTGGCCTCGCCATTGCTCCTTCCAAGCCCAATATCGTTTACGCCCTGATTGAAGCCAAGAAAAATGGTTTTTACAAATCTACTGACGGGGGTAATAACTGGACAAAAGTTTCGGATAAAAACATTGGCAACCGTCCTTTCTACTATGCGGATATTTTTGTAGACCCAAAGAATGAAAACCGCATTTTCAACCTCTACTCTGTTGTTTCCAAGAGTGAAGATGGAGGAAAAAATTTCAAAGTCATCCTCCCCTACTTCGGCGGACGCGGCGTGCATCCCGATCATCATGCCTTTTGGATACATCCGGATCATCCAAATTTCATGATTGAGGGGAACGACGGTGGGCTGAACATTTCTCGCGATGGTGGAGACACTTGGCGGTTTATCGAAAATCTTCCCCTGGCTCAGTTCTATCACATTAACCACGACATGGATATTCCTTATAATGTGATGGGAGGAATGCAGGACAATGGCTCCTGGGTCGGCCCTAGCGCCGTTTGGAAGAGCGGTGGCATTCGCAATTCCGACTGGCGGGAGGTGCTTTTTGGCGATGGTTTTGACGTGATGCCTCAGCGTAATGATAATCGCTACGGCTGGGCCATGTCGCAGGGTGGTAACTTAGCTCATTATGATCGAGAGACCGGCGACAACCAGTACCAAAAGCCTATCCACCCTGATGGCACCGAGCTGCGCTTCAACTGGAATGCCGGCATCGCTCAGAATCCTTTCCACGATTGTGGCATCTACTACGGCAGTCAATTTTTACATAAAAGTATGGATTGTGGGAAAAGCTGGACGATCATCTCGCCCGACTTAACCACCAATGATACCAGCAAGCAGCAACAAGCCAATAGCGGTGGGCTGACGCTTGATGTCACCAATGCCGAAAATTTCACCACTATCCTTTCCATCGCCCCTAGTCCGGTCGATGAGCAGGTCATTTGGGTAGGTACGGATGATGGCAATCTCCAATTGACGCGCGATGGTGGAGCCAGCTGGAATAACCTGGCCAGTCGCCTCCCCGGCTGCCCCAGCGGCAGTTGGATTCCTCAAATTGAGGTTTCTCAGAAAAATGCAGGTGAAGCCTTCGTCATTGTCAACAACTACCGCCGCAATGACTGGACGCCTTACGCCTATCATACCAATGACTACGGCCAAACCTGGCGGCGCATCGTCGATGGCAACAAAGTCAGCGGCTACACCCTCGCCATTGTACAAGACCCCGTAGAGCCCGGCCTCCTCTTCCTCGGCACGGACTATGGCCTCTACTTTAGCCTCGATGGTGGTGATCATTGGAACAAATGGATGAACGACTTTCCCTCAGTCCAGGTGAGCGATCTCAAAATCCACCCCCGCGAGCATGACCTGATTGTCGGTACCTTCGGGCGCTCCGCCTGGGTGCTGGACGACATCCGCCCACTACGCGAGCTGGCCCGCACCAAGGGAGCAACGCTAGAGCAAGCGTTCAAGGCTTTCCCCTCCCCTGACGCCTATATGGCCTCCTATCGCTCTGTCGACGGCGGGCGCTTCATCGGCGGAGCACAGTACGTCGGCGACAACCGCCGCTGGGGTGCCATGCTGACTTTATGGGTCAAGGAGGAAAAAACAGCTAAAAAACCCAAAGCTCCCGAAGTAGAGAAAAAGAAGGACAAAAAGAAAAAGAAGAAGAAGAAAAAAGAGGCAGAGGAAACCGACGAAGTCCCAACCAAGGGCAAGGAAGCCGGCAAAAAGAAAGGTAAGAAACCCGAAAAGGTCAAGGTGCAAGTCTTCGACAGTCAGGGCGACACCCTCTATACCTTCCGACGTCCACTCCAGCCAGGTATAAATCGCATTTATTGGCGGATGACCAAAAAGGGCGTACGCTATCCTTCTCGTCGCAAGGTCAAGCCGGATGCTGACGACCCTTCGGGCTCGCGCGTAATGCCCGGCACCTACAAGCTGGTCTTCACCTACGGCGAACACAAGGATTCGACCGAAGTTAAAGTGCTGGCTGACCCCAGATTGGACGTAAGCGAGAGCGATCTACACGCCAGAGAAGCGGCCGCCGAGGCCTTCCGCGCCATAGTCACTAAAGCCTCCGAAGGGTTTGCCCGACTCCAAGAAGCTCAGAAAACCGTCAAGCTGGTCGATGAACAGATGATCAATGTTCCCGACAGTACCAAAAAGGAAATTGCTAAAATGGGCAAAACCATGAAAGACAGCATCAGCCAGCTGATGAATCTGTATATGAATCCGGAAAACACTAAGGGCATTATCCGCAGCTCGGATAAACTCAACTCCTACCTCTACCGTGCCAACCGCTATATCAGCGATAGTAAAGGAGCGCCTAACCAAATGGCACAGCTCACAACGGAGCAGGCCAAAGCTAAGGTGGAAGAGGTGCTGGGACGCATCAATGCCTTCTTTGATAAGGATTGGGCAGCTTACCAGGAGGCCGTAGAGCAAGTGCAATACTCGCTCTTTAAGGCATATGATCCGATTAAGCTTGACGAGTAGTTATGGATTGGCGGGTTGAAAGTTGAAGCCAAAATCGCCAGAAAGCCTTTCGCCGGGAGCGAGCGTGTAGAGTCCTTCGCTGTTATTGAAAGCATCGACATTGCAGGTCATGGGTTCGAGGGCGATGGCGTGGCGCGCGGGCGGCGTAAAGACCTGTAGGTAGTCGAAGCGGCCGGGGCCAGCTTCTTGCCAGTAGCGCAGGCGCCCTTCGGGTAGGCTAACAATTGCTTCGGCCACACTACCTTCGGCAGCTTCCAGCGCAAAGCAGTTATCCAAATTTACCTCTTCAATCTTTCGGGGCGAGGCGAAGGCATCGTAAGTACTCCGCTCTCCCGTCGGAATCATCCGGTCATCGATCTCGACCATTCGGCAGGGCGGTAATTGCAAAGTCAGTTCCTCCACTGGACGATCGAATTTAAAATAAGGATGCCACCCTAGCCCTACCGGTAAATCCACCGTTCCATTATTTTCAAAACTCATCGTCACCCGCAGGCCTTCGGCATCGCTCAGCCGAAACACAATGCGAAAAGTATGCGCAAAGGGGTAGTTTGCTCGTTCCCCCTTATCGCGGTAGCTACAGCTGATAGCGGCCTCCTTTTCGCCTGTCGCTATCGTATCCACCTCCATCGGCAAGGTGCGTCCAAACCCGTGGATGGCATTGGCCGTCGAGGCATTATTGATCGGAAAATGGTACTCCTGCCCGTTAAATTGATAGCGACCATCTTTCAGTCGGTTGGGAAAGGGGAAAAGCACCACATTCTTCGACCAGCTGTTAGCGGTCAACTCTTCAGGTGTGGTATAGCCATCGAGAAGCGAGTAGCCGTGCAGGTGGGTGCTCAACAAATTGGCACCGTAGGCCGGAACGATGGCCATAGCATGGCCCTTAGCGGTATTGTATAAGGTGTAGCGTTGATAAGGGCCGAAGTCTTCTATTTTACTTTGATACATTGTCTTCTGTTTTGTTTTCTGATAAAAGGCGCAGCAAAATACCATTGGTCCAACCAAATCCATCCTGTACGGGATACTCTCCTCCCCCAGCTTCCAGGCTAAGGTCAACCACATTGTATTTCTCCACCATCTTCCCCGTATTGGCGTACACCTTTTCATTGAGGCGTACCCAGCGATTTTTCAAGGTATCCGCTAAGGGCTGGTGTTCATAATTGCGTAGTCCTTTGATGCAAATCCATTGCAAGGGAGCCCAGCCATTAGGTGCATCCCACTGCTCTCCGGTATTGCTCAGCGTTGTAACGGCTCCGCCGGGCTTTAGAAAATCTGCTTCGATGCGCTCCGCTACCTTCCGGGCTTGTTCGTTGTCAGCCAGACCGAAGAAAAGCGGATAGGCTCCAGCCAGTGAATGGCGTCCCGTCGGCTCCCGTTTGACAAAATCATAATCGACAAAGAAACCAGTGGCTTCCTCCCAGCAGTATTGCAGGAGAGCAGCCTTGCGCTTTTCGGCTTTTTCGCGGTAGATGTCCGCAGAAGCCTGATCACCGGTATGAGCCGAGGCGTCGGCCAGCACACTTTCGAGATGATAGAGCAGCGCATTGAGATCGACCGGAATAATTTCAGTAGTATGAATACTAGACAGGTATTGCCCGTTGCGAAACCAGCGACTGCTAAAATCCCAGCCCGATTCACAAGCGGCCCGAATGTCGCGGTACAACTGCTCCGCTGGGCGGTCTCCACTCTCCGCCAGTTCTACATCCTCACGGTAAGACTCGGGGCGAGGCTCGGGTTGATCATCCCAGTAGCGGTTGAGTACCGCACCATTCTGCATCCGCACCACTCTGCGATGCGTCGTTTTGTTGTCCGTCAACTGTTCCAGCCCATCCATCCAAAAGTTATATTCCTTTTTTAAGCCTGGCAGGTACTTTTGGTACACGTCCTTACTCTTCCCGTCCGCCAACACTTTAACGATCAAAGAATAAAAAGGAGGCTGCGAGCGGCCCAAAAAATAGGTCCGATTACCATTAGGAATGAAGCCATAGTTGTTGATCAAATGCGTAAAATTATCGCACATATTCTCAATCATCGGCCATTGACCAGCGGCTTCCAAGCCCAGAATGGTAAAATAGCTGTCCCAATAATAAATCTCCCCGAAGCGCCCGCCAGGAACGATGTACGACTTCGGCAAGGCCAACAAAGAACCATTAGTAGCTGCATCCGGCTGCCGGGTCAGCACCGGCCAAAGGGCATTGATATGCTCTGCCGCCGTCCGCTTGGTATCGCTCTTAAACCCCGAAGCATACTGCCGAGGTAATTCAAAGTGCTCTTCCACAAAGGCTTTTAAGTCAAAATCACCCTTCACCTTAGCCTTAGCATAACGAGACATCAGTTCATCGGTCGCATACTTCGGTGTACAGTCAACAAAAGTTTTAGAATCCGGAAAAAGTCCCCCCATCTGCACATCGCGAAACAACTCCCCGAAACGCTTATCGGGACTGAGGTGACTTTTGTCTTCCAGTACTTCCGTACCAGAAGGAGTAGCCTGTCGGCAGGCAATGGAGGTTATGAGCAAAAAGCCCAACAGCAAGCGGAATGTCTTCATTGGTTAGAATTTTTGTCAAAAATAAAAAAAGCTGGGGAATTGGGGCACCTGTGGTGCCCTGGTGGACGGTTGCTGCCTTTGGCAGTTTGGTAGACGGTGGACGGTGGACGCCCGCCTGCCGGCCGGCAGGGTGGACGGTGGACGGCAGGCAGATAATGAAACGCGAATAATTAGAAGTGCAGAGCTATGTATCACTAAATATGGCCATCAACCACAACACCAAAGGTGGCCACCCGTCTACCATTTCTCACCCTAGGCCGTCAACCGTCTACCACAGCACCGCAGGTGCCGACCGTCTACCGTTTCTCACGCTAGGCCGTCTACCGTCTACCATAGCACCGCAGGTGCCAACCGTCTACCGTTTCTCACGCTAGGCCATCTACCGTCTACCATAGCACCGCAGGTGCCAACCGTCTACCGTTTCTCACGCTAGGCCGTCAACCGTCTACCACAGCACCGCAGGTGCCGACCGTCTACCGTTTCTCACGCTAGGCCGTCTACCGTCTACCACAGCACCGCAGGTGCCAACCGTCTACCGTTTCTCACGCTAGGCCGTCAACCGTCTACCATAGCACCGCAGGTGCCAACCGTCTACCGTTTCTCACGCTAGGCCGTCAACCGTCTACCATAGCACCGCAGGTGCCAACCGTCTACCGTTTTTACGTACGGCCGCCAACTGTCAACCACAATACCGCAGGTGCCACAAATCCGTCCACCGTCCATCGTCCACCAAAGCGCCAAAGGCGCTAACCGTCAACCCAAAGCGCCAAAGGCGCCAACCCTGTCACAAAAGCCCCTAAAAAACAATTGGCACCCTTTTTGCAATTCTCTGAAGTATATTTGCTTCCTTGATGACATAGTAAATTACACCCCTTAAAGCGAATTTCTCCCCCCTCATTTAAAAAGTAAGCCAACTGTTAGAATTGTATGCAGTACAGTTCATGGTAGTCGAAAGACTGCTAAGAGCAGGGCCTCTTGATGAAAAAACAATTAATTAGACTACTTTATCCAAAAAACCAAAAATCGCAGTGCTGTCGAACAGGCTGCAGTTATCAAAAGTACACTTTGAGAATGTCAAGACTTGCGGGCGGATGGCCATGATGGCCTCCGCCCGCTTAGCTTTTTGGGGGGATGGACCCCAAATAAAAAACACCCAGACCATGTCAACAATCTGGGCGCTATTCAAACTAAAAACAACTTTATCATGAAGGGTAAGAAGGGCTAGAAGCCCTCCACACCATTTACTGTAGTGTATTTGAAACTTAATTTTTTCTCTGGATAGATGTACTTGAAGGCGGACTGTACCATCAGTGTCGCCTCGTGGAAGCCACAGAGAATCAACTTGAGCTTGCCGGGATAGGTATTAATATCACCGATGGCGTAGACGCCGGGGACATTGGTGCTGTAGTCCAGGGTATCGACTTCGATAGCGTTCTTGGTGATGCTGAGGCCCCAGTCGGCGATTGGGCCGAGCTTGGGCGACAGACCGAAGAGCGGTACAAAATGATCCGTAGGCTGAGTGAGTTCTCCCTGGGTTTTGTGACGGATCACGACTTCATTGAGTTTGCCGTTGCCGTTGAGACCTATCGCCTGCGCATCCGTCATCAGGCGAATACGGCCACTTTCCGCTAGGTCGACCACTTTCTCCACAGAGTCTAAAGCTCCCCGGAATTGTTGACGGCGATGAATCAGCATGACCTCCTCGGCGACGTCGGCGAGGAAGATGGTCCAGTCGAGGGCGGAGTCGCCGCCGCCCGCTAGTACGACTCGCTTGTTGCGATAAAATTCGGGGTCTTTGATGATGTATTCGACGCCCTTGTCTTCGAAGCGACCGAGGTTTTGGATCGGTGGTTTGCGGGGTTCGAAGCAGCCCAGGCCGCCAGCGATGGCGATGACGGGTGCGTTGATCTTGGTGCCCTTGTTGGTCGTGAGGACGAAAGAATCATCTTCGAGGCGGTCGATGGTTTCGGCCCGTTCGCCGAGGGTGAAGCCGGGTTTGAAGGGGGCAATCTGCTCTTCGAGATTTTTAATCAGGTCCCCTGCCAAGATGGAAGGAAGGCCTGGAATATCGTAGATTGGTTTTTTGGGATAAATCTCGGCACATTGACCGCCGGGCTGAGGCAGTGAATCAACCAAGTGACAGCGCAGCTTCAGTAAGCCTGCTTCAAAAACCGTAAATAGGCCGCAAGGGCCGGCGCCGATGATCAATATATCAGTCTTTATCATGGTAATAAGTTTTTATTTCTTTTTAGTAAAATAACTGGGGTGCAAGCCGCACTCCGTTTTAGCGGTGCCCTTCCAGCGACCGCTGCGGCCTTCGCCTTTGGCCGTACAGTGGGCACAGCCAATTGAACCATAGCCTTTTTCTTGCAGTGGATGAGCGGGTAATTGATGATAACCAATGTGGTACAGCATCTCGCCTTGATCAATGTCGATCAGGGGATGAAATTTGATAATGTCGCCCTGCCGCTCGAAGACCCGTAGGCGAGAGCGGAAATCCGTTTCGTGAGCAATCAGTCCAGAAATCCACACTTTATGACACGCAATAATTGGCTCTAGGGGAACCACCTTGTTAATGCTACAGCACATTTTAGGGTGCTCAATCCACCACTGCTCATCGCGTGTCAGTGCATTTTCTGTATCCCCGGGTAGTACATTGATAATTTCTAAATTTAATAAGTCTTGTAGTTGGTCCCGGTAATCAAGAGTTTCCTGGAAGTGGTAAGTCGTATCGATAAAATGTACGGGCTGTGTTGGTCGAAGTTGATGAATCAAGTGTAAGAGAAATACCGATTTGGTCCCAAAAGAAGAAGTATACAACACCTTATCTTGATCAAAGTAATGGTAAAGCAGACCGATTCTTTCCCGATAAGATAAGGGGGTAAACAACTCATTGAGCTGGTCAATATCCAATTCTGTTCCTGCTGTCGCGGCTTGTACTAATTGTGCTTTAATGTGTCGTGTCATGGTGTTGTTTTGATGAATTCCTCAAGCTTCGGGCTCCTTATCTAGCATTCCTGCGGTAATTTCATTCAGCTTTTTCACCTTGTAGGCAAAATCGCCGACCAGTTTCTGGCGAATACTGCGCAGATTATTCAGCAGTTCATTTACATCTTCTGGCAGGACTTCTTCCAGTAACTGGCGAAAACGCTTGGCGAAGGTGGGCGACTTTCCATTGGTGGAAATGGCGACCTTCAAATTTCCCCGCGTTACAATCGCCCCTAAGTAAAAATCGCAGAGATCAGGCGTATCGGCTACATTGACCAGCTTACCGTGGGCCTTACCGTGTTTGCGGATCACCTCATTAGTCGCCCGATTATTGGTTGCTGCGATGATCAAATCTTTATCGATCACATCCTCCGGCTCGAACACCCGCTCAATCAAGCGAACTTTATAATCACGACGAGTCAGCAATTCCCGTATCTCTTCCGATACCTCCGGTGCGATCATCGTCACCTGAGCATCCGGGCTGCTCTTGAGCATGAAGGATAATTTTTCCAAACCCACTTCTCCTGCTCCCACAATCAAGACCTGTAACTGGTGGACTTTTAGAAAAATGGGATACAGTGGATTGGTCGCTGTTGCTTGCTGCGTTTTTGTAGTTGCTGTACTCATCAGATTAAGCTCTTTTTTGTTGGTTATTTAAATATTCGCGCTCCACCTCTACATAATTCAATTCCGGATGCAGCTTCACTACCTCCCCGATAATGATAATCGCCGGTGTGCTCAGCCCCTTTTCCGCAACCACCTCAACGATGGTATCGACCGTACCCAAAGCGTGGCGTTCCTGCGGCAAAGAACCATTCTGGATCACCATCACCGGCGTATCCCCCTTGCCTTCGGCAGCAAAAATCCGGGCAATCTCCGGCAGCTTGCGCAAGCCCATCAAGATCACCGCCGTTGCCGTCGACTGCGCAGCAATAGCTACATCCCTCGACAGCTGCCCCTTACGAGTTGTCGCCGTCAACACCCAAAAACTCTCGTTCAAACCGCGGCGCGTCAGTGGCACCTGCTGCAACTCCGGCAGAGAAATACAGCTAGAGATACCCGGCACCACCTGCACTTCAATATCAAAGGCCGCCGCAAAAGACAGCTCCTCGTGGCCCCGGCCAAAAACAAAAGAGTCTCCTCCCTTGAGCCGAACTACATGGCCGTAGTTGAAAGCATACTGCACCAGCATCATATTGATTTCCTCCTGCTTATAGCGGTGATTATTGGCGCGTTTGCCTACAAAAATGCGGAGTGCGCTCTCGGGAGCCTCTTCCAAAAGGATAGGATTAACCAATGCATCGTAGAGGATGACATCAGCAGTTTGCAAGGCCCTCAAGCCTTTGATCGTCAGTAAGTCGGGATCGCCGGGGCCAGCGCCTACCAGGCTAATTCTCGGTTGTATAGATTTGCTCATCGGGTGTCTAGCTTTAGATAAGATTAAAAGAATTGATTTAAATATTAAGCATTGTAATAATTGCCAATGACCTCTTGATCATCACCACCGTTGGCCTTAAGCTGCTCGCGGCGGAACTCAATGACGGTACTGACAAATTGCTCTGCTTGTGCGTAGTATTGCTTCGCAAAGGCTTCACCAGCCTCCTGCTTATTGATGCGCAACACCTGCGTCGCAAAGTCCGTCTCCAACTGGACGTGTCCTTCCTGAACAAAGTGCTGTTCAAAATCATCGATGATGCCTTTGTGGGTATTACACTTGACATCCACACTCAACAACAGGGCCTTGGCACCGATGACCTGAGCGCTATAGCTGTGGTAGGCACTGTCGGCCCAGTTCTCACGATCCAAGTTTTCGCGAGCCAGCAGGATACGCTCCCGGGCATCATTGATGATCGTACCGACCATATCGTAGGCTACCCCCGCGCACTCCCCTACTCCGATGGCCCGACGGTAGGCCTCGCTCTGCCCCCAATCAATCAGCTCCTCTTCCCCCAGCTCCTCCGTATCCGCCAAAGGCTTGAGTAGATCGTAGAAGTAGCGTTTGCCGTAGCGCTGGTAGTAGTCGTTGAAGTATTCTGTATCCTGAGCATTGGCCTCGTAGTCGTCCAGCAGATGACGCAGTGCATCGGGAATCCGCTTGGTCGGCAGCTTGATGACCTTATCAGCAATCGACCCATTACCGGCTGCATCTACCCCACCACCGATGACAATCTGCATGGCTGGAATCACCAGCGCCTTTTTCTTGATCGAAGACCCGTGGAAACCAATATTGGCAATCATATGCTGCCCGCAGGAATTCATGCACCCGCTGATCTTGATCAGCATACCCGACTCATTGATCAGATGGGGGTACTCTTCGCGTACCACTTCTTCGAGTGCTACTGCTAGTGAGGTGCTGTTGGTCACCCCCAGATTACAGGTATCCGTGCCGGGGCAAGCCGTGATGTCGGCCAGGCTATCGAAGCCCGGATCAGCCAGGCCCAGTTCGTCTAGTTCGTTGAAAAGTTGTGGCAGGACTTCGGGGCGGATGAAGCGCAGCAGGAGGCCCTGGTTGACGGTGATCCGCAGGTCATCGGCGGCGTAGGCTTTGACGGTGCGGGCGAAGCGGCGGGCCGTCTCTGCATCAATATCGCCGAGGCGAACGCGCAGCTTGGCGGCGTAATAGCCCGCTTGCTTTTGTTCGAAGACATTGGCGGTCAGCCACTGTTGATATTTGCTTTCGTTATGTGCTTTGCTGTTGGTAAGGTGGCTAATTTCGGGTAGCGTTGGCTGCGGTAGGGCGTCGGCGTCGATGGCTACTTTTTGATTTTTCAGAGCGGGCCGTTCTTGTTCCACTAATTCCATAAAGCCCTCGAAGCCCAATTTCTTTACTAAAAACTTCATTCTGGCCTTGAAGCGCTTTTCGCGCTCTCCATAGCGGTCGAAGACCCGGATGCCCGCCTCCATAAACGGAATGATCTCATCGGCTGGCAAAAACTCGTAGGCCGTCTTCGCGATAATCGACTGGGCCCCCAGGCCACCGCCGATGACGACTTTAAATCCCCGTACTTCTTCCCCGTTGATGGTTTTGATTTTGGGAATAAAGCCAAAGTCGTGGATATACGTATAGGCAGAATCTTGCTCAGAAGAAGAAAAGGCGATTTTTACCTTGCGGCCCATCTCTTGGCAAATGGGATTACGGAGGAAGTATTGGAAGGTGGCGTAAACGTAAGGCGAGACGTCAAAAGGTTCGTGGGGATCGATGCCGGCGCTGGCCGAGGCGGTGATATTGCGGACGGTGTTGCCGCAGGCTCCGCGGGCGGTAACGCCGACCTCAGCTAGCTGCGCCCAGATCGCTGGGGAGTCGTTGAGTTTAACGTGGTGCAGCTGAATATTCTGGCGCGTCGTCAGGTGGAGGTTGCCGTTGGTAAAACGTTCAGAGACATCTGCCAGGCGAATCAGTTGCTGGGTATTGAGCTGGCCAAAGGGAATTTTGGTTCTAAACATTTGTACACCGAGCTGGCGTTGGCCGTAGACTCCTCTTGTCAATCTGAAATGCTTGAAGCGTTCTTCCTGCATTTTACCCTGGTGAAAAGCGGTAATTTTCTGCTGCAAGTCGATGATGTCTTTCGCTGCGGCGTCACTAATGTTTTTCAAGTTAAGTTGACCACTCATGGTATTTGTTTTAATTCATTTGCCAAAAAAAAGCCCCTTCAGGAAAAGAATTCTTCCTGAAGGGGGATTACCAATATTTAGAACTTATTTTATTATAACTGGTAACACAAACCATCCAGGAAACCCACTGGGAATTCCATACAACAACAACAGCAACAACAAGCTGCGTCTGAGGAGATGGTCATTATGTTAAAGTAAGTTGTCATTTAAGTTTGAATATTCAGCAGTATAAAAAGAGAAGCGCCTTTCCAAAGGAACTCTGGAAAGGCGCTATATGATTATCGTTTTATTGCTACTTGAATCATCTAGTCATTAACCTACCAGAGCGGTAAACCCGACAACAACAGCAACAGCAGCACATTTGGTGCGCCCGATTTGCTCTATTTATGTCGATATTCATCATCTTCTGTTAAGGTAAAATTTGACTAAATCTGGAAATCTCGTTTCCAATGATGCTACAATTTTATTTACATTTCTAAAAAGATGCAACTTTTGGACGCAAAAAAACAGACATATTTTCTTAGCTCATACGAGAAATGTACTTAAAATGTCGGTGTACAGACCCGATAAACGGAATTTTGACAGATAGAATATGGGGCTTTGGGGAAGGGGCTCTACTTACTGATTTGTCTTGACAATTGTCCTGGCTTATTGCTGATAAGTAGCAATGCATACGGTCTTCTCCTCGTTTTGGTATGGTTATAGGTGATCATACCATAATGTATTCTAAAAATTGTGTGGATGAGTCGTAGACTTTTGTTTACCGTGATGCTTTTGCAGTTGATGGCTTGTGAACAGCCCTATAATAATAGCCCCAGTGAGCTGGCCTTAGCCCCCAATTCCTCGCCAGAAATCCTGCAGCGAGAGGTGCAGCATTTTTATTCCTTTATGGATAGCCTGGACAACAACAGCTACATCAAAGCTCCGCATTCTATTCAGCAGCAAGCGATAGCCTACTTTCCAGATTCGACTATTCACCGCGACCATTGGCTCTACGGTCGCAGCTTTGCTTTAGCGGATTCTTCACAGATCATTTATTACGAGTATTCTTTGGATCAACCTGGGACGAGCAATGCCTACTTGGGCCTTTTTTCCAAAGACGGCGAAGTTAGGGATTTGATGAAAATCAACGAAGTGTCCTACGACGGCAGCGTCACCATCAAGCTGATCGACCATCAGGTGCTAGAAATCGAATACTACGACTTTTTTGATAGCAACCAGCTTTTTAAGCCGGAGCGGTATTCCGATCGCAATCAACGTATGCGGGGGAAGCCTTATTGGCAGCGTACCGCCCAGCGGGAAAACAACGGCGACATCGTCGATTACTATTATTATGAAAACTACAGCATTGACGCAAAGGGTAACTTTAAACTCCTGAAACACAATGAGTTTATAGAGCTTGGTCGCCAGTATCCTTTCCTTTCATTACGGGTACTGAGTCAAGAAGAATTATCAGTGCTATCGGCCAAAAAGCTGCGTCGGATGATCAACGAAATCTACGCTGCCCACGGCTTCATTTTTCAAACGGAAACCCTGCAAGACTACTACAAAGACAAAAGTTGGTACCGCCCCCGGCACGCCAGTGTAGAGCCCTTCATCAGTGATATTGAACGGATCAACATCAAAAAAATGGCCGCCTTAGAAGCGCAAAAGCTTGCTGTCGAATAGTAAAATCTTCTCTTTAAATTCCCCCTCATTTCATCCGAAGTTCCCTACTTTTGGCCTGCCAAGCCAATATCATCTATGTTCCATAGTTTACGTGCTTTCTTTCGTCATCCTCAAAGTCTCTCGCTGGGGCTGCTGTTTGCTATCCTGGCCATCCTCTTCAGCAGTTGGGTGACCCGGCTGCCCGAGATTCAGGAGCAGCTGATCCTGAGCAAAAGCCAGCTGGGCTTTAGCCTCCTGGGGATGTCCATCGGCGGGCTGGTCATCACTCCGCTCAGCGCCCTGCTGATGCTGTACACCCGCATCCGTCGCGGCTCTGTACTGAGCAGCCTGCTCTACTGCTTCTCCTTCCTCCTCCCTGTTGCCGCCTACAATTTCCACTGGCTTTTTGTGGCCATGCTGATTGTCGGCGTGACCAATGGTTTCATGCAATTCGTCGTCAACTCGGCGGCGGCCGCCGTGGAGAAGGAGCAGCGGCGACACCTGATGAGCACCTGCCACGGCATGTTCAGTGCTGGAGGCCTCATAGGAGCTGGAAGTACCAGCGTGCTGGCCAGCCTGGGCGTCAGCGCCACTACGCACCTGACCCTACTCTGCCTACTGATGGCAGTGCTGACCTGGCTGCTGCGCCCTATTATCTATACCTATCCCGATGAAAGCGACACCACTAGCCGCCTTAGCCTGCCGGGGCGGCCCGTCTTGGGCTTGGTGGCCATGAGTTTTTTCGTGATGATGGCAGAGGGGGTAGTGATGGATTGGAGTTCGGTTTATCTTAAAAATACGCTGAACAGTGGAGCATTCTTATCGGGCTTCGGTTATTTTGGCTTTTCGTTGACGATGGCGCTGGGGCGGCTTTCCGGGGCGGGGCTGATTGCTCGCTGGGGCGCTCCGCGCCTAGTGCGCCTGGGGTGTGTGTTGGGGGTACTGGGGTTGAGTACGGCGGCTTTTTTTACGGAGCCTTTGGTGGTTATTGCGGGCTTTAGCCTGGTGGGGCTAGGATTTTCTTGCATCGCTCCTATTTTGTTCAGTGCGGCGGCGGCCACGCCGGGCGTGCATCCCAGCAGCGGTATTGCGGCTATCGCCACCGCCATCACGGTCGGCATCATGGCAGGGCGGCCCATCGTCGGGCTGATCGCCGATGACTATGGCCTGGCCGCTGGCTTCTGGCTCGCTGCGGGGGTGACATTATTGGCCAGTTTCTTGAGTGTAGTTGTAAAGATTAAGCATTAAAACTACACCTTCTTCAGCGAATACTGTAGACATTTAATTTGTTGAAGAATCAAACTACAACAATCCTTGAAAAGAGAAGATCGAACCGTCTTGTATATCATCGGCATCATCAACATTGTTCTTTTTTTCCTCTCCGAAATAGAATGGATTCACCTGCTCAACAATGCCGTTTACTACAATCTATCCATGACCTACGCCCTGGTTTTTCCGTTGATATTTATTTATCTGATTATCAAGCTGGATAAAAAATTTTCCCTCACCTTTATTACGTTCTATTCCCTAATGGGCCTGCTGATGGTGGGACTAAATGGGTGGATCGGTTACCAATTGGTGATACGGAGTAATTGGGAGTGGTTGTTGGGGTAGGTGATTTATTGGAGCCGTCGTTGTATTTTTTCCAGCGTTTTGATTTTGTGATCAAGATCAGCTTGAACCATTCTCAGTTTAGCTATATTCTGCTTATTTCCCGACTGAATCAAGGGAATCATTTTCCTAATTTTAGTTGGAATCAACTGACCATTGACCACCAATTCATCATTCAGCTCTTCGAAGCCTTCAATCAACTCCTCTTCCAAATCAAGCACAACTGCTATCTCCGTCTTGATTGTTTTTAAATCTCCTAACCATCTCAAGGCATCTGCCTTCGAAGGTTTGCGTTTGAGTAACTTGGGAAATGACTCATTGGCCGCACCGCTCCTTTTTTTATCGGGTAGCATATCGCCTTTCAACCGCTCCACTTTCGCCTTCACCCGCTTAATCTTAAGGCTCATTACCCGTTGCACTAGCATATAGTGCGTCAGATTATTCTTCATTCCTTCGGCAAGAGAGGGCATAGCCGATCGGTAGGCCATCTTGGGTACCTTTGTCAGATATTTTTCACACCATTCCAGTTGCTGCTCACATTTATGCATCAGAGTGGCCTGGAGGGCGGCTGTTTCCCAATTCATTTGCTTTAAAAACAGCCCCGCCTTCATGAGGTGCAAAGTACCCAGGCTGGCATCAATCTTCTTAGGATTTATGTCGCGTCGTTTTTGTGGACGAAATCCGAGATAATTGATTTCGTAAGGAACGTTGGACTGCGCTAAGGCCAGCAGAGCAATTCCATAGTCAGCCGTATGGTGCAAGTCCGTTATGGCTGATTTTATAAAAAGAGAATCTTGATTAGTCAATTTTGCTTGGCGTCTAGTTACCTCTCGGGAGATTAAATCACCAATGGTACTGTAAATAAAATATTTCATCTCACTGGGTATCCCCAGCTCAATATTGTACTCATCGATCAGTTCATTATCTTGATCATAGAACAGCTTGCGTTGCAACCTACGGGGAGAACTGGCTAAACGCTGAATCATACTGTCCAATTGAGGACTAATGTTCTGGCCATAAAGCTCCATAATGGTACTGAAATCATTGTAGTAATTGCGCTCCACATAAATCTGAGCCTCATTGTCCTGATAGGTACCCTTGAGCACATAAATTTCTTCGTACACCGCCTTGAGGCTATCCAGCGCCGTCTCTTCTTGGTTCTCCAACAATTGAATGGGCAGATTGGCACTGTTGATTTCTTCTTGAAAGGCATTAGAAAAATCATTGGCAAAGGCCAGGGTGCCATCATCCATGTAGTCCGAAATCATATTATTGACAACCAGGTACCTCGCATCAGGAGTCTTTGTCGCCGCATTGCCCTTAAAAGAATAGGTCGCACGAATATTCTGACTCTCCAAGATCATTTTCTTGAAATGATAGAGATTAGAAAAATTGAGGGCAGAAGCGACGTAGATCATAAGCAAAAACAGGGAAACCAGACCAGGGAAAAACCATTCTTTGAAGGTCCAAGGCTCTTTGAAGTAGATGGGCTTGGCGGCTTTGCGCTTGTTTTTTTTCGACTTGCCTTTGGAAAAAAGTTTAACCTTACTTTTAAATTTTCGAACCCACCAGCGATAGACGAAGACGAAGAGCAGCAGATAGCTTAGCGTAAAAATGGCGTAGCAAAAGATGGCGTGGTAAAGACTCTCAAAATTCCAGGTGAACCACTGATTCAGATAGTTCAAGGCAAGCCCCAAGGCCCCGAGGACAAAAAAGTCGTTGACAGCTCCCTGGTCGGTTCTTTTTTTCAAAAAATCGTAGAGCATAGTACCAGGGATTACTTGCTTCGTATGGCCTCCACTGGATCCATACGGGCAGCTTGGATGGCAGGGATGATTCCGGAAAAAATACCGATGACTACAGAAAGCAGTACGCCTCTGATGATATTGCCTTGAGAGAGATAGATGTCAAAGTCGATGGCTGCAGAGATGGCGGAGACGGTAAGGGTCACCAGGCCCAGGCCGAGTACGCCGCCGATGATGCAGAGAATGATCGATTCGACCAAAAATTCGAGCAGCAGGATGTAGCGTTTGGCCCCCAGCGCTTTTTTAATTCCGATAATGCTGGTCCGCTCTTTTACAGAAACAAACATGATATTGGCAACGCTAAAAACGCCGACTAGGATGGCAAAACCTCCAATAAATATCCCGATGGTACTGAGTGTACCAAAGAAAATGTCGAAGGCTTTGGTGAGCATAGATAATTCATTAATGGCGAAGTTGTCTTCCTGGCGGGGCTTGAGTCGCCGTTGGCTGCGCAGAATACCGGTCACCTCATCGTTGAGCTGCTCCAGCGGCACCCCTTCGGCAGCTTTGACCGCCAGAAAGGCATTCTGAAAGGCCGCGTTGGTTCTGAAGTTGATGAATTTACGGGCCAGCTCCAGCGGCATGATGAGCCGATCGTCGAAGTCCATGATACCGACGAGGTCCTCCCCCGATTTTTCGAGTACCCCGATGACTTCCATCTTACGCCCCTTGAGGTTGATGTATTTGCCAACAGGCTCGATACTTCCAAATAGCTCGATGGCTACCGTATGACCAATGATGCACTTGTTTGCTCCATAGCGGTATTCTTGCTGAGAAAAATAGCGCCCTTTGTCAAACTTAAGGTCGAACATATCCGCGTATTCGAAGGAAGCCCCCATTGCCATGACTCGATCGACACTTGAAGAGCGGTATTTGACGGTACTCCCCCCGGTGAAGACATAAAAGGACATATTTTCGGCATAACTGACCCTTTTTTTAAGGACTCGATAATCATCGAGGCTAGGGTTGGGGCGACGCATCCAGCGAATAAATTCTGCTTCGGTGCCATCAGCCCAGGGAAATTTAGAGATGTAGAGCACATCACTGCCCAATTGTTCGAAGCTCCCGCGAATATTATCCTCTAAAGAATCGACCGCCGCTTGTACGCCGATGATACAGAAGATACCGATGGTAATGCCCAGAAGCGATAGAAAGCTGCGCAGCTTATTTCCAAACAGCTGCTGCAGAGCTTGAGAAATGCTTTCGTTCAGAACTTTAATGAAAGTTACCATAGTTGTGTGCGATCTGTGTAGACAGGCAAACGTTAGATTGACGCTACGAATCTAGCAAAATATTCCCTTTTCCAGGCTCAATTTCGATTAATCAGGGCTTTTCATCTGCCAATAGAACCATAATGCACAAGGGAGAGAAATCGTAAATTAATGACAACAAAAAAACGAAACAATTGTCAATTCTTTTTTGTATAGTATAATTATTACCTTCGCAGGTCACTCTTCAAAAATCGGACATAATTTTATATGAGAACGAAGCTTTCACAATTCACTTTCGAACTGCCAAAAGAATTAGTAGCACAATATCCAATGGATAATAGAGATGAATCCCGTTTGATGGTCATTCACCGCGATACGGGAAAGATCGAACATCGCATCTTTAAGGATTTACTGGATTATTTTGATGACGGAGATACCATGATTTTCAATAACACCAAGGTCTTTCCGGCTCGTCTCTACGGCCGTAAGGAAAAGACGGGGGCTAATATTGAGGTCTTCTTGCTCAGAGAACTGAACAACGAAATGCGGCTCTGGGATGTGTTGGTTGATCCGGCGCGTAAGATCAGAGTGGGCAATAAGCTCTATTTCAGTGATAAGGACGAAAATGATATTTTGATTGCTGAGGTTGTCGACAATACGACCTCCCGTGGTCGTACGATCCGCTTTTTGTACGATGGTACAGATGAAGAATTCCAAAACGAATTGAGTTATCTGGGCAATACGCCCCTTCCCAAATACATTACCCGTAAGGCCGAAGCCATTGATAAGGAACGCTACCAGACGGTTTATGCCAAGGAAATCGGCGCAGTGGCTGCACCCACCGCTGGCCTGCACTTTAGCCGCGAGCTGCTCAAGCGCCTGGAAATCAAAGGCATCGACTTTGCCGAAATCACCCTGCACGTAGGCCTGGGTACCTTCAGAAGCATTGATGTGGAAGACCTTTCCAAGCATAAAATGGATGCCGAGTACTTCCGTATTTCTTCGGATGCCGTCGGAAAAGTCAACAAAAGCAAGAAGGGCAAGCAGCGAGTTTGCGCAGTCGGTACTACGTCTATGCGCTCCATCGAATCTGCCGTGTCGGCAGAGGGCTTATTGAAAGATGCGGAAGGATGGACCAACAAGTTTATCTACCCTCCCTACGAGTTCAACATTGCCAATTCAATGATCACCAATTTGCATCTGCCCAAATCGAGCTTGCTCATCATGGTGAGTGCCTTCGGTGGCTACGATCTGATTATGGAGGCTTACGACCAGGCGGTGAAGGAAAAATACCGCTTCTTTAGCTACGGTGATGCGATGTTGATCCTATAGCATGACTCCTTACTTTCTATCCTTCATTTGTTGGCTCTCTGTTGCTACTGCGGTATTAGCAGGACCTATAGCTACGACGACGATAAAGCTGCGCTTTTACTCGGAAACTATTGATCTGACTCTTGAGACAGCATTACTCAGTGACGCCGTTATTACGATGGATGAAAGTAGTATTTGGGCCTATTATAATCAAATGGAATCTCGCCCCTACCAGAATTTACTCAACAGCCTGGGGCGAATCCAAGAACAACTCCAACTGAATGATTGGCTGTATTACGAGCTGATCCATACTACTGCACAGCAGCTGCTGGAGCATCAGCCAAGGGCACAGCAAACCCTGTTCTGCTGGTTTTTGCTCTCTAAACTGGGGTATGATACCCGACTAACCTATCATCAGCAACAGGCCTACCTCTACGCCTATTCCGAAGAGGATATATTTGAGACTCCGATGATTGAATCCGATGGCCGCAAATTCATCAACCTTAGCAGTATCCATCATCCGATGGAACAAACGGGAATAGCATTGAATATGCTGAGCTTTGTAGCCAATTCCGGCGGGAAGCCATTCTCTTTTGCCCTGCAACAGCTCCCCAGCCTCCAACCTCGCCCTCAGGAAAAAGTCTTAGCCTTCAACTGCCGAGAAGAGCATTTTTCCATAAAAATCAATACCGATCGAACGATTTGTGAGGTAATGAAGAACTACCCGATCTTCGCCGAGCAGCGGTATTTCGAAGTGCCAATGTCAGAGAGCCTCCGCCAATCACTGCTCCCCCAGCTTCGCCAAATCATCAAAGATCGCCCGGTGCAGGAAAGTCTGGAAATCTTAGCCTCCTTCACCCGCTCGGCTTTTCACTACAAAGAAGATCAAGAGCACTTCGGCTACAGTAAGCCTATGATCGCAGAAGAGGTCTTTCACTACCCCTACTCCGACTGTGAAGATCGCTCAGTGCTTTTCTACTCCGTTGTGCAGGAGCTGCTGCACCTCCCTATGATCATCATTGCCTTTGCCGACCACCTGACGGTTGCGGTGGGCCCCGATACACCGATTAGTGGACAGCCCATCCTTTACGAGGGGCGCAACTACTATATTTGTGATCCCACTGGCCCTAAATATTCAAATGACATCGGCTATGCCCCCAAAGAGTTTCAGGATCAACGGTTCGAAATCCTGGAACAGCCCTGACGACTTAGATATAAAAAACTAATAATCAATTATTTACACATATAAACACCCAATAATTCTGCTGAATAAAATAAGACGAAGGTGGTCTGATTTTTGATTTCCAAAATCTATAAAACAGGCTTGTTTCTGTAGATTAAGTTTATTACTTTTGCCGAAAAAGGGGCATTGTACTAATGATCTGATACGAAACTTTTTTTTTTATCGTTGTTTTTTTTATTCGACTCGTTAAACAACAAATTAACTTATGTATTGGACACTTGAATTGGCCTCCCATCTCGAAGAAGCGCCATGGCCTGCTACCCGCGACGAATTGATCGACTACGCTATTCGTTCGGGGGCACCGTTAGAAGTCATTGAGAACTTACAGGCTATGGAAGATGAAGGGGAGGTTTATGAAACCATAGAAGATATATGGCCGGACTATCCCCGGAAAGATGACTTCTTCTTCAACGAAGATGAATATTAGATTATACCTATACTAAAATCATCCCTCTAGTGAGTCATTCGAGCCTTCTGAAAGGCCCCCGCAGTATCTGAGCATCAACTAGCCGCTACAGATAATTTACAAATCAATAGGATTAATCGGCTTTAGTACGCCGAATGACTCATTATGCTTCAGCTCGTTTTTATACTTCCTTATCAAAATCGCCCGTCACAATATCCCTAGTTATTCCTTCGCTTTAGTTTTATTTTTATAGTAAAAAATTGCTTGTACTAATACGCTATTCCATCTTGTAAAAAGCGATATTATAATGACATTATTTTTATCTTTTTATATAAACACATCGCTTTAAATTGCTAATGCATTACACATTTCACTAATTTCATTTTCCGCTAAATTCTCCATTTCATTCCGCAACAAGGCTTTCTTTTGGGCCGTATACTCCTACTGCATAGATTTGTGACATCTATTTTTCTTAATTACTCGGTATTTTTATAATTTTACAAGTCTACAAAATACTTCTATAAGCCGATTATATGAAAAACCTTATTGAAATATCAAAGATTGTAACGAAGAAGAAGGTCAGAAAGATTGAAATCTTTGATGATCACTCACTCAAGCATAAGAACAGCAAGTTCAATGAGTTTTATGAGGCCCTGATGGCCGGAAAGTTTAAAAATGATCGGGATGCCGCCTCCTATCTTTACAGCTGCAGCCCTACTGATGATAAATATCGACAGCTCAAATCAAGATTTCGCAAGCGCCTACTCAATACCCTCTTCTTTTTGGATGTCAACCTGCCTTCGACTTCCAACTATGATCGGGCCTATTACTCGTGTAATAAAGATTGGACACTGGTTAAGATTTTGCTTTCCAATAATGCCCAGCATACGGCCTCGGCCCTTGCTCGTCAAATCCTGATGATTGCCCTCAAGTTCAAATTTGCCGATGTCATCGTCAACTGCTCTCGTATCCTGCGCCGCTATTCGGCCAGTATTGCCGATGAAAAGAACTACGAGACCTACGATCAGTACAGCAAGCAGTACCAAAACGTACTAGATGCTGAAATTCGCTCAGAGGAGTTGTACCAAAGGGTAATTATGAATTACCATAAGCCTGCCTCCAAAAATATTGATCTCAAGGAAAGGATTGATACTTACTGTGACGCCCTGGTAGGCCTTTCGGAGGTTTACGATTCGCCCATCGTCGTCTATAATATGTACCTCGTATGGGCCTATCGCTACGAAATGCTGCACGATTTTGAGGCGATGCTGGAAGTTTGTAATAAAGCAGAGGCATATATAGAAGAGAATCCGCTCTATTATCAGGATGATAAGCTGGCTACTTTCCAGCTCAAAAAAATGTCGGCCTATCTGCACCTGCGGGATTGGAAGAACGGTAAGATCAATGCCGAAAAATGTCTACAGTCTTTTCCTGCGGGGAGTGAGACCTGGTTCACCTTCATGGAGTACTATCTCTTGCTAGCCATTCATACCGATAATTACATCAATGCCCTGGCCATTTACAATAAGGCGTTCAATAATACTAAATTCAAGAAGTTGCCGCTGTTGACCCGAGAGAAGTGGAAGATTTATGATGTCTATCTCAACTACATCATTGAAAGTGAGGGCGCATCCAATCCCGTTCTGCTGACCCAAAGGCGCAAGTCGTTCCGCGCTTCCCGCTTCCTCAATGATCCAATTCTCTATCCCAAGGATCAACGCATTTTCACCGTTCACCTTGTCGTAGCACAAATCCTTTTCTTTTTGGAGAAAAAGGGCCACAACGCAGTTGTCGAGCGCATCGATCGTCTAAAGAATTACGCCAATCGACAACTAAAGAAGGAGGAATATTTCCGGGCCATTCAGTTCATTCGCCTGCTCCAACAACTCAATAAGGCGGACTACCAAGTAGACAGTCTCAGCAATGTTGACAAGTACTACAACCGACTGATTGAGACGCCTTTTTTCTACCGTGGAATGATTTCAGAACTGGAAGTTATTCCCTACGAAAAACTCTGGAACCTCATTCTTAAGCGCCTACGCTAGGCCCCCTTAGGAGTATTGATTATCTTCGTCGCGAAAGACAGCCCTTCTCTAATTATTGTCAAAAGACTTTAAATACGACGGCATTTGAAAAAGATAATCATTGCTATTGACGGTTACTCGTCTTGCGGCAAGAGCACACTAGCTCGGCAACTGGCCGATGCCCTGAACTATACCTATCTGGACTCTGGTGCGATGTACCGCGCGGTAACCTACTATTTTCTCGAACATAAAATTGCGCTCGAAGATGCAGAGTCCATTAACCGGGTGTTGCAGCAGATCGAGATTCGATTCAGTCCACAGGAGGAAGGCGGCCATACCTTGCTCAACGGGGAAGATATTGAGTCGGAGATTCGCAAGATGTATGTCGCTAATTGGGTGAGCCCAGTAGCGGCGATCTCCGCTGTACGACGAGCAATGGTTGCCCAGCAGCAAGCAATGGGTAAGGATAAGGGCATTGTCATGGACGGTCGCGATATTGGAACGGTTGTTTTTCCGGATGCAGAGTTGAAGATATTTTTGACGGCGGACCCTGAGATCAGAGCGCAACGTCGCTATAAGGAGTTGTTGGCCAAAGGGCTAACTCCGAGTATTGAGCAGGTGAGAAATAATTTGCAGGAGCGGGACCGGATCGACTCGACCCGGACGGATAGCCCGCTGCGGCGAGCTAGTGATGCGGTCATCCTCGACAACAGCAATCTGAATCCGATAGAGCAATTCGAAATGGCGCTGGCTTTAGCGAAGGTGCGCCTTTAGGCTACTCTAGGCGATCTATCCGATATTGCCAAATTTCTCCTTCCTCCGGGTCATTCAGAACGGCGCTCTGGTGCATGCCGATTTTACGGAGAATATGGTTAGAGGCGTTGGACTCGGGCAGGGTGTGGGCGAAGATGGTTTGGACATCGGGATCAGTAAAGGCATCGAGGAGGAGGGCCCGGGCGGCTTCGGTGGCGAAGCCTTGATTGCGGTAGGCTGGGGCGATGCCGTAGCCAATTTCGATACGGCCGAGTTCGTCGGGAGGGCCTTTGTAGCCTCCCATTCCGATAACGGTTTGGTCGGCGATGTGGATGAAGAGGTAGGAAAGCCAGCGGCGAGCCTGCGGCTCCTCTTGGACCCTTTTCAAACTGTAGGCCAGTACCTCTCGATGATCCTCTTCCACAAAGTCAGGACTAACTTCCAGCCCAAACTCTTGCTGAAAACAATCATCGCCACGGATCAGCACTTCGAAGTGCACTTTTTGACATTCCCACAATTGCAAGCGAGCCGTTTTGATCATCCTTTTTCACAAAAGTAGCAATACCAATTTACCCAAATAAAAAAAGCCACCCTTTAATTAAAAAGGAGTGACTTTATTTCCCCAAAGCTATTTTTAATCCATGATGTATTTCTTTTTAGAACTCCTCATGGTACTACCGGATTTAAAACCGGCAGTAACCATTTGGATATTTCTTCTACGATATTAGATCTTTGAAATTGAGTAAACCATTCTATAATCTCCTTGATTAAGAGCTTTACGCTATTTGATGATTGACTCTAACCAAAATCATTAATTTTTGACAACCTTATTTGCTTAATGCTCTCTCTAAAATCTAAGTTGTTTCAAAATAATCTTTAAACCTTATTATCAGAAAAACGGATCTCAGACCGCAGAAGATTTTCACTTTATTCAATTAAACGTGTAAATCGATTTCTTCCTACATTTTCCTACGTTTCAAAATTAGGGAAAGAGAAAGTATATTTCTCTTTCCACTATCATATGGGCATGACATCTAAAGTAATCTTATGTCTTTTGTTTGGGTTAGAGCATTTTACTTCTAAAATGCTTAATTTACTACACTATATGTAAAATTAGTGCCAACAACGCAACATTCTGTAAATCAGTTACTTACAAAATAGTTATTTCAAATTTAATCCCCCTCGGGGAAAGTATTCCCATATTGGGAATACGACTGCATTTTCCTCTGACTCTCCTCAATATCCCCTACCCCAATAGGGTTTACAATGCATTAACCCGCACAAAATGAAACATTTATGATGATTTTATAGTATATATAACATCTTTATACAGTCTGATTCCTCAAGCTGCGCATTTTATTACTATTTCAGGTT
>JBCDGZ010000094.1:0-32026 GCA_038750655.1 Bacteroidota bacterium | reverse complement strand
GCCCGACGCTACGCAGAAACGCCGGCGTCCAACCCAGCCGCACCATCGCCACCCCGTCGACCACCGCCAACGGCTCGGCGTTGCCCATCAGGTCCACGACCTCGGCGCCTCCGCCCGACGAGCCCACGCCCACCGCCAGCAACGCCTCGGACGAGGCGTCCCGCTCCGCCCACAACGCCGTGACGTAACCGCCCCCGGGCTCGCGGAACACGAAAGCGAAGCGGTCCGGCCCCAAGTCGATCCGCCCGACGTACGCCGAGCCCGGCCGGCGGGGTTAGGAAAAACCCGAACGCGCTCATCTTTAATTATATCGCGATTGGATACGATGAAATACTCCGGCGAAACAATCTTCATCTTAAGCGTATCATTGACAACAGGACTAGGGATAAAATCGCCATTGATTGAGGTCACCCCATCAATCATCACCTCTACGTACATACTGTCCGCCGGGATCAAATCAATCACATCTCCTTCAATCACAAAAAACAGGGTCGCAATTGGGCCGCTGCCGTCTATGGCATCGACGCCAAAGCGCGAAAGGGCTATATCCAGCTTTCCCTGGTTCTGATCATTCTTCTGCAATTGTAAAAGCTCGGAACCCGAAGGGTTGAACCAAGAGGTTCCGGCAAATACATTGATATTAGAGGGGTTTATAACATTAGGGTCGTATCGTATAGAGAACGCCAAGCCATTCAGTTGAGTCATCGGGAAATTCACATCCCCCAGCACGATGGGAACGGAGATGGTGGTGCCTTGAAGAATGGGGCCCATTAGGCCAGCCTCGTCGAAGTCCATTACAGGATCAATCCCCGCGACGCCTTGTGGCAATGTACTTAGGCTGACTGGTCCGTTGGTGTCCAGATAGTTGAAGTTGAGGGCTAGTAAATCCAGGATACCAATGATGCCGTCGCCGTTACAGTCGGCATGGGCATAATTGGTGCTGTCGCTCACCGGAAATCGCTGCGCCCAGTCCAGCGGCAAGGACTGGCCAGTCCACTCAATGCTGGCCGAGTCTCTGGCCGGCCCAATCGTACCAAATGCATACCCGAGATAGAGGAGGTCGACATGATCAACGGCTCCATTCCCGTTGATGTCCCCTGGCCATACTTGTCCTTGAAGACTAGTGGTGAAAAAGAAACAAGTAAAAAGGATCACAATTAACCTCATCTCTAGGTATATTAGAAGGTGTTATCTTGATCCAGATTGCGATTCACTAGTGAGAGAAATAATACGATCTGGATGAATTATAAATCTTACAATTACAAAAGTAGGTCACATTCCTGCAAGCATCAACTACATTTTTGTTGATTTCTCAATAAATTTTATGCACTTTTGAAGAAGAAAATAGAGAGATAACTTTCACAAAATACTGATCAACAATACTTTAAATCAATCTACCCAAAACCACAAAACCACCCATTTCTCAAAATTTTCTGTCAACTTTTCCTTGTAGAGCCGATTTTTTTGCCAAATAAGCGACAAAATTTATACCCATACACATGATAAACAGCAAATTGATCACCTTGTTGAGTACTTTTAGTACCCGCGAACTCCGAGAATTCAAAGACTTCGTCGCTTCTCCCTTTTTCAACAAGAATGAAGAGCTGGTGCGCTTTTATGGGTATTTAAAAAAATGGGCGCCCGAGTTCCCCCCCCGAAAAATTGATCGACACAAGGTCTTCACCCAGCTCTACCCCGACCAGCCCTTCGATGAAAAGCAGATGAACTACCTGATGAGTTTTCTCCTCAAGCTGGCCGAGCAGTACCTTGGGCAGGCCCGCTACCAGAAAGAGGAAAGCCTGCGGCTTTGCCACACGCTGGCCTCCTGCGCTGAGCGCAACCTCAGCAAGCACTACGACTACCTCTACCGCAAGACCCAGTCCAAGCTCGAAACCCTGCCCTATCGCAATAGCCATTTTTTTTATCATAAATTCCTGCTTTCCGACATCGCCGATCAGTATTTCCAAAAGCAGGGCATCCGCCGATACGATGAGCATTTGCAAAAGGCCTCCGACGCCCTCGACCTTTTTTACCTCTCCACCAAACTGATGTACAGCTGCGAGATGCTGGACCGGGAGAACATCATGTCCGCCCAATACCACCAGCCGATCATCCCCTACATCGCCGACTACCTGCAAGACCCCAACTTCGAGGCCAGCCCACCCATCAGGGCCTATCACCAAATCCTGCTGGCCTTCACCACCGAAGCCGCCGACTATCATTTCAAGCAACTCAAAAAGCAGCTCCTCCAACACTCCGATCAACTGGCCCGCACCGAGCTGAACCGCATCTACCTGCACGGCATCAATTTTTGTATTCGGAAAATCCAGCAGGGGGAAGCCCAGTATGCCGAGCAAGCCCTGGAACTCTACATCGATGGAATTGAGAAAAAGGTGTTGTTTAAAGATGGCGTACTGACCCCCTGGACCTACAAAAATGTCGTCAAACTCTCTCTAAGCTTGCGCAAATTTGAGTTCACCGAAAACTTCGTACGGGCCTACAGCAACCATCTGGAAGAAGGGTTTCGAGAAAATGCCCTGCACTACAACTTGGCCGAGCTGTACTACTACCGCAAGCAGTACAATGAAGCCATGAATCATTTGAATAAAGTGGAATTTTCGGATGTAAGCTATAATCTCGGCGCCCGCAAGCTCCTCCTCAAAATCTACTGCGACTCTAACGAAACCGAGGCCCTGCATTCGCAAATCGCCGCCTTCCGCATCTACCTCAAGCGCAACAAGCTCATCCCCAGCAATGTCAAAGCCCCCTACCACAACTTCGTCCTACTGCTGGGACAACTGCTGCGCAGCAAGCGCGACAAGCGCGACAAGCTCCGGGAAAAAATCCGTACTACCCGCGAACTGACCGACCGCCTCTGGCTCCTGCAAAAAACCGAAGAAGCGACTTTCTAATAGCCTTCCAACCGCTTGAAGAGCGGCTGGTCGTTGGCAAAATCGTAGAGGCAGAGGCGACGCAGCTCATAGTAGGCCAGCCAGAAGGTCTGCAAGGCGGAGATATAGGAGCGGCGAGCCTCGTCCTGCTCTCGTAGGGCCAGGTTGAGGTCCGTGAGGTCGATCTTACCAATCAGGTAGCGTTTGCGGGTGATGTCCTGCCGCTTTTGGGCCACCTCGTAGGCCCGTAGGGCCAGCCGCACTTGATTGCGCTGTAGATCAAATTGCTGGACCTTTAGCAAAATCTCCCGCTCGAAGTTGACGCGATCCTGGCGGACATTCATCTGCTCCAGCTCGCGGTTCGATCGGGCGATCTCCATCCGGGAGGTGGCCTTGCCCCAATCGGCGATGGGTACCTCCAGGCCAACAGAAAGCTGCTCCTGATCCAGGGGGCGCTTGTAGGCATCGCGGAAGCGGTTGGCCGTCTGGGTGAGACCGAAGCGGCCATTCAAGTTGATGTTCAGGCCCTGGGCGGCCTTGGCCTCGGCGACATCGCGGTCGGCCTCCCTGAGCCGCCGCTCGAAAGCGATGGTTTCGCTGCGGTGTTGCAGGGCATAATTGATGGCCTTATCAGCATCGACGACAAAGTCGGGAATCTCTGTTGGCGGCACCAGATCGAAGATGATGGCCTCGGTGATGCCCAAGAAGTTGCGCAGGCCTTCGGTGGCCGTCTGCTGGTCTAGCTGGGCGGCAGCCAGCCGAGCGTCGGCATTCATCACCCCCAGCTCTACCTGCAACAGATCGGTTTCCGCAATTTTCCCCACACTGTAGCGCCCCTTAGAGATGTTAAAAAGGGTATCTGCATTGGCTTTATCCGTCTCAGCGGCTTCCAAGGTCAGCTGGGCATTGAGCAGGTCAAAGAACAGGTTGGAAGCTACCCCCGCCACCTGCTCCATCTCTTCGGCGTAGGTGCGGGTGGCCTCTTCGTAGCGCAGCGGCTCGATCTTTTTATTCCATTTGAGGGTATTGAAGCCAAAGATGGGTTGGCTGAATCCCAGTACGAAGGGAGTGGCCAGGTAGGAAGTGGTGCTGGAGCTGAATAGGTCGATGCGCTGCAAGCCAGTGAAGGCGAAGACCTGCCCGCCAGTAGCAGAAATATCCTGGGTCAGCGAGAGGCCAACGGTGTTGGTCATCAAGGAGCGATTGATGAAGGCATCGCTACCATCGGGCAGCGTCAGGGCTTCGATGGAGCGGTTGAGGTCGGGCAAGGTGGCGGTCAGATCGATCTGTGGCCGATAATCGGCGCGGAAGGACTGGAAGCGCCAGTAGCTGTTGGTCAGTCGGGTGCGGGCCAGCAGGACATCCGGTGCGTCGGACTGGGCCAGGACGATGACCTCGTTCAGATCGAGCCGTAGGTTCTCGGGCTGGGCCGTACCGTTGGGAATAAAGTGAAAGCCAAGCAAGAGGAGACAAAGATAGCGTAAGGGCTGCATTGATGAATGATAGATTTAATGTTTGAATACCAAATAGCTTAGTCGCTTCTCAGCGCCTTGATGGGGTCTTGTCGGGCTGCCCTGCGGGCAGGCAGTAAACCGAAAACCAGACCAACCGTCGCCGCAACACCGAAAGAGATCAATATCGACCAACTGGATATGATGGTTGGAATCTCGGCGTAGGAAGAGATGGTACTGGCGGCGGCTACGCCCAGCACCACACCGATGAGTCCTCCAATCAAGCTGATGAAAATGGCTTCGAACAGGAATTGCAAGATGATGTCACTCTGATTGGCCCCCAGGGAGCGGCGTAGGCCGATCTCCTTGATGCGCTCTAGCACGGAGGCCAGCATGATGTTCATGATCCCGATGCCTCCGACCAGCAGGGAGATACCAGCAATGACGGCCAGGACGAGGTTGAAGGTTTCCTGGGTCTTCTGTTGCTGTTGCAACAGCAGCTCTGGCACTTCGATTTCGTAGTCGATCAGCTCGTGGTGGCGGCGGCTCAGCATCCGAGCGATGATGTCCGTCGTCGGCTGCAAGTACTCCGACTGATTGACCCGGACGACGAGTCGGTCCAGTTGATGATAATTGGGAACTATCTTGTCCTTATTATTATCATTATTGCCATTGCTGATGTCACTTTTCTTGACGATGGCCCGATTTTTAAAACGCAGTAAGGCTGTAGAAATGGGGATATAAATGTCTCCGTTGTAATCGCGGATACCTAGATTCTCCAGGCTTTCGCTACTGGCTACTCGCTTTTGGAGCACGCCGATGATGGTTAGCCAGGTGTTGCCACATTTGATGCGTTGACCGATGGGATTGGCTTGGCTGAAGAAGCGGGTTTGGATGCTCTTGCCGATGATGCAGACGGGCGCGCCGTTGGCCAATTGTTTCCAGTGGAAATATTTCCCCTCCCTTACTTCGAGGTTATTGAGGGTAAAAAAGTCGTTTTTGACCCCGACGCAGCGAGCCTTCTGCATCTTACCGCCGCGTACGGTATTGACGGGCAGTACGATTTCGGGGCTGGCGGTTTCGACCGTTGGAATGAGTCGTTTAATAGCTTCGGCGTCTTTGAGGGTCAGCCCGGGCGACCAGGGCTTTTGATTTTTCTGATCCGTTCCTGATTCTTCTTCTTCGGTCTCCACATTCTGGACCGAAGAAATCACAATGTTATTGGTCCCTACCAACTTCATCTGATCCAGAATCGCCTGCTTGGCTCCCGAGCCAATGGCCATCATAGCGATGACCGCTGCAACACCGAATACAATACCCAGAGCGGTTAGAATGGCCCGTAATTGATTAGAAGCTACGCCTTCCAGCGCCAGATAAAAGTTGAGGAGTATTCGCTGCATGGTGTTCTTTTGGGCAGGTGAAGAAAAAGGGGACCGCTATTAGTTGATGATGATAAACCCACCACCACCGCTGTTGTCATCGGGGATGTTTTCATCCTTCACCCTTTTCATCATTTCGGCCTTTTGAGCCTCCCGGCGCTTACGGTCTTCCTCCAATTGCTTACGAATATCGTCTTTCACTTTTTCGTCGAGTGGAACAAAGGGGAGGTCCTTCCCTCCTTCGGGAGCACTGAGGTAAATTTCATCCTTGTCCTCCAAACCATGTGCAATGATAATCTCATCGTCATTACTCGCTCCGGCGATCACCTCCTGTCGGACAACACTGCCCTCCTGCTCCTTATAAACGTAGGTCACACTGTCGCTAAACAAGGCTTCGAGCGGAATGGACAGTACCGATTCATAGACATCTGTGACGATTTCATTGCTGGTGGTCATGGCCGGCCGCAGAATAGAATCAACCTGATGCATTTGCACCGTCACCTCAAACACCTTAGAATCATAATTGCGCAGTTGCTCGCCGATATTGGCCACCTTGATCACATGGCCAGTGTACTCATTATCTGGAAAGGCATCCACTTTAAGCTTCACTTCCTGTCCTTTACGGACCCGGCTGATGTCGACCTCATTCACGTAGGTTTTGGAAACCATATCGCTCAAATCCGGCAGCTCGGCCACCACAGGATCCCAGGCTCTGACCTGCGAACCCGGCCCAATCTTACCATCCCAGCTGCGGGCGTAGATGACCATCCCATCCTTGGGTGCCATCACCTGAAAGCTCTGACTGAGGTCTTTGAGCTGATCCAGCTTGATCTGATTTTGCTTGAGGGAAGTATTAATTTCTGAGATTTTAGCTTCCGCCCGTTCTTGCGAAAGTTCGTACTTGGTGGTTAGTTGGCTGTAGTCCCGGTCGGTGCGCTCCAGGTCCAGTTGAGCCTGCTGGATGACCGAGGGCGCTTCGTATTTGCTCTGCTCTACTTGCAGCAATTTTTCTTTGCGGGCAAACTTGAGGTTGACCAGCTCGTCGCGCAGCCCTCGCATTTCGATGGCCGTATCGATTTTGGCTTGATCGAGCTGAGTCTGGATTTTTTCGATCTCGGTCTGCGCTTCGCGCAGCTTATCGGTCAACTCCGTCTTATCTAGCGAGGCTACATAGTCTCCCTGCTTAACCACAGTACCTTCGGCGACCATATCGGAGATGGTGGTTTGCCAGATGCCGGCGGTACGCATGCCCTGCGGGCCACGGATTTTTTCCGAGCGCTTGGCTTTAAGTTCCCCGGTCGCCGTTACATTGATCACAAAGGGGCCTTTGCGAACATCCGTTTTGACGACGGCACCCACCTCTTCGGTCGTTGCGGGGTTCATAAAATAATAAACCGTACCTAAAGCCAATAGCACCAGAATGCCTAGAGAAATCTTCGAAAAGGACATAGCTTTACGGAGTTAAAAGGTTGAAAGATTACTAAATGTAGAAAAATCCAAGTGGATCGTTACAAGCCACTAAGACATTAACATCCCTTTAACAAGTATAACGTTGTACCACTCAAAAGGTGACATTCGTAAAGCCGATAAAATGCGCTAGGCTTGTGCTTTGGGGGTATTAAAATTCATTGGAGGAAAGGGCGGCTGCTCGGGCTCATCGATCGGACCGTGCTGCGCCTCGAACTTATTAACATTGTCCATCAGGGCCTTCATCAGTCGCTTGGCGTGCTGAGGGGTGAGGATAATCCGAGACTTGACCTTGGCCTTAGGCACATTGGGCATCAGCCGAATAAAGTCGACAACGAATTCAGAGTGGGAATGGGAAATGATGGCTAAGTTGGAATAGATGCCCTCGGATACTTCTTCCGGCAATTCGATATTCAACTGATTGGGTGCTTTTTTGGAATCCTCCATATTATTATAATTGTTTATCCATCTTACGGTTCAAACGTAGATTTGTTGAGCATATGCTGGGACCAAATATCGGAAATAATTCAAAATACGCAAAAGCCGATCAGCAGGTCGACCACATCTCGGTAGTACCCAAAGCAGAAAATGCTAAAACCAAGTTTTCTCAAGATTGGATAGATTGGAAAGCGTTGAAGGCAATTGATACCAACAGCAGGTTGGTGCCATTGGAAGTAATAGCTTGAAATAGAGGTGGATTGTGTAAAGGAGAGAAGTGGATTATACGGCGTGAATAAAGGTCGACAAACTGGTATCGGCCTCCAAATTCAGCTTCTTCTTAATCCGGTAACGGGCCATCTCTACACTCTTAGGCGATATGTGCAGAATACTGGCTACCTCTTTGTTCGATAGATTCATTCGCATGTAGGCGCAATGCTTGAGTTCATTCTGTGAAAGGGAGGGAAAATCCTGGCTCAGTTTGATAAAAAAGCTGGGGTGAATTCTTTCGAAGGACACCTTAAAGCTTTGCCAGCGATCATCCTTATCGATACTTTGGTCAATCATGTAGACGATCTGTCTGATCTTTTCGGTCCCTTCATTGGAAGTGTGGGAGCGAAGAAATTCCAGGTCATCCTTAATCTTATTCAGCGCATTGTTCTTTTCGGTGATCAACATGTTCTTGATGAACAATTCGCGGTTGCGGTAGTCGAGTTCGTAACGTAATTTCACTTTTTCCGAGTCCTTACTTTTCAATTTGTTTTGAACTTGTTTTTTCATCTCTGTAATATTTTCAATAAAGGAAAAAAAGCCTTCAACGTTTCCATCCTTTCTGAATAGTGGTTCGTACGTGCACTTAAAGTAAACAGGTTCTTGCGTATCGGTGTAAATTTTGCGTTTGAAGGAAACTTTCTGGCCAGCTAAAACCCTGGCGATATTATCCTGATCAAAGCATATCCGGCTGTTGCCGTTAATACTGTCCAATTGAATGAGTTGATGGTCCTTGGTATTGACATTGATCTTTAACCAATCTTTCATCGTATCGTTCAGATAAGTGATACTCCGTTGCTTATCAACGAAAGCAATACCAAGAGGGGCTTTTTCCATCAATCGATGCCACTCCTGTTCCTGGCTAGCAATCGTCTTTCGCAGTCCAATCTGTTGATCACGGTACTGCCCAAGGCGCTTACGCATGATTATTAGCCGCCAAAATAGCATTAGGGATATACCTGTAACGATAAACAAAAGAATTTGTGACATACTGGTACCATCAATTCCGGGTGTTGCCAAAAAAATTAATTGATAAGCAGAAAAAGTATCACTTGAATTAAAGGAATCTACAGGCTGGCCAGGGCCTTCAAGAGGAGAAAATGATTGACTTGAAGCAGCAACTCTCTGACCTCGCCAAGAAGTAGAGCAATTGATCACTAATAATCCTGAATCTTTTGTAAATACATTTAGCTTGCAGCAACCCATCCATAACACCTTTTAATGATTATCGGTAGAATCGACGGCGTGAGGCTGATCAAATACAGCTCCCCCGTCTAACCTGCCCTAACTGCGGAAGGTTGCGGTTCTATAATGGATGGCATCTTGGATCGCGCGATAGGCGCTGTAATTTTGCTAAATGGTCTGTTAAAAACTCTAAAACTACGAATTTGTATAATACAATGATCTAACGATAAATTCGTCTAAATGTTCGAGAGTGTAAGAATACTGTTTAAAGATAAGTAGCTTATTTGTAATTAGGCTTACGTTGAATGGGTAATTTATAAAAAATTCCCTAAATCGTCATCTCCAATACATATATTTACCTTCATGCAAAAGATTTCTTTCATCGCTGCGCTGTCCGAAAACCGGGTCTTAGGCGCTGATAATCAGTTGATTTGGCATTTGCCCGCCGACTGGGAAAACTTCAAGCGCGTCACTCAGGGCGGCGCCTTCATTATGGGCCGTAAAAGTTACGTCTCTAAGGACATGCTTTACTCCGATCATCTCAACGTTGTACTGAGCCGAAGTCCACAAAAAGAGCTGCCCGAGGGCTTCGTAGCGGCCTCAACCACCGAGCAGGCCCTGGCCCTGCTGAAGGACGAACCGGAGGTGTTCGTGCTGGGCGGTGGCGAGATTTTCCGGCAGCTGCTACCGATGGCTAATTATATGTACCTCACCATCGTTCACCACCACTTCGAGGGCGATGCCTTTTTTCCGGAGATCCGCTGGGCGGACTGGGAGCTGGTGAAGTCGCGGCGGGTGGAGGTGGATGAGCAGCATGCGTATGCGTTTTCGTTGAATGAGTATGCTAGGAGAGCGCCGGCGGCGCTTTAGGTGGACGGTAGATGCCTTTGACATTATGGTAGACGGTCGACGGATGGACGGATATATAGGTGCGCCGGCGGCGCTTTGAGGGGGGCAGTGTGCGGCATTGCGAGCGGTTGCTCGCAATGGACGCCAGACACTTGGATAGCGGGAAGGCTTATTTTTCCTCGACGAGTTGGATATTATTTCCGCAGGTATCGTTGAATACGGCTACGATGACCGTCCCCATCTCGGTGGGTTTCATGCTGAACTCAACGCCCAACTTGGTTAAGCGATCGTATTCTTCTTGGAGATTGTCGACGTAAAACTGGGTGTATGGGATGCCCGCTTTCATCAGCTCCTCTTGATAAACCTTAGAAGGGGGAAAATGATTGGGGGCCGGTTCAAGCAGTAATTCTGGACCGTCCTGGTCATACTTGGAGACTACAGTCAACCATCGATTGCCTTCACTCAATGGCATATCTACTTTCTTTACAAAGCCCAATATGTTGGTGTAAAAATCCAGGGCTTTTTGTTGATCTCTTACGGGAACACCGACTATTTTGATTTTCATAATTTAATATTTGGTGAGTAAAGCTGCAATATGCCCTAAATTCCCCTTTTGGATTTATCGAAAGTTGCTCGTCTGTAAACCGACGGGGGCATTCCGGTCTTGGCCTTGAATAAATTGGAGAAGGAGTTGATGCTTTCAAAGCCTACGGCGTAGCAGGTATCAGAGACCGATTTGCCAGACTTTAGCATTTTTTTGGCTTTTTCTATCCGTTTGTTGATCAAATACTGTCTCGGGGTAATACCGTAGTACTTTTTGAAAACCCGGAGCAGGTGGTACTTTGAGGTGAACTGTAAATGAGCAAGCAGATTGAGGTTGATGGCCTGATCAAAATGGGTATCGATGTACCTTTTGGTGTTGACGGCAAGATCGATTTGAATCTGATTGGAGAAGCAGATTCCCTTTATTCGTTCTAACTCTTTAATGAAATAGTTCATTGTTCATTGTTTACAATCACGAACTGTTGTCCCCGAATTGATAGGGGCTTACCTCTCCTCTAGTGGCTGACGCTGAACTTCCGCGCTACCGCTCCCTCGCTCGTCCGGTAGGAAAGCAGGTAGATGCCACTGCTCAGCGTATTGACATCAATTTCAAGGGTCGTTAAGCCACTAAAAGTATTGACAGGAGTGCGGTGTACCAGTTGGCCCATTACATTGTAGATGACGATGTCCCCTTCGATATTTTCGTTGGCCTCCAGTTGCACGGTCAACGATTCGCTGGCGGGGTTGGGGAAAAGGTGGAGGCCGTCGAAGCCATCAATTTCGTTGACCTTAGTAGCGCCTGCACAATCGAAAAGACTAAGCTGGTAACTGAAGACAAACATCCCCGATTGATAGCCAATGTCTGCTTTAATGATGGTACTGTTGGCTGGATCGTCCTGATCGGGACAAAGGAAAAGGAAGAAAGGGATGGAGCCGATGGTATTGTTCCTCAGCTCCTGGCTGTAATAATTATAGATGTCTCTGTTGGCCTCTTCGAAGGCAAAAGTTGGATACTCTCCGCCCCAGAGTAAGTTATGGATCACCTCGGGGCTATCGTTGCTTTCAATAGCGAAGCTAAAGATTTCGACATTACCCAGGCCGCTGCCGTTATCTTTATAGAATTCTTCTAATTCCACAGAAGAATAGGCACACGGGCTGCACCAAGAGGCAAAAAAGTCGAGAATAACGGCCTGCCCGCTCCGCAGCGTTTCGTGAAGACTATGCTCCTTACCATTCATATCGGTAATGGTGAAATCAGGGATATTCTGCGCGCTGAGCAAACAAGCTGAAAAAATAAAGAGCACTAACGATACAAGTTTTTTCATAATAACTAGTCTGGCGTCTTAAGGTAATCGATAAGATTCATTAGACAATGAATATAATTAAAAATGGGGATGTAAAGAAAGGAGACGCACTTAAATCCGTCCAAAGGTGAAAACAGGCGCTTGTAAAAGCATTACAACGGTCATTTATCTGTAAAAAACCGTCGTTTAGGGGTTAAAATCCTACAAAAATCGACGATATGAGTTTTTTTATCCATATTTTCTTTTCATTACTGTAAATAAGTCTTACCTTTGCGGCGATTTTCGAAGCATATTAATTAAACCGTTTAAGGAGAATAGAGTCGGCACGCGAAATAGTCGCTCTGATCCCTGAAAAAACCACACCCATGAACAAACTAAATTATCTGCTGCTTTCCGCAGCTGCTGTTGCCGCGCTACCTGCGTGTCAACCGACAGAAGAAATTCCACCACCAGAACACGCCACAGCTCCCGTTATTCAGCAAGCCAGTGTCATCGGGCAAGGCTACGAATTTGCTGGCAATGGAAAAGTACACGATACCGAAGGACAGGAAGAACTCTACGAATTAGCTGCTCTGGAGGACTTCTCCGCCGATCTCCTCAATGAAGAACTCGTTAGTGGCCTGAAACGCCAGCTCCGGGTAATCAAATATTTCAAAAAGCGCAACAAGGAGCAATTTGGAGAGCTTAAGGTGACCTACCACGAGCTGGAAGCTACCATCCAACTACTGCTCAATCAATACGAAGCAGGCCACCATACCCTGCCTTCCAATATCGCAGCTCATCGCATCAAAGGCGAAGATGGCCTGGGCAATGTTCACTTCACGGGCTATTTTACGCCGGTGCTAAAGGTTAGCCGCCAAAAGGACGATGTCTACAAATATCCACTATACACCCGCCCCAAGAAATGGAAGGGCAAACTGCCTACGCGCGCTCAGATTGATGGCGAGGGAGCATTAGCGGAAATGGGGCTTGAACTGGCCTACGCCAAAAACCTGGTCGACATCTATTTCATGCAGGTGCAAGGTTCCGGAATTGTGGAGTTCGAAGATGGCAGCAGCCAGCTTTTTGCCCATGATGGCAGCAACAGCCACCCCTACAGCAGCATCGGCCACTATATGGTTGAGCAAGGCTATACGACACCGGATCGGGTTTCGCTAAAAAGTATCCGGAAGTTTTTCGAAAGACAACCAGAACTGCTGGAAAAAATCTTATTCATCAATAAATCCTACATCTTCTTCACCCCCTCCAACTCTGGCCCTAAAGGTGCCGGTTTGGCAGAACTCAGCCCCAACTATTCCATTGCTGTAGATACGCGCTACATCCCGATGGGAAGCTGCCTTTTGGCAAAAGTGCCGATTATCAACAAGCGCAATCAAGTGATTCGGCACGAATACCGCCTGTTGATGGCCCAAGACATCGGAGGAGCCATCAAAGGTCCTGGCCACGTTGACCTCTACACCGGCGTAGGCTACAAAGGACAAAGAATGGCCAGTGCATTGCACCATTATGGCAGCTTGTGGCTATTACTACCCGAACAAAAGCAGCAATTAGCTGTTCGATAAAGAGAATCCAAAATTCATTTGTTTATATATGGAGTGTTCCTAAAAAATGCTCCAACGAACAAAAAATCACTGTTAAGGCGCCGAATAATAGCTATTGTTCGGCCCTTTTTGTGAGAAGTCTATACATATAAAAAATTAATATGTTGAAAATCATTTTATTTTATCCTATCTTTGCACTGCGAAAAATGAGAAAACCCTTTTGAACAAATCACCTATTGGCCCAATAATCGAGTATGGTGCCTATTCAAAGACAGACAAATTGTACGCGCACACAAAAGGAATCCCCATGAATAACTTCGACAAGCAACTGGAATTGAGCACTACTAAGCCTGCCAGTTCTCCACTGTGGTCACGATCAAAAGACCGGACCCGCCGCTGGATTGAAAATGATAGTGCCATCGTTGTTTTTTTGATTATAAGTGGCTTATTGGGCCTTTATTACATTCCCAAGACTCCATTTGCTGACGCGGCTCCCAGCTCCATTACTGGGGCATTTAGCCCTGCGGTATCCGACCAGAATATTTTCTCCTCTAGTGCTCATCCAAGCACAGCCCATACCTTGATCAGTGGCCCGCTGGAAGTTGGCTCTCCCATACAATTCTCTGTTCCGACCGCTCAAAATGACTGGAGCTACTTTCTCACCATAGGAGATGCAGCTCCCATTCCAATCAAAGCGCCATTCAGTAGTTATACCTTTACAGAAGCCGGCGTCTACAGCCTCGAATTGACGGCCAAGCGGCAAGGGCAATTTGAACTGCTAGAAGTCCGCAATATCATCATTGCTCCTTCCATGATGCCTACCACAGCAAGTAGCCAACAAAAATTGACCCCTTTCTAATTCACATCAGAAGGGGTCCTTCATCCCAAAAACTGTTTAAATTTTAAGACAAGTTTGGGGTGCTACATTACAATAATTAGAACACAAAATTCAATTATGAGCTATTATCTTAAGGCGATACTAGTGTCTTGATACTATGCGGTATGCGGTAGAAATTGTCCGGGAAAATCGGTCATTATTGAGATGCTGAACAAATTTAGCATATCCATTGGGTCTATTTATACCCTTGATCTGGTATTTTTCACTTGAAAAAAATCTGTTATATTCCACTTTCTTTTTGGGAAAAATTGTACCAACTGCCCCCTTCATGGATCATTTCCACCACCTGGCTACCCAGCTTCTAATTGATTCGCCTTTCCTGGGGCGCTTGCTGGCTACCTTGCCCAAGCGCGAGGTGCCGGGGCTTAGCGGACTATCGAGCCAGCATTCTCCTCAACTCCATTTCGAACTCCACCTCGGCCAGACTGCGCTGGCCCAAGGAGGTCTCCCTCGCCTCAAGCACCAGCTCTTGCACCTCCTCCTGCGGCATCCCTTTCAGAAGGCCGACCAAGCCGGCTCGCCCTACTTCGACCTGGCGGCCGACCTCGAAGTTGACCAGTTGCTCCTCCCCTCCGAAAGGCAATTCCCCGCTCTACCGCCCACGCTGCCCCCCACTCGCCACCGTACTTTAGCCAACTGGCTCCACCTCCTCCAACAGCCCAATCAGCAAGCCACCGTCCAAGAGCTCCAACAGCGGCAGGCCGCCCAACTAGCCGAGCACCAAAGCTGGCTGGGCATCGCCCGGCTGGGAGCCGCCGAGCGTCGCCTGCTGGAGCGCAATACGCGACGCTGGCTGCTCGACACCTTGCAGCAGCTGCCCGCAGAGTTGCGCCGCCGCCTGCCCAGCAGCTGGCAGGCCCACTTGGCGGTTTGGCGAGCGGCTCGCTCCCCGCTGCACTGGTCGCAAGTGCTACGGCGCTTTGTGCGCAGGAGCCGACCGGCCGGCCGGCGCTTGAGCCTGCACCGCCGCTCCGCCCGCTACCCAGACAGTCCGGGCCTGAAGGCCCGGCGGCACCCTCATCTGCTGATTGCGCTGGATACCTCCGGCAGTTTGGCCACCGTGGAGCTGGAGCAGTTCTGGTCGGCCATTCATCAGATTTGGAAGGCGGGCGCGGCCTTTAGCGTGTTGGAGTGCGATGATCGCATTCGACGCCATTATCGCTACCGGGGTCAGCCGCCGCAGGCGGTGGAGGGGCGAGGTCAGACCCTTTTTTCTCCGCCCTTCCAATTTCTCCGACAGCATCCTCAATTCGACGGCCTTCTCTACTTCACCGATGGGTACGCCACCGCCCCGGTTCCCTACCGCTCGCGGCCCTGTCTTTGGGTCATTAGTGCCAAAGGAATCGACACTCAGCATCCCAACTGGCAGCGGCTGCCCGGAGAAAAAATCAAATTGCTTTGAACTATAGAGCGATTTAGGTGTTGATTAACCTGTAGTTTTTTGCTATCTTTAGTATTTGTAGGATAAGATCGAAAAACGATATGATTGGTGAGTTTAAAAAATTAATGGAGCGCTCGGCCTTTGGCGTTTGCAATTATCTCGGAAAGAAGATAGGTATTTCTTCTGCGCGAGTCAGGATTTACTTTATTTACATAACGCTTGTTGCGCTTGGTTCACCGATTATCTTCTACCTCTTTGTTGCCTTTTGGCTAAACGTCAAAAGTTACATTAAGCGCAGCCGCAGCGCGATTTGGGGGTCTTAATTATTGCTGTGCATACCATTCTAGTGCCTTTTTCTCGTGGTATTTCACAAAATCATTTTTCTCCTCACTGTACCTTTCGATGTCATTATTACATCGCTGGGCGATATTGAATTTTAGGATTCCGTATTCCTCCGCCACCTTTTTATTTACCATCAAATAGTCCCTAAACGCCAAGTGCCGGACCAAGTTCGTATCACCCGATTGGAAAGCGTGAATTTGATGGGTCCGACGGTCTCCCCCTTTTCTAAAATAGCGACGACCAGAAATCCCCATTTCGCCCATCACCTCGTAGCCCATTTTTTCGAACAACACGCGTTGCTCATCCAAAAGAGATAACTCCCTCACTTCCAGCATAATGTCAATAATTGGTTTTGCCTTCAAGCCGGGGACCGCTGTACTTCCGATGTGATGAACATTGACCAAGGCATCCCCAAGCAAATTGCGGAGAAGCTGGGATTCTTTATTAAACTTATTGGCCCAGCCAGAGTGATGATCGACGACAGTAATAATCATTGAGGTTCCTATTTTACAGGTAGAGTACCCTTAAATTTATTGCACAAAAGAATACTGTACAATGTTGGCTCCCATGCGCAGTGCACTTTGGCGGACTTCCTCCGGGTCCTTATGCACATCGCGATCTTCCCAGCCATCGCCCAGGTCAGACTCGTAGGAGTAGAAGCAAACCAATCGGCCCTCCCAGATCAAGCCAAAGCCCTGCGGGGGCTTTTCGTCGTGCTTATGGATTTTAGGCAGGCCATTTTTGAAGGTAAATTTTTGCTGATAAATTTCGTGCTCCCAGGGCAGCTCGACAAATTCCAGTTCGGGGAAAACCTTTTCCATGGCGGTGCGGACGAAGGGATCCATACCATAATTATCATCGATGTGCAGAAACCCGCCGCCGATGAGGTAATTGCGAAGGTTTTCGGCCTCGACATCAGAAAAGACGACGTTACCGTGGCCCGTCATATGCACAAAAGCATAGTTGTAGAGATCAGCACTGCCCACCTCGACCGTAGCGTAGTCATCGTCAAAATTGGTGCCCAGCTCATTATTGCAAAAGCGCGCCAGATTGGGCAGAGCGGTGGGATTAGAATACCAATCACCGCCACCGTTGTATTTGAGCAAGGCCATTTTTAGTGCGGGCGATTGCGCCGAGAGCAGGGTATTTCCTCCCAGCAACAGGAGCAGACACAGCAAGATTTTATTCATTGTATTTATTGGTTTAAGAGCAAATTGATGGTGTGGCAGGCGGTAATTCCTGCCGTTTCTGTACGGAGGCGAAAGTCGCCCAGCCCGACTGGCTCCAAGCCCTGATCCAGGGCTAGCTGTACTTCCTCCGGGCTAAAGTCACCCTCCGGGCCAATCAGAACTAGAACGCTTTTTCCGGGCTGATATTTTTGCCGCAGCGGCCCGATGGGGCCGTCGCCGCAGTGGGCGATGAAGCATTGCTCATAGTGTTGGCTTTGCTTCAGCAGTTCGGCAAAGGGCGTCAGGGGATGCAGCTTTGGCAGATAGGTCCGTAGGGACTGCTTCATCGCCGCGATGAGGATTTTGTTGAGGCGTTCGGGCCGTAGGCGCTGTCGCTCCGATCGTTGGCACAGTAGCGGCGTAATTTCATCTACGCCAATTTCCGTAGCCTTTTCCAAAAACCATTCAAAACGTCCAATATTCTTGGTCGGCGCAATGGCAATATGCCGCCGGGCCACTTCGGTATACGGCTGTGCTGCTTTTTGGATGCTTAGGACGCATAATTTCTTCCCCGTTTCCTCAATCTGTCCTTCATACAAGCCCCCTTTACCGTCCACAAAATGCAGCACCTCCCCTATCTTGCGCCGCAGCACTTGCACAATATGACGCGCCTCTTCCTCTTCGAAGTAAGCGAAGCCATTTTCGATACGAGCAGTATAAAAGCGTTGCATAACTGGCAAAATTAATCATTTCTTTCATCCCTAACAGGGGGCAATTGAAAAATACGATTGTAAATGCTACTTTTGCAGACGATTTACAAACATCTAGGCAAGATTAGCCGTTATGAGTTTGTTTACAAGTAAGGTATTCCAAACTAGAGGGGTAAGCCTCTCCAATAAAATCCTAGACTAAGCAATGGATTACGTGGTTATGATTGGGCAGCTCATTCTGAGCTTATCTATATTAATTATCCTTCACGAAGGAGGGCATTTTCTTCCCGCTCGTCTATTCGGCACCCGAGTAGAGAAATTTTATCTATTCTTTGATCCTTGGTTTTCACTTTTCAAGTATAAGAAAGGAGAGACCGAGTACGGAATTGGCTGGCTGCCACTTGGCGGCTACGTCAAGATTTCGGGAATGATCGATGAGAGCATGGATACCGAGCAGATGAAGCAGCCTCCGCAGCCTTGGGAATTTCGCTCGAAGACGGCCTGGCAGCGTCTGATCATTATGCTGGGTGGGGTCACGGTGAACTTCATTCTGGGCTTTTTGATATTTTCGATGGTCCTGTTTGTATGGGGGGAAGAATATTTTCCGACAGAAAACATCAAGTACGGCATTCACGCTGACTCTTTGGGGATGGACATGGGCTTGCAGTCCGGAGACAAGATTTTAGCAGTGGGTGATGCTCCCTTTGATAAGTTCAGTGAGCGGATGGCGGTGCGGGAAATTGTGATTAATAATGCAGATAGAATCAGCCTGCTTCGCGACGGTCAGCAGAAGACCATTCCTATTGATCCTAAGTTTATCGGCATACTTTCCAGTTCGAAGAACAAGGACCTGAGTCTTTTCGGCCCTCGGATGCCCTTTGTCGTAGCGAAATTGATCAAAGATGAGCCCGCCGAGCGGGCGGGTTTAAAGGTAGACGATAAAATCATTGCGCTCAACGGCCAGCCGATCACCTATTTTGATCACTTCATTGAGCTGGCCAAGCCGAATAAGGGGAAGCCTGTGAAGCTCAGTGTGCTGCGAGAGGAGAAGGATACGGTGGTGTTCGACTTGACGCTGACGGAGGACGGTAAGATTGGCGCTCGGTTGTATGCTGCGGACCACTTCTTCGATACGCATCGCGAGGAGTACAGCCTAGGGGCGGCCTTTCCGGCGGGTACGAACAAGGGCTGGATGTTCCTGACGGACCAGATCAAGGCTTTCGGGCAGATTTTTAGGGGTAAAATTAAGGCGAAGGAAAGCCTGGGGGGCTTTGGCACCATTGGTAAGCAATTCGGTAAGACCTGGGAGTGGGAACGCTTTTGGCGCATGACGGGCGCCCTGTCGCTGATTCTGGCCTTTATGAACTTACTGCCGATTCCGGCCCTGGACGGCGGCCATGTAATGTTTTTGCTCTATGAGGTGGTCACCGGCCGCAAGCCCAGTGATAAATTCATGGAATATGCTACCATCATCGGCTTCATCATCGTACTGAGCCTAGTCGTTTACGCCAATGTCTTAGACTTCTTCCGCTAGTCACTATGAACTACTTCGAATTTTACGACCTCCCCATCAGCTTCACCCCCGACGAAGCCCAGCTGAAGCGTACTTTTTACGCCAACAGTAAAAAATACCACCCGGACTTCTTCATCCAGGAGTCCCCAGAAAAGCAGGCCGAAATCCTAGAGCTCTCTACCCTCAACAACCAGGCCTACCAAACCCTCCGTCACCCCGATAAGCGGATGCAATACATCCTTCAGCTCAAGGGCGTCCTCGCCGAAGAAGGCCAAAACACCCTCCCCCAGGCCTTCCTCATGGACATGATGGACTTCAACGAAAGCCTCATGGAGCTGGAATTCGACCCCAACCCCGAAGTCCTCCAGCAATTGCAGCGGGACCTCACGCAAATGGAAGACGCTCTCTACGCCGCCATCCGCCCTCAGCTGGAGCACTACCGCGACGAGGCCGCTGAAGCCGCCCCCCTCCAAGCCATTAAAGATTATTACCTAAAAAGGCGCTATCTATTGCGCATTCGAGAAAATTTGGATAAATTTGCCTCGCGCTGAGATGAGGCGCATCACAGATACGCTGCCGACGTGGCGGAATTGGTAGACCTGCCTGCCGGCAGGCAGGCGCGCTTCAAAGAAATTATGTATCTCGTTTACGCTATAAAATCTTTAGAACGCAATTACATCTATGTAGGCTTAACCGATAATCTTAATAGAAGATTATCGCAGCATAATTCCGGTAAGAGTAAAACGACAAGGCCCTACAGGCCATTTATGCTGCTTTATTCAGAGCAATTCAATACTCGACCGGAAGCAAGAAAAAAAGAAATCTATTTGAAATCTGGGGTGGGTAAAGAGTTTTTAAAGTCCCTGGATTAAATATGTACCGAGCCGACGTGGCGGAATTGGTAGACGCGCTGGATTCAAAATCCAGTTCTGGCAACAGAGTGTGGGTTCGATTCCCACCGTCGGTACTAGCAATCAATAAGTCAAGCTGAGTTTTAGGACTCGGCTTTTCTTGTTTTAGGAGAGTTCATTGCATAACTTCTCTTCGATGATTTAAGCCCCATTCCCTCAACGCCTTTACGACTGGTTCTAAGGTTTTCCCGTGGTCTGTGAGCGAGTACTTAACGGTAATCGGATAAGTATCGTATACTTCTCGTTTTATTAGCTTATTCATTTCTAAGTCTTTGAGGTCTTTAGATAGTACCTTCCCTGAAATACCAGGCAAGTGTCTTTCTAGCTCTTTGAATCTGAGCTCTCCGACACAGGTTAGTACCATAATAATATGTAACCGCCACTTACCGGCAGTCAATTCTAAGACATCTTTAACAGGTAATAATTCTTTTGTACACTGCTTTGAGGCATTGACCTTTTGTTCCTCAGCCTTTTTTAAGGTCTTTAGCTTTGAAACCTTCATTATCTAAATTTTTAATTACTGAACCTACTGACAGTTACCTATAGGTAAGTGCTTACCTATGGGTAACTGTCTACCTTTGGTTAGTAAAGGTACATATCTTTGAACCATGGTTCCACTAAAAATGAAAAAATGAAAAAATTTAAAATTATCTATTGGATAGCAACCGGACTGATTACTCTAATGATAGGTCTTGGAAGTTTTGCTGACATTTTTATGATTGATGCGATGCGAGAAAGTATTCAGCATCAAGGATTCCCCGTTCCCTTTTTGCCATTTTTTGGCATTGCCAAGTTGATGGCGGTTATAGTTATTCTTGTTCCCGCTTTAAAGTGGTTAAAGCTTTCAGCCTATGTTGGATTGTTTTGGTATTTCGCAGGTGCAGTCTATTCACACTTCGCAGTGGGAGACCCTTTTGCGATAAGTGCAGGTGCTATTATAGCTTTTATCTTGGTATTGGTTTCCTATTTCTCCTGGAGAAAAATGGAACAACTTTCTTTAAATGCTTAAAACTTCATCCAAAATGAAAAAAAAGTCTACACTTTCTGGTGCCCAATCGGAAGAAGTGTTTTTGAAACAATTGGAAGAAGCCTACCCTGATTGGAGTCAATAAATTTTAATCCCCGCATTTAAAATCCCAAATTATGAAAAGTGTTTTGGTGTACTCCGCCACAGGAGTACAAGCCAGTCCTTTGCTCAGTCTTTTGCAAGAGGTAGGCTACAGGACTTACGCAATGACTAGAAATCGGTCAACAGCTAAAATCAACGAAAATGAATTGGTCTCTATTTCAGAAACGGATATTAGCAACGCACATCAACTGGAAAAAGCCAATGAGGGTATGGATGTTGTGATGCTCAATTTGCCTTTTTTTAGTGACGATAATGCAGGTAAATATGCGATAGAAGCTGCCCAGAATGCGGGTGTGAAATTAATTATTTGGAATGCTAATGGTGCGGTACCACAGGAAACTTCTACTCGCTACAAAATGAATACTCGTATGGAAAACATGGAACGATTAGTCGCTTCGGGTATTCCTTATGTCGTATTTCAGCCAACTATGTATCTCGAAAATTTATTGCTTCCTGGAACTGCCGAGGGTATTAGAAATCGAGATACCATTGAAATGGTTGCCCCGTCAATGGCTCCTATTCCATGGATGTCCACACACGATATTTGTCGAGCTATGGTAAGCGTCATAACCAGAGAAGATTTGAGAAATCAAGTATTAACAGTAAGTGGAGCTGGAATTACGGGTACGCAATTAGCCAATGAATTTAGTCGTGCCCTGGGGCGAACTATTCAGTATCACCAAGTAGAAATGACAGAATACATAAATAGACTAAATCAAGTCATGGGCGAGGGGAAAGGTGAAGAAATCATGGGAATGGGCAAAGAGGATACTCGTACAATCAGAACTGCCAATTTTCCAAATTTTTCCGCATTAAATGCCTTTGAAAAATTGGAATTCTACCCAATATCCATTGAAAATTGGGTGCAACACAACAAACAACAATTTTAAAAAATGAAAAAAATGAAAGTATTAGTTTATGGAGGTACAGGTGCTCAAGGAAGTGCTGTAGTCAGGGCTTTATTAGAAAAAGGACATGAAGCCTATATTTTAACAAGAGATGGTAACAAGGCAAAAGAGCTTGTGGAAGCAGGTGCAAAAATAAAAATCGGCAATACCAATAATTTGGAGAGCTTGGTTGCTGCCAGTGAGGACATGGATGCCATCTCTTTGATGACCCCCTTATTCACAGATGTCTCCCCCGAAGTGACCGCAAATAATGCAATAAAGGCAGCTCAACAAGCTCAAGCCCCCTTCATTGTTTGGAATACTAGTGGGCAGTCCAAAGGTGAAAACTCAGGAAATCCCCTGCTCGACCACCAAGCTGCCACAACTGAGATGCTAGAAAAAAGTGGGTTAAAATATATCAAGCTCGTGCCTACGATTTATGCTGAAAACCTATTGGGCCCTTATACTGCTCCATTTGTTGGAAAAGAGAACAAACTCAAATATCCTACGCCTACTGATATGGCAATCAATTGGCTGCCGATGCAAGATTTAGGTCATATAACGGTTGCTGCATTGGAAAAACCTGCATTAAGTGGTAATACCTATTCTATTGCAAGTACTGAGCGATTGAATGGCCCACAATTGGCTGCTGCTTTTAGTGAAGGTTTAGGTAGAGCTATTGTTTTTGAGGAATTGCCTACTCAGGAGTTTGGGGAAATATTGAATAGTACTTTTGGTGAAGGAGCAGGGCATAGTATTGCTAAAGAATATCAAGGCTATCACGACGATCCATCTACAAGGAATTTTTGGCATGCCGATACTCAAGCTATGCAAGTAGATTTAGGTGTAAATACTACTCCAATAGCGGAATGGGTTAAACAGTACGCTGTATTATTTTCATAAATAACATATCAATAATGACGTCTATAAATAAAATGATATATTACCCAAAAACAATGGTAGCATCTGTTTTTCTAATGCTTTCTGTACTATCTTGTAACTCTGTGTCACAAGAAACTCAAGAAGTTGATTATAAAACAGTTGAGAAAGAGCAAATCATCGAAGAGTTTTATCGAATTTGGGATGCTGCTGACGTAGATGCCTTTCAAAAAATCATGTCCAAAGATTTAATTGACCATGAGCGAGAAGAAAAAGATGATAAATCTGATTATCAAAATATGGTGGATGCTACTTTGTATATTCACTCAGGATTTTCAGAGGTAAAACATATTCCACTTCAAACACATTATTTGAAAGATGATAAAGTGTTGGTTTACTGGCTACATACGGCTACACATATTGGAGATTTTGCGGGATTTTCACCAACGAACAAGCCTGTCAAGATGAAAGGTGTTGATATATTCCAACTGAACAACGGAAAAATTACGGAAATCTGGCATGTCGAAGCCATACATGAAATATTGGCTCAGATAAGAAGTTAGTTCAATCGTTTAGAGGTTGAGCTGTAATGCTCACAAATTGTATTCTCCCTTCTGTATGATTTGGTGACCATTACAAGTAAATAGATATGACCTGCAAGAAGTTTTTGCTGACTTCCTGCAGGTCAACAATTAACCTTTTCCTACCCCTTGAAAGCCTGTTCAGCCCATTCTTCAAAAGATGGTAGCTCGACTTGAAGCAAATCTCTAATTCCTTGGGTATCTGGATTGAGCAATGAAGCACCCACAGTATCCTGCCAATGATAAAATTCTGCATAATCCTTAGCAACTTCAGCGCCCATAATCGGTGTTAGAATGCCTTCTAATTGTTCATGAGAAACTGGAGCATAATTTAATTTTTTCCCTAATACCTTTCCTAATCTATCTGCTAATTCAATTCCACTTAAACCCTGATTTCCTCCTATAGGATAAACATTACCACTTAATTTATCTGACTCTATGGCAGCTAAAACATAAGTTGCCAAATCACTCCACGACAGATAATTTACTGGCGAATCAGGGGGTATAGTTTGAGGAATAACTCCGTCCTCCAATATAGGTTGGCGATAAGCAGTTGAGAAATTTTCTAAATATTCAGTTGAACTTAAAATAGGCGTATTAGGCATTTTTTCCTTTGCCATTTCTACCATTTTTTTTCTGGCATCTACACTCCTAACACCAACATACTTGTCTGAAATAGTACTGCTGATAACAAAAACAGTTTTTGGATTTCCTGCTTTTTTGATGGCGTCCATTGCATTCTCAGCAATTCTTATCATTGTATCAGGAATAACAGCAGCAGGTATCTGTAAAACTATCTTATCTGCCTTCTCAACAATCGACAGTAAAGAAGACGTAGAGAAATCAGTCAAAAAAGCTTTAATACCCTTTTCCTCTAAAATTGAAATATTTTTTTCAGACCGTACTGGGGCGATCACATCATACCCCCTCTCTAGCAGCCTATATGAAATTGTAGTTCCTTGAGCTCCTGTTGCATTAAACAAAAGAATCCTGTCCATAAATTTTGTTTTGTAATTTTAAAATTGATTGACATCACAAACATATGTATATTTGGTATAAAAAGTATAATAGTATACTTTTTGATACTAGTATACAATAGTATACTTAAGCTAAACTTATCAACATGGACAGGAAAACAGAAATATCGCAAAAGCTTTTACCCGTTATGGATACTATGGAATTGTTGAGTGGAAGATGGAAAATTATAATAATGACTACACTATATTTAGGGGGTACCATGCGATTTAATGAAATTAAAAACAGCATTCCCAGGATAACAGGAAGAGTACTTTCAAAGGATCTCAAATTCTTAGAAAGTCACAAAATTGTATCTCGAACTGTCAAAGATACCTCTCCAATTACTGTCGAATACGAGTTGACAGAATATGGTAAAACGTTAGATTCTGTTTTCCAAGCATTAACGAATTGGGGAATTAATCACCGAAAGAAGATTATTGGAAAATAGCTTCCTTCTTCCTTGATATTAGAAACCTTTCTTTCTATTTCTTACTTTTGTTTTAGGTCAGAATTCGGAAGTAAACTATAGAATTCAAGATTTACGGCACTCATTTCTTGCACTAAATTATTAGCTGGACTCTTACCGTCTTTACACTTCGCACTAGCGGATTTGTCTAATCTTGTGGCAAAAAAATCTCCCCTCCCCCGAAGGATTCTAAAATCCCCATTGTCTAAAGGAACAATAGGGGGAATCAAGCCCTCCAACAAACCTTTAAACCTCTAAATCGAATACCATGAAGAACCTAGCATTTTTAGTTTTGCTCTTTTGGGGAGCAGTCGTTGTAATAGTATCCTGCCAAAACGATGATGACGACTGTATTGAAATCACCTGGTATCAGGATATGGACGGTGATGGCCTGGGGAATCCTGATGTCTCAGAACTGGCTTGTGAGCAGCCGACAGGGTATGTTACAGACAATACGGATACAGATGATGCCGGCGGGGCTAACAATTCGGGTAGTACGCCGGTAGCCGCCTTTGATGAATTTAATGCCGATGCGGTGACGATTTCTTTTGATGGCGATGAAATCACCATTGAATCTAATGGTTTGCCGCATCATACCTCGCCTTATTGGGACAGTAACAACAGCTTGTACATTGACCCGGTTGTTGCGAATGAATCTGAAATGTCGCCGGGGATAATTGGGGAACGGAGCTATACGTTGACCGTTCCTGCTTCTCCGGGAAAGGCGACTAGTACGTCTACTACTGGCCTGGGGGCGATTGGGATTTCCATTACCGGAGCACCCATTTTCAATGATCAAGAAGGGCCCAATATTGCTTTGTCCGCCAATGTGGCTTCCGGATTTGATTATGCGGGAGCACATATGGGCCCCACGGGTTATCACTATCATTTAGAGGCTTCTGATGTTCCGGAAAATACCCTTTTGTCACATGACGATGATCAATTAGTAGGCATTATGCAAGATGGCTTTCTGTTGTACGGAAGAAAGGATAGTGAAACCGGGGATTATCCTACCGACTTGGATGAATCTGGGGGGCACTTCGGGCCTACTCAACATAGTAATGGGGAGAGCATCTACCACTACCACATTATCAATGAATTCTATATTGGCTCTTATATCATTTTATTTGGAGTGGACTTGCAAGGGACGCCGAATGCTATCATGTAATCCATTAAACAGTCCATCAACTAGCAGGAGTCGTTTCGAATGTACAGCGTCGAATTCAACGACTTCTGCTAGGCAAAATTTTAGCTTATGAAAAGTCAATTGATGATGATCCTGGTGATAGCCATGTCTGTGAGTTGTGCAAAGCAAAAAGATAAGTCAAAGCATACCGATGAGATGCTTACTTCAATAGCGATTCCCGCTCAGACGGTTGATCAATCCCGGCTGTCTTACGATCGTAAAGCGGCTGTTTGGACATTGGATAGAAATGACGGTATCCCTTTTTCTGGTTATGCAGTCAGCTTTTATCCTGATAGTACTTTGAAACAGCAATTTGGAATATTTAATGGCAAAAAGCAGAGCACCTTTAAAGCTTGGTATCCGGATGGGCATCTTAAATATGCGGCGAACTATCATCAAGGGAAACTGCACGGAGAAAAAAAAACATGGTCTGCTGATTCCTCGCACACCTTAATCGCTCATCTTCATTATTATTTGGGGAAAGCCCACGGCGAGCAAAAAAAATGGTATTCATCGGGGGAGATATTCCAGATTCTACATTTGAAGATGGGTAAAGAAGAGGGCATTCAGCGAGCATTTAGAAAAAACGGCGATCTATATGCGAACTATGAAGCAAAGGAGGGTAGAATTTTTGGACTTAAAAAAGCCGCCCTCTGTTTTGGATTGGAGGACGAAAACATTCTGCATGAATAATCGATTCTTATTTTTGCTGTCATTAATCACGCTGATGGCTTGCACGGAAAATCGCCCCAATGGAAGTCGTGTCGATAAGCTGCCTTACTATAACGAGGCGACTTTTACCCCGCATTGGCTACCGGCAAAAAGCGAAGCCCTAGATACCTTTCATCGTATCTCTCCTTTTCAGTTGATCAACCAAGAAGGAGATACGATTACGGAGCAAACCTTTGAGGATAAAATATATGTGACCGATTTTTTCTTTACCGTTTGCCCAGGCATTTGTCCTAAGATGATGGCCAATATGATGGATGTACAGGAAGCCTTTCTAAATGATGAGACCGTCTTACTCTTATCCCATTCTGTTACCCCCGAAAGGGACTCCGTTCCTGTTTTAAAAGCCTACGCAGAGAAAAGAGGCATTTTATCCCATAAATGGCATTTGGTAACCGGCCAGCAACAAGACATTTATAAATTAGGTAGAAAAGATTATTTCGTTGAAGAAGACCTCGGATTGACCAAAGAGGAGGACGAGTTTTTACATACCGAAAATTTTGTATTGATTGACAAAAACAGGCACATCAGGGGCATCTATAATGGCTTGAATAAGGCTTCCATTAATCAATTAATAGCGGATATTAAGACCTTGAAAGAGGAGCCATGACAAGCCCCTACCATTTCCTAAACACCCCCAAACTAATCGCCGGAGTAGCCGCCACCGAAGTGGCCGCAAAGCCGCCGCCCAGGGATAGAAAGCCACCAAAGCCCTGGTACAAATCATCAGCAAATAGTTTGACCAGAACGCCTGTATATTCTTGGAAACTGGTGTAGAGGCCGGTTTGGATGTTGGCCGGAGAATCAACCAAGGGGTCACCGTTATCGAGGTTTTGCAGGCGATGGATATTGAGGATTAGGGAGAGCTTCTCGCTGGTTTTGATGCCGCCTTCGACGCCAAGGCTCAAAAAGTCATGGTGATCATTGGTTCTGATGCCGTATCCCAAAAAACCGTAGTAGAACCATTTGCTATTGCTCCCTCCGACCGAAAACTTGGGCTGAAAAGTGTAGGCATCTACTCCCGTGGATAGTCCCGACACCTCATCTCGTGAGCTGGTGGGAAAATCGACCGCCGTTATGAACGCTACTTTTACAGATTTATCCAATAGGGTGTACTTCCCCAGTAAGGTGACGTTACCTAAGGCAGTCTTGCTATCTTCGGGTAAGGTTGGGGTAATGCTGTCCTCGGTCGGATCTCCGGTACCGACGATCACTAGAGGAATGGTGGCCCCTAAGGTGAGCTTGTCAGTGATACCAACCTCTGTGTAGGAGGCGATCACGACCTCAAAAATCTCTCGCTCCAAATCTCTGAAATCTCTAAAACCACCGTCAAATATTTCTGCGTACTGTGGTAATCCCGTAAAGACCAGTTGGCTGTAGCCGTGTCCTTTGCCCTTCGCCCAAGGCCCCTGAGCATACATCACTTGACCGCTTGTAAAGAGCAGAAGTAGTAGGATCATTTTTTTCATAGATGCTGTATTTTGATTCCTTCCTAACGCCTTCCCGTATATTGGTTTTTTACACGGCGTCAATGGTTGGCCCTAAATTAGCCCATTTTTCACAATTTACAGCTACTAAAATTTCGGGATGCCCTTTTTCTGTGGACAAGATGGGTTCTGTCGTCCCTACTACCTTTCACGCTTCTTTTACCAATTGATTCCCCTCTATTGTTTCAGTAATTGATAGCCGATTCATTCCCCACCCTCTACTAAAAAACGGATCAAATCGAATAACAAGGGCTCGGCAGTATTGGCATTGGTGAACATGATATATCCAGTCTTTAAGTTGTCGTACATTTCAAAGGTACAACGGAAATCTCCATTATTTCCACCATGTCCAAACACTAAGCCATACGGAGACTCTCGCAGTGCAACGCCCAGTCCAAATCCAGACTTGTAACCGTTCAACCAGTCCTCTTTGTCATATAAGGTATGAAAACTGAACATTTTTTTGGCCTGTTCTTCGGTTAAGCCTTTCCGGTTGAGAAGTGCCAGCGCAAAGGGGACAAAATCTTTGGCTTCGGTATGCATACTAAATGCCATTCCCGGTGCATCAGGGCAATCGAAGGTATTGGGTATCCCATCAATATGACCTGCTACCTTAAGGTCCGTGAGCTTGTCATTGCACATAAAGTAAGTATTCGTCATCCCCAATGGTTTCAATATTTCTTTCTCCAGATGAGACTGGATGATTTGTGGCATTTCAGCTGTACTACCTCCAGCAAGCACCTTTTTTAAGTACTCAAAACCTTCACCGGAGTAACCATAAACGGTTCCAGGTTTATTGATCATCCGGGCGCCCCAATTCGGCAAACCGCTCACATGGGTCAGTACATGTCGGCCTGTCATTAGTTTGTATTCTGGATAGGCTTCCAATTCAGGAAATGGCAGGGATTCATACAAAGGCTTATCCAGGTCAAATTCTCCACGTTGCACAAGGCGATTCATCATATAAGCAAAGACCAATTTAGTAATAGAGGCGGCTTCAAAAACGGCCTCATCCCTAAGCGACTTTTTGGAGATGTTGTTCTCCACACCATAGCTTTGATGGTATACGAGCTCGCCATCTTGGATCAAGGCAAGGGATACGGCAGGAATATTATAATAGGCTTGATAGGATTCCACAAATTCATCAACCTGTTGAGTGGTTGCGGAGGTAAATGGCGAACGCAGAACGCCCTGCTTAGGAATCAAATTGGGCTTGGGAGCCAGTCTGACCTCAATGGTATCAACGATTAGTGCCTGTTTACTGGATACGGTGATATTGGGCACTTTCCCGACGCCTTCCACCAGATCAATTTCAGGCCAATCTTTCCGCTGCCAACTAGGAGGAATAGTGATTTCATAATTGCCCTTCGGCAAATTCAAACTGTACTGACCAAGAGAATCAATACTTACATTATAAAATACATTGGGGGTTTTCGAATCATTAAACCGGACCGTACTCGGCCATTCGCTTCCCGCTTCCCCTTTCCATTTCACGGTTCCTTGTACCTTGGAGAGGGGATTGCCGGCTTCCAATAGTACCATATCACCAACCAGGTTAGCGTTCATAAACTTATTCCCGCCCGTCGGCCCCCAAGTGATCATGACATGGTCTTCATCCGTATCTTTGTCAAAAACCGCATAGTCAAAACCAATCACCCTTCCAGGTTGTAGAGGGCCAGCCACCTGAATCCTCCATTCGTAAGTGATTACATTATTTTCCTTCCCAATCGCTAGCTCAACTTGGTCAAAACTGGCATCTCTAACCTGAGGATAAAAGCGAAGCCCTTCTTGTTCTACTATTTTTCGATGATCTTCATCTACTTCGTAGGCGATGACCCCTCCTCCTTCAGGACTATGATTCGGGTCAATATAGAGCACCTGAAAATCATGGCTGGAGAAATGACTGTTATCAGGGGTTTTGACGTAATCATTATCTACCATCGTCACTCCGATATACAAATAGCCAGACTGAGCATCATACCCCCCACGCCAGAAGGCCAATCCATCTTCTGGACCTTCGATCCCTGCTCCATAATGCACATTCAGCATGGCGTTCGCCTGTATGTCGGCTGGCCAGTCATTGAGATTGCCATCTATGCTGATATTCGAGATGGGATAAATATAGGTAAGGGAGCCATTGTTGGCTTTTAGAGGAGTACAATAGAATACAAGAAAGGCAAGAAAATAGAAGGTTAAGCGTTTTACTGATTTCATAAGATTGTAATGGTTGGTTTACTGGAAAAGACAGGAATTAGAGGGGATAGTTGCACAGCATTTCTCTGCTGAGTACAATTGAGCGTCTACCCAATATTCTGATCTGAAGTAGTCACGACTTAATCAAATCATAAGAAAAATCATCGCGCTCTTGGTAAACCTTCGCAATTTTTTCCAATAGCACATGGACAACTGGGGGTTACGACCCGCAAAGTATCACCAGATTTATTGATGGTCGTTAATCTGTACTCCCCCAACAAAATACTTATGATTTAACAGTCCGGCTGGAAGAAGCGGGAACGAGTAATAAATTGGATATTTCTCGAGCAGAGTCGCAATGCCCAACTTACTCCCTACGATTTTAGTGGGCAGTGGCATGAAATTTATCCGCCGCCGACCGGATGTCTTTAGTGCAGAGCAGGTGGTAATGCAGCAAATAGCTCGCTACAATATCAGTGTCGCCGACCTGTATCCACGTATCAGCTTGAATGGATCAATTGGTTTCTCGGCAATTAGCTTTAGTAACTTGGGTAAGGAGCGTTCCCTGGCCTGGAATCTCGGCCCTTCTATTTCTTGGGCAGGGTTGAATTTCAGAAGAGTTCGCAACCAAATAGCTGCGGAAGATGCTTTTACCCATTCCGCTTTACACCAGTATGAACAAGCCGTATTGACTGCACTAGAGGAAATCAAAACTTCCATGAGCTTCTACACCAAGTCTCTGGAAAGACAAAAAATGCTCGCATTTTGCAGAAAAATGATGATTACTTCCAATTGATCCCCCTGACGTTGAAGAGACGGCTATTGAAATCTGTGAATTAATCAAGACACACAATTCAAGCTATTCTTGTAATGACTTTAATATGGCATCCTTATCTAATTCCAATTTTTTAGCAAAAATTTTAGATTCTTCCGATACGTGGGCGGAAAGATTCTTATTTCCCCATATAATCATCTCTATAATAATAGGGGCTAGTGATTTTCCTTTCTCTGTCAGTCTATAGATGAATACCTTTTTATTGGTGGGATGCTTTTCTTTAGTAGCCAGTCCCATAGCCTCTACTTTTTTTAATCGGTCGGTTAGCCGAGCTGTAGAGATATTCTCAGCAGCCGTATTGAAATCTTTAAATGTACGTTCCTTAAAATATAGTAAATCTCTAATTATAAGCAGTGTCCATTTATCTCCAAATAAGTCTAGGCAGGAACTTATAG
>JBCDGZ010000093.1:0-32550 GCA_038750655.1 Bacteroidota bacterium | reverse complement strand
CAATATTTGAAATCTAACCACTCAAATCGCTTGACAACCACACAGAAGCTATTCAACTACATAAAGGAATTCCATCCCTACTATAGCTCAGATAAACTAGATAAAGCTTATGCGTTCAAAAGAATTTTTAAAGGAGAATCTTATAATAACAAAAAGTTGATGGATACACTCTCTGACCTCCATATCTCTATCAAAGAGTTTTTATTGGTCCAGGAAATAAAAAAAGAGTCTATAGAAAGAGATTTCCTTTTTCTCCAAATATTAAAAGACAGAAATTTAGAAAAGCTATACTTAAAACAAATAGGCCAAAGCAAAACAAAACTAAATGAAAATATAAAGCAAGACTTATGGAATTATCTCGATTTAATGAAACTCCACCACCTTAATTATTTTTTACCCAACAATAAATTGAGCCCAGAACAGGATAGTATAAAAAAAGCAATGAAAAACATGGACTTATTTTATACTGCTACTAAGCTTTTATACAGCTCCGAACTCTATAGTCGTAAAAATATATTAGCAGAATCTAATCAAATTCCACTCCTTGAAGCGACACTCACTTTCACTCAACAACAAGGAACAACAATCCCTCTCCTCCATCAAATATATTCACATACTTTGTTATTGATTAAAGACAAAAATGTACAGAGTTACTCTTTCCTAAAATCTATTTTACTCAATAAACCCAAAGTATTACAGGAGCAAGAACAAAAAATAATACTCACCTATCTTCTTAATTACGCTGTCGGCTGTGTAAGGCAAGGTAAAACGATATATCTCAAAGAAATTTTCAATCTTAATAAAGTAGGGGTTGAGCATAGATTATTAATTGAAAATGGAAATATATCATTTACACGATTTAATAATATTGTGGATGCTGCCTGTAAATTAAAAGAATTTGACTGGGTGCATGATTTTATCAAAGATTGGTCAATTTATCTAAATCAAGACATCAGAGAAGGAACTGTTAAAATTGCTAAAGCAATTATTAAATTTGAAAATGAAGAATATGAAAGTGTAATAAAAGCTCTAAAAGACGAAAACTACTCAATTATTGATCACGCCCTTCGGGCTAAATGGTTATTGCTATGCAGTTATTACGAGGTCTTTGGAAACTCAAGTATTGTCCTAAATTACGCTAGAGCATTTGAAGTTTACCTAAAAAGAAGCCGAATCAATAGTACAGAGCTTGCTATTGGTTCCGCAAACCTAATTAAATTCGTGAAGAAGCTAGCTTACGGTAAAACCTCAAAAGATACCTTATACCATGAAGTCAGTACAACAGAATTCATTTTTTTTAAATCCTGGCTAATTAGGAAGATTAAAAATAGGTCTTAATTCCACGATAAAAACCACTCCGCTTGCAATCAGCACGTACAGAGTGGTAAATATAGGTCAGAAAGACGATTCCTATGCCCCTAGTATATCTTCGATGACAATGATGTCAATAAGATCATCATCGAGTTCCACCTTGATTGTTACAGGGGAATGGCTGATGAATTTTACTTTAATAATTCCAATAAAACTATCACCATAAAAAATGGGGGTCGCTGCTGGATCATCACAATAATCATCAATTGCAATAAAGTCAATTAATTCATCATTCAAAAAAATGGCGAGCACTAATGGACGCTGGCTAATAATAGTTACATTGATCATAATAATATATGTTTGTTAAAAAATTGATAAATAGTTGCTGTCAATTCTCGGCATAAGGATTCCATCTCAGCCATTCTCATCTGATGGCTGATTGCTTGATGTTCCAATCAATAGCTGGGTGATCCTTAGAGGCAAACACTATCCAAACCAAGGACAATCTGGACTCTTCTAATCGTTGAAGTCTATTTGCTTAGTCGAATTATAAATCAAATCATTATTTAATTACCTTTCGAAAACAAAAGTAGGGGGCAACCAACAAAAAAACACCCCAAACGGCTGATTTCCAACCATTTGGGACAATTCTCGAAAATTTTTTGAAATAATGTTTCTTACATTAATTCCTACTCCCCCCAATTCTCCCGATCCAAACTCCGATACTGTATCGCCTCCGCCAAATGCTCCACCCCAATCGCCTCGCTCCCCGACAAGTCGGCTCCAGTGCGGGCCACCTTCAAGATGCGGTCGTAGGCGCGAGCGGACAACTGCAGCCGCTCCATCGCCTGCTTGAGCAGGTGCTGGCCGGTGGCATCCAGCTGGCAGACCTCTCGGACCATCCGGCTGGGCATATGGGCGTTGCAGTAAATCTTCGGGTGGCGCGCGAAGCGCCTGGCCTGGATGGCCCGCGCCTTCATCACCCGCTTGGAGATGTCGACGCTGCTTTCTTGTGGCCGTTGGTACTCCATGAGCTCGGTGAAGTCGACTGGGGTGACTTCTACGTGCAAATCGATGCGGTCCATCAGCGGGCCAGAGATTTTGTTAAGGTATTTCTTGACGATCCCGGGGCTGCAGGTGCAGGGCTTGGTCGCGTGGTTGAAGTTACCGCAGGGGCAGGGATTCATCGAAGCTACAAGAAGTATGCTCGAAGGGAACTCCGCTGTCACCCTGGCGCGAGAGATGGTTACCTTACGCTCCTCCAGCGGTTGACGCAGCACTTCGAGAACACTGCGCTTGAACTCTGGCACCTCATCCAGAAACAGGACGCCGTTGTGGGCTAGAGAGATTTCGCCGGGCTGCGGGAAGGAGCCACCACCGACCAGGGCCACATCGCTAATGGTATGGTGGGGAGCACGGAAGGGGCGGGCGGCGATCAGGGCCGTATTCGAAGGTAGAATACCGGCTACGGAGTGGATTTTTGTGGTCTCCAAAGCTTCGTGCAGGTGTAAGGGCGGTAAGATGCTCGGAAGCCTTCGGGCCAGCATCGTTTTGCCTGACCCCGGCGGACCGATCAAGATCACGTTATGCCCCCCGGCGGCCGCCAGCTCCAAAGCCCGTTTAATATTCTCCTGGCCCTTGACATCCGCAAAATCTTGATCGTACAGCGGGGAAGCGTCCATTACTTCCACCTCAGAAGAAGTACGGTCAACCTCCTTCCCTTCGAAAAAATCAATGGCCTCCTTGAGGTTTTCGATGCCATAGACCTCCAGGTCCTCAACGATGGCAGCCTCTTTGGCATTTTGCTGAGGAAGGAGAATGCCTTTAAAGCCTTCCTTCCGAGCTTGAATAGCAATGGGAAGAATGCCCTTTACGGGGCGCAGGCCTCCGTCCAGCGACAGTTCGCCGATGAGGAGGTAGTCGCCAAGGTAGTCAGAAAAAATCTGACGGCTGGCAGCCAAGATGCCGATGGCGATCGGTAGGTCGTAGGCGGAGCCTTCTTTGCGGATGTCCGCCGGGGCCAGGTTGATTACCAGCTTGAGGCGGGGCATTTTGTAGCCGATGTTTTGTAGAGCCGATTCAATGCGATGTGCGCCTTCCTTGACGGCGTTGTCGGGCAGGCCGACCAGGTGATAGAATTGCTTTCCGGCGACGACAGTCCCACCGGCATTGACCTCGATGGTAATGGTTTGGGCATCAACGCCCTGTACGGCGCTGGCAAAAGTTTTGACTAGCATAGGAGTTTAGCTTTTATGAGTTGTAGGAGCGGCCACACTGACTTAGTAGGGCTCTAGAGGAGTTGTAGGCTGGCGGGCTGAGGGAAAATCGAGAAGGAGCGATACAACTGTCGGACGATATTACAGGAGGCTAAGATAGGAGATTTTCACCAAAAACACAATTTGTTTTAAAAATTAAGAGCAAAAACACCCCTGGAACGCTTAGGAGGGACTCTCGGTATTTGAGACCTGTATATTTTGTTACGCAAAAAGAAATGTATAGATTTACAATTACCCAAATTCCTAACAGACATCAGCAAGAGAGAAATTCAATAGGCTTATAGTAGATACAACTACTTAACAGACCCAACTATGCCTCCGGAAACGACTTTATCCAGAAAAACTGCCTTTACTTCTTTCTCCTCTCTACGTGGTAACATCCGCGAGTACCTGGAAAGTCAACTACAGGATTGGGTTCGGCTGAGCGAACAACCGATTCGGATTCTGTACATGGATATGTGTGCCATGGTGGAGGAAGACCTGCTCTACCCATTTCTGATTACGCTGGTTAAGCAATACCAACTCCAGGTACACCTCACGCTAGTGATTGATAAAAGTATGATCAAGGCCGCTGAACGAGAAGAAATCGACTCCGATTACCTCAATGATAAAGAACATTTTATCGATGGTTTTATGCGGCTCCTTAATGGGTTGACCAACGCTGGCTCAGAGTCTTGGAATAAGCAGCAGATGACGCAGGCCATTAGGCAGTCATTAGACCAACAGAACCCGCTAGAGTATCCGGACGCTCCCTCCAACTTCTCCTTCGATCTGCTCTATAGCGATTTTGACATCCCTATCATTATTCCCCAACATACAGAAGAAGACAAAAGGTTTGACCTGATCTTTATTCCCTTCGTCCTACAACGTGTGCTAAACTGGCGAGAAAGTGCCTACAAGTTACTTTCCATGCTAAAAAACGGCGAAGGCTCTCTCCTCTTCACAGAGGTCATTGGCGATAAGTGCAGCATGATTGGAGGCTATACGGGGCGGATGCAGAGGAGCGAGTACAAGGACAAAAAAGGGCTTCGAGATTTTTTTAAACAGTTCCGCAAAATTCGCGACGAGTACTTCTATTGGCACCCTGAAATCAGCACCTACGATATGCAGGCGCTCAAGGATTTCTGCCTCTACTTTTTTGACGAATCTAATGCAGAAGAAACAGGGGACAATGAATTTCTCTCCAAACACAATCCCCATTTTAATCAACTTCGGAACATCATTGACAAATACGTTCGCCCGCAAGTGATCAGCTATTTCCAACTGGGCTTGGAGCAAACCATGAAGGATGACGGGAGGTTACAAGCCCTCTTCGATAAGCCTTGGAATCATCGCCAAACGGTCAGTGATGGGGTTAGGATTACTTTGTTCAAGGGTTTCAATGCCGATTTATTTCAAAAGCACAGCTACCGCAGCTGGAAGCCCAATCAGCTGATTACAAAAATTCAGCAGCTCCCTAGTAATGAGAATACCTCCGGAGATATTGGCCGAAAAATTCTCGATCTGCTACTAAGTCACGATATTATCATTCCCGACCGTACCGCCTACATCGGCATTATGCCTTGGAATATCCAACAAGGGGAATGGGGTTATCCGCTGCAGCTGGCGCTCAATCTAAAAGGTGAAAGAGATAAATACGAGGAGGGTAGAACAGCGGAGGAGCTAAAGCATAAATACTTTAAGTACCTCTGTTTTCAGCGGACTATCAACTTTTCTATCCACCGCTTTATCTTCTTGGAACAGGAAGAAAAATTTATGATCCGCATCAACTTCGTGGATCAGAATAAGATCATGGATCAGAATGTCAGAGCCCGCATGATCCAGTCTAATCAGGAAATTAAATTACCCCCGCTATTTGAACCTAAATACAACAATCAGGGAGCGATAGAAGAACTGGAAATTCGAATTCCCTATTGGTACAAAAAAGAAGCTCCAAAATACATACAACCCAATTCCGATCCAGCCTACCCCTCGGAGTGGAACCTACTGGAAGAATACGAACAACAAGATCAGCTCTTCCAAAAAGTCTGGATTAAAGCCGGGACACTAAAGCGACTCAGCATCAGTCGTGAACTCATCAATGCCTTCGAGAAGCATTACGATTACAAATCCATTCTGAATAAAGTCCGTCTGGATGATTTCAATAACAATCCCAAGTTTAGCCAAACTACGGCGTTCAAAAAAAGTGGTGGTACGAATTACATTACCTACGTGGCGAACACCATTTTCAGGGTGCACAAAAGCCAAATTAAAGCGGAGACATTTTATAATAATTTAGTCAACGCACTCTATGGTATCGCCAGCATTTTTGATACGGATGAGGAAATTATCCTCTACCCGTCTGCCATCATTCAAGAGGAGTCGCAGACCAAGGGATTTGGGGGAATCATGATGCTGGAGCGCAAAGTAGAGGAGGAAGATAAAACTAAAAATACGCTGCATTTCTACAACGCTCGCAACAAGCTCCTCAAGATTATGACCAATGTCATTTTTAGCAAATTGGGGATACAAGATTGGGTGAGTAAGCCTTACCGGGAGCATTCGCTGAAGGCCGCTATCGCTACGGTTATTTCCCGCAATGGTTCTCATGGTTTGGGCAGTCATGTGCTGTCTAATGTTGCTAATGGTGTAGATGCGGTAACCAATTACAATACACTAACGCAGTACATGCATCAGCGGCTGGACTTCATCGCCCAGGTGGCTTCCGAAATTCCGAAATGGACCATCCCCGTATGGTTCACAGGGGATCTGATGATGCGTTTTTATTCCCAAAAATTTATCCTAGATACCCTCCTAGCAACCGAAGGAGTACGAGCCTATTCCCACCTCATCGAAGGTGGAGATATTGAAGAACTTGTACTTCCAGAAATGACGGATGAAGAACAGCAAAGCTATCACCAAAAATCAGTCATTCTCTACGGTAAAATTATCTCCGTCAGCGAGGAAAAAATTGTATTGAAACAAAAAGGCAGTAATGCAGTCAGTCACATCAGCTGTTCTTTTCAGTATGCTAATCCTACCAACCGCAGTAAGCTCAAGCAGTTTGCGGAGTGGTGTCAAAAAGTGGAGTCCCCTGTACAGTCGCTCAATAGAGAAATCAAGCTTCGGGGAATTTTGAGAATTAAGCGGGAGGAGAGCAACAAAAACTACCTGCTGGACGCCTGCCAGATTATTGATGCCCAATTTATTCTAAAAATTAGAAGGCGAAAATTCTTGCGCTTCGAAAGAAAATCTTCACAGCGATACTCCAATAAGCACCTCGAAGAACGGACGTCTTCTGAATACATCAACCATGCCCACGAGGCCATCCGCCTCTCCACGGATTTACAGGAGGCTCAATCAGCGCAGGAAGGGGTAATCAATATTTATGGAATTGTAGGAAAAAACTTGGAAGCGTCGGAAATCGACGAAATTTATCTGGTGGCCGCTGGTGAGGTCCTAAAGAAAAATCAGAAGCAGCCGAATGCTTTGAAATGTGTGTTGAGCAAGGAGCAGATTAGGCGTCAGAAAAATGAAGCCATGCTTGCCTTAGCGCCAGAAAAAAATCCAGACTCTATGTCTAAGTATGCACAGCTGGAAATGGGAGATCGCGTAGTAGTAAAGGGGCAACTGGTTTTTGACGAGTGGGGGAAAGTGATTCGGATGGAGGACTGCGAAATTGTGGAGCGTATTATCACCAAATACATCGTAGGTTCTCGGATCGACCTCAATACCAAAGATCAACTGGCCGACGACATTCAAGTCGCCATCCCCGGTGGCCTGGCCGGCTATCAGGCTTTTTATACCCTGATCGAAAATATCGTTCGCAACTCTGCCAAGCACAGCTGGTCAAAGTTAAAGCCCTACGAAAAGTTCGGAAAGAATCTGGAGTTGAAAGTGGATTTGGAAGAAGTCAAAAATACGGAGCACGTCATCTGTCGTATTTGGAACAACATGACAACCAATCTTGGTGTCAAGCCGCTGCGTCTGGAGAAGTTAGTGGACAACTGGGTTGATGAGGAGTACGAGATTTACAAAGCCGAAAATCCTAAGCAACCCCACAATGATATTCCCATTCATCGAAAGATCAACTACATGCTTTGCCGTTCACTCGTTGATGAAAATGGGAAACTACGCAAGGAGAATTTAGGGATGGCGGAGATGAAAGTTTCGTCGGGCTACCTTTCTAACCAAGATATGAATGTCATTGGCAACGGGACGAAGGACCAAATCTTGCTGCGAGGTATTTCGAATGACTGGCAGGGCTTCATCCGGGCGCGATTGATGTGGGAGGTGGAGGCGGATAAATTGGTGCCTCGTCTGGGGTATAAAATCAAGCTGCTACGGCCCCGCGAAATTGGCATCATCAGTGAGGATTTCGATCATTGGTTTTTGGGAACGAGTCCTTCGGCGACGGGGAAGTCCCGTAAGAGAAAGTTTGGAAAAAAAGCAGCAGCAAAAAGAGCAAGGGAGGGCGTCACCAGTAAGCTTCCAGATACAGATCAAGTTAAAACCACCGACTTTAATATCAAGGTGATCAAACACCAAAGTACGGAGCCCCTGGATTTTGAGTTTATGATCATTGCCGACGACACCACTAAAGGGCAGCAGCGCAATAAGTTGATCCAACTACTTTATGATTTATTAAATGCGGAACAGGAGGAAAAGAGAGAGGAGATTCTGAAAGAAGCTTACAAGCGCATTGAGACTTACCCCTACCGCCTATTCATCATTTCAGATGAACTATCGAAGCGAGAAAATCGACAGCGTCTCCGAACCCTCAACTATATCGAAGGACAGAAATTCAGCTTTATCGAAAAGAGAATTGTCTTCAAAAAGTTCAGCGACTTCGGTACGGATTTCAACGACTTGGTAAAGTATCCCGAAAAACTGGTTTCGCACTACGAATACTTTAAGCTCGTCCTCTACATTTGGTGGATTGATCACCTCAGTGGGAACTACATGACTAAAGAAAATAAAGCCCGCAAAAAGTATGGCCTCCGGGTCAATGTAGGAGAAGGAGAAGAGGTTGCTGAAAACATCACCATCAATTTCTTGAAGCTACTGCACCGTCGCCACAAAAAACAACTATTAGAAAAAATAGAAGAGATCCTAAAACAACAGGAACAGGCCGTTATTGAGGAGTCGCAGAGTACCCTCACCAAAGCGCAATATAAAAAGTGTTCTCAGCTGTATTTGAATGCGCTATCCAATGTTCGTAACGAGGAAATTCTATCCATTTTCGACGCGGAAGATATGCGCAATAATGAGCTGCTTCGCAATTGGAATAACCTGGCGGGTATTAACCAAGATGGCTTCAGTGAGTTATTGGATGATGAGAATCCTCAGCTTTTCGCCCGCTGGCTAAGAGCATTGAACAATCAACCCTGGCAGGATCACTTTAGCAAGGTTTTGCGCCAACAAAGCGAAGCGTTTAGGACCCTAGCTTTACACTCTACCGAAGAGATTGAAACCTTACCAAGAGTTTTCAGCTCACAGACCAAGACGGATTCTAAGAAGGATACTGGCTTTCATCAAAACTGGGAGAAGAGCCTGATTCAGTACATTCGAGACTATGAATACAAGGGACTAAAAAGTGACCCGGATGCTCCAATAAAAGCCCACCGCTACTTTGGCATCAGCGGAGAAGCTAAGGACATCAAGTACCTGAACAATCAATCTGCTGACCCCGAGCACGATCGCATTATCAGCTATAATCGCCACGGTGAGCTGGGGTATAATCGCCAATGGAATGGGATTCCTATCATCTACGAGGAGGCGCTGAGCGGTAGTCAAATCTTCTTTTCTATTCTCAAAGATCCCCCCAACCGCACGTATCTTTTTAATAAGCTGATCTTGCAATTGATTGAGAATGCTTTTCCAAAATTTCTGATTATGGATGAGCGGGTAGAGAATTATATCAAGCTACATAATCAAGCCCACAAACGATTGAACAAGACCAATATTTACATCGCTCATCAGTTGAGTGAAAATAAAAAAGAAGCAGCGACTACCACTAATGGATTACCACTAGGACAGATCAATATCAAAGGTACACTGCAAGATTACATCATCAGTTATCACAAAAAGAACAACCAAGAGGAAGCCATTGAATTTACCACCTTGGTCATTCATTATGGCATCGTAGAAAAGCGATTCAACAAGGATAAGGAAAAAATCAATGAGTTCTTTTTCCACCTCAAAAATTACATCCCCAGTGTGATCGTCACTTCAGGACGGGGCAAGCCGGGCTACATCTCAGAATATGTAAAATTTTTGGCCTATTCCAACATCGAAAATTTTATTCTCAAGCCCTTTCCAGAGAAGCTACTACTCAATCAGATTTTATTAAAAGCAATTAACGTACAGCATGGATATTAGTAAAGAAAAATGCCTTATTTTTATTAGTCGGATTATTCCTAAATCCGGACAGAATAGCTTGGAAGGATTAGATCAAATTCTTCGATTCAAAGAAGACCAATGGAAAACGTTGGATGTATCTGACGGCTCTACGGTTAGTGCGTATTACATTGATGAAGCACGACAAGCGCCGATGATAAAAATCAATGGCTACAGCTATTGCTACTTTGACCGGGAGCCCTTTTGGGATCAATTCAGTATGCGGGTAAGCGAAGGAGATTTTGAGGAAATGGAGGAAAGTTTTTGGCTTTTCGAAAAAATTCTAGCGACGGTCCGTAGGCTGAATGCGAAGCTTGACGCTAAAATAGAGGACCTCTTTATTTTCACCCATTGGGGAGGTGATGAGTTCGATAGGAAAAATGAAAAAATTAAGCAGTGTTACCAAGCCTTTAAGAAGCAGCAAGCAGAACAGGCCGCCGGGTTGGAGTGCTACTTCGAAACATTTTCTTACAATAATAAAAATGAACAGAATATTTCTGGAAAAATTTACGATGTATGCGATGCCGAGCCTTTACTTGCAGCCATTGAGCAAAGCTACGCGATAACGGAAGGGCAACTCCGTCGGAATGCTTACACCAAGTTTATAGATTTTGAAGATCAACAAATCTTGAATAATCCTTCTTTTCTAGAACAGGATGAGCAACATCCCAAAAGTATTCAGTTCATCTTAAATGGCAAAGAAGACGAATCTGATCCACAGGAAGAAAATATCCCACAAAACGGCATTGATCAGCAAGACGCCAACGACATTTTTTCAGGAGACTAAAACGCTATGCTAAAACTTACCTTTACCAATATTCAATATCGCTGGGCCGCACAAGACAATGTGCCCAGTACTCGCCCACTACCGGTGCTCATCGAACAGCTAAAAGCAAAGATGGAAGGGCGGGATATAATTATTGTTGATGACATAATGAATCGAGAAGTGCAGTTAATCTGTGTGCTTCTTCAAACCGAGGAGTTGAGCAAAAGTAAAAAGGCGCTCCTGCCATTTTTCGAAAGCTACCACAATTATTATTTCCAGCAAGGCCATCCCCCTAAGCCCTTACTGTTTATCAGTCTGATGGACGTTATGCATTTCACTAGCGGCCTTTATCAAGACGAGGTTATTCCATCGGTATTCAGGAGGCTCAACCTCAGTCCACACTTTCGCTTTTTGGACAGCAGCATTTGGCTACATTATCTTCCTATCCTGCCCATCAAAAATGGCGGTTCAGATAAAGGGCAAGCCGCTAAATCTTTTGTACAGCGTTTCGAAGATAAGTTGACCTGCATTCGCAATTTTCGAGAACAAGGGCTCTATGATTTGATCGTCACACACGAGTATTTTGAATTTCAACTGCGACTCCTCCAAGATTCTTGTATCAAAGCCATCAGCAATAATTCCTCTGGTGGACACAAGCAGGTGACCCCCTTTCGTTTTCATTCCGAAAGTAAACTTGCTGATTGGGCCAATAATATCCAAAAGCAATTACGGACGCTTAATTGGAGGGTATGGGTAATTGATGATTACAGCGATCGAGCGTTGAAGCGATTGAACGCTTCGACTGATTCGTCAGAGGAACTCAATAAAACAGACATCATCAAAAAGCTAGTCTGCCATTACTATTCTGCCCCGGATGACGAGTCCGCTCTTATTGAAAATGTCACTTTTGAAAAATGCGATAAACTCCAGCCCAGCATCGATCGACTTTTAAAATACGCCAATCAAAACAACCCCTATCAAAGCCCTCCGGAGCAAGCGGATATTATCCTCCTCGATTATCTATTTGAAGATGATGAGGAACCTAGGAAATATGGCTATTATCTACTGGAGGAAGTGAAAAAGGAGCTCAAGGAATTGGCCAATGCACGCAAGCAACCCATGCGCTATTTGGGGCCACTAAAAAAGTTGCACATCATGCCCATCTCTGTTTACTCCAATGTATTCAGTGATAAGATGATTGACCTGGGCCTGTCGCATAACTATTGGTTTTGGCACCTCTACTCTAGTGCGGATCCCATTAGTACGCCCGGCTTGTTTCGTTTCAACTTATTTCGGGTAATGAAGCAGCAGCTGGAAGGCCTGGTGCGCTTTGACATGCGCGAAGGCCCTGGTGAGGAGATTGCCACTTCTCAGCTGCTGTACTATACAGAAAAGATTGTTTCCGAGAATAAAATCTCCAGAGAACAATTGACGGCCAATGCCATCGATCAGTTTGCCAATATCATTGAGTTGGGCGCACGCTTTAAGTACTTGGCTAAGTACAAGGAGGCCAGCCCCTTCGCTGCCTCAGTAATCGATAATTATTTCTTTGGATTTACGATGAATACCTGGGATCATTTTGAGGCGATCATCAGTTTGCTTCGCTTTTTCTCCCGCCACCGCATCGAGCATATCCTAGAAAAAATAGAGTTGCTGCTGGCCTTCTTGGAGCAGCCTGAAGAGGAAAGAACAGAGGAAGCCGCCGAAGAAAAAGAAAAAAGACAGTGGAAGCGGCAACTCTTCAAATTAAAGCTGGAACAAATTAAACGTACGGTTCTAAAACAACGATTCGAGTAATGGCTGAAGGTAAATTTTTCATCCGAAATAAGGAGCAGCGTTCTGCGGTTTTTCGCTACAAACTGGTTAAGGTCGAAAAGGCGAACGATGATTTTGCCTATCCAGAGTATCCCCTCTTCGTTACCCTGACTAAGGAGCGAGTGACTTTCGCCTATCACGGACTACTAGGACTGGGAGACAAGGTATCCAACGGCATACAGCAAGCAGCGGCAGTAACAGACCCGCCCGGAGCACTGCCGGAAAAAGTGGCCATCTATGAACTCTTTCACCTCGACCTGAATCAGCTCCTGAATGCGCAGGGGCAGGCCGACTGGGTCGCAGAAGATCTCTGCTATGAATTGATTCCACTTTACCAAAAATGTACCAACACCCCCAATCCGCATTTGAGCTTCTACGATGTGACGACTGAGGAAGCCAAAAAAGTCATCAAAACCAATGCAGAAGCGGGCCTTTTCAATATTGCACAGTTTAGCCATAAGTTCGAGCCGCTCAAACAATACCATCTCTTCCTGGACTTTCTACTGGACTTTTTCCACTCCAGGGTCTTCAAAGATTTTGTCCATTACCAGCGTATCAAAAAAGTATTTCTGCAAAATCCCGTCATCTCAGGCATCTATGCCAAATGTAATTTCTACTACTCTTTAGTAAAATATCATCATCTAATTAAGGAAACCAACCAGGAACTCAAAGACATTGAGCAGACCCTCAAAGCAAACTCAGCAAACGCCAACCAACTGCCCAAAAGTTACTTAGCCGAACTTGAAGAAAGACGGCGGGAGCTGAAAAACTTTGTAGGCAGCGAAGTCCATAAGAACAGCATCCTCCAATTAGCCGAGGCAGAGAGTTTTTGGATAGAAAAAATCCTCGATCCACAAAATATTTCGCTTTTCGCTTCACGCAATCCCTGGTTCCACAACTCCGAAAAAGAAATGGAGCTGGCCAATGCACAAAATGTAAATGGCCCGGTGGGGAAAGAATGGAAAACCTATATCAAGTTTTTCTTCAAAAAACGAACAAGCCACAAAAATATAGTCTCCCGAGCTATAGAATGGGGTAAAAAAAAGTGGGCCTACTACTTTCAAGGCGCTGCCAAAGAAGAGAAAAATCGGAAGGATGTATTCTCGCGATTCTTTCAGCAGTGCCAGAAGCAGAAAAAGGAAATCGTTACCTATTGGATCAAAAGGTACGACATCTATCACCCCTTTGCCCTCAATTTGCTGCTCAAGCGGTGGATTGTTCTGCGAAGGCTGTCCCCTCGCTACCGAAGGCTACTGATCACAGGGCTGTTCCTATTGGGGCCACTCCTGCTGCTTTTAGGCTGCCCCAATTGGTTTGCGTTTGATCAAGAATTGAGCCCCTTCCTGTTCTACGGTTCACACGCTATGCTCAGCTTTGCCCTGCTGGGAGGATTCGTGGTCTTTGCGCCTATTCTTATTTTCGGTATTGGGGTGATCGTAGCGGTGGCGACACTTCCTTTTTTTTGGGTGAAAAAATTGGCCAGCCCTCGATACCTACTACCCTCCGTAATTTCTGCTTCGCTACCTCGCATGCAACTGGGTATCATCTCCGGCTGGGTCATCTTCGCCACCTCCGATGACCTCTGGAAGCTCAATTACGACATCGATCCCAAGTCCGTAGGCCTGTTCGCCATCTTTACCTTTTTGCTTTCCCTTTACTTCGTTTGCAACGAAGTCCTCAGAGAAGCACCCGACATCCGGCACCGAACGATTATTACCAGAGGGTTGGTAATCTTGTTCCTCGGCTTCTCGGTATCCAGCTTCATAGGCGTTACACTGATGCATTTTGAAGGTAAAAAAATGATCAAACGCATCCCAGAAATCAAGCAAAAATATTATCTCGCAGAGGTCGATTGGCTCAAAAAGAAAAACTTGCAATTGCAAGGTAGGCTCAATGACCTCAGCCGATTGAATGACATCGTAGTAGGCTATCACAACTACCATCGGTCTCCAGAAACGGACCAGGAGTACCTGAAGCATATTTACGCCATCACATCAAAAAATCCGCTCTTCTGGACAGATTCTATTTATAAAGATTTGAAAACAGCAACGGCCCCTGACCAACCGCAGGGAAAAATCGCCAAGGTGGAGCCCAAGCTCGTATTTAGTATTCAAGAAAGGGTACTGGAAGAAATCACCCACCTCAACGACAGCATTACCGCCATTTCAGAAGGCTTGATCCAACTGCAATCACAGGTGGAAAATGAAGACCAATGTTTTCAGCATTTTATTGAAAACAGCAGCACTACGTTGTTCGCTGATGCTTCAGACGCCCCACAGATCAAAGAGAAGAAGAAGGTCTTTCCTATGAGCCCATTGACCGAAAAGGAAAATGATAGCATCCTCAACCACCTGATTCAAAAAAATCCCCTTACCCAGTCTTCCCCTTCTTACTATGTTTTTCAGTTTTCCATACTCTCTTCCGATACCAAATACGAAATGTACCCCCTACTGCTGTATTTCAACTCTGTACTCGCCCTCTTCGTCGGCCTATTTGTACAGCTCCTATTGCAACAAACCAACATTACCGACCCCATCTAGCGAACATCCCGTCAGGAGGCTTTGGCGCAATGTCAAGGCCTTCTGAGCAGGTGAAGTCCATGTGAGATGAAAAAATTAAAATCTTCTTTTTTCGGCCCAGACAGCCCAAATTCACCCATTTATCACAACCGTTGCGACATAATTCCAACACTTTGCAACATAGTCCCACAAGCCTAAATCGCCCACAAAAGAGCTGGAATAATCTTTGCCATACTCCTGACAGGCCCAATATTCGCCCCCCGAATAATACGGCTTTTATTTTCACGACTTCAGCATAACCTCATACAGACCAACCAATAGCACATCGCAACACGAACATCACTACCGCCAGCAGTATGGGCGCTTGGCCGGTAAGTTTAATTTGTCTTAATACCTACAGGTTTTTAACTCCGTAATAATCTTTTGCACTAGAGCAGACCTCTGGTGCCCGGGCATTTTTTGCCCTAAACTAAGGCTTTTGATAACACCTTTTGTCCCTCGAAAAGGTGTGCGATTTTGATAACTTAAACTGACTACACAAGTATGAAACCAATTAAACTTTTTCTAATCTGTCTATTGGTCAGCATTAGTACCCTGATGGGGGCACAGGACCCTCCCGACGTGAGTGGGGAATTTTCCATCTGTACCGGATCGACAACAGCCCTCACCGCCTCCGGCGAAACAGGGGCCACTTTCGCCTGGTATACTATAGCTAGTGGAGGCACGGCAATTGCAAATACCGCCACCTTCACCTCCCCCACATTAAGCAGCAACACCGACTACTACGTCGAACAAACCACCGGAGCTGGCACCAGCGATCGCAAAAAGGTCAGCATCATCGTCAGCCTTCTCCCCTCCCCGGCTCAGCCTGCCAATGTCACGGCGGCCCCAGCCGAACTGTGCGCTGGCAGCAGCAGCTCGCTAACCGCCTCCGTCGATGCCGCTAACCATCAAGCCGTCTTCTGGTACGATGCCCCAACCGGCGGTAACCTGCTCAGCATCACCGACAGCGGCGAAGCCTACGTAGTCACGCCCTCCGATACAAGCATCTACTACGCCCAATCCGAGGCCCAAGTATTCACCGAAACCTTCAATTACACCGGAGGTGCACAAACCTTCGTCGTCCCTGACAATGTGTACTACATTGATGTGGATGCTTCCGGAGGAGAGGGTGGTTTTGGTAATTATAAAGCCGGCGGTCGTGGAGGCCGCGTGGAGGCTACACTGAGTGTAACGCCCGGCCAGGTCCTCAACATCTATGTGGGTGGAGCCGGCCAAAGCTACGGTAGTCCTTACTCTGGTGGCCGTACTGGCGGCTGGAATGGCGGAGGAAACACCTCCCGATACAACGTCGGTGCTGGTGGTGGTGCTACAGACATCCGCATCAATGGAACGACCTTAAACGATCGCATCATCGTAGCCGGTGGCGGCGGTGGCTCGGGAGGCTCTAACTGCTCTTCCGGTAGCTTTTCCGCAGCGCGAGGCGGTGGCCTGGTTGGCGAAACCGGAGGAGGCTGTAATGGCTATGGTGCATCCCGCCGCGGCCGAGGAGGCTCGCAAACAGCCGGGGGTGCCCGGGGGTGTCGCTTCGGCTCTTCCTACTGCGGAGGGAATGGCAGCTTTGGTATTGGAGGAAATGGTAGCCCCAGCGATGGCGGTCACTACGGCGGGGCCGGAGGTGGCGGCTGGTACGGCGGCGGCGGCGGATCGGCCAACACCGGCGGTGGTGGCGGAAGTAGCTATACCGACCCTAGTCTCTGCAACAGTGTAGTGCACACCCAAGGCCATCGCTCTAGCCACGGCCAATTGATTATCACCTATACCAAAGCAGCAACCTGCGGTACTGGCAGCAGAATTCCGGTTACGGTAAATGTAAACACTGTTCCATCCGTCAGCGTCACTAGCGATACCGCCATCTGCATCGGCAACAGCCTGACCTTGACCGCCAGTGGAGCCGACACCTATACCTGGATGCCCGGTAGCCTCACCGGCTCCTCCATCACCGTTAATCCAAATACCACGACGACCTACACTGTCACCGGTACCTTGACTGCCGGCGGCTGCACCAACGATGCGCAAGTTACCGTCACCGTAGCCGAAGTAGCCGCCTCGGCGGATGTTACCATCTGCGGGGGGCAAACGACGACACTAACGGCCAATGGCTCCAACGCCTACAGCTGGGAGCCCGGCGGGCTCAGCGGCGCTTCTGTCGATGTTACACCAAGCAGTACTACAGAATATATTGTTACTGGAACGGAAACCAGCGGCTGTACGACCAAGGATACCGTCCTGGTTACAGTGAATCCTAGTCCTTCATTGAGCGTTAGCGCAGATACATCAATCGAAAGCGGAGCGAGTGTCGACCTTAGCGCTTCTGGTGCAGATACCTACAGTTGGTCGCCCGGAGGAGCCACAACCACTACAATTTCTGTCAGTCCCACAGTAAATACCATGTACACCGTAACGGGTACGACAACTACAAATGGCTGTAGCAGTTCTGCTGACATCGATATTACAGTCATTGATCCAATGGTCCTCACTGGAGATAATCGCATCTGCGAAGGCGAAACAGCGAGCTTGAGTGTTACTGGTGGTGCGGGAGCCAGCTTTGCCTGGTATGATGCCCCGACAGGAGGAAATCTGCTCAGCTCAGCAGCCACCTATACCACTCCGGTACTCAATACTACCACCGATGTTTATGTCGAGCAAAGCGTCGGCAGCTACACCAGCTCTCGATCATCATTTACCATTACCGTCAACAAACTCCCCAATCCATTAACCCCAACCAATCTCGCCGCTACTCCTGCAGAACTCTGCATTGGCGGCAGTACCGACCTTACTGCAGATGTCGACAAGGCCGGTGCGCAGAAAGTCTACTGGTACGATGCCGAGACGGGCGGAACGCTCTTGGCGATTAAGGATAGTGGAGAAATATTTACTGTCTCTCCAAGCGATACAACGACTTACTATGCCCAGTCCGAAATAGAAGAAATTACCCAAACCTTTAACTACACCGGCAATGTCCAGACCTTTGTTGTCCCGGCGGGCGTCACCAGCATCGACGTAGATGCCTACGGCGGCCGAGGAGGCTGGGGGAATTACAAAGCGGGTGGTAACGGTGGTCGCGTGCAAACCACCCTGAGCGTAACACCCGGCCAAACGCTGAATATTTATGTCGGCGGACAAGGACAGAGCTACGGCAGCCCCTACTCTGGCGGCCGCGCGGGCGGCTGGAATGGTGGAGGAAACTCCTACCGATACAGCGCTGGTGCAGGGGGTGGTGCTACGGATATTCGTATTGGTGGCACGACGCTGAACGACCGGATTGTTGTTGCCGGAGGCGGTGGCGGTTCGGGAGGATCGAATTGCTCTTCGGGCAGCTTTACAGGTGCCCAGGGAGGTGGCCTGACCGGTGCTATTGGCGGAGGTTGCAATGGCAATAGTGCCTCGCGCCGTGGGCGAGGAGGCTCACAGACGGGCGGTGGTGCTCGAGGATGTCGCTTTGGCAGCTCCTACTGTGGCGGCAATGGCAGCTTCGGTGTCGGAGGCGTTGGGGCGCCTAGTGACGGCGGTCGCTACGGCGGCGCTGGCGGCGGCGGCTGGTATGGCGGCGGCGGCGGCTCCGCCGATAATGATGGCGGCGGTGGAAGTAGTTATACCCACCCCACCCTCTGCTCCAGTGTTGTCCACACCCAAGGCGTACAAAATGGCAATGGCGCTCTGATCATTACTTATACTACAGCGGAATCCTGTGGCTCTGATACCCGGACCGCCATCACAGTAAATGTCAATCAAGTACCGACCGTAACGGTCAGCAATGATACGGCGATCTGCGCTGGAAATACAGTTACCCTAACGGCCAGCGGAGCAGATACCTATCTCTGGATGCCCGGCAACCTCACCGGCAACTCCATCACCGTTACCCCTAATGCTACCACAACCTATACCGTTACCGGAACCCTCAGCGCCGGAGCTTGCAGCAGCGATGCCCAAGTCACCGTCACCCTGAGCCAAGTAATCAACTCTGGCGATGTAGCCATCTGCGAGGGAACGTCAACTACCTTGACAGCCAGCGGCTCTAATACCTACAGTTGGGAACCCGGCGGCCTGAGCGGCGGCTCGGTTACCGTCTCTCCCACCACTACAACAGAATATATTGTGACCGGAACAGAGGTTAATGGCTGTTCTACCAAAGATACCCTGATCGTCACTGTTCATCCCAATCCAAGCCTGACCATCAGCTCCGATACGACTATCGAAGCCGGTTCTAGCATTAACATCAATGCGACGGGTGCAGACAGCTATTCCTGGTCACCGGGCGGTGAAACAACGGCCAGTATCAGTGTCAGCCCAACGGCCCATACCAGCTACACCGTCACAGGAACAACGACCGCCACTGGTTGTAGTAGTAATGCTACAATGACTGTCTCTGTTATTGACCCTTTGGTGATCACTGGAGATGCCAGGATTTGTGCAGGAGAAACAGCGGCGCTCACGGCGACACCAAGCTCCGGGGCCAGCATAGCCTGGTATGATGCCGAGACCGGCGGTAACTTGCTGGCTTCTTCCAACAACTACACGACCCCAGTTTTGAGTACCAATACGATCTACTATGTAGAGCAATCGCTGGGTGCTTATACCAGTGATCGCACGGCCTTCACGATATTTGTCACGGCCATTCCCTCACCGAGCAGTCCAACCAACGTCGCGGCCGACCCTCCGGCAGTTTGTCAGGGGGAAAGCACCGACCTGAGTGCGTCTGTGGATAAGGCCAATGCTCAAAAAGTCTTCTGGTACGATGCGCCAACCGGCGGTAACCTACTGAGCGTAAGCGATAGCGGAGCGGCCTTTACCGTAACCCCTACAGATACCACCACCTACTACGCCCAATCGGAGGTAGAGGAAAGTACTCAAACGTTTAATTACACGGGTAATGTCCAGACCTTTATCGTTCCTGCCGGTGTCACCAGCATTGAAGTCGATGCTTACGGTGGCCGAGGCGGCTGGGGCAACTACAAAGCGGGGGGTAACGGCGGTCGCGTACAAACGACCCTGAGCGTAACGCCCGGCGAAACCTTGAGCATCTATGTCGGTGGTCAGGGACAGAGCTATGGCAGTCCCTACTCTGGCGGCCGCGCAGGCGGCTGGAATGGCGGCGGTAACTCCTACCGATACAGCGCTGGTGCTGGCGGTGGTGCTACTGATATTCGCATCGGCGGCACTACGCTGAATGATCGCGTCGTCGTCGCTGGCGGTGGCGGTGGTTCAGGAGGTTCCAATTGTTCCTCCGGTAGTTTTACCGGTGGTAGAGGAGGAGGCCTAACTGGCGAAACTGGAGGCGGTTGCAATGGCAACAGTGCTTCGCGCCGCGGACGCGGCGGTACGCAAACGGGCGGTGGTGCCCGAGGATGCCGCTTTGGCAGCTCCTACTGTGGCGGCAATGGCGGCTTCGGTAGCGGTGGAGTTGGTGCTCCAAGTGACGGCGGTCGCTACGGCGGTGGCGGTGGCGGCGGCTGGTACGGCGGCGGCGGCGGCTCGGCCGATAATGACGGCGGCGGCGGAAGTAGCTATACTGATCCTGTTCGCTGTGCCAGTGTCACCCATACTCAAGGGGTACAGAACGGCAATGGTCAGTTGACCATTCGTTATACCATTGCCGCCTCTTGTGGTACAGATACCCGGGTGCCGGTAACCGTCAATGTCGATCAGCCGGTGACGGTAAGTACAATGGAAAATATTCAGGCTTGCCCCGGCGAAACCCTAACCCTGACCGCTAGCGGAGCAGCCCAATACCAATGGCTCCCCGATAACCTTACCGGAGCCAGTGTACAGGTGAATCCAATGAGCAATACCACTTATACTTTAGTGGGTTCTACAGCGAGTGGAGCCTGCACAGATACGGTTTTGGTCAATGTAACCCTCAGCAATCCGAGCATCTCCCTGAATGCCAATACCAACAGCATCTGTCCCGGCGATTCGGCAACCCTAACTGCTAGTGGGGCGGATACCTACACCTGGATGCCCGGCAACCTCAGCGGCAGCTCCATCACCGTACATCCGATGGATACAACCATGTACAAGGTCACTGCACTAGATGCCAATGGCTGCACCATCATCGATTCTATCCGCATCGATGTCGTGCCCAGCTTCAGCCTAAGCAGTACACCCGATACGACAATTTTGGAAAATACCAAGGCCATACTGGTTGCTAGTGGTGCCGATTCCATCATCTGGATGCCCGGTAATATCAACAACGATTCTATCGAGTTTTTGGCCAGTAATGCTATTACCTACTACATTACTGGTTATGATACCAGTACAGGTTGTTTAGCTAGAGATACGGTAAACGTGAGCATTGACAATATGCCGGAAGTAACGGGTACGACAATCATTCTGAAAGGAGCTTCAACCACCTTATTTGCAGAAGCTCCCTCCCGTATGACCACCTATGCTTGGTACGATGCGCCTACGGGCGGCAATTTGCTGAGTACAACCAATAGCTACACGACACCACCGCTGAATGACAACGCCATTTATTTTGTGGAAATGGACAATGGTGGCGGTGCCAGCCTGCGGAAATGTGTTAAGGTCAATGTTATTGATGCCGAGAGCGTCACAGCCAACATCGATCAGGACAGCATCTGCCCCAGCGGCAGTGTGAATATCACTGGTGGGCTGGATAATCCGGGTCGCATTGAATGGTACGACGCTCCGACGGGTGGCAACCTGGTCGGCAGCGCGGAGCGGGATGAAGCTCTAGCAGTGAATCCACCAGCAACCATGACCTACTACGCACAAGGAGAAACCGAAGAGATCAGCGATACTTTTGACTTCACTGGTAATCTACAAACCTTCACCGTTCCAGAAGGGGTCACCAGCATTTGCATTGACGCCCAAGGGGCCGCAGGAGGAGATGCTATCTCTACGACGGGCGGCCAAGGTGGTCGAGTGAAGGCTTCTATTAATGTAACACCGGGAGAAGTCCTGAACCTCTATATTGGCGGGCAGGGAATGAGTTATGTGAGTAGTGAAAATACGCCTCGCCTGGGCGGTTGGAATGGTGGCGGTGATGCCACGATTGCTACCGCCAGTGGTGGCGGTGGTGCTACGGATATTCGCATCGGTGGCACAAGCCTACTGGACCGGATTGTAGTCGTTGGCGGCGGTGGTGGTGCGAAGAGCGATGCTTGCGCGGCCACACCGGCTGGTGATGGTGGAGAGTATACGGGGGATGATGGTGGAGCCTGCGGCGGTACGGCCGGAGCGGGCGCGACGCAGTCGGCCGGTGGAGCCGGAGGCTGTAATGGACCGACTTGCGGAACTGCTGGTAGTCTTGGCCAGGGTGGCTCAGGAGCCAACAGCAGTACGGCCACCGGCGGTGGTGGCGGCGGCGGCGGCTGGTACGGCGGTGGCGGCGGCCACGACCTCGGAAACGGCGGCGGCGGAAGCAGCTACACCCACCTCGATCGCACCGCCAACGTTGTGCATACCAAAGGAGGTAGCAGTAGTGACGGAAGAATTATTCTCACCTACTCCCTCAACAATACCGGTATCACCCGCGCCGCAGTCTCCGTTGACGTAGGGGACTACGAAAACCCCGAACCTACTTTCGCACAATTGGATACCATAGAGGCCGAAAACAGTGTCACCCTTATTGCCCCGACAGCCAATGACAATTGCGCCGGAGTAATTACGGCGACCACTGTTGATCCTATGACCTACAACAGCCCGGGCACCTACACTGTAAATTGGAATTACAATGACGGCAGTGGTAATATGATTGCTCAACAGCAAGTTGTAATCGTCCAGGCCGTCCTTCCGGTTGAACTGCTAGAATTTACAGCCCTTAAGGAGCAAGAAATGAGCCTTCTCAACTGGACGACCGCCAGCGAACTCAATACCAAAGGGTTCCGCATACAGCGCAGTAGCGATGCCTTTAGCTGGAAGGACCTCGATTTCGTCGATGCCGTAGGCAATAGCAACGACCTTCGTCACTACCAGTACATTGATAAACATCCATTGACCGGCAACAACTACTACCGGCTAATGATGTTGGATTTCGACAATACCTTCGATTACTCCGGCATTGCACAAGTAGAATTCAACTTCACCGCCGATGGTATTGAACTGTTCCCCAACCCTACGGCAACCGGCCAGTTCACTGTTTCGATCACCGATCAGCAGTTTAACGGCGAGGAGGCTATACTAGTCGTTTATGATCGACTCGGCCGTAAGGTCATTGAGCAGCCTTTTGAACAAAGAAGAGAAGAACTGAGTACCAACGCTCTACCGGCGGGTACTTATACGGTAAGAGTCAGCAGCGGTATGCTGCACTGGCAAGCTCGGGTCATCGTTATCCGAGACTAGCCCAACCGAAATCATTCATTGGTTAAAAGCAATTTGATTGATGCGCTTCTGCCGTTTGGTGGGAGCGCATTTTTTAGTATTAGAGGTCCAGGCGAAGGCCACAAACAAAGAGCGGCTATTGTCTACAAAAAACAGAAATGGTGAATTTGTCTCAAAATTTACCAATTTACTTATACAAATGTAGGCTTCCAGTCATTTGATTGGCTAACTTTGACGGTTGGTAGGTCTCCCAAATCCTATCATTTTACACCCGATTAACTAACCAAACCAAGAATTAAGGATGACGAACAATTACAAAAGTCTTCTCACATTATTGCTTTTGATGGGGTTTTCGTTGCTGAATGCACAAACCGTATTGGAAGAAAATTTTGAAGCAGGCGTAATTCCTGCTGGCTGGACGCAGCAAACTAATGCCTCAGATGGAGGCTGGATAGTGGGTAGTTCTGATGACAATTCTAGTCAGTATTGGAACATCCCATTCAATGGCTCTTCTCAAATTGCCGCTACTAATGATGATGCGTGTAACTGTAATAAATCGAATGATCTTCTGATTACTCCTGCTGTCGATCTTTCTAGCTACACTACAGCACTACTTGAAGTGGATATTTTCTATTCAGACAACACCTTGCAAGGCAATACCGAGCGAGCTTCCGTCGAAGCTAGTACGGACGGCGGCCAGACCTGGACGCGGCTAGAACAACTAGAGGGCACGACCGGCTGGGAAACCCGCTTGTTCAACCTCACTGATTATGCTGGTATGGATGAAGTACAAATCGGATTCCGCTATAGCGACCGTGGTGCCTGGCTCTACGGCTTTGCTATTGACAATGTTAAAATCCGTATTCCTCTAGAACTGGATGCTAAACTCAGCACGCTCAGTTCACTCAGATTCGGAGAAGAGGGTACGGCCCATCCTGTTACCGGTACGATTATCAATGAAGGAGGAATGACCATTAATAGCTTGGAAATCAGCTATACGGTTGACGGTGGCAGCTCGATAACTGCGACTATTGATGGCCTGAACATCGCTCCTCTAGAGGAGTATGATTTTACTCACCCTACTCCTTGGACACCTAGCGGTACGGGTCAAACTAATCTAAGTGTTAGCATTACGGCCGTCAACGGAATGGCAGATGAGGAGCCAAGCAATAATGACCTGGATACGCAGGTGGAGATTTTCCCTGGCGTTGTTATCCCTAATAAAATCGCAGATTTCCTGAATAGTGAGCCTGTAACCGTAGTGATCAGCAAGCCTAGCGATGGCCTCAACCTCCCTTCAGACCTTGATTTCTTCCCTGTTTTGGGTAAAAATGAGCTGTGGGTCATCAACCAGCGCAATGCGAACATCGGCGGCAGCACTGTTACCTACAACAACACCGGCCTGCCCAATCAAACCGCACTGAACCGCGTTGATGGCAACGCCTGGCACTTTATGTCGGTGCCTACAGCCTTGGCCTTTGGAGAAAACGGCAACTGGGCCTCTGCTCCCGGTGTCCAAGATGCTAATCACAACGGTGGTACCTTTACTGGCCCAACACTTTGGTCTAGCGATATTGAAATCTACGCCCAACCTTCAGGCGGAAACGGTAGCCACCTGGATATGCTCCACGGTAGCCCCTACAGCATGGGTATCGCTCACGAGGTAGATAATGTCTACTGGATTTTCGACAGCTGGAACCGAACACTAGTGCGCTACGACTTTGTAGATGATCATGGCCCCGGTAACGACTACCACGGTGATGCCCTGGTTAGACGCTACACTGAAATCAGTGTAAGTCGCGACGGGAATGTTCCCAGCCATATGATTTTGGATAAGTCGACTGGCTGGCTCTATGTCGTGGATAATGGCAGCGACCGGGTGCTTCGTCTGGACATCAACTCCGGTGGAGTATCGGAATCTATGCCTTTGATCAATGAGCCCTTGACCGAGCATTCTAGAGTGACCAATATTGACTGGGAAGTCATTATTGACCAGGGCCTAGATCGTCCTTGTGGTATTGAATTGTTTGAAAACTACTTGATGGTTGGAGACTATGCTACAGGTGAAATCATCGTTTATGATATGGAGGATAACTTTACTGAGCTAGGCCGTATTGATACCGGTGCTCCAGGTTTGACGGGGATCAAGATGGGGCCTGATGGCAACATTTGGTATACCAACCGCACGGAGAATACGGTAAGCCGGGTGGAGCCAGGGCAAGCGGTTAGCACCCAGGACCCTGAGTTTGACGCCAGAATCATCGTTTCTCCTAATCCTACTGCCGGTGAGCTGAATGTACGCTGGCCCTCACGCAATGCTATAGGACCTGTAGTTCTGCAATTGACAGATGTCACCGGAAAACTAATCTGGTCAGGCCAAACCTACGATCGCAGCTATGATCTAGAGCTAAACAATGTCGCTAATGGGCTATATTTCCTCAATTTGCGCAGCGAAGGCGCTGTTTACACGAAGCGCATCGTTGTTCAAAAATAAGCGACTCTAGTTGCTTCTACTGCCGATAAGAGTAGTAGAAATAAAGGGAGTAAGGTCTTTTGTAGAGGGCCTTACTCTTTTTTATTCTTACAAAAATAGATCAAACACTTTTGTGTTAAAACTTTTTGTGTTATATTAGGTGCCTGATTTGATATTGTTGTTGTATTAGCAAGCATTATATCCAGATTGATCACCGCAGCAATTCCAGTAAGCATACCTCCTTTCTCCTTCAAAGGCCTGGAAAGAAAAAGGATGCCATCTTTCGAAGAAAGGAAGTCTTGCGATTCGTACTGCTACAAGACCTGATCTTCTGTATAGGAGTTCAAATCAGTAGCGGCCGGATTGGCGGCGGTGGTAAAGTGGGTGGGCCCTCCCACTATGGAGAAAAACCACCTGATTCCATAACCTCCCTCAATAAACGACACTACTTCTTACTCATTCTGCTCTCATTTTCGCACTCCATCCTATTTATCAATCAATACTATTACTAATGAAATCGAAAAATAAAACCTCCGCTAACCAAGGCAGTGTCGATGATTTTCTGAACAGCATTGAGCACAAAAAGCGCAATAGCCTGGCAGTACAAATTGCCAACCAATTTCGGGAAGTTCAACTCAACGGAACTTTCATTGCCCGGACCAATCTCAAGGATCAGATCGGGGACCTCAGCTGGCAGCAGGCCACTACTAAAGTCGGTTCGCTCAACACCATTGCAGCCTTGACTTTCCACATCAACTATTACATCGCTGGTCTGATTCACCTGTTTGAAGGTGGGGAATTGGAAATACGGGATAAATTCAGCTTTGATGCCCCGCCGATTCAATCGCAGGAAGACTGGGAGCAACTGAGAGATAGAACCTGGCGGGAGGCTGAGCGCTTTGCCGAGCTGGTGGAACAAATGTCTGAGGAGCAGCTCAACAGCATTTTTGTGAAGGAGCAGTATGGCAATTATCGGCGCAATATAGAGGCCATGATTGAGCACAGCTACTATCATCTTGGACAGATTGTTTTGCTCAAAAAGATTGTGCTGGGGCAGGCAGGAATTTAGCGCCCAAGGTTGGCAATATTTTCGTAGCTTTGAAGAAGCCACCACTAAGCCCAGGTAAGTCTGTCTACGACGCTTGCCGACCGATCTTCATTGAAGCTTATAATCCAAAAACAATGACCTATTTTTTTCGCCTAGTCCTCAGCTGTTCTATTGCCTTTTTCCTCCTTACGCCGCAAATTCAGGCCCAGTTTGTCAACTTTGAAGAAACCTGGAAGGAATTTCTCGCCAATGATAAAACCTCTAATATCAGTAAGTTGACCCAGCCGTCTAAAGACGACAAGGTGGACTACGCTAAGTACTGCCTTATGTTCGGCACTACTCACTTTTGTGCAGGAGAACTGGATACCTCAGAGGAGTTGATCAGTGATATTAAGCAGCTGGGGCCGGAGCTGTACGGTAGTATTCCGGGCTTTAAGGAGCGATTTGATGATTTGGAATTGAAAATATCGGCCTATCACAAAATCGACCGGCTGTGGAAGCGCTTTTTGATCCATCGCGATGTTAGTTTAGGGGAATTGGAGATTGACGCGGCGGGCCGGGTTTGCGAAAAGGGTACGCTAGCTAAGTATTCTTATATGCGCAGTTATGCTCATTATTGTGAGGGAGATTTGAAAAAAGCCAAAGGCGCTTTCGAAAATCGGGTACTCAAGCTGGTGGAGCGCACTTCGCTAAAAATTGAGGATGTGAATGGCTTGAAGAAAGAAGTGGATAAATGTAAGAAACTGTACGCGGGTCTGAGCAAACTGGACGCCGCCTGGGGAAAGTATGAAAGTGGCAAGGAGTCCGAAGGCTTCTCGACAGAATTACCTCTTATCCCCTGCTATCCCCTCCCCTCCATCAAAGCCCATCTATTAGAAGCAGCTTCTGACCTGTGCAGCAAAGGGGACCCGATGTTGAAAAAAATTAAGAAACTTCAAAAAAACAACAGCCATCCTATTGAAGGGAAACTGGCGGAAGGCCTCAAATGGTTAGAGGAAGAAGTCGGTAAATACAATGGTGACCTCTCTGTACTCAACGAAGCCTGGAAAGAATTTGTCCCTACCGATACCCTAAATGATGGCGTCAACTTTGGCTTTGACTACTGCCGCACCGAAGATCGACTCAAGGCCTATGTGATGAATGGAATGGTCAATATCTGTACCCAAGGTGAAGAAATGCTGACTAAAATTGCGACCATCTGGCAAGAGGAAGAGCCGGAACTATCGCAGGAAACGAACGATAAAATTGAGAAACTGATCAATACTTATCAAGGTTATCAATCAGAGCTAGATACGCTTAACAGCGTCTGGGGAGAATTCATCGAGCTGGAAGACACCCTGCTGCGCCCCGCGCCGCTGGCGGGCTTCTACTGCGATAAAATCGCTCAGGTCCAAGCCTGGCTCATCCGCGGACACCTCTCCCCTTGCGACCAAGGTCAGCAGTACCTCGATCGCATTGATAACCTAAAAGCCGCCCACCAGCTGGACCTCGACGAGGAAGTCGCCTGCCGCCTGCTGCGCCTCCGCGGCAAAGTATACCAATGTCGCTACATCGAACTCGTCATCCAGGCCCGCACAGAGACCCACGCCGAACGCGAGCGCTTCGGCCCCGCCTCGGCCACCATCATGGAGGGTGACCTGAACAGCGACAAACTCCCCTGCCCTACCACTGTCCAATACCAGCCGCTCGGCAACATTGGCATCCAATACATCATCTCCACCTTCCTTTGCCAAGACATCGACCTGGCCAAGATGGGCGATCCTGAATATTACAAAAAAATCGCCTCCTGGGTAGATAGCGAAGTGCTGCAAAAATATTGCGAAGCCAACATGCGCTGCAAAGAGGATTTCTTCATCTACCTAGAAGGGCATACCGATGGTCACGCCTTTAAAGGGGCGCGCTACAAGAAGTCCCTGGATATTCCGGAGGGCACTGCCTTTACCCACTTCCTAGAAGGGGAAGCCCTGGAGAAGACGACGGAGCGGGAGATCACCACCTCGCTGCGCAGCAATATGGAACTGGGCATCGCCCGAGCCTGGACCGTCAAAAATCAGCTGGATTTTATGCAAGTCCCCATCCGCGTTGGCGCCTACGAGCATCCCGAAGATGAGAAGGGCGGAGAATACCGTCGCATCGAAATTGAGCTGAATATCACCAACTTACTCCTCGATTTTTACGAGAAAAAACTCCAAACCTTAATCGAAGAGTCAGGCATTGGCGAACGGCCGGGTACCTGTGAATAAAAAGAAAGAGTTAGTGGGAAGGACCTAAAGCATTCCAAATGCTTTTAGTTTTATTCTTTAACCTTTGCATAGGACTGAGCGAAATAGAGGATAAGGGTCCATCAAAGGGCTGGCCTCGTCTCAGGATTTGGCGAGTAAAATCCCCACTGCTCATGCCCCATTTTTGGAGAAACTGCCGCTTCCCTTTGTTCATTTTACCCCGGCGCGTCGACTTGGATCCAAAGTGGTAGACCCTGCTTTTACCTATCCCTTTAAACAGACGCACCCCCGCCTGCCATAGCTTCATGGACAAATCTGGATCGGAGTACATTCCCGGTGAAAATTCAGCGCTCATTCCTCCCACCAAATCCCACAGAGACAGCGGTAAGACAATGGGCGGCCAAGTACTGCCCTGCCAATCCGTTTTCTCTAACTGGGCATAGGCATCAAGCAATGCTGTTTCTTTAAAAGTAGAAAGGGTATCGCCATAATCGGCTACTAGCACGCAGGGATTTCCAGTATCAAAAGGTTCAATCATGGTCGCCGACAGGATAAACGCCTCATGCCCAATACGCTGCACCTCCTCGTATAAATAGCGATCCCAATGGGGTAGGGCCACCATATCATCGTTAAAGTAGCAGACGTAGGGGGTACGTACCAGGCGGCGCGCCACGTTCAGGGCATAGCAGATACCGATATTGCTGGGGCTGTAGGTATAATCGATTTGAGGATAGCGGTGCAGCCAGTCTAGACTATCATCTTTGGCTTCGTTGAGGTGCACGATAATTTGGTGGGGAAAATGGGAATGCTTGAGCAGGCGCTCAATACAAAGCTGCAAGTAGGGGCGATTGTTCCAACTAGGGATGATGATGGAAAATACCTCCTCCGGTCGTCCTTCACTTTGGTACACCCGGAGGTCTTTTAATATTGCGTGCTTGGTAGGCATGATTCATAAATGTAAACTTTTTTCTATATTCAAGCTGATAAATTTACTGACACATGGAACTACCCAATAAAACAGCCGCCCAAGCCCTTCTCGAACAACATGTCCAAGACGGCTACCAACGCTATCACGCCCTAATGGTTGCTACCGCCATGGAGGGCTACGCCCCCCTCTACGAAGGGGATCCACTGCTGTGGTACCTCGCCGGCTACCTCCACGACCTCGACTACGAGCAGCATCCAGACACCCACCCCGCTCCTTCTCTCGGCTGGTTCAAAGACTGGGGCTACCCCGACGATTTCATCCACGCTGTCGAAGCCCACGCCTACGGCTACAACGGCTTCACCACCCTCCCTCAAACCCCGCTGGCCGCTGCCCTGATGGCCTGCGACGAAATCAGCGGCATCTTCTACGCCTACCAAAAGCTCAACCCCATCCCCTTCGGCGAGATGAAGGTCAAGTCGATCAAAAAGCGCCTCAAAGAAAAGTCTTTCGCCGCGAAGATCAATCGCGAGGACATTTACCGGGGCTGTGAAGCATTAGGGGTGAGCATTGAGGATCATGTGGGGAATTTGATTCGATTTTATAAGAATTTGGGGTAGATGCTTCACTGCTTCAGTACCTTAAAAGTAGCCACCGATTGTTCCCGAATCAAGCGCAGCAAGTAAATCCCCGGAGGCCAGGGTTGTAGGCTAATACTTGGCTGGAAAGCCCCCGATTGCAACATCCGACCATTGCTGTCCAGCAATTGATAGGCATCAGGAGAATGCGGGGTGTCGATGTGGAGGATATCGCGGGTGGGGTTGGGATAGATCAGAGGCTGTGCCAAGCTGGATAGAGTGACTTCCTCTACATCCGTGATCAGCTGCTCGAAGCCGCAGTCCTCTTGCATACAGCCTTCGGCGTCGGTGCGGATGATCCAAACGTCTTGGTCACTTCTGGGGCCTTGGACGGGATCATTGTAGGGACGTAGTACCTCCCCTCCAGCCACCAAACCCCCATTGGGCAGCTCGATGATTTGGAACAAATAAGACAGAAGCGGCCAGTTTTCGGGCAGCTCAGGATCAGTATCAGGTTCTAATAAATAGATGCGCTCCCAGAGCAATTCCCCTTGCGGAGAAAGGCGAAAGATATAGCCAGATTCTCCATAATCAAATTTGGCAGAACTCATTAAACCACAGCCGATAATATCCCCATTAGCCGCAATTCCCAAATCAAGCACTCCATGACTTGCAAAACCCAAGAGATTATCAAAGGTGTAGGTCCATTTCAATTCACCATCAGGAGCAATCGCCAGAATTTCTTCGGTTCCTCTTGATCCATTAAAATCTGTAACCATAGTTCCATCGTCGAGTATGGCCAGGTTGCTTTGAGTATTATCGGAGGAGGTTGATTCCCTATTGAAAACCACCTGTCGCTCTTCATTCAATTTAATAAGCGCCTTGTAGTACAGATTAAGCTGGCTGATCGGATGCCTTTTGGTATATTGATAGATAAAAGTCAATTGGTTTTGTGGATCAATCTGAGCCTCGTATAACAACAACCAGCGCTCCGGTGGCTCAATGAAGGTAATGGTATCCAGCGTTAAATCTTTATTCACCCAAAATAGTAACCCCTTGACCTTCTCCTGCTCCTCCCACAAATCCTCTCGATCCGTCACCTGGCCGTAGACTACATACTGATTATTGTATTCGATCATTCCTTTATTGAAATAATGGTGATAACGATCTCCGGATATCTGTAGATCAATCAGCCCGAGACTATCACCGTCTAAGTTGGATTGGTAAAGCATATACTTAGAATCTATGGGGGTATCGAAACCAGCGGTAGTAAAAGTGGAATCCGTATAGACTGGAAAAAAACCAGGATCAAAACCGGGCAATATAGTATCAGCACTCACCAAGTTCCCTTGCTGATCCAAAATCAGCTGCCCTAAACATCGCTGATCGGTACAAAAGCCTATGGCGGTAATCCGCAATTGTTCATCGACCAATTGTATGTCCTTAAGAAGCTCTGGCCCATGATTAAAGGGATCATAAGTGCGAGAAAAATAGTCCTGGGCAACCAGTATATGGCAGCAGCAGCACAAGTAGAGGAATATAATTAGATTTTTCATTGCCGCACAACTTTAAAAGTAGCCACCGACTGCTCCCGAATCAAGCGCAGCAAGTAAATCCCCGGAGGCCAGGGTTGTAGGCTAATACTTGGCTGGAAAGCCCCCGCTTGCAACATCCGACCATTGCTGTCCAGCAATTGATAGGCATCAGGAGAATGCGGGGTGTCGATGTGGAGGATACCGCGGGTGGGGTTGGGATAGATCAGAGGCTGTGCCCCGCTGGATAGAGTGACTTCCTCTACATCCGTGATCAGCTGCTCGAAGCCGCAGTCCTCTTGCATACAGCCTTCGGCGTCGGTGCGGATGATCCAAACGTCTTGGTCACTTCTGGGGCCTT
>JBCDGZ010000092.1:0-33011 GCA_038750655.1 Bacteroidota bacterium | reverse complement strand
ATTAAAATTTTTTAAATGAAATAAAATAATGTTTATTAAAAATTTTAAATAAGATAATATTTGTCAATGAGGCAGATATTTCTACTGTGAACTTTATAGCTGCCTACCGTTTGTGTAAGGATATTGATGAAAAAGATACGCCTTTCATTGCGCTATCTCTTGAACTAGAATGTAAAATTTGGACTAGAGATAAAGAATTGAAATACGGTTTGTTGAAAAAAGGATTTGATGCTTTTTACGAGGAATAGACACTAGCTAGGAGAAGGAATCCTAAAAATAAAATTCACCTCCCCCCAAACCCACTCCCGATACACCAACTCCATCTCCAACCCGCTCTCCCGCGCCATCCTCTGTATCCGCTCTACTTCACAATCATCACTCAAAATCATCAAGGCGCAGCCCGCAGGGCTGAGGTAATGGCCTAGTTGGCCAAAAAGGCGGTGGAAGTAGCCGAAGTCGCTGCCGCAGTAGAAGGCGTATTCCTGATCACTGCTGGGGTCTTTGGGGAAGTAGGGAGGATTGATGAGGATGTAGTCGAAAGGCTGTGGAGCGATCTTATCGAAGAGGTCGGAGTGGAGGAGCCTGACGTCTAGCCCATTGCGTTGGGCGCTGGCTTCGATGGCTTGCAGGGCCTCGGGGTTGATGTCGCTGGCGGTGACTAGGGCACTGGCTCGGCGAGCCGCCAAGGCCACCATACCACTTCCCGCGCCTAACTCTAAGACCCTTTTGCCTGCGATGGGTAGGGCCTTGATGTGGCGCATCATAATTTTGGTGCTGAAAAAGATGCCGGGGTGAAAGACACTGGGTAGGACATTGATGTGCAGGCCATCGTGGTGGTACCAGCGAGATTTGCTTAGGTAGCGGCGATAGCCTATCCAGAGCAAGGGCTGTATGAGGCTGCGGAAGCCACGGCGGAGGAGCTGCAGCATTTTAGAAACCTTCGATTTCGGGTTGACGATAGCGCAGCCAGAACTTTTGTAGAGCTTTGAGTTCGTAAGGGTAGCGGTACCAGCTGTTGCGGTAGCGCAGGCTGGAGAGCTGGCGCATGGACCAGCGTTGGAAGCGCGTCAGTTTGAAGTCGGAGGCCGTGGGATGGTAGGCGTGGAGGACTGTTTCGAAGTTCTTGATTTTGTCCACCATCTCGGCGGTCAGCCAGGGCGTTAGCGGGTTTTTGCGCAGGTCAAACTTAGCCCACTGCGGGGTTATCCAGTCTTCTAGTTTTTCCGGAAAGCTGAACCCCGCCTCGGTAATGCGGCGGTATAGCTCCGAGCCTTCGGTCGGCACGGGGCTGTAAACATAGATGATAATTTCCGTATCGGGGTTGATGGCCTTAATGGATTTGATGAACTCGATGTCGGCATTAATCTGGGCCATGACTTTTTCTGGCGTGGAGGCTGGCATACCGAGTACGAAAGAATATTCAGGGACGATGTCAAAACGCTTCATCCGTGCGGCGAAGGTCTTGATTTGCTCAGCGGTTTGTTTCCCTCCTTTATCCATCTGTTTGAGAATTTCATCATTTCCACTTTCTGCACCAAAGAATATCATTTGGCAGCCTGCTTTGCGCATCAGTGCCAGGCTTTCATCGCTGTAGCGATCGATGGTATCGATGCGGCCTTCGCCCCACCAGCTCATCCCTTGACCCATCATCAGCTTAGAGAATTTGACCACCCGTTTTTCAGAAACAAAAAAGTTATTGTCGTGGAATTCTACCGAATCTGCACCGTACTCCTCCTTTATTTTCATCACATCCTCAAAGATATTCTGGGCATTCTTGCCTCGCCAGCGGGCCTCATAGATGGGGACGACTGCACAAAAGGAGCACTTGAAGGGGCAGCCTACGCTGGAGTGATAGGCCAGGGTGCGTTTCCCTAAGAAGGTTTTGGCCAGATAGTTTTTTACAGGATAAAATTTATTCAGGTAATCATAAGGCAGAGGGGGTAGGGCATCTTGATCTATCAGCTGTTCTTTATTGGTCTTGATGATGTCTCCATCGGCAGTTTGGTAGATGAGGTTGGGAATGAATTCGTAGGGCATATCTAGTTCCAACGCATCAAGTAGGGCGGGAAAAGCCTTATCGCCGGGGCCATTGATGACAAAATCAATATAGGGTGCTCGGATGGTAACCTTGTATTGATTGGCCGGAAAATATCCCCCCCAAATATTGACTAGTTCAGGAAATAGCTGCTTTGCTTTTTGGGCAATCGGAACGGCTTGCTGCAATTGCGGGCCAGGCATCGCTGTTGTTCCAAAGTACTTAAATTCTCCGGTTTTAAGATAGTGCTCAATGGTGACCCAGGGGTCATCTTCCATATTACCATCGACAAAAACATAGTCATAACGACCATGAATGGAAGCCCCGACTTGCAAAATACTATTGGGAATTCGGTGCTTAGAATTGGCCGAACGGGGGTTGAACAATATGACCTTGTTATTGCTATTTTCCATGTTGCTATTGGGATTCGTATTTTGGGCAGCTCAAAAATACGGAAATCCTGAAAAGAATGCCCAAATGACTGCTTTCAATAGCAACATATTATCAAAAATGATACCTGTTAGTCGCCAATCTTCATTTAATTAAGATCGACAGCGGGACGATTATGCTATCCTGCGACTAGAAAAACAAGACGAATGGAATTTTGGCATTGAAAAGGGAATCTCCATCACTAAGTATTAGACCAACAGAAGGCTCCAAGTTGATATTTTTGGCCAGGGGAATCGCGTACCCCACCAGAATATTCCCTAAAAGTTCGGTAGCTCCAAACCCAGATATAACACCTATTGATGCTTCAAGAGGCACCTGGCCTGCGAGATAATACTTGCCACCAACCGATATAATTGTAAGGGATTCATCATCAAAATCATCAAAAAGCCCCAGTAGGGAGAGCCGGAATTTCAAGGCGAAGTTATCAGCAACAAAATAACCGAAATCTCCGCCAAAGCTAAGAATGGTCGTCCCTTCACCGCTGATGAGATTGAAGCCAGAGCCGGAAGAAATTCCCCCAACTACGTTGTAGCCTGTTTCGATCATAAAGGAGCCTTTAGTAAGTCTTGGCGTATCTTCTTCTTGGGCTTGCAAAAGGAAAAAAGAAAAGAAGGCGAGTACAAAGGGTAATAAAGTTTTCATATGTATTTAGATTTTAATAAAAAAACGGAGTTATCAATAGACTACATCTTTAAAGGTAGACAAATGATTTGAAAAGGCATTGTTTTACTTTTGAATCAGCTGTTATAGAAATCATAATTAAAATAGGCAAGAAGATTTTTTTCTCTACCCAAAATCGCATTAATACGCTCAAGTTGTCCCGGTTGTAGCCGCTCAAGTTTTCCGGCATTCATATTTTTGATCTTCGAAGGTTTTCCTTGTTGATTATGGGCTTTAAAGGTTTGGTCAACCTTGATGGTTTTAAGTTGGGGGAGAAATTCCAGTAGTTGGCGTTGTGCTTTCTGGGGATGCTCGGTGAGGTCTTCGTAGCGGATCAGCAGGCTGTTTTGGGGATGTTGTTGTAAATTGTGTCTTTGGTGCCGCAGGCAAAGGAGGCTGAGTGCTGCGGCGGCTTGAGGACTCATCTTGTCACGGCGCATTAGCCCTTCGCAGTGGACGTAGGGATTGCGAACCATTATGATGAAATAGAAGGGAGAAAAGTGTTGACTCAGTGCAGCGGTCCGAATAAGATTGGGAGGGCTTTTGTCTAGCAACAAAGGCTTGGAGTGGTCCCAGTACTGTTGCCAAATCTTTTTGATGATGGGCCAAGGGTAGGCGTAGCCCTCTTCCCAGCGACGACGATAGTCGATCAGTCGGCGGTACTCCGGCAGGCTCTGGCCCTCACGGGTGCCGAAGAGATTATTGGCGCTGACAGCCGGAGAACTGCACAGCATTTCGTGCATCAAGGTCGAGCCACAGTAGGGCGGACACAGCACAAAAACGTACTGCGGCGCAACTGCTTTAGCAAAAGGGCGTTTAAGCCAACGGGTGTATTTCAAAGCCCGACATTTTGCATCATAAAGTCCTACCTTTAGCGAAAATAAATTCATTCGATGCATATCTGTTTTGTTGTTTACGAATACCTGGCACATTTCAACGAACCAGCTGACTTGCTGAAAGACTATTTCAGTCTGACCGACTGGTGTGAGGTATTGGCGGACAACGGCTGTAAAATTAGTGCAATAATCCGATTTAAGGAAGATGTCCACATCGCACAGCCTGGCATCGACTATTATTTCCTCAAAGACGCCTTCGGCCCCCGGCTGAAATTCTGGCAAATCCCCCATCGGCTTCACCAGCACCTCCCCACCCTCCAACCCGACATCGTCCACAGCCACAATTTCAATAAAGTCCTGCAACTCCGACACCTCATCAAAGTCATCGCCGGGCGACAGCCCATCCTACTACAAAATCACGCCGAACCGCCCAGCTACGCCCTGCGACGGCTCTTACAAAAACGAATCTTTCCCCAAGTTAGTCGCTTCCTCCTCCCCGCCCGAGGCCAAGAACAACTTTGGCTAAAACACCAACTCCTTCCCGCCGACAAACTCCGCTACCTCATCGAAGCCTCCACCCACTTCGAGCCCCAGCCCCGCGCCGCCGCCCAACAGCAAAGCGGGCTCCACGGCGATCCCATTTTCCTCTGGGTCGGCAACCTCAACGCCAACAAAGACCCAATGACCATCCTCAGTGCCTTTGAAGGCCTGCTGTCGAAACGGCCGCAGGCTCGGCTCTACATGATCTACCGCTATGATGATATGATCAAAAGTATCCGACAGCGTATTGCCTCTTCAACGGCCTTATCCGGGGCCGTACAAATGCTTGGCGCGATGGAGCGTTCCGCCCTCCCGGCCTATTACAACAGCGCCCATTATTTTATCTTGGGTAGCCACCGAGAAGGCTCCGCCTACTCCGCGATGGAGGCCATTGCCTGCGGCTGTGTTCCCATCGTCACCGACATTGCCGCTTTTCGGATGTTGACCGATAATGGGCGTATTGGTGCCCTGTGGCCCTGCGGGGACGTCCCGGCGCTGTCTGCCGCTATTGACGAGGTGCTTGAACAACCCTGGGCGGAGGCCTCCGCCCGCGCCCGCCAGTTCTTCCAAAAAGAATTGAGTTATCCAGCACTGTCCCAAAAGATGATCACCTATTACCGAGAAATGTTGATGGATTGATCGTAAAGTTCGTGATAGGCTTGCATGGTGGCCTCGATGGGATGGGGAAAGACGGGGTCTTGATGAGGGGCTTCGGCCAGGGCTTCGAGCAGGGCAGTGTAGAGTCCTTGCTCATCATCGGCGAGGCGCCAGCGGCTCCCCGCCTCAGCGATGCCGACAGGCCGGGAGACGACGCTCATCCCACAGGCTAGGGCTTCCAGAAAGATATAACCGAAAGATTCGAAGGTCGAAGGATGCAGGAGCACTCGACTTTGGGCCATAAGGTCCAGCACTTTGGCCCTGGGTAGGTAGCCGGTAAATTGCAGGTGTTCCTCTAAGTCAGCGGCCTTTGCCTGCTGTTGTAGCGAGGTGCGCAGCGGCCCGTCGCCCACAATGCAAGCGCGGAGGTGGGGATGCTGTTCTCGCAATCGATCCAGCAGTCGGATGAAGGTCGCGTAATCTTTCAGTCCAATTAAATTACCAACGCCCAATAGATCGATGGTTTTGGTAGCTTTGGGAGCCGGGCAATCCGCCGCTGCGATGCCCCAGGGGATAAGGGCTTTAGCTGGCTGGCTGGTGGTTTTAAGGAGCCGTTGGTGGTGAAAGGGGGAAAGGGCGATGGTATTGACTTTCGCAGGCGGAAGTAGGCGCAGATAGCGGTTGGAAGGGCGTACATCCTGCCCCATCAAGGTGATCCAGTGTGGGACATTTAGCCGTCGGCTCATGCGCTGTCCTAGCCAGGCCGCATCGGTGAGCCAAAAGCTGTGGATAAGATGAATGGGCTCCTCCCGGTGGATCTTTTTCATCCAGCGATAAGCTTGCCACCAGATGCGCAGGCGGCTGAATGGCCCTTGGCTGTAGCAGCTGTATACATCCACTCCTCGCCACTGCGCTGCCTCCCGCTTGAAGGGGTAGTGCAGACTGATCAGACTGACTTTCACTCGCCCCTGTTCCTGTAGTTGCTGTACAAAGAGTTGGAGAGGAGGAATGCAGCGGCTATCCTGTTCATCGGCGGCGAAGCCGGGAGTGAGGAGAAGAAGGTGCTTCATGACATGGAGTTCAAGGCAAAGATGAATTGCTCTGGTTGGATAGCAGCATCAAAACTAATGCCCATATAGACTTCTTCGGAGGAAGATTCCCAGCCGGGAAGATACTGCCAGCCCATTTGTTCTTTTAACCACAATTGTACCGCCTTATCCGCGATTGCGTAGTGAATAGTTAGCGCATGGGAAAGGCAAAGTAGTTCTACTCGTCGAGCCAGTCGTTTGAGTAATCGCCCTTCTTCCCATTTTTTGACTACCAAGAGGTCTTTAAATTGTGCGGCCTGGAGGCTGCCCTCGGGAGTATCCAATTGCTGGGCGATGGCTCCGCAAAAGGCAACAGGCTGCTGCTGGTCGTAAGCCAGGTAGCCCAAGTAGTTAGGGACGACTTGGGGTGCCGCATAGCGTTGCTCCAAGTCCTGAAAGTGAGGAGATGGATGACCTAGTTGCTGGGCCAGGTAAAACAGATCAGGAAGCCGGGCGGCATTCAATCGCTGGATGTGTACTTCCATGAGGTAGATTACAGTTAGAATTGGAGTAAAAATAAGGACTCCTTGCTATTGTTTAGAGGGATCGTCTTAAAATTGACGGACGAAAGAGCAGCTTTGTTCAGCAAGGCTGGTGCTTCTTCACCAATATAAGCCCAATGACTGGCTCCTTCTTCCTGCTGTAATCGCTCAATGACTTCCGCTTTTATGGCCAGTTCTTCGATCGACCAGCCCCTGCGGCGAGCGCGATAGAGAATTCTGGGATTGCGGCAGTCCATCTTTTTATAGCTTACAATGACCAGGGCCTCTGCAGGCGTATGGTCTCGAATTTGCTTACCAATCTTGATTTCAAGATCAGGGACCTGATAATACTGTTGTTCTGCTGCTACGACATTCAAGCCAATCAAGAGGCAGAGCGCGGGCCAAAGCCAGTTGGCTTTCCAAGCTTGGAGCTGCTGTAAGCCATAAGCGATGATTAGGGCCGCTGGGGCTAGTAAGGGTAGTTGGTAATAATTGTGAATGACGTTTAGATTGAAAAAGATCAGCACATAGCCAGCCAAGCCTAGTATCCACAATCCAACGAAAGAATGTCGCCAGAAATTTTTGATCTTCCAAAAGCCCCACAAAAAAAATAGCCAGCCACCAATTCCTACGACTTCAAAAATGCCTCGTTGCAGCAAGACCCACCAGCGATAGAGGGACAGGCGCAGCTCGAAACTGCCGAAGTACCAGTGGGCATTGTTGTCGAACTTGCGGTAGTGGAGGATGTAATTCCAGTCGGGAGCAGCGGAGTTGATCTGGTAGACGTGGTTTTGCCAAAGGAGAAAAATACCGACCGGAACCGCAAAAACGATTGCCCCTTTGAGGAGCCAAACAAAGCGCCGTTGTTGGAGCACAAAACCGAGCATGGGGAGTGCCAGGTAGAACACGTAGGGGGCCTTGATGAGAAAGGCGGGAATGGCCAGCATGCTGCTCAGCAGGAGATAGGCATAGCTTTTCGTTTGAATGCTTTTGAGGTAATAAAAGAGCATGGCATGAGCGAAAAGTAGGGCCGAAAAATCGATGTGTATGGCTCGGGAGTAGAACAGCCCGAGGGGAAGCACCAGATAAGCGAGCGTGCTGAGTTGGGCTAGTTGCTGGCCAAAGAGCAGTTGGATGCAGCGGTAGAAAAAGTAGACTGCTCCGGCAAAAAAGGTGAGGAAGATCAGTCGTGCCAGCAGCAGCGACTCACCGAATAGCTGGTAAGCCAGGGCGACTATTGCCTCCGGCAGCGGAAATTCCAGGGCCACGGTTTCGTGCCCGCCCATCCAGCAAACGGCGGGGTGGAGGAGGTCAATACCGTTGAGGAAAAAATCCCAGATGTAATAGGCCGTGTCGCATTGCCGCCAATCGTGGGGCAGGTCAATAGCAGGGCCGAGGTGGAAGGCCCGAAGGGCGAGTAAGAGCAGGGCAGAGATTAGAAAGCTGCGCTTGCTCATAGCGCGGGATGTTGAATTGCAATCCAGGGGAAGGGGGAGGCCCGGCCGGAGAGCTTGCGCCGCAGCCGGTTGCGCCACAGCCGAGGATGGTAGAGGATGCGATGGCAGTAGGGCGATAGCGATTCCCAGCTGTGGTGGTGGTAATGATCAATCATGCCTTCTACCCCTTGTTTAAGGTAGTACTGTCGACTGCGCTTCTGCGCCTGCGGCAGCTCCGATTGGGCGTAGAAAGGACTATCAATAATATGAATTTCTCCCGAAGGTTGGATCATTCGCAGCAGCGTTCTCAACAGGCGATCTAAATTACCAAAGTATTGTACACAGCTATTTAAAATGATTATATCGAAGTAGGTCTCCGGCCAATCTCCGGCAAAAATATCCCCATAAACAAACCGACATCGCTCCGTCGTAAACAATCGAGCCGCCTGCTCCAGCTCTGTCTTATTGACATCCACTCCAAGTACAGTAGCCTCGGTTTGCTCGGCCAAGCGGTGGGTAAACCAACCGTTTCCGCAACCCAAATCCAGCACTTTAGTGGCCTTCTTTTGTTGGATGTATTCGATGATTTTTTCGGTGGCCTCGTGGCGCAGTCCCCATTCCTTGGCTTGTGGATGATTGGCCGGAACATAAGGCAGCTGATGCACCAAGTCGTCCGAGTAGACCCGGCCTTCCAGGTGGCGGATTTGCAAATAGCAGGATTCAAAGTCTGCCTGTTCAGGCGTCAGGTAGCAGACTTGTTGCTGAGTCGGAAATGGGTTTAGAAATTCCAATAGCTTTTCGTTTTTTACCAAAATTGCGATACCACCACATCCCCGCTCGCGCTGCACGCATCTTCAGTTCCAGCTTCAAACGCTGCACCAAACTGCTCTCAGGATTCAGACGAGCCTTATGCAGCAGTAATCCGTTAACGACCCAACGCACGGCATAGTCGTAATAAGGACGCGGATAGCTGCGCTCAAAATCAAAATCGCGATCCGTACTTTTCGTCCAATCCAATTCCTGCAGGCGTTTTTCTTCCACTTCCTCATAAAGTCCCGTCCCTTTGATGGGATAGGCGATGGTAATCGTAAAGAGATCGGGATTAGACTTGCGAAGATGCTCTAGAGTTAGGTGAATATCTTCTTCCGTCTCGCCCGGATAACCCAGCATGATGAAAGTACCCGTCTCGATGCCTTTGGCGCGGGTGGCGACGATCATCTTTTGCACCTGTTCGGCATCAACGCGGCGATCCATCGCATCCAGTATACGCTGCGAGCCACTTTCTGCTCCAATCCAAACCCTAAAGCAACCGCAGTCGTCCAGCATCTGGATGACCTCCTCATTCATTCGCTCGGCGCGGGTAATGCACTCAAAGGGGATGCGAACATTCCGCTTTTGCAGTTCATCGCGCAGTCCCGCCAGCCACTTATGACTGACCGTAAAAACATCGTCGACGAACCAGAGTTGGTCGGGATTGTATTCCGCCTTTAGAAAGGCCAGCTCTTCGGCGACCATGGCCGGGCTGCGCCGCCGGTAGGATTGGCCATACACAGCGGTACTGCACCAGCGGCAGGTATAGGGGCACCCTCGCTGCGTACTCACAGAGATGGAGCTGCGCCCGTGATGGGTTTTCCAAATATCGAGGTATTTATGCAGGTCGATTTTGTGCCGGTTAGGCATGGGCAGCTCGTCGACGGCCCGGAGGTGACTCCGCTTGACGGTACGAATGATGTGGCCATCCGCGTCGCGATAGGCCAGGCCGGGGATATGGCCAAATTGGGGGCGTAGGCCATTGTCGCAGGCTTGCACCAGCTCCAGCATCGTTTGTTCGCCTTCGCCGATAACGATGGCGTCAGCACCAAGGCCCAGATAGTTTTCAATATTGTAAGTGACATCCGGTCCGCCAATAACCACTAAGCTTTGTGCCAGGCTAGGCTGCGAGCGGATGAATTTCACTAAATCCACCACCCCTAGCTTAGTCATCAGATTGGTATAAATGGCGATGACGTCGGGTTGTTTATCCAGCAAAAATTGTTGTTGTGACTCGAAGGAAGAGAAAGTAGAATCGAAGATGTCGTTATCGTAGCCGTTTTGCTCCAGCCAAGCACTCAAATACAGAAGTCCCAAAGGAGGATAGGGCTTGTTGATGGCCTGTTCTTTGGGATCAGCATTTAGAAAGTAAGCATGTGTAAAAACGACTTTCATAAGCTAAAAATAGAAAAAATATTAATGTATGACAACATGCCCAAATTTTGGGCCATTATTCCTCCTGGGCGTAAACAAAGGTAGCAATTTGTCCGGGTGCATGAGTCGGAACTTGCTCTTGACCATTGAGAATGAACCGATGGTTTTTCTCAAGGAATAAAGAGTCAACAACAAAGCTAAAGGCTAGTTCATTTGCTTGTAGCTGTGCCGGCCCAAATTCTGCCTTTTTGTTAAAAATCATCAAACCGTAGGTACAATTATCGATATGCAGCTGTTGCACCTGGGCTTTAGTAGCGTCTTTGACTGCCAGCCCAATTCTTCCAGCCTGTACTTTGCTGTTGCGAATACGCACCTCAGATTGCTCCCCCAGAGAAAAACCCTTATCCCCAATAGCTCGAATGACAATTTGGTCCATATCGACTCGACTGCCGGAGCAATCAATAGCATCTCCCCGAATATTCTCGAAGTGGCATTGGCTAATCTGCGCCCGGGAGAAATCAAGGTCCAGCGCATCGCTGGCGCAGCCGCTAAAGTAAAGTTGCTGTAGCTCTGCATCAGAGCGGACGATATTCAAGGCATCCTCAACTGGAATATCCTGGAAGCGGCAATGGCGCATGACCACCTTTGATTCATAAAAGCACACACTGCCACTCAACCAGCGATCTGGCCCCTGCCAATTGCCCAACTGTTCGAAATGAACATTTTCCAAAAGCAGCGTATCCTGAACATTGAGAAAATGGCAACCCCGGCTGCTGCCATCGGAGGAATATAAGCGGATAGGTTGCTCGGAGGTGCCCTGTATCCACACCTTACCCAAGATCAGAAGGCCTGCTTCTTCCACTAAGTCTAACTGTGCGCCTGCTGCAATGTGTAAGGAATCCCCAGCAGGAATGACCATTATTTCGTCGATTTGGTGCTGGCCGGCTGGGATTTGCCAGACGCCTCCTTGTTTTTTGAAGCGCAAGCTATCCAGCTGGAGTCGCTGCCCATCGGTAAAGGAAATCGGCGTAGCTGTTGGCCATTCGGAGATGCGTTTTCGGTACCAATGCTCGAAGCCCGGTACGGTATAAAAGAGGTAGCGATCTGTTTGAGGAATCTGCAATTGTAGGCTAGAGTCGGGCAACTGATGGATGTCAAAGGGGGCGATTTCTTGTGGTCGGGGGAGGACATGTATGGGCTTGGACTTCTTGGGGCCGGAGGCCTGTAGGCTGATGGGTTGACAAAAGTAGTTAGCCAGTTGGATGCTTTCAGAGGAGGCCCGCCAGGCATTGAGCGCAATTTCGGAGAAGGGGGTCATAGTGCGGCAGCTGTCGTAGAGCGGTTCGAAGATGGTGTATTGGAAAGGGGGATGCTCAGTGGAGTACTCGGCAAGATGCTGGCGCAGTTCTTCGGCATTTTTTGGTAAAAAGTCTTTTTTGTAATCGTAGTAACTATACTCGGTTTTTAGGGCCTGCTCTAAGCTGTCCAGTCGAGTACTAATCTTTTGCTGGAATTGATGGATAAAAGTGGGCCTGGAATATTGGTGTAAGTAATCAAGATAACGTTGCCGAAAAGGCGCTTCGTTGAAGGGGTAAAAAATCAGGTATTCTTCGGCAAAATAGACCTTGCTGTAGCGTTCATTGTAAAAGCCAGTGAAGGGTTTAGAGAACCAGCGATAGGGGCCTTCGTCGCCGTAGGCATCGAAGCCGATGGGCTCCAGTAGGCCGGTAATGGGGTTGAAGTAAAAGCGGAGGTTGTGCCAGCGCAGGGCGTGCCAGGCTTGGGCGATGTCCGTCAGTGCGAAGTATTGGGCCAGCTGTTCGATATTGAGTAGCTGCGAGGCCTTTAGGCCGGCGCGCTGATAATGGCGCATCAGCTGGCTGGCGGCTAGGTATTGTTCTCTCAGCTGCAGATTATTCAAGGTCCGTCCCTTTTGAAAAGCTTCCACTTTTGAGGCTTCGAAATCGGGTAGGTAGGGTACCAGGTCTTTGTTCGTCCGCTTTTCGTATTCCTGCAATTGCCAAAAGCCCTCCTCCGTGAATTTCATAATCGGTGCTTCGCGGCGACCCTGTTTTTCCAGCAATAATTTATCAAAATGTTCCTCTAAAGCATAAATGCCCTTGTATTGGCCATTGAGAATAATTTGTACGAAAGTATAACGAGGATTGAGGATACCTTCCTGATTCAACAATTGGTGAAATACCCATTCCTCCAAAAAAGAACGGGTACGGGGATGTTGTATAGAAAAACGCCGCATTCCCATCAGGCTATGGCGTTCTCCCAACTTAATGCGAAACGACCACTTACTGCCCCGCAGATGATCCAGCCAATCTCCTTTAAGCCGAATCTCTGCTGGCATTGCTTTGTCCTGGTATTTCAATATAGCAGGCACAAAATCTTTAGGTGAACTGATTAAAAGCCCCTCTCGCAATGCTTCGTGGCGTTTGCGTTTCAACAAAACCATATACTCCGACTGAACATCGATGTGCAGCTGCGGCAGCCAGTTGACTCTAGAGTCTTGCCGGAGATCGGGCTGGCAAGAGCAGCAGCAGAGTAGCAAATAAAAGGTGATGAATCGGAGATACATGAGGGTGCAAGTTACGGATTCTTGCTTTTTGTTGTAGAAGCTGTAAATTGGCTTGATGATGAAAAAATGTGGTTTATTGCTTATACTGTCATTGCTGCTCTACGGTTGCAAAACACCCCCTAGGGCCTACAGTTTTTTTGTAGCGGGCCACGTCTACGGCTCAACGGCGCGCAAAGCGCCGGGGCTGCACCCCCCTTTCGTCGCCGACTTTGCAACCCTCCGCCAATACCCCGATATGCGCTTCGGCGTTTTCGCGGGCGACATTGTCTACTACAGCCGCAACGAATTCTGGGACGCCGTTGACCAGCAAATCGATAGCCTCGGCCTAAAAGTCCACTTCGCCGTTGGCAACCACGACGAAGGACATAAGTCGCCCTACAAAGATCGCTATGGCCTAACCTACTACGCTTTCGAACAAGAAGGCGACCTTTGCATTGTGCTTAATCCGGGTTTGGGCGGCTGGAACATTTGGAAAGATCAAATGGCATTTCTCAAAAAACAATTGGCTCGTTCCAAGTCTTACCACAACATCTTTATCTTTTTTCACCAAGTACTCTGGTGGACCAAGGGCGATACGTATCGCCATTTAAAAATCAACTCGCTAGACGGCCGAACACCAACCATCAACTTCTGGCCCGAAGTGGTGCCTTTGCTAGAGGCCTGCGGCCGCCCCGTCTACCTCTTCGCGGGCGACATTGGTGCCAGTCGGCAGAAGAGTCATCTGTACGCTGAGCAGTATAAAAATCTCTATTTTTTGGCTACAGGGATGGGCGATCAAGTGCGGGATAATTACCTGCTGGTAGAAGTCGATAAGGCAAAGAAAGTGGTAGTAAAGGTGCGAATGCTGCGGCAAAATACACTAGAGGTTTTGGACATCGAGCGAGATCGGGCCAGCTACCATTAGCGGGAAACAAGGAATACATAGCTGTTCAAATAGCGCTTGCCGGGCTCGAAGATGCGCTGCTCAATCGCCTGAAGCTGCTGCGCTTGCTGTCGATGTGCAGGACGTAGGGCGGCCAGTCCTTTGCCAATCTTACTGAAAGCTGCCGAGGGCCAGCGGTGCCAATCCGAGGGCCAGTCGAGCCGCTTGGCTTCTACTGGCTCACAATACTGTAGCTCAAACCTTTCCGAGGCCAGCAAGTCCTTCCAGGCGGCAGCATCCCGGATTTCTCCATTGGCCTGAATGATGCCGAAGGCTTCCAGGCAGGTGGCATTGATGCGCTCCACTTCCGCCTGCGGCACCTCGGACAGCCAAAGCGTCTCATTGAAGCCTAGCTTACCGCCGGGCTTGAGCAAGCGTCGGATTTCTTTGAGCACCTGTTTCAATTGCGGTGTCGTCAAAATAGCTAGTACGGACTCCACATAAATGACATCGAAGTGCTGATCTGGAAAAGGATAATGGGGCGAATTGATTAGATGTAACTGCACATCCGAAAGCAAACACAGCCCCAGACGCTGTCGGGCTTTCTGGTACATTCGCTCCGATTGCTCAACACCGAAGAGCTGCAAATCGGGGAACCTGCTTTTGAGCTTGACTAGGCTACCTCCCGTTCCAAAGCCAATTTCCAATACCCGCTCCTGCCCTTTCAACGCCAGTTGATGCAGTAGATGGTTGCTGCCCTGCTGACCGGCGCCATGCAGAAAAGCTGTATGTTGATTGGCATAAAAATCGAGGATAGTAAGTTTCATAAACAGTCAATTCATCAAGCCCGTTAAATTAGCTATCTTTAGTTAGAGGTTATGAAAAACCGATTGAAAAAAATTATCAAACGTCTCGTTCCATCCTACTCCCGGCCTTACCTCTGGTTGTATCATCACTTTTATCGGCCGGCGCGCTTCCCTTCACTCAACCATCTCATTGTTCGCTTTTCACAAAACCACCCCAAGGTCAACCTCCTAATGATCGGTGCCCACGAGGGCCTACCCGCCGATATTGTTTACCGCTACATCCACCTTAACGATTGGTCGGGCTTATTGGTAGAGCCACAGCGCGAGGCTTTTCAGCTGCTGAAGAAGAGCTTTCGCCACCACCCACGACTGCGCTTCGAAAATGTGGCGGTCTCCGATGAGCCGGGGCAGCGCCGCTTTTATTACCTCGAATCCACTGGCCCACCGCTCCCGGCCTGGGCCAACCAATTGAGCAGCTTTCATTCGGAGGTGCCGAAGGCGGTCTTGGCCGATTACCCACCGGCTCGGCTAGTCAGTCAAGATATTGCCTGCACTACCATCAATCACCTGCTCGACAAACACCAGTTTACCCAGCTGGACTTCCTGATGATCGACACCGAAGGCCATGATTTCGAAATTCTCAAGGTGCTGGATTTTCAGCGCTGGCGGCCTGCCTTCATCGTCTACGAGCATTGCCACTTATCCGAATCTGATCAAACTGCCGCCATCCAATTGCTCCAGCAGCAAGGCTACTTTGTCTATCCTACGGCGTTTAATACGGCAGGGTTCAAAGATGAGGGAATGGCGGAAGAATATGCTGAGTATATTTGCGTATAAAAACAATTTGTGTTATATTTATCGCTCACATCGAAACGGATCAAAGTATTGTAAGATTTATCACGCAGCTTGTCACTTTGATCGTTCTTCAGTCTGTACATACCTCTTTTTTCTCTTGAAAGGCCTGAGAGGAAGAAGATGCCATCTTCCAGAAGGAAGTCTTGCGATCCTCCCCTATTTATAGTAGGTAGCCAGCAAGACCTGACTCTCCATAGTTAGGACTTAGCTGGCGAGGGGGGGATCGGCGGTGGTGGCAAGTGGGTGGGCCCTCCCATCAAAGCCCCCAGCTGTACATACAATGTCTTGTCCTAAAATAGGTCGACCCAAAAGAGTGTAAAAATGGATAAAAAAAGTCAATCGAAATCAGGACTAAAGACGGATAAAGCTTTTAGCTGGTCGGAGCGAGAAATGATCGTAAAGGACTATCTAAGCTTCCCATAACCTCTAGCTCTTTCCAACTTAAGTCTTAGTTAAATGCACCAAAAAATGATCTGAAGCCGCCGCAAAAAGACTAATATTTGGACTCCATTCTTCCATCCGATTCAATCCTTTCAACACCAAAGGGATTTTTTTAAATGCCGGGTCAAGATAAGAGGGAGGAAGAAAAAAGCCGACGGTATGGTAGTGCTTGACTTGGAGTGGTGGCCGGAAAAAGCTGCAAAACCGTCGGGGACTGTAGTACCAGGTTGCAATGCTGACGCCTTCGGCCAGTGGGGCTTGTATCGCCTGCCTTTGGCGGCGACGCCAGGCTTGCCTCCACTGGCCCTTGGCGAGGAAGTAGAGGCTTTCCCACCAACAGAAGCTGGACATGATCACTCCGACAAAATGACCGCCTGGCCGCAGCAGGCGCTGTGCCTGTTGGGCGAGGATTGGGAGCTGCTCGGGAGCGAGGCAGTTGAGCCCCCCGAAGTTGGAGAAGATCAAGTCGAAGGAGCCGTCGTTAGGGAGGCTACTGAGATTTTCGGCGGGCAATGCTCGTGCGTCGATGAGTTCGCTGTAGCCTTCGGCCCTTGCCTTTTTTTGCGTAGCCCGGACCATCCCCTCAGAAACATCGGTCGCTAGCACGCGGCACTGGCGCTTGGCCAGCCAAAGGGCATCTTCGCCAGTGCCGCAGTTGAGTTCCAGCACCGAGAGAACGGCGTGCTTATCCAGTAGCTCGCTCAAGTATCGATGAACGCGCTGTCGTTGTAGCCGCCCAACGGCGCTGCGGGTGAAGTCGCTGTCGTAGCCATCGGCGATGTGATCAAAAGCGGAGGAAGGTCCTTGGGAAGTCGGCATCGTCAGCTGGTTTTTTCGAGGCGGCGCAGCCGTAGGCGATCCAGCTCGGCAGCCGGTAGGTAGTAGAGCGTAGCGAGCGCCGAGCGCAGGCGTGTAGCGTTGGCCGAGCCAGGAGATTGCAAGAGAGACTGCAACTGCTGCCAGCCTTGTCGTCGCCGGAATACCTTGTGAACAAAACGGTGGAGGCGGCGGTAGAAGGCCGGGCTGAATGTAGCTCGGTACATCATAGCCAGATCATCGGAGTCGGTCCAGTTTTGCTTGTCTTTCAATTGCGTTTCCACCTTATCGAAGAACTTAGTGCCGGGCAGTGGATAGGAAACCGAGATGCCGATGTCGTCAGGCATCAAGTCGAGTAGCATACTAATGGTTTTATGAATATCCTCCATAGTTTCGCCGAGGTAGCCGAACTGTAGGAAGAAGCCTACTTTGATGCCTTTGGCTTTGAGGAGGCGGGTGGCCTGATAGATTTGTTCCACCTGGGTGCCCTTGTCCATAGCGTCGAGGATTTTTTGCGAGCCGGATTCTGCGCCGACCCAGACTGTTTCGAGGCCGGAGGCCGCCAGGGCGTCTATGGTATCTTCCTTGAGCAGAAGGTCGACCCGCGATTGAATTTTATAGCGCAGCTTGAGCTTGCGCTTCTGCACCTCATCGCGAAATTTTTGTGCCCACTTGGGTTTGAGGCCAAAGATGTCATCGCAAACCCAGAAATGCTCTACACCGTGTTCCTTGGTCAGCATTTCGACCTCTGCGGCGACTCGCTCGGGCGATCGACTATTGTAGCGATTGCCATAAATGGGCTTAGCGCACCAGTTGCATTTGTAGGGGCAGCCCCGGGTGGTGGCAATATTGAGGGAAAAAACACCTTGGTGCGTCAACCAGAGGTCCTTGTAGGATGCCACATCCACCAGGTCCCAGGCCGGATCGGGTAGGCTGTCCAGCTCGCGGAGGATCGGGCGGCGAGGGTTGGTGATGGCTTGGCCGTCTTTGAGGTAGGCGATTCCCAGCGTTTCATTGACCTCGGGATCATCCTTTTCCAGGCGCTGCAGCAGCTCCTGCAGAGTCAGCTCTCCCTCGCCCAGGATGACGAAGTCAGCGCCAGCTTCCAGGTATAAACTATAGTGATCTGTAGAGTCAGAACTGCAAACGATGACCTTTTTGACCTTATGTGCGGCGAAGCGAATCATGTCGAGGGCGGCTTCTCGCATTTTGGTCAGGCACATTTTGCTGAGGTAGTTAAAACCATCGTCGTAGATGACGAGGTAGTCGTGCTGTTCTTCGAGTACGGGGATGATTTCTGCGGGATCTTCCCGCAGGTTGGTATCAAAAAGTTGGACGGTGAAGCCGGATTTGCGGATCAGTGCGGCGGCGTAAATGGTACCGTAGGGCGGATAGGGCCGCTTATCCCGCCATTGCTTGGGATCGAAACGATAAAAGTAGGCATTGGTAAACAGGACGCGCTTCATGCTTCAGTCGTTCATTTTATTCTAAAAAAAAACGGACGTTCCATCTGGACGTTGTTTCGCTGTTCGAAGCTTTGTATGCAATCATGGTAGGCTTTCAACACTCGGGCTTGAAAATTTTGGGGGTGATGTTTGGAAACGTAGGGCTTTGACTTGAGGGCTACTGCAAAGCTGTCTGAATCCATACTGTGGAATTTGCGTCTCCAGTGCTGGATGGTTTTTTTCATAAAAAATTCCTCCAACCAATCGCCGAATTTACCATTCATCAGATACTCTAGGCTCGACTGCACGATGCTGCGCTTTTGAGGAAGCATGTTCTCTTTCTTGCGCTTGGGGTAGTTGGGAAAATATTCCTTCATCCAATCATTAGCCGCATAAAAGCGATCGTATTCTCCACTCCCCCAAACGGGTAACAGCGTAGCAACCTCAGTGGCCGTGAATCGATTCTTCTCTTCAATTTCCAGATGATTCTCATCTACGAAGTAATTAACACAGAAGTACTTCTTAGAGTTGAGCAAAAAGACTTTTTTGAAAATAACCAGCAAAGAGCGAGCAATCCACAGGCGCTGGGGTTGGGTGATGATAAAGTAATCAATGTCTCCGCCTTTGGGCATCACTTGTTTCGAAAGAGAGCCAGAGAGCAGAACGCCTTTCACGTAGGGAAAGCGCCGAATCAGTTGGCTCATCATTTGCGCTTTACGAAGGTATTGTCGGGCTCGCTTATTGTTGTCTTTGCGTTGAGTAACCCATTCCAGATTATTATGCGTAAGGTAAAACTCTTCAATCTGATACAGACAGCCCTCTCTCTTCAACTCATCAATAGCCTTTAAAACAGCAGACTTGGATAAGGAAGGGGAAGGACTGAAGCTGAGAATTTCGTCAACCGTGAGCGGATAAGAGAAGATTTCAAAATACAGCAGAGGGACCAAGACTTGGTATGAGGGAGAGTCGGCTGCTATGAAATCTTGTTTTCCGGGCATGGGAATTATAGTAATCTTTAGAGGTACAAATATTTATTTCTACTATATCTGTGCCAATACTATACAAATCTATTTATTTTTTTTATTTAATTTTGGAAATATAGGCTCAAAAAGTCCTGTAATAAACAGATGGTCCTCGACTTACGGATTAAGATATTTCTGCTCTTTACATTATTAGGCACTTACATTCTCCGAATATCGCAGCTGATCGACGAGTTTCACGTCAGCCGATTTACCTGGTTGAGTGTATTGGGTGCCCTGGCTTGCTTTACCTTATTACCCGCTTTTAAACGACGTAATTTCCATCTGCTGGACGTATTGGTATTTGGCTTTGTCGGGCTCAACTTGTTGTCATTGGCCTGGGCCTATAATTTTGGCGAGGCGGTTTTTACAGCTCAGAAGTATTTTTTACTAGCCCTGCTCTACTATTTGTTTCGGCATATTTTGGTGGAGAAAAAAGACCATAGAGTCGCCCTAGCTAGAGTGATGCTACTCCTTGGTGCCGTAGCGGCGCTGATTGTCAGCTTTCAAATGATTCAAACGGCCGGGGCCATCGGCCTGGGCGGCAAATCCATCTATAAGGTCATCGGTCACTCCGGGCATAAGAATCTGGTCGCCTCCTTTTTCTTCCTTATCCTGGCCTTCAATGTCTTGCTGATTCGCTACGCTGATTACAAGCTGCTATCCTATGCAATCATCGGTTGGCAACTTTTGCTGGTTTTGCTGCTGCGCAGCCGCGCCGTTTATATTGCATTGGCCATCGGAGGAGTGGCGACGGCCTTTTATTATGTGCTCGGCGACCAACGCTATCGACAGATCGCGCTGAGTCGGGTGCTACCGGCCCTGCTGGGCTTGGTCATTATCGGGGGCATCGCCGTCAATTTCAGCGGTGCCAAGAAGGATTATGTGGAATACCTCAATCCTTCGACCTACCTCAAAAGTGCGTCGGCGGTGGAACGCCTCTTTGTGTGGCATAAGACCAAGGAGCTGATTGATGATCGTCCACTGCTGGGCTATGGGAGTGGCAACTGGAAGCTTTTTTTTCCCAGTAAAAGTATCCGAGGAGGCTATCGCCTTCAAGAGAAAGACCTGGTCTTTACCAGAGCGCATAATGACTTTCTGGAAATTTGGGCGGAGGTCGGCCTGGTCGGCTTGCTGAACTTTTTAGCCATCTTTGGGCTAGCCTTTTGGGCCATTTTCAAAACCCATAAAACTGCCTCTGCGCTCGTCAAGCAGGATCTTTTTATTCTGGGCATTGCTCTGGCGGGCTTCGCCATCATCCTCTTCTTTGACTTTCCGAAGGAACGCCTCGAACACCTCAGCCTTTTCGCTTTATTGCTGGCCTACACCGCCTTTCGCTGTCGGAAGGTACTCGAAAACCTCCCCCTTCATTTCGAGCTGTCCGCTGGCGGCACTAAAATCATAGCGGGCGCTCTTTTGCTGGTACTGGCCCTCAATATTCCCATCAGCTATCATCGTTGGAACGGAGATCATCATTGTATAGAATTATATCGACAGAAAGATGCCAAGAACTGGCCCAAGGTGCTGGAAGCTGCCGAAAAAGCCAAATCTTCCCGCTGGTACTCCGTCGACCCTATGGTTATTCCACTTACCTGGTACGAAGGATTGGGGCATTATTTTCAGCCAGATTACATCCGCGCAGCGCCCCTCTTCGCCGAGGCATACCAGCTCAATCCCTACAATTTTAATGTAATTAACAACTATGCCAGTACGCTGGTGCAGTTAGAACAATACGAAAAGGCCATTGAACTCTACCTTAAAGCCATGGACATCAACCCCAAATTTGAGGATGGCATGTTCAATCTCTCCTACTCCTACTTTCAACTCAAGCAGTACGAAAAGGCATTTGAGTGGGTTAACAAAACCAGCAAGGACCCGAAGAAGAAAGCTGATTTCCTAGAAGTCATCAATCAGGCCCGGGCTTTGGTGCAGTAATCTTTTGCTGTAAAACGCTCAGCGCAGCCAGTAATATCCAGACCAGGACGGCCAGCTTGCCATGATGCAAGAAGTTATTAAACAGGCCGTGAATGAAATAAGTCATCAAGCCCAGCAACACTCCCATCGCCAACCATTTGTGACTTTTAGTAGCCGTTTTTCGAAAGATGGTTAAGCCAGCGTGGAAGCCCGCTAACACCAGGCCCAGCCAGATCAATAGGCCGGGCAGGCCCATTTCGGAGAGGGCTTGCAGGTATTCTGAGTGAGCACCGCCGCCCCTTCCGGGACCGTGGGGCCCTGTATCGCTGACGCTGATGCGAGTCATCTCCTCTGGCCGTTGGTAGGGCAGATAAGCGAACTGGTACGTGCCGGGGCCGAAGCCAAGGAGGGGGCGATCGCTAAACATTCGCAGGGCGCATTTGTAGCGATTGAGGCGTTCCAGATTGGAGACATCCGTGCTGATATTAGCGGTCGAAATCACCTGATTAAGAAACCCATGATTCTTGGATTCGGCCTGGTTATTTTTCAACTGTTCTCTCACTGGCGACCAGAGCAAGGTCAAGCTGAGCAAGCCTACACCTATTAAAATAATCCAGGTCCGAAAGCCCATTCTAAACAACAAAGTCAGTCCCAGAAACCACATACACAGCCATGAGCTTAGCCAAGCGGCCCGGCTAAAAGAAAGGTAGACTGCCGTAGAAAAGATAAGCCCCATGACAATGCTAAAGCGGCGTTGACCTTTGGAAAGCCCACTCTTCCTTGTTTTCTGTACGGCCCAGGTGGTGTAGATGGGGAGTAGCAATAAGAGACAGGCGCTGTAGAGGGCGTGATCAAAATAGAAGGGGCGGGCCGTTAGGACCGATACATCGATTCGAAAATCGTACTGCGCATGTACCGTCCAGGCGTACAGCATAACCAAGCCAAAGGATAGAGCGTAGGCAGAGAGTAAGGCAAAGAGGTCTTTGGGCAACTGCCGGGCCAGCACGAAGAAGCCCGCAAAGAAAACCCACCAATGGGCGATACTCACTAACCAGTATTTCAACGAAACGAAGGGTAAGGTGGAGAACAGGCTACAAACGCCCATCCACCCTAGCCAAAGTAGACTGATGCGGCCGATGGTGGAGCGCAATAAGCTGCTCAGTTGTTCTCGATGTTGCTGGTACCAAGATGCCAGCAACATCGATAGTACGATAATCAGCGGTTCAGAGGGCATTTCCAGCTGATGGCTACCTAGCTGCGCCGGAACGGAGAAAGGCAATACTGCCAAGAGCAAGAGATAAAGCCCGGCGATGAGCCGATCTAATGGCTTTGAGGTTTTATGTAAAGCCGCTATCATCTAGCCAATGCTTCTACTTTATCGAGTAAGCCCAAGAGCTCCTGCTCTGTGGTGAAGGGGTTCATCAATGTGGTTCGGAGGTAGAGGCCCTGTTTGAGTTGGGTTTGGACGATGTAAAATTCCCCCTCTTCGATGATGTTTTTTCGGATGCGACTGTTGAGCAGATCGAGTTGCTCGGGGGAGCAGTTCGGCGGCGTGTAGCGGAAGCATACGATATTGGACTGTGGAGTAACGGCCAGCTCGAAGTGGGGCCTTTGTTGAATCAATTGGGCAAAGTGGCGGCCCATGTCGTAAAGGCGGTTGACGTACTCATCGAAAACGGTAAGGCCATAGCTGCGCAGCAGGATATACACCTTGATGCTCATCATGTACTTGGTACACTCGAAGGTACGTTTGGCCAGGTTGTGCCATTCTTGCTCCGACTGGCTGGCCCAGAGGTATTGGGCGCGTTGGGCGAAGGTACCGAAGGCTTGCTGCCCCTTTTTGAACAATAGGGCGGTTGCTAGTGCTGGAGTCATCAGCATTTTGTGGAAATCCATAGCAATCGAGTCGGCTCGCCCGATGCCTTTGACCAGCGGGCGGTAGCGGCTAGAAAAAGCGGCGGCCGCCCCGTGGGCGCCATCGACGTGAAACCAAAGCTGGTGTTGCGCACAAAAATCGGCCATCGCCTCTAGGTCATCATAGGCACCCGTAGAAGTCGAGCAGGCGCAGCCCACCAGGGCAATCACCTTCCGGCCTGCGGCCTCCGCCTTCCGAAGTCCCTCCTCCAACAAATCAGTACGCAGCTGATACTGCGCATTGACCGGCACTTTGATAATCCCCTGTTCGCCCCAACCCATGATTCTCACTGCTCGATCCACGCAGTAATGGGATTCCTCTGAAACCATGATGGCCAGCTTCTCTTGCTGCCCCTCGGTCCAGACATCTCGCTCGCCGATGGCCTGCCGGGCCGCCAACAGCGCCGTCAGATTGGCCAGGGTGCCACCGGAGGTCAGAAAGCCGCCAGCCAGCTCGTCGTACCCCATTACCTTACACACCTCCTGCACAACAACCTGTTCAATAGCTGTAGAGGCGGCCCCCATTTCGAAGACGGCCATACCATTGTTGAGTAAGTCGCCCGCCAAGGCCGCCAAAGGCCCCAGATAGGCCGGAGGTGCAATCTGATGGCCCATGTATTTTTGCTGATGCAGGTGAATGGAGCGATTGATCAATTGTTCGAAAAAATAAACAGGGTCGCGCGGGCCTTCCACCAGGTCTTTCTCCCAAAACCGCAGCTCATTTTGCGGATCAATTTGGGGAATAACCGCCTGGTGGCCTTTTTCGGCCGCTTCTAGGTAATCGGCTAACTGATCGACGAGTTGATGGCCCAGTTCCCGGAAGGTCGACGAGGAGTAGGCTTGTTCAAGTAGACTGCTCATAAGCAAATGAAACTGGTACAGATTTTGAAAAAATTACATATTAATGAAATTACATCAATATACAAACCAGTGAAAGCAGCAAAAATTTCTCCCGCCCTCTTTTCGCTCTTATTGTTCCTCTTTCTTTGTTCAAATTCGAAGATACAGGCCAGTACCTATACTCCTGTTATGGTTGAAGTGGATTCTCTTCCTTTCACGGCTGAGGTGCTAGAATGCAATGTCGTCCTCCGGTGGCAGACCAGCCAACAGCAGCAATATAGTCGCTTTGAAGTAGAGCGCAGTCGGGATGGTCAGCAGTTCGAAACGGTGATGCTGGTTACGGCAAATGCAAAGCCCCAGCATTACGAGCGGCTGCATACCACCGATTGGAGCAGTGCCTGGTATCGTTTGAAGATGGTGGATTTTAAAGGAAAACATCATTTTTCAGAACTGGTCCCCGTACAGACGGATTGCAAAAAGGAAGGGATCACCATTGTTTATCCCAATCCCGTGGAAGCCTCAACAAGTACGATCAATGTCAAAGTCAGTTCCCAGCAAGGTTCAGGAATGGTTTTTATCGTCGATCAGGAAGGTAAAGTGGAGCGTCGCATGCCGCTTGATTTGGAAGAAGGCATTAACCTGATTCGTATGGATATTGCCGACCTGGCCTCCGGCGACTATTTCATTGGCTTGGAGCGCAATGGCCCCGCCCGCTTTAAATTCGTAAAAAAAGAAGCGGGTCAATAAACTTTCCTATCTTTCTCTAGTCAAAGCTCTGGAAAAAAATAAATGTTCCTCAGGCAACCCCTGAGAGAATACCCTCACCTATTCAATGAATATCCAGCATGTCGGAGTACACGGAGGCACATATAGTCCAAGGCTGCCTGAGCGGCGATCAACGCTCGCAGCGGGCCTTGTATGAACGCTATAAAGTTCAGATGTTCCGCTTGTGTCTGCGTTATGCCCATAATCGGATGGAAGCTGAAGACATGCTACAGGAGGGGTTTGTGAAGGTCTACACTGATCTTCATCAGTTTAAGCAGACTGGGCCTCTGGGGGGATGGATCAGGAGGGTGATGGTAAATACTGCCCTACAATTTATCCGCAAGCGCAAAAAGCTGTTTCCGATGTTGGACATCGAGCTGGCTGAGGCCCAGTATGCTCTGGAAGAGGAGCGAGGGGCGACTTTGAATCCTCATTTACTGACAAAAATGATACAACGGTTGCCCGCTGGTTATCGCGCGGTTTTCAATATGCATGTATTGGAAGGTTACACCCACCGGGAAATTGCAGAATATATGGGGATCGAACCCAATACGTCTAAATCGCAGCTTTCAAAAGCTAAAGCCATGCTGCGTAAGTTATTGTCAAAGCAACTCAAATTGCGATGAACGATTGTTAAAATGCAATATTTCTTAATGCCTATGGAAGAGCATTTACATCATGATGATATGGAGGAGCTGTTTCGCAAATCGCTGAATCAGCAGGGAGAGGAATCGGAAGATGGGCATTGGGATCTTCCGCCGGATGATCTTTGGGATAAAATCCAACCCCGCATACCCCCGCCGCCGAAGCGCCCCTACCGCCGTTGGCTGCTCGGTACCGCGCTCGTCGTCGTCGCTATCATCCTCTACCTCCTGCGAACCTGCAACAGTCGACCTGCTCATCCCGTAGCTGCCGAAGGCCTGCCGTCGGCTACGGAGCAATCACCATCCGCTAAGCACTCCCCAGCTCCACCCTCCCTCGCCGAAACCTCAACGGAGAGGGTACAGGAAGAGAGGGATATGCAGCGTACAACCAGCGATATAAAGGCAGATGGCATTGAAGGAAGAGCGAAAACGGTACTTCCTTCAATAAGGAGTCGCAAAGTGGCCACGTCTACTGTGAAAGAACAATCTACAAGTCCAGGGCAAAATCTAACAAAATCAACGATTCCAACCCAACCAATTTTACCCAAGGCAACTGGCCTGGGCACCCTGACTACTTTGACTGCACTACCGCTCTTTGCAGAGTCCACCAAGAAAAATCAGTTATTGTCTCCTCCCGTATCGCTCCCCGTCGACACCGGGGAGGGTACTGGGCGGAAAGGCGCTTTTTATGCTGGCTTGTACTTCGCTCCGGCGCTTTCTTATCGCATTGTTCGAGAGCCGCAGCAGCGGTTCCGAGGCGTATGGAACGATCAGGAGCAGCCAGATAATACCTTTGCGGCCGGCGGCTTGAAGCTGGGCTATCAGCTGTCGGAGCGCTGGGCCTTGGAAATTGGGGCGCACTATTCCCGCACATCAGTTCGCTCTTCTCATCGGCAGGTGTTGAACTACGATCGGCAGCGCGAGCGACGCAACGCCTCCGGCGGCTATGATTCGGAGTACCAGATGCGCCTTTCGACTTCTTTTGGGGAGGTGGAGACGGATGTGGCCCTTTCTCGTGCGGCTTCGACGACTATACCACTCAACACGCCTACGCTCATTTTATTCGATTTGGAACAAGAGTTCAGCTATCTGCGCATTCCAGTTATTGCTAGCTACCGCATGGGGCAGGGTCGCTTGAAGATGGCTCTTCGAGCTGGATTAGGCGCCAACTTTCTGGTTGATAAAGAATTAACGGTCAATCAAGTGCGCTCCAATCGTACCGGTCTAAAGCATCGTCGTACCGACATTACTGACAAATTTAAAGGGCTGGACAATATGAGCTTTGATGCGCTCTTCGGTGTGGGGCTGGACTATGCGCTGACACCGCATTTCAGCCTCATCCTAGAACCTACCTTTATTCAAAGCCTGCAAGCAACCTATCAGCTTGATCGGAGCAGGACCTATCCCTACATCATCAGTCTGAATATCGGGGGGCAGTACTATTTTTAAAAAAATGGTTCTGCTCGGGCAACCCTTGTCAGAAAGTGGTACCTATTAAAATAAACCAAGAATCAAAAGCATGAGATACCTGTTATTTGCTTCGTTACTGCTGGTGCTATTGAACTCCTGTGATAAAGAGGAACCGCTGACCGACGTAGCGTTGGTAGAGGCCATCGCTGGCTCGGCAGGCAAGGTGGCGGTCGCTCCTGCTGATTTGCCTCCGGCACTGTTAGAGGAAGTCTTTGACAATTATTTTGAGACCTATGTGGAGTCGGTTTCAAGAGTTGATGACAAAGGCTATGAGCTGCTGCTGGGGAATGAAGATGTGTTGTACAGTCGATTGGATGGCAGCTTACTTCGGGAAGGAAGCATTGAGGGGCGGCCGTACGTCGCTGGACCCTGCGGGGCCGGGCAGCGAGTGAGGCCAGACGAACTGCCTGCGGCCATCCTAGAGCACATCGAGACACAGCTCCCGCTGGTCACTCTGCAAAGGGCCAAGCGAGTAGGCATGCAGTACCTGATTCAAGTTAACCGCCAGCGCATTTTAATCTATGATTTGGAGGGCACCTTTCTGGGCATTCAATTCATTTTTTACCACTGTGTGGGGTGGGGAGCATTCCTCGGTATTGACCGTCTGCCCCCTATTGTTTCTGATTTTATTATGACCCGCTATCCAGATAGTGCGATAAAGGTGGCCCGTAAGATGCGGAACGGAAATATTGTAGTGGGAATACGTCTGGGGCTGGATATGGAACGCCGCATTTTCGTCTTTGACGAGCAGGGGCAGTTCCTCTTCGAACGTGGATAGAATAGTTTATTTGGAGAATATAATTAAACGTTAGCTATTAGTAAATGCATGAGAATTGAAGAGGGTAGAGCGTGCCGTTCTGCCCTCTTATTTTTCTACCAGTTCCAGGGTGCCAAAAATATTGGCGTCGATCCAGCCTCGGTTTTTATTCTCCCCTTCTACTACTACAGATCCAATAAAATTTTCTCTTTGCTCGCTGTAATCATTATCGCAATAGGCCAGGGCAAAGCCCAGTTTTTTACCCGCACTCAATTTTATGGGTGAGTTATCGCTTGATCCCTCTTTGTAATCATCCTTATAAATGGCAATGGCAGATTCCCAGGTGTAGGTATTGCTGCGTCGACGACGGATGGTGATGATGTGGTCATTATAATAGTGTGGCAGGCTATCCGGGCCAATATCTGCCACCCGATAATCTTTGGCGATGTGGTAGGCGAAGGCATTGTGGCTGTACTGGTGATTGCCGCCGGAATGGTCTTCGTCGATAAAGATTTCGAGGCAATCATCATCCCAGTAGGTCTTTAGGCCGTCGGGTTCTTTATCCATAAAAACATCATCTGTTATTCTGGTCAGCACATAGATGAAATCTTCCCCCCAGCATACCTTATAATCCCCTTTGAAGTCTTCCTCGGTCCAGGGTTCGCCCAGCCAGCGTTGCTCCAAGGGCAGCCATTCGGTCTGTTTCCAACATTTATCGTACGCTTCTCCATCAATTTTGGGAAGTATAGTCGCCTTTTTAGCCCGAATGTATTTACCGGGGTCATCATTATCAGCAACAGTAGATTGGGGGGAAGTCTGGCAGCTAACGAAAAGGAGGAGCGAAGTGGCTAGAGACAGCAAATAGAGGAGGTTTTTCATATCTGAGTTTTTAGTGGATAAAGATAGAATTTTATTCGAAGGAGGCCGAATTTGTAAGACTGATTACTGTTTTTTTGGGGAAAACAGGATGATTTTTTTTATAGTTTAAATTGCTGATTATCAAACTAATACTGCTTTTGATATCAGTATTATAATGGACTGGATTTTCAGGAAGTGGGGTTAAATTGTCTCAGGCTGAACTGAACAGAATGTATACATTTGGGAAGCACATCACTATGGGAGAATGTAGGACAAACATATTTCATTGACCCCAACAATACCAAATTATGCAGCCTCAGTTCACTTCTATTCCTGGAAGTTCTATGAATTTTCCAGCAACTCCTATTGGACACCCTGATCCACAACAAGTACTTGACCTTAGCATCTACCTTCGACCCCAACAAACGAATCCACAAGTTCAGCAGAAACTATCTGCGCTTATCTATCAAGCTCCGCACGAACGAACCTACCTCAACCGGAAGGAACTAGCCGCCAATTTTGGAGCTTCTACAGAAGATATGAATGCTCTGACTCAATACTTTGAGGGTTGTAGTATTAAGGTGGTTAAAAAGGATGATCTAGCAAAGATGATTGCGCTAAAAGGCAGCGTAAGCAACTTTGAAAAAGCTTTTAATATCACGTTGAGCGTTTTTCAGGGACCCAACCAAATGACCTATTTGGCCTATCAGGGCAGTCTGTATTTACCTGCTATATTGCAGCCAATGGTAACGCGTGTAACTGGGTTGGTGGAGCCAATGAAGACGGAATATCGTTTGCCCACGCGCAATACACAGGCAGAAGCAGATGGTGCCACCGCTGCCATCGGGGGCTATTCCCCCACTGAAGTTGCCCAAGCGTATAACTTCCCAGAGAAACTGACGGGCAAGGGGCAGTGTATTGGTATCATTGAACTAGGAGGCAAGGCGAAGGAGTCGGACTTCAAGGCCTTTTTTAAGAAAAATGGAATCAAGGAACCTAAGATTGTAACAGTAGGACAGCCACTTTCTACTAAGGTTAACCTGCTGAATAACACAGAGGTAACGATGGACGTCCAGGTAGCTGGTGCCATTGCACCCAATGCGACATTGGTTATTTACTATGCGAATACCATCGTTGATGCGATGAAACTCGTCATCAGCGATGATAAAAATAAGCCCACTGTGGTCTCTTGCAGTTGGGCGGGGCCGGAGAGCAATTACAACAGTATGCAGGTGGCTGAGATGAGCCAGCTGTTCTACGAAGCCGCTTTACTGGGCATTACAGTTATTGCAGCCTCTGGAGATCATGGAGCCTATTTCAGCAGCAAAACACCGAATGTTGCCCTTCCCTCCTCTCATCCTTACGTCATTGGCTCCGGCGGAACCATCATCGATATTAACGATGGAAAAATAAGCAGTGAAGTTGTTTGGAACGAATACGGTGGCCAGGTCGCAAGCGGCGGCGGCTTCAGTAGTCTTTTCCAACAACCCTATTATCAGCGAGCAGCAGTCGCTGCCTATCCTTATCAAAAAGGGAGTACCCGTGGTGTCCCTGATGTTGCGGCTGATGCCGGCATGAAGTCCGGCTATCAGGTCATTTTCAATGGCAAAGAAGAAGTCATCGGTGGGACCAGTGCCTCCACACCTGTCTGGGCGGCCTTGATCGCATTGCTCAACGAAGGTCTGGGGTATAACCTGGGCTTCGCCAATGCCATGCTTTATGAATTTGCTGGTCGCGGCTTCCGGCAAATTGTTTCAGGGAATAATAATTACTACCAGGCCGCTAAGTACTGGAACCCTTGCACGGGTTTGGGTAGCCCTGACGGCCAGGCGCTTTTGGATTTATTCCATGACTACGCCCAGCAGTCTTCCTCAAAAAAGTAACAGAAACATTCATTCCGAAGGTCCTCTATTGGTCACCAATAGACTAGTAAACCGGTACAGGATCTTCTTCATTATCTGGTATGTAGATACCGGATCATCACTTGGTAAGTGGGATTTAAGCACAATTTATTTCTTAACTAAAACCAATTTATCATGGCAAAAGCCAAAGATCCGGAACCTATGGAAGGAAAAGGAGGCTATACGCAGCCTCCTGTCTGTCCGGCAGGTCTTACACAACCTCCCGGGTGTCCGGTCATTACCAACCCCCCGATTTGTCCCGACGGCTCACCACAGACGGTGACCTTAGGGGTACCTTTTACTGTATGTCCGCCCTGTCCACCATTGACCCAATATCCACCGCTCTGTCCGGGTGGTGGGGCTGGTGCACAGACCCCTACGATCGGCATTACGGTCTATCCCGGCTGCCCGCCGCCAATGACCAATCCGATGATCTGCAATACACAGTTTCCTCCGATGTGTCCACCGCGGGGTGGTGCGGTTGCTCAAGGTCCCGTTATAACACCACCACTAACAATTGGTATTTGTCCGACGATTGGCAACTGCCTTACCATCGGCCTTTGCCCGACGATTGGCGTGGGTTGCCCTCCGACGGTAGTAGGTTGTCCTACTGGTATCGTTTGTGGTAATACGACATTCCCGCAAGGAGGCGCTATGGCAGCTGCAGCTCCTGGCCCTATTGGTGGTCCAGTTCCGACGCCGCCAGTGACGCAGTTTTGTCCAATTACTCAGGCTTGTCCACCGACTCAGATTTGCCCACGTCCAACGTGGATATGTCCGGTGACTCACTATTGTCCTAAGACGCAATTCTGTCCAGACACCCTGGTTTGTCCACAAGTGACACAACACTGTCCAGATACTTATGTCTGTCCTTTGACGCACCATTGTCCGATTACTCGCGAAGTGGCCTGCCCAACAGGTATTGTATGTGGTGGTGGTGCTACGATTCCACAGACAGGAGGCTTGGCCGCAGCGGCTCGTGGTCCGATTGGCGGTCCGATTCCGCCACTGGTGACGCAAGTTTGTCCACCGACTCAGATTTGCCCACGTACCCAGCAATGCCCAACTTTTGGTTGTCCAGTTACGCAGATTTGTCCACCGACTCAGCTGTGTCCACCAACCCAGCTTTGTCCGCCAACGCAGGTCTGCCCAGTGACACAAGTTTGTCCACCGACGCAGCTTTGCCCACGTACGCAGCTGTGTCCACCGACTCAGGTTTGTCCGATCACTCAAGGCTGTCCGCCGACGCAAATCTGCCCACCGACCCAAATTTGTCCAGTTACGCAAGTTTGTCCGCCGACCCAGCTGTGTCCACGTACGCAATTGTGTCCACCAACTCAGGTTTGCCCGGTTACTCAGCTATGTCCGCAAACTCAGATTTGCCCACAGACCCAGCTGTGTCCAGTTACGCAAGTTTGTCCGCAGACTCAGATTTGTCCAGTTACTCAGGTTTGTCCACAGACGCAAATATGTCCTACAGGGGTAGTATGTGGTCCACTGCCGGAAGTAGGAGGTAGAATGGCCGCGGCCGCGGTTACTCAGATTTGTCCACCAACTCAAGTCTGTCCAGTTACTCAGGATTGTCCGCAGACCTTTATCTGTCCGCAAACGCAGGTTTGTCCGCCGACGCAAATCTGTCCGCCGACTTTGATTTGTCCACAAACGCAGGTTTGCCCGCCGACGCAAATTTGTCCACAGACTATTAACTGTCCGCCGACGCAAGTTTGTCCGCAGACGCAGGTCTGTCCGCCGACGCAAATCTGTCCGCCGACCCAGATTTGTCCACAAACGCAGGTTTGCCCACAAACGCAAATTTGTCCGCAGACTCAGATTTGTCCACAAACACCGCTGTGTCCACCGACCCAAATCTGTCCGCAGACGCAAGTTTGTCCGCAAACGCAGGTCTGTCCACCGACCTTTAACTGCCCGCAGACTCAGATTTGTCCACCGACCCTGGTTTGTCCTTAGGATAGAACAGGGATTTCAAAAGACGATAATGCTACACAGAAATCAATAGAAAATAGTAGACAGAAGTGGCAGATGTTACCTCGGTGGCATCTGTTCACTTCACCAATAGAAGTTTGTCAGACTAACGTTTAAAAGATTTTTTAAAACCCATTTTTTAACAAAAACAATCCAATTTAATGGCAACTTCAAAAAAAAGCGAAACGCCTAAAGATGGAGGGGATAAGGGAAATATCCCAACGATACCCCCTGCTTGTCAGGTGACAGAGGTCCCGTTGTGTCCTCCCAACACCCTCCCTCCAAATTGCTTGAAAGGCTTTACGCAACCACCAGGCTGCCCGGAAATCACGCAGATTCCGATTTGTCCTGATGGCGCACACCCTCAAACAATTACCATCGGCGTACCGGTAACGGTATGTCCTCCTTGCGGCCCTATTACTAGTCCTCCACTCTGCCCAGCGGGCGGTACAGGCGGTGCGGGTGCGCAGACGCCAACGATCACCATTATTGGCTGTCCAACAATGCCTCCAGTTTGCTTGGCAGGCGGTGCCGGCGCCCAGACGCCGGTGTCCTTGCCGACGGTATGTCCTACGGTAGCTCCAATGTGTCCAATACTGTCACATCCGCCGATGTGTCCTACGGTAGCTCCGATGTGTCCACCGCAAGGTGGCGCTGGTGCTCAGACGCCGATAATCACTCTTCCATGCCCAACCTTACCACCGATTTGTAAAGTTGGTGCTGCCGGCGCCCAGACGCCGGTGTCCTTGCCGACGGCATGTCCTACGGTAGCTCCAATGTGTCCAGTACTGTCATATCCGCCGATGTGTCCTACGGTAGCCCCGAT
>JBCDGZ010000091.1:0-33340 GCA_038750655.1 Bacteroidota bacterium | reverse complement strand
ATTATTTTTCTTTGGTGGTGGAATGTTCGATAGAGCTTAGTTGCTGCTGTAGGGTAGCCGGTGTGGCTTCTACTTCCTGGATGCGTGCTACCTGTTGTTGTAATTGTTGGTTCTCAGCGCTGATTGCTGTAGTCTTTTGTTGTAGGGTCTCAATCAACTGCTGCTGATTTTCGATTCTCGCCAGTAAGGCCCGCAGGGCCTCCACGTACATGGCGTCGTAGGTGCCGTAGGCGGTTTGGAGGTAACCCTCGGCGTCTTCTTCTACCAAAGTGGGGAAGACTTCTTGGATATTCTGCGCGGTAAAGCCATATTGGATGCCGGCGGGACGCTCGTACTCGGTTTTGTCATCGTCCCATTCGTAGGTGATGCCCTTTAGCGATAACAGCTTTTCTAATATAGTTTCAGCATTTAACTGCTGGATGTTCTTTTTTAAGCGGGCATCGGAATTGGCGAGCCAATCGCCGGCAGTGGCTTTGGACGCAGTGCCATCAACTTCCAAGGTTCTCGTTGTAGGGTTTCGACCTATACCTACTCTTCCATCAGCATTAACCACCATACGACTTTCACCATCGGTCACAAGATGAATTTCATCATCCGTTCCGTAGCTGCCATCATTCCCAATGGTGATTAGCGTGGAGAGGCTTCCGCGCTCACCTTGTGCTTCAATGGCGTTAGTGTACACCCAGGGGGTGGTGGTGAAGCCGTTACCGGCCTGGTTGGAGGTGCTTTGATCGGTGCTTTCGACACCAGCATCGACATTCCCAAACTTTCGAATACTGGAAAGGTTGACGCTTGGGTTAGATTGATTGCTGTTTAGGGCTAACTGGGAAGTTGTTGCGTTTAGCGTAAATCCATTAAGTTGTAAAGGGGTAAAGTTAATGTTAACGTTATCATTGACTAATTCATCAACTGGAGTGCTAATGATCTCATTGGAAAATGGATCAATACTGAATACTTGCTCAGGGCAGGTTAGCCTAATCGTCCTTAAATCAACCCCTAATACGTAAGCAAAATTGCCGGAGACGTCCAAATCGCTGATAGAAAAAATGGCACCAACGTTTATATTATTCACTAAAAGCGGGTTGTTCGGAGCACTTACGTCAATTATTTTCAAATCATTACTCAAGGTCAAAACATAATCATTCCAAACCACCACAGCGTCAGCATCGTTTCCTATAGCCAGGCTCCCCATTAAGCTGGGGGCAGTGGGGTTGCTGACATCAATAACCTTCAAATCATCCTCATTCCCATCACTTATTACGTAGGCAAAATTCTCCGATACCGCAATAGCAGTAGGAGCGCCGAGGGGTAAATTGCCGACGCGCACAGGATTTATGGAAGGATTGCTTACATCAAACACTTCTAAAAGACCAGGGTCTGACAGCAGTAAGGTGTTGCTTATTACGTAGACATAATCGCCCAGGAGTGCCAAATCTCCTGCTTGCGCAGGCACCGTCAGCGTAGTACTTCCGGTAGCGACTATATCTATTGGGTCCGAAATGTCAAAGACATACAATTCGTCTCGATCTATTACGTAAGCGTAATCACCTTCAATAATTACACTAAGCGCTGCATTTCTAAATCCACCCACTCTGTCTACTTCGATCATATTGGAAGGATTACTAATATCAATAACAACTAATTCTCTTACCGGGCCAGATCCACTCGCAACAAAGGCGTAATTGCCCGAGATGGCTGCCTTACCCGCATTGTTAAGTTGTAAAGCCCCCACGCTAATGGGGTTAGAGGGAACACTTACATCTACTACAAAAAAATCATTATCAGTGGATACATAAGCATACCCATCGGCGATGGTGACATTTTCTTCGTTAGTTCCAACATTAAAAGAGTTTATGGTCTCTAAACAAAAGAAGCCGGGCCCTGAGCTACTATCTAAAATGCCTAAGAGGTCCGCAGGAGATAATTTATCAGACCCATTCCGAATTTCATTCCACTGCTCCTCGTCGTAATACCAAAAGGTGGTGGTGGTGGTATCGTAGACCATGAGGCCGTCGGCGGGCTGTAGGATGGCGGTACGGCTGGTGCTGTCCATTCTGGGGATGAGGATACCCTTGTCGCTGCTGCTGACGTCCAGCATGGCGGAGGTGTCGGGGGCGCCGCCGGTGGTGTTGATGGCGACTTGGGCAAGAGTGGTGGGTAAGAAAGCGCAAAAAACGAATGCTATTAAAATAAATCTTACACTGTTTTGTAGGACCATATCTTTGATGATTTAGTCGCAAAACTGCAAGGAAGTAGTAAAACTGGCTTTAGTTATTGTACAAAAGACTTGTACTATTTTCCAGAAGGTGCAAGTTGTTGATAATCAGTTTTTTAAATTAACAAAAAAATAGAGAGGTTACTGCGAAATGTACGTCCGTACTCACCGTTTATACTTAGCTCGTTCCTCGCTAGGCGAATGCCCAAACTGTTTTTTGAACTGATTACTAAAGTAACTGGGGCTGCTAAATCCGACTTCGTAGGCAACTTCAGCAATCGTGAGGGTCGTCGTTTGGAGGAGGACTTTCGCTTTTTGTAGCCGTAGGGTGCGCAGGTAAATATTGAAGGTCATACCAGCGACGGCATTGAGCTTAAGGTACAAGTTGGTACGACTCATGCCAATTTGTCTGGCAATATCTTGGGCCGTGAGGTTGGTATTGTCCAGATTGGTTTCGAGCAGTTGGCGAAGTTTATGCAAGAAAATGGCTTCTTGGTCATCGGCATCAGGCGTTTCGGTCGTGGTGCTCAGGGCCAGTTGTTGGTACTTGGCTTGCAGCTGCTGTCGAATTTTGAGCAGGTTTTCTAGATGGACCAACAATTCTTCCTGGTAAAAGGGCTTGGCAAGGTAAACATCTGCTCCTTTTCGCAGTCCGGCCAATCGGCTTACCATATCTGCCTTCGCAGTTAGCAGAACGATCGGGATATGACTGGTGCGCTCATCATTTTTTAAGGCATCAGTCAGTTCCAAACCCGTTTTATGGGGCATCATTACATCGGAAATAATAATATCAGGGGTCAGTTCAATGGCTTGTTCTATGCCTGATTGCCCATCGTAGGCAAAGGCTAACTGATAGTTTTCTTGCAGGCAAGTCGTAAGGTAGTCTACGACATCCCGATTGTCCTCCACAATCAGCAATTTAGGCGCATTTTCTACCAAGGCTTGCTTTTGAATAGGAGTCGTCGGCTCTGATAAATGACTTCCTTCTTTCGATGTAGGACTATTTTGTTGGAATGGAGCTTCGTGCCGTACGGGTAGCCAAAAAGTGAATGTTGTTCCTTGCTCCACTTCACTTGTCACTTCGATGTTTCCTCCTAGCAGTTTGACTAACTCGTAGGTCAGTGCCAGTCCAATGCCGGTGCCTCCAGCTTTGGCCATATCATCGTTGGCTTGGTAGTAGCGATTAAAAATATGAGGCAAGTCTTCTTTAGCAATTCCTTTACCGGTATCCTCCACACTGACATAAAGTTGATCGCTTTGCTGATTAGCCCTCAGTACTACCTCTCCACCGGAAGGGGTGTATTTGATGGCATTGGAAAGCAGGTTGGAAATAATTTGGCGCATCTTTTCTTCATCGTAGTCCATCCATACCTCCGTATGCCCGCTCTCGACTGCTAGTGTGATACCTTCGGCGGTGGCTAAAGAGGAAAAGCTTTCGGTGAGGTAACGCAAATAAGCGAGTAAATCCCCCTGCTGATAGTTGATTTGGAGTTGGTTATGCTCTATTTTGGAGAGATCAAGCATTTGATTGACTAGCTTGAGCAAATTTTGGCCATTCCGACGAATGAGTGATAAGCGTTTTTGAGCCGGCTGCTCCACAAAATTCTGATTTTCTAGTTGTTCGGAAGTGCCTAGAATGACGGTGAGTGGGGTGCGAAATTCATGCGTGATATTGGTAAATAACCGAGAGCGGAAAGTATCCAGTTCTTTGAGCCGTTCGGCTTCTTTTTGTTCCAGTTCTAAGCTATGCTTGAGTTGCCAGCGATTACGCTGAAATCGGCTGTACTGCCAAATTGCCCCGACTATTAGCAAAATATAGCACAAATAAGCCAATGTCGTTCGATACCAAGGTGGCAGAATAGTGATGTCTAGTGTCCTAATCTGCTCACTCCAAACCTGATCACCATTAGCCGCTTTAATTTTGAAAGTGTAACTGCCAGGTGCAATATTGAGGTAGCTCGCTCGATTTTCTGTAGTGGTATGGGTCCATTCTGCTTCTGCGCCTTCCAAGTAGTAGCGGAAGGTATTTTTACCGGGGGCAGTGAATTCAAGTGCCGCAAAGGTTAGATTGATGCTGTTTTGTTGGAACGGTAGACGAATAGCAGACGTAAAATCAATCGCTTTTGACAAGATGCCGGTGCTGTCTTGAATGCCTATTTCTTTGTTATTGACCGCCAGGCCGGTAATGCGTACCTCGGGCACGAAGGGATTTTCTTGTAAATCGTCGGGATGAAATACATTCAAGCCATTGATCCCTCCGAATAAAAGCTCCCCCCTTGGCGACTTCCCAAAAGCATGGGTGTTGAATTCATTGCTTTGCATACCATCCTCGGCGGTGAAATTGCGAATTTTACCGGTTTCGGGATGGTAACTGATGATCCCTTTATTCGAACTCATCCAAAGATTACCTTGTTCATCGTTGAGTACGCTGTAGATTACGTCGTTGGGTAAGCCATTTTTGCTGTGCAAATACTCGAACGCCATGGTGCGGGTATCCAAGCGGTGCAAACCGCCACCTTTCGTACCAATCCATAGGATATTGGCATCATTAGGATCCGTTAACAGGCTCGCACAGATAGGATTACGCAAGCCTTCTACCAAGCTGAAATCAAACCCATCCGCGGTCTTCTTAGCGTGAACTAAGCCGGATTGGCTTCCGATCCAACAATCGCCATTGGCCGTTTGAGCTAGGTAAAATAGTAGGGTAGGGGATTTCGGAAATGGATCAAAAATAAAGCTGCGATGCTCGTTAGTTAAGGGATTGTATTGAATGAGATGATTAGAAAAGAGAAGGTATAATTCCTCCTTGTTCTTGCTCAGTAACGAGATTTGTGCCCCATTCCAAAACTCGGCAATATCCATTTTTTTTCGGAACTCCAAATTGCCCTCCTCATAGGTGTATAGTTCCAATTGATGATTCTCATTTTGAGGAGCCTCCCGATGTATAGCCACCCAACCCTTCCCGATACTATCGAGTAGGATGTCAATGTGGTTAATCTCGCTGGACTTAAAATATTGAAAAATACTTTTCAAGTTTCCCGTGCCGATGTAATTTTTTGTGGCATCGGGTCGCTTGTACAACAACTCTTCTGGGCTAGAAGAGTAGATTTTATTGGAGATCGACTCGCCTAAAACGTGCGTCTTTACAGCAAGTTTTCTTGGACTTACCCTGCGTATGCCAAAGCCATTAGTGCCCGCCCAAAGGATACCCGAATTATCTTTAAACCAAGATTCAACAACGCTTACATTGGAGATGTGATAGCTGGCATCGGAGGGAGATAGTTGGTCGGCTTGTTGCAATACTGCAATATCAAAAACCAGGAGCCGATCCTTTCCATATTCGCTGAGCCAGAGCAAACCAGTACTTTGGTCATAGTAGTATTGTTTATTAAATCGCAGATCTGTATTGACTTCTTGCCAGTTACCATTTTTAAAAACGGTTAATTGAAATATCTTATTGAACTTGTCTTCGGTTTTTCCGATACCGATGAAGGGGGTGATCTTTGTAAAACCTGTCCTTTCAGGATGTGCCAAAACTGTTGGGACTACTTGACGGGATTGGGTAGGTATATCGACCCATGCTGTTTGATCCTGGTGGGTCAGAAATAAGCGATCTCCCTGGACGAAAAATTGCACTGCATTTGGGATCGCCTCCACTTGAACGCTATCTACCAAGGTCGGGTCGTCGGGCAGATTTAGCCAAAAATCCTTCGGAAAAGAAAGTCGAATCACTTGGTCTTCCTCTCTGATATTCAACCAATAATTCCCCAAGGTATCTCTAAATATATCTTCTACCCGAGAAAAGGCTTTCATATTTTCAGCTTGCAGTAGAATGCGGTAGCACCGTTGGGTTTGCTTGTGGAATACATTCAGCAATTGATCATGCGTACCAAGGACTAAAAAGTCACCTTCTTCTCGGATGGCTTGAATCCAGTCATTAGAAATCGAATACGGATCATCAGGATCACGAGTAAATACCTTGAAAGCTCGACCATCGTAGCGATTGAGTCCATTTTTAGTACCCAACCAGAGAAACCCTTCGCTATCTTGATGAATGACTGGGATAAACCCCTGCGAAAGCCCATCTTCAATGGTGAGGGTTTCGGGGATAATGAGGGTTTGGGCTGTACCGATGGACAAGGAGCAGAACCCTAAAAGGAGAATCAGTAATTGCCTAGATAACTCAGGTACATTTATCACAAGACATATTTTTAACCAAAGTTAAGGAATAATATGTCTAGTCGGGTAGCCTAATCAGCTGATCTCTCCTCCACAACTCGATCCCGCTCCCGCTGTACAGCCATAACAATGCTGATTCAATACAATACTTCGCTGCTTCAAAGCCTCCACATCAAAATTGTCAATATGCTGACTGTCCTTCGCCGCTACCTTGAGGTCGAGCATCTGATTGAAGTCGCAATCGTACAAATACCCCTCCCAGCTCACGGAGATGGTGGTGCGGCACATCAGGCCCATGACAGTCGCCGGGTTGAAGGCCTCGACGAGCATTTGCATGTAGTCCTGGTAGTTGCCGCTGGAAATCAGGTATTCGAGGAAGCGGCTAATTGGAAGGTTAGTGATGGCGTAGAGGTTATTGAAAACGATGTCGTACTTGCGCTTGAGCTGGCGTTTGAATTCAGCTTGCAGGGTCTCCTGTCCTGCGGGGAGGAAGGCCCCGGAGGGGTTGTATACCAGGTCGAGCTGTAAGCCCGAGCCCTCCTGGCCGTAGCCTACGGCGTTGAGCATTTGCAGGGCTTTGATAGAATCTTCGAAGACGCCGTCGCCGCGCTGGTTGTCCGTGCGACTCTTGCTGAAGTAGGGGAGGGAAGAGACCACCTGTACTTTATTTTTAGCAAAAAACTCAGGAAGGTCATGGTATTTGCGATTGGCCACTACAATGGTTAGGTTACAGCGGTCGATAACCTGTTTACCCAGTTGGTAGCATTCTTCAACAAACCAGCGGAAGTGCGGATTCATCTCCGGCGCTCCCCCGGTGATGTCGACGGTATGGATGCTGGGCACGGCGGCGATGATCTCCAAACAACGCTCCAGTGTGGCTTTCGACATATTCTCCCGCTTGCGGTCGGGCCCGGCGTCAACGTGACAGTGCGCGCAAGTTTGGTTGCACAGCTTACCGATATTGAGTTGAAAAATCTCGATAGCCGAAGGCCGGAGCGGCTGGTACCCCAGCTCTGCCAGCTGCGCACCGAAGGCCGGAAATTGCTCATCGACCAATTCTTTTCCGTTCAAGACATTGAGCTGAAAGAAAGTATCCGAGAGGTTATCTGCTCTTGATTTTAATGATTTGCTGCGTTGTTTAATCGCCATAATTTGCTGTAGTTTTAAGAAAGCTCTCCTACATCGACATCTTCTTCAAATGATTCATCATCTGCGTTCCATACACCAGGGTCGTCCCTCCACGAATAGCCGCCGCTACGTGCACCGCCTCCATCATCTGCTCCTCATCCGCTCCCTTGACCATACAGGAACTCGTATAAGCATCAATACAATAAGGACATTGCAGCGCATGGGCAACCGCCAAAGCGATCAGCGACTTCTCGCGCTCGGTCAGCGCACCTTCTTGGAAAACGGAGCCATACCAGTCAAAAAACTTTTTGCCATATTCCTCCTGAAGCTCAGTGATTTTACCAAAATTCTTGAGGTCGGCGGGATCGAAATACTTTTTTTCGCTCATAGTTGATACACGGGTTTATGTAGCTAATCGCAAGATGCGAAAGTTTACAATTTAGAGGATGATTAAAAGAGGTTAATTGTTGCTAAGATAGAACTTTTTCGCTCATTTTGTTCTCACTCGGACAGTTCGCTGTCCTATAAAAATTACTTACCTTTGGACATATTATGAAACAAATTATCCTTCTTGCGCTTTTCAGTCTGCTGCTTTCCTCCTGTCTCCAGGCTCCCTCGGGAGAAGCCTATACGGCGGCCACTTTCACCGAAAAAGGAATCCACGCAATCATTGAAATTCCGGCCGGGACCAATGCCAAGGTGGAGTTTGATGTGGAGGAAAAACGCTTTGCGGTGGATCAGGAATATGGCCGCGATCGCATCATCAATTTCCTGCCCTATCCGGGGAATTATGGCTTTATTCCGGGTACTTTGATGGATAAAGAGCGGGGCGGCGATGGAGATGCGTTGGATATTCTGGTCATTGCGCCCAGCGTGGAGACGGGGACGCTGGTAGAAGTGCGGCCCATCGGAGCGCTGATGCTGCGTGATCGGGAGGAGATTGATACCAAGATCATCGCAGTTCCGTTGGATTCTGCCTTGAACGTGATCGCTGCTGATGACTACCAGACCTTTGTCGTCAAATATCACGCTGCCCATCAGATCATCCAGAATTGGTTTCTCAACTATAAAGGCCCAGGGGAAATGGAATTGCTGGGCTGGCGAGATGAGCAATATGCCATGAGAGAAATTCAAAAATGGACCCTCCATCAGCCCCAGCGCCTAAAACAGTAAGCCATTATGCCCAATAGTCCAAATTTAGTCACCGAGCGGCTGCGGTTGCGCTGTCCGGTCCAAGCAGACTTCGAGCTTTTTTATCAGCTGCACTCCGACCCCGAGGTCATGCGCTATATCACCAATGGGGTACCACACGACCGGGAGACCGTTCAAGGATATGTTGGGACATTGTTGGGAAAATTGGCCACTGGCAACCCTTTGTACAATTGGTGGATGGCGGAGCGGCAAGCCGACGGGGCCTTTGTCGGCTGGTTTATCCTCAAAGACCTGGACAACACCGAAGAGCTGGAGATCGGCTACCGACTGATGACCCAACATTGGGGGCAGGGGTATGCTACCGAAGGCTCACGAGCCATCCTCAACTACGCCTTCAATCACCTACAGCTGGAACGGATTGTCGCCGTCGCCCTACCCGAAAACAAGGGTTCCCGAAGGGTGATTGAAAAGCTGGGGATGAGTTATCGAAAAGAAGCGCGTTTTTACGGAAAAAGCTGTGTTTACTACGATTTGACTAAAAAAGCCTACGAAAATTTGCAGTAATATCATTTTTTTCAAAACTTCATCCTGCCCCAAACGTTTATTTTTTCGTATCTTATCAAGGTATGCGTCCCAACTAATGCTCGAAAGGGCCAAATCAATGTCGCCTTATCATGACTTCGGAACTCAAACAGCCTGGTATCCTAATGGCCACGACACTCTCCAAGCCCGGATATAGCATTGCTTTGTTCGACTCAATTGCGCTAGCTGGTGCTGACTGGCAGCGGGCCATGCCTGAGGATAATATCTTTCTGCAACTGGACTTTCTATCTAGTATGGAAGCAGCGCCGCCTGTCGGGATGGACTTTCGCTATTTGGTGTTTTATGAAAATAAATTGCCGGTAGGGGTCGCACTCTGTCAGATTCAATATTTCCAGGCGGACCAAAGCGTTAACCTGGACGACGTTCAAGAAACGCCTTGCTTCTTTAATGCCATTGCTCGTTCCCTCAAAGGTTTTGTGGCTCGTAATGTAGGATTCTACACGATGGCCTGCGGTAACCTGCTGCTGACCGGTGAGCACGGCTACTACTTTAAAGCTGCCCATCTGGCCGGCGCCCCCGGTATTCAGCTACTCGAAGAAGCCCTGCTGCACACCCAGCAGCAACTGCGCGAAGTAGGAACGACCATCGCTGCTACCTTGATCAAGGAACTCTTCGAATCCAGTCGAGTGGAGGCGCAGCCCCTGGTGGACCGCCGCTACATCGAGTTTACCATCCAGCCTAATATGATCATGAACCTCGATCCAGCTTGGGCCAGCTTCGAGGATTATAAAGCGGCTATTTCCTCAAAGTATCGTGTGAAGTTGAAAAAGGCCCAGAAATGCCTCAAGCACATCGAAAAGCGGGAATTGAGCATCGAGGATATTCGCGAGCACCAAGAGCGGATGTACGACTTGTACCGTGGGATAGCCATTAACTCTGGCTTTAACGTACTGCGCTTGAACCGCAACTACATGTTGGAGATGAAAACCCGGCTACCGAAAGCCTTTAAAGTGATGGGCTATTATGAAGAGGGGAAATTAATTGCTTTCTACACCTCTATCCGAAATGGCGCAGAGATGGAAGCCCATTTTCTAGGCTTTGATAAGGAGCGCAACCGCGATCTGAAAGTCTACTTCAATATTCTCCTCGATCTAGTAGAGCAAGGCATCCAGTGCCAGGCCCACAAAATCATCTTTGCCCGTACGGCGATGGAGATCAAAAGCTCAGTGGGGGCGATTGCTCATGAGATGTATTGCTATATGCGCCACCGCAACTCCTTGTCCAATCGATTCATCAAGCCGGTCCTGAATTACCTGCGCCCGATGGAGCCCTGGCAGGCCCGCAATCCTTTCAAAGCGCCCAATAGTTAATTCTCGTTGACCCTTGATAGTGCTCGCTCTGCGCCCTGCGCCCTGATGTCGTTGCGCTTGGACCAAAAGTCCAGTTGGGGCTTACTCAGCTTACTCGGCGAGGCATTTTGTAAGATCGTTGAATAGGCATTAGCCGAACGTCGCTTGATCAGCACCTGCTGCGGAAAATCAACACTATTATTTTCAAAAATAGACAATTGAGTATCCTGCGCCGTCAATTTGTACTGAACCTGTCGGCCGCTACTGTCAATGGCCAGGAGGTAGAAAAGGTCAGGACCAATCTTTTTGATGTACATGTTTTCCAGCAAAAATTGCTCTCCATCCCGCTGTAAATAGGCTTGCCCCTCTAAGGTAAACCGATCTTTCTGCTGCCAGCTTTCCATCTGCTGACCCGCAGCAGCCTGCCCTTCCCACTGTCCCAGCAACCAGCGAAACTGCCAGATATTGAACTGCTGCTCCGCCTCCGACAAGTCCTCAAGGCGAGAAGCTGGGTTGCTGCCGTCACGATGGACCACCAGCCGCTTGCTGTAGTCCCCTTCCGCTACCGGGTTCGCCAGCCGACTGCGGTGCTTGCGCTGGAATTCCACCACCTGCTGCACCCCATCGATGGCATCGGTGTAGGTCGGCAAATCTTCGATAACCTCTGGCAAGCGATTGATCCGGTCGGCCTTCGCCAGCTCCTTATTGCTTTCTTGGGGCGATAAGAGGCTAATCAGGCTCACCAGCACGACCAGCATCGCCACAGCAGCGGCCATGCTCAGAGGGCGGAAGAAGAAGGGGCGACGCCTGCGATGTCGTTCTTCCAGGCGTTGCTCCAGTTTTCTCCAGGCCTGGCTGGAAGGTCTTTCCTCCAGCTTGTGGGAATTGTCCCGAAACAGATCGAAAATATCTTTTTGCCTTTTCATAGTTTGATTGAATTAAAAATACGAGCAGCTCCTACTCTAGGAAAATAGGCTTGCACTCCGTTGTGGTCGACCGCAGTACCTCCGAACAGGTATTGACCATCATTTTACCACCAATCTCGCAGAGCTTTTCCTGCGTATCGCCCATATAAACCTCGGCCAGTTGCTCTCGCTGCGGGCAATCTTTACACTCCGTAACGAAGTAGATGATTTTTCCTTCCAGCTTACACTGATTGGCCGCGGCGCGATTATTGGCCTTAAGCATATCGACCACCCAGTCGTGAGCCGGGAAGTTGGTGTATTTATTCGTCATTTTGCCCACCTTAATAAATTCCTTATCGGCAGCAGCAGTCGAATTATCCGCCGTCTGTTCGCCTGCGGCATCGTTTGTCGAATTAGCGTCGCCAGTGCAGCTCATTGTGAATAGTGTAACACAACATAAGAGTACGACTAAATAGCATTTCATTGTCATCGGTAGTTTTTATTAGAAAAAATGATACAATTACTAGTTTAATGCCCCATCTTCTTGCCTTCCAGCGGCTGCCCGATCAATCGCTGCAATCGCTTTTTGGCCAGAATCAACTGCGACTTCGAGGTGTTGATGCTAATGCCGAGCATTTCGGCAATCTCCCGATGCTTATAGCCTTCGATAACGTAGAGGTTGAAAATGGTGCGGTAGCCAGTAGGCAGTTGGTTGAGGAGTTGAATAATGTCCTGTGCGGCCAGCTCGTCTTCTACGCTGACCTGGGTGACCTTGCTACTAGCTCGTTCAATTTCATCCGTTATAAAATGCTTGTGCTGTTTGCGGAGATACATCAACGCTTCGTTGACGATGATTCTTCGAACCCAGCCTTCAAAACTACCCAGATCTTTGAACTGTCCGATGTTTTTGAACACCTTGTAGAGCCCTGAGACCAACACATCCTCCGCATCTTCGCGGTTGCGGACGTAGCGTTTACAAACACCGAACATCACGGGCGCGAAACGATCGTAAAGCATTTGCTGTGCCTTACGGTTCTGTTTTCTACAGCCTTCTATGAGTTCCTTTTCTGTCACTTAGGTAGTTTTCGAGTAGGCTTTTAGGAGCCGTAATATATCATTTTTCCAATAATAAAGCCAATTTGACTAGCTTGTATAGGGATAGATGTGACTGCCCTGGCTTTTGGCGTGCAAGGGTGATTGTTTTTGTAAAATTCTCTATCTTTGTCCCTATTTTATTATTTACCAAAATATAGTTGAATTTATCATGAAGATCGAAAACAACCGCTATGTCTTGAGTCATGGCATTGATCCACTACAATTATGTGCGCAGTACGATTGTCCAATTTATGTCTACGACAGTGCAATCATGAAACGCCAGTATAAACAGATGGTGGATGCCTTTGATGTTCATGATCTCAAAATCAACTATGCCTGCAAGGCGCTGTCGAACATCAATGTGCTGCGCCTATTTCGAGAGATGGGGACGGGAATCGATGCCGTCTCTATCCAGGAGGTACGGCTGGCTATTCGGGCAGGCTTTGACCCGCAGGATATTATCTATACCCCCAACTGTGTCTCTATCGAGGAGATTGCCCTGGCGGTTAGATTAGGGGTAAAAATTAATATTGACAACATCTCTATTCTAGAGCAATTTGGACAGCGTTTTCCCAATGTTCCAGTCTGTGTACGGATCAATCCGCACATCATGGCGGGTGGCAGTTCCAAGATTTCGACGGGCCATATTGACTCCAAATTTGGCATCTCTATTCACCAGGTTCCGCTGGTGGAGCGAGTGATTGAAGCGACGGGCATCGAGGTGGAAGGCCTGCATATGCACACCGGCTCAGACATTCTGGATGCCGATGTCTTTTTGATTGGGGCCGAAATTCTGTTGAAAGTTGCGCGCAGCTTTCCTTCCTTGCGTTATATTGACTTCGGTAGTGGCTTCAAAGTACCTTATAAACCCAATGATATTGCTACTGACGTGGAGATCTTGGGTGAAAAGCTCTCGGCCCGCTTCAACGAATTTTGTGTGGAATATGGCCGTGATTTGACCCTCATGTTCGAGCCCGGGAAGTTTCTGGTCAGCCAAGCAGGGTACTTTATGGTCAATGTCAATGTAGTCAAACAAACCACTTCTACTGTTTTTGCGGGGATTGACTCTGGGCTGAATCACCTCATCCGCCCCATGTTCTACGATGCTTATCATCGCATTGAAAACCTCTCGAAGCCGGAGGGCCGTCGGCGGATTTACACCATCGTCGGTTACATCTGTGAGACGGATACTTTTGGTATCAATCGGAAAATCGCAGAAATCCACGAAGGCGATGTCTTGTGCTTTTTCAATGCTGGTGCCTATTGTTTCTCGATGGCTTCCAACTACAACTCCCGGTATCGGCCCGCTGAGGTGCTGGTACACGAAGGGAAACATTACCTCATTCGGGAGCGGGAAACGATGGAAGACATCTTGAGAAATCAGGTGGAAGTTCCACTCTTTAAAGAATCCGAAATCATCAAGTGATTCCCGGAACCATTTTACATCAATTAGAGTATAAGTTTTTAATATAAAAGACTGATTATGCTTTCCACACATTACCAACCCGGTGATACCGAGGACAAATGGTACCAGCATTGGCTGGACAAGAATTACTTTCATTCGACTCCCGACGATCGGGAGCCCTTTTCCATTGTTATTCCTCCCCCTAATGTCACCGGCGTCCTGCACATGGGACATATGCTCAACAACACCATCCAGGATATTCTGATCCGTCAGGCGCGCCTGCAAGGCAAAAATGCTTGCTGGGTACCAGGGACTGATCACGCCTCTATTGCTACGGAGGCGAAGGTGGTGAAGATGTTGAGAAAAAAAGGCATTAAAAAGTCGGACCTGAGTCGGGAGGATTTTTTGAAGTATGCCTGGGAGTGGAAAGAAAAATACGGCGGTATTATCCTCACACAGCTGCAAAAGTTGGGGGCTTCCTGCGACTGGGACCGTACCCGCTTCACTATGGAGGATAAACTCTCCAAGGCTGTACTCCACGTTTTTGTTGATTTGTACAAGAAAGGAAAGGTCTACCGCGGCCTGCGGATGACCAACTGGGACCCTTCGGCCAAGACGGTACTCTCTAATGAGGAAGTGATCTACAAAGAGGAGCAATCCAAGCTCTACTTCCTCCGCTATCAGATTGAGGGGACGGAGGACGAATGGGTGACCATCGCTACGACGCGTCCTGAGACCATTCTCGGAGATACGGCCGTTGCCGTCAACCCCAAGGATGAGCGTTACGCGCACCTCAAGGGCAAGCGGGTGCTGGTTCCTCTGATCGGTCGTTCTATCCCAATCATCTTTGATCCTTATGTTGAGATGGAATTTGGAACGGGGGCACTAAAGGTGACGCCGGCCCACGATATGAATGACTATGACATTGGTCAACGCCACGATTTGGAGACCATCGATATTTTCAATGATGATGGGACGCTGAGTGAGGCGGCGCAGCTTTACATTGGACAGGATCGCTTCGCGGTTCGCAAGCAGATTGCCAAGGATTTGGAGGCCGCAGGCCATGTCGATAAGATTGAGGATTATGTCAATACGGTTGGGCATTCTGAGCGTACCGATGCCGTTATTGAGCCCCGCTTGACCTTACAGTGGTTCCTCGATATGAAGGACTTTGCTAAAACGGCCCTCAAGGCGGTGAAGAGTGATGAGGTGACCTTCTATCCAGAGCATTTCTGGAATATGTACCACAACTGGTTGAATGAGGACAATATTCGGGACTGGTGTATCTCTCGCCAACTCTGGTGGGGGCAGCGTATTCCGGCCTTCTATTTGGGCGATGATGTTTTTGTAGCCAAGACGGCCGAGGAGGCCCTGGCCCAGGCGCGCGCGAAAACTGGCAATGCTGCCTTGCAGCTCAGCGATTTGCAGCAGGACGAAGATGTATTAGATACTTGGTTCTCCTCCTGGCTTTGGCCCATCACGGTTTTCGACGGCTTTGAGAATCCAGCGGAATTGAAATATTACTATCCTACCAATGTCTTGGTTACGGGTTGGGATATTATGTTTTTCTGGGTAGCACGGATGGTGATGGCGGGCTATGAATGGGCGGGAGACCTCCTGGGGGAAGCTGCTCAAACCAAGGGGGTTCAGCCCTTTCATGCGGTTTACTTTACGGGGATGGTGAGAGACAATCAGCGCCGTAAGATGAGTAAATCGCTGGGTAATTCTCCGGAGGCTTTGGAGCTGATTAGGGCCTATGGCGGCGATGGTGTCCGCTTCGGGATGCTGTCCAGTGCTTCGGCGGGCAACGACATCGTTTTTGATGCACCTTTCGAACGCATCGATGGTAAGGTCCGCGTGCTTAATCAGAGTGAGAAGTGCAATCAAGGCTTGAAGTTCTGCAACAAAATGTGGAATGCGCTGCGGATGCTGCGCGGTCTAACCATCAGCGATCAACCTGCCGACGCGCAGACCCAAGCCATCAACGACCTGGCTAATGCCTGGCTCAATAACAAGCTCAACCAGACCCTGCACGACTTGGAGCGCAGTTTCGCTGAATACCGGCTCTCCGAAGCCCTGATGTCGCTGTACAATTTTATCTGGGGAGACTTCTGCTCCTGGTACCTCGAAATGATCAAACCGCCCTACGGCGAACCGATCGACCAGGCCACTCTGGATCAGGCCATTGCCCACTTCGAAAAGCTGATGACCCTCCTGCATCCGTTTATGCCTTTTGTGACCGAAGAAATCTGGCACCTGCTGAAGGAGCGCCAAGAAGGGGAGGACTGCATTGTTAGCCAATATCCGGAGGCTGCTGCCTTTGATAAAGACTTGATTACCAAGGTCGAAATGGCCAAAGAGGTCGTCGCCCGTGTCCGGGACAACCGCAATAAGAATGGCATCAAAGCCCGGGAGCCACTGCCGCTCTACCTCAAGGATAGTGAGAAGGCGCAGGCCCTGATGGCGCAATCTGGCCTCCAGGAAATGATCATTAAGATGGCCTTCCTCGAAAAGTTGGAATTTACTACCGAAGAGGAGATTGCCAACAGCACTTCTTTCCTGGCGGGCACCGAAGAGTTCTTCCTGGTCCTCAATAAGACCATCGATGTGGCGGCCGAGCGCGAGCGCATCACCAAAGAGCTGGAATATGCCAAGGGCTTTGTAGCATCTGTTGGAAAAAAACTGGGCAACGAGCGCTTTGTCAACAACGCTCCGGCGGCGGTCGTAGAGCGCGAGCGGAAGAAGATGGCGGATGGCCTCTCCAAAATTAAAACCTTGGAGGAAAGCCTGGCAAAGCTGAACTGATCGCGGTCTCTTTTACCAACCCACAATGCAATGAAAATGGGCTTGATTCCGAAAGGAATCAAGCCCATTTCTATAAGTGCTGTTTAGCGTACGGCTTAGCGCTGTACGATGAACTTACGTGTTCTAGCACCTTCGTCAGTAATGATCTGTAGGAGGTAAGTACCTACGCCGTAGTTGTTTACATCGAAGATGACTCTGTCTTGTTGAACATTGCTCATCTCTCTGTAGTCTACTATTCTACCACTCATATCAAATACTTTGAGTGATAACTTATCAGAAGGATTAACCAATTCGATGTCTACATTCAATACATTGTTTGAAGGTACAGGGAAGATATTGGTTATATTTTCTGGAGACAACTCCGTAGTATTTACAGGCTCGCTACCTGGGCTGATGATCAGGTGAGCCTGAGGAACGATGTCGTGACCGAAGTTAGTTTCAGCGATATCAGCACTAGGAACCAAGCGGTAGTATTCTTCGCTACCAATTCCGAGAACGTGGCTGTAACGAGGATCTGCCATCAAACCTGAACCTGTATCTGTTTGCTGAGAAGCGAAAACAGTAGCACTGTAGTTGTGCGCCTCACTAGCTTCAACCAAAAGGTTGTCATCATCGTCAGGAGTCGTGTACTGCATAACCAAGAGATAAGCGTTACCGCCTTCAAGTGGAGCAGGACCTGGCTCTGGATCTGGATCATTGAAGTCAAGCAGTGGGATATTCAGCAAGAATGGAGCTGCTTCACTACCTGTGATGGTGTAAGTGTTGAAACCAATAGTTTCTAACTCGCCGTCAGCAACACCTCTCTGAGCAATTTCATCACCATTTACATCCGTCCACTTGTACAACCAAATGATAAGGTCCTTACCACCGTGATCTTGTGGATTGGTAATACCAAAAATAGCATTACGGGCTACGATGGGCTCACCGTTAGAGGCCGTAGCTGTAGGCACATAGTAGTAGTTACCAATTGACCAAGAGTGTGGTGCATTGTCCGCCCACAGACCGTCAGCAGGACGCAGGTTACGAGTAGCACCCGTTTCCTTAGCGAACACATCATTAGTAGCAGAGAAAGTATAAGAAATAGAGTTGTCAACAGGATCAAAATCAGTAGAATCAGAAGACAAAGTATAAGTTACTGTATAATCTGTAATCAAGTCTTGTTGTGGCGTGTAAGTAAGTTCAAAGAGCTGATTTTCTGCTAATGAATCCGCAGTAATGGCACCATAGGCCAGGTCAGTAGAGAATGGTGCTACTGTACCAGAAGCTTCTGTGATGGTTACATTCAGGTTAACACCTGTTTGAGTAGCAGAACCGGCATTGTAAATATCGGCCATGAAACGGAATGGCTCCACCATACGAGCAGGAGTCTGTACGTTTGGTGGAATCGCATACCAGTTGTTCTGTACGCGCAGATTATTACGCTCTGTTTCAATCAGACGTACATCATCAACGAACCATGCGTAGAAGTCAGCATCGAAGACAAACTTGATCCGTACACTATCCTGATCCTGCAAATCAGGCAAGAAGTAGCGTCTGATACTTGGTACAGGCGTTTGGTCATTAGCTTCTACATCTGCATTGATCTCGATACGGTCTGACCAGGTCATACCACCGTCGATACTCCACTGGAAGAACGTCTGGCCGTTAAGGGCCCGGTAAGTCTGCCAGAATTTCAGAGATAATGGTGGAGAGTCTGTACAATCGATAATTGGAGAGATCAACTCAGCTTCCCAGTTTGGGTATGGAGGACCAGCAATTGGAGCCGTGTCATCACCACCGCTAACAAACCAATCCGCATCGTAAAGTGCTGCTCCATTTCTTGAAGTAGGAGAAGTAATGGTGTAGTTACCGAAGGCACCACGAGAAGGATCAATAGTGTGTACCCAAGCAGCAGTATCCGGCGTACCATTCAGGCTAACGCTTGTCCATTCGCCCAGACCACCATCGAACGTCTCTTCCCAGAAGATATTGTCAATCTGTCCTTGCTCGTAGTAAGCACAAATTCTAAAAGAACCGGAATCGTCAGTTGGAGAACCACCAGACCATACACGGATATAGTGCGTTGCACCAGGAGTCATATTACGGGTGTAGACCAACAGCTCATTTTGCTCTGGATCATTAGAAGAGAAACAAGCAATTGGACGCTCGTCAGGGTTACAAGAAGGATAGATAGCCATACCAACAGCAAGGACATCTCCACCCTGACCACCGAATTCAGTTTTAACAGTAATAATTTCCTGCTCGAAAGTAGCAGGAGCTTCTAGAGTAAACCAAACATCATCTCCAAACCAAGAGTTGGAGCAAACAGAGAGAGGGTTAAGGGAACCTGTACCACCTGTGGTGTTTCCATCAACCTTAACACAAGAAGCTTCGTCAGCTCCCAGTTCAACAGCAATAGCGCCGCCACAGTCATCATTCGCGGGTTGAGCATAAGCCATGCTCACTGCTAAGATTAGGGCGAAAGTGAAAAAGGTTTGTAAAAAACGAACTTTCATCTTAGTGATTTTTGAATTAAATAATTTAACAATACATCAAAGCATAAATGTAAAGAAAAATCCAAAAAAAACCTTATAAAGGGGTCGAAGAAGTCGGCCATTATGCAAAAGATGTTCGCCTTTCTGACCCTTATGTAAGATGGAAGTCATAATTCTCAGGGAGAAGTGATTACGAGGCGATTATTCTGCTGGAAAGGAGGTTTCCTGATGGGAAGAATGCCCCTGATGGTCACTCATCAGCTGGTGATATTCGTTGAGTAATTGCTCCAAATTAACGGGAACGACACCGAAGCGCTCACAGACTTGCCCGCCACCAAGATTGGCCAGGATGCCTATGTCCTGGAGCGAAAGTCCGGCAGCCAAACAGAGTGCCGCAATGCTGATTACGGTATCGCCGGCACCACAGACATCGGCGACTTGCCGGGCTTGGGTGGGAAGGATGGCTCCTCCGGTTGACTCATCGATATAAATGCCCTTATCCGAAAGGGTAATGAGGAGGTATTTGTTATAGAGTCGAGCCCTGATTTGTTGAGCAGCAGCTCGCAGCTGCTCGGCCTGCACGATAATATTGTGATTGAGCGCGAGGTTGACTTCTCCCAGGTTCGGCTTGAAGAGCGTGGCCCGCTTGTAGGACATAAAATTGTATTGTTTGGGGTCAACGGCAGTCGGAATATCGCGGCGAATGGCCTCCAATAGCAGCGTATTGATGATCCTGGTGGTCAAAACCCCTTTGTTGTAGTCCTGAAAGAGAATAATATCGACGGGATGTTCATTCAGCAAGCGAAGCAGTAGGTCCATAAATTGCTCCTCCTCTTCTGCCGACAGCTCGTGCCGATCTTCCTCGTCAATGCGCAGCAAATGTTGATTACTAGCCACGATCCGCGATTTGACCGTCGTACGACGCTCGCCAGATTGCATAATACCATTTGTGGAAAGGCTGACCTGGGGCATCAAGTCCAAAAATCGTTGCGCATTGGCGTCTCGCCCCAAGACGGAGCAGAGCAGCGGTTGTGCACCTAAAGCTTTGATATTCAGTGCAACATTGGCTGCACCTCCCAGACGCTCTTCCGTCTGTTGCAGACTGACCACCGGTACTGGCGCTTCTGGAGAAATGCGCTCAACAGATCCCCTCAAATAGCGGTCGATCATGACGTCCCCAACAATGAGTACGGTGGTGCTACTGAACTGGTATATTAGCTTATCGAGATCTGCTATCATGCCTCGTAAAAATAGAGAGGAAACTGATCAATTTCCACTTCCTTGAGCATATTTTTTTAAAAATGTTATGGAATTAGCTTTTTAGCATTTTTTTGATGCTATTGATCACCGCATCCGTCGCGCCAAGCTGCTGCCGAATGTAGGTCTTGCTGGCTTTCGCCGCCCGCTGATGTTCCTCCACTTCCCGGAGTCTTTCCAATACGGCCCGTAATTGCGCATAGTCCTTAATGCTAAACGCTCCCTTCTCAGCAATGAGCTGCACCGCCTCGGTAAACTTGCTGTAGCGCGGCCCAAAGATCACTGGCAGCCCGTAGGCCGCAGGCTCCAAGGTATTGTGAATGCCACTACCAAAGCCGCCGCCGATATAGGCGATATGGCCATAGCGATAAATCGAAGACAGCTTACCGATGTTGTCGACGATCAGCACGCGGGCGGCAGCCGCGTCCTCCCGCTGGGCCGCCGAGTAGCGGCAATAAGACACCCGCAGGCGTCCCTCAATCTGCTGTACATGGCTCGGCGCAATATCGTGAGGGGCAATGATCAACTTCCAATCGGAGGGGGCGGCCTCGTTGATGTAGCGGCAGAGCAGCGCCTCGTCAGCGGGCCAGCTGCTGCCGGCGATGAGGACGGGCTGTGATCCCGCAAAGGCCTCCACCAGCGGGTCGGCCAGGGCCTGCCCCGCTAGCTGCGCAACGCGGTCCACACGGGTATCTCCGCTGCGGCTCACCGTCGTGATGCCCCAGCGCGCTAGCAATTGCTTCGATGCCTCATCCTGCACAAAGAGATGGTGGTACCAATGCAATATGGGGCGCAGGAAATGCCCCCAGGGGCGAAAAAACAGCTGCTGGGGCCGAAAAAGTGCAGAGACGAGTAGCGTAGGTACTCCGGCCTGATGAAGAGCATGAAGGTGGTGGTACCAGAATTCGTATTTGACGAAAATAGCCAGCTGGGGCTGGGTGAGTCGTACGAAGCGGCGGGCGCGGGCGGGCGTATCCGCCGGCAGGTAGCTGACGTAGTCGACTTGATCGTAGTGCTGGCGGATGTCGTAGCCGCTGGGGGAGAAGAAGGTCAAGAGCAGAAAGTGCTGGGGGTATTGCTGCCGTAGGGCTCCGAGCAGGGGGCGGCCTTGTTCGAACTCGCCGAGGGAGGCGCAGTGCATCCAGAGCAGGGGGCGGGCAGCGGGCAGGGCGGCTTCGAGCTGCTCGAATAGGTCTCGCCGACCGCTGCGCCAGCGGGCGGCCTTGGGGACAAAGGGGGCCGCTAGGCGGATGGCCAGCAGGTAGAGGCGGATGGCCAGATTGTAGAGTAGCAGCATGGGAGCAAGTTAGTGAATTGCCGTAAAATCTCATCGCTGGACGACGAACTTGTTGCTGCGTTGGCCTTCCTGGCTGTCTACCCGCAACCAATAGCTGCCGCTAGGCAGTTGGCGGACATTGAGCAGAATACGCTGTTCGCGTACTTCTGGGTACTGTCGGACCATCATGACTTTTCCTTCCACATTCAAAATGCTGATTTGTAGTACATCACTGGTCGTCTCTAATGCGAGGTCAACAAAGAGCTGATCCTGCACTGGATTGGGGAAAAGTTGGAGGCGGTGCTCCTGTGGCAGTTGTTCTACGGTCGAAGTAGTGGCATCCAGGGGACGGACATTGAGGCGAACGAGAGGCGTAACATTGTGGCCGAGATTGGTGGTATTGAGGTCGGCCGTTGGGGCTGCTCGGAAATAATCTTCCCCACCAATTTTCAAAACATGCGTATATCGGGCCTCATTAAGGTGCTCGTAAAAGCGGATGGTTTGGGAGTAATCGAAGGTCTCACTCGCTTCAAAAATGATATTATCGTTATCCCGATTGGTATTGTACTCTACGACTGCCAGGTAGTTTTTGCCCTCTCTCAGGGCGGGTGGATAGGGGATAGTACCACCGGGAAATGCGGCGAGGGGGATCGTAATGATTTGGCCTAGATCGCCATCTGAGGCATTCTGCGGAGGCGTATAAGTTTGTAGCCCGACCAGCGTCAGCTCATCGGGGGAGCCGCCCAGCAGGGCCAGCTGATCTCCGTTGCGGTCCTCCCATTCGTACAATTTAATCATCAATTCTTTATCTCGATGTTCTTGTAAATTAGTGAGTTGGAAAGATACCGAGGTCGCATGGAGGCGCTGCCCCGTCTCGGGGTCGACTTGTCGATGGACATAAAAGCTATTGCCCATTGCGTAAGAATGCGGTGTTTGGGGAGCAAAGAGCCCATCTGCCGGGCGGACCGATCGGTTGGGGCCGTCTTCCCGAGCGTAGGTAGAGTCGGTAACGAAAAAAGTATAGGTACGTTGATGGAGATCCGGATCAAAATTGACGCCGTCGGCCCTAATGGTGTAGGTGGCTTGGTAAGAAGTAACCAGTTGTGACTTTGGTGTAAAGGCATCGGGGAAAATCAGGTCATCAAAATTGATATTGGCAATAGTATCAAAATGGAGTTGCGTGCTGAAATAAGGGGAGGAACCCGTTGGATCTTCGATGGCCAGCTGGAAATTGATATTCCTCAGACCAGCAGCAGCATGGTAAGGTGAACTGGCAAAGCGAATCGGCGCAACCTGATGAACGGGGGTCTGAATATTTTCGGGATAACTCAGGTCGAACATGTCCAACGTCTTCGAATTGGGCACTTTCCCCATTAGTCGTACATCATCAATCAACCAAACATAAAAATCGCCGGCAAAGACGAACTTGAGGCGTACCCTCTCCTGGTCGTCCAGCATGGGCAAGGGAAGGATTTGGCTATCACTGATGGGCGTGCCTTCGCTGGCCGGCAGATCAGCATTGATCTCGATAGGGGCCGACCAGGTCGCTCCACCATTCAAACTGTAGCACAGACTGGTTTCCCCGAATAACATACGGGCATACTGCCAGAATTGCAGTTTGACATTCTCCTCATTACTGCAATCGATTACGGGAGAGATCAGCTCCCCTCGCCATACCGGCCAGGGAGGTTCGGTAAATATGGCGCCGCTGTCTTTGGTCAGAAAATAATCGGCATCAAAGAGCATCCAGCCATTACCCGCGGTGGGGGATAAGAGCCGATGTTGACCAAAACGACCCTGTGAGGCTTCGGTGGTATGCCGCCAGGTGGAAGTATCCGCCAATTCATTATCGGTAACCACTTCCCAATCGCCTAGCCCCTCGTCGAAGGTGGCTTCCCAAAAGACAGGATTCGGCAGACTGACATTGTCCTGATAGGCACAAATGCGGAAAGTACCGGAATGGTCGTTGCCGGAGAAGCCAGACCAGAGTCGGATATAATAGGTCGTGTTGGTTTCCAGTTCGTTGGTAAAGAGCTTAATGTTGTTGTAGGAAGCTTCGGTCGTTGTGTAGCAAGTGAGGGGCTGGGCATCGGTAGCACAAGAGGGATAGATGGCCATGCCAATGGCGGGAAGGTCGCCCGGCTCACCGCCGAAATAGCAGCGGATGACGATCAGCTCCGTCGGGAAAGCATCCCCGGTCGTTATAGCGTACCACACATCATCTCCAAACCAGGACGTCGAGCACACCGAGCGCGGGTCCTGCGAACCGGTCGCATCGAAGGTCGTTCCGGCTATCTGCTGGCAACTGAGGCGATCTTCGGCTAGTGGGAGGAAGATCGCAGCACTGCATTCGTCATTGATGGGTTGGGCGTGCAGCGTTGAACGGAGCAATAGGACAAAGAGGCACAGGCAGAGCGAGGGTACACTTATATTCATCTATGGGTATTTTTCTCTAAAAGTAGTAATACACCAAAAGTAAAGAGGAAAACAAGCGAGTAGCAAGCATCGCCCCTACCCAAGATTGACGTAGAATTAACATTCCCTACTAAAAAATAAAGAATCACCCCAGCTGATGGTAGAAAAATGACCCTAGTTAGTAATACAGGTCCTCGGAGGATCTGCCCAGATAGAAGGGCAGTGACCAGCCGACTCTGATGCTGGTGAGCACATCGAATCGGGACCCTTCCTCTTTCATGCGCGTATCAAAGTTGAAGTCGCGACGACTCTGGGTGAAGCCTTGAACGAACTCAATGCCAGCGTGGAAATTGATCAGTCGGTTGGTACTCATGAATTGGTAGCCGATGAACTGCTGTAAGGCCAGGCCATTGGTGAGGCGGTCGTAGCCTTTTCTGTAGGTCTCATCCAGTTGAGGCACAAAGGACATGGGGTCATCTTGAATCCGAATACGGTGCTGGAGGAGGCCAGCGCCGAGGGTGATGCGCAGGCCGGCTCGCGGGTTGTTTTCGAAGAGCGAAAAGAGTTTGCCGATGTAGGCACCGGTGTAAAAGCCCCGCTGTCGCAGTTGGACATCAGCGAAGGCCCGATTGTTGCCAATGATGAAGCCCTCGGGCGTACGGAGGGTCGACAGGACGTCTTGTTTGACATTATTACTAAAAAACAGGTTGCCGCCGAAGCCGAAGATCAGGTTGCTCTTGCTGATGTATTCCAGCTCTATAATTACCCCCATACTAGTGCCAAAGCGATCCGAAAGGTCGCCAGCGGGCTGTTGCCCAGTAAGCCCAACGGTGAACAAGATCACCCCGGAGCTGTTTTTCGCCTCCTTCTGCTGAGCGGAAATTGGGGAGGTTATTAATTGACAAAACAAAAAAAGTAATAGAAATAAACGCATAGGTTGATTTTTTGCAAGCAACTAGTGGAAAGCGTATAAGGAACAAAAGTAGTGCATTTTGCCAGGAATGCCCTCCAAAAGTAACGGTAAATTCGCGACTTAGTGTATGATTAATCTTTCTTATCTTTGTCACTTAACGACTACCTCAACATATGTTCTACCCTTTTGTTGGAACATAGCATTCCAATATTCGTAGATCAGACTAACACTTTATTGAACTTATTCATCGTTTCCGCGATATATTATACATTCAAAAATAGCTTAATAGAATGAAAAGAGTATTAATCACCGGAGCAGCCGGTTTTCTGGGTTCTCATTTGTGCGACCGCTTTATCAAAGAGGGCTGCCACGTTATTGGTATGGATAATTTGCTGACCGGCAATCTTGGAAATGTCGAGCATCTTTTCCCGCTCAGCGAATTTGAATTCTACTACCATGACGTTAGTAAGTTTGTCCACGTTCCCGGTGAACTAGACTATATCCTCCATTTTGCTTCCCCGGCCAGCCCCATCGATTATCTGCAAATGCCTATTCAAACTATGAAGGTGGGCTCTTTGGGTACCCACAATCTGCTCGGCTTGGCCAAGGAGAAGAAGGCACGTATTCTAGTGGCTTCAACCTCCGAGGTGTACGGCGATCCGCTGGTGCATCCACAAAAGGAAGATTATTGGGGAAATGTGAACCCCATCGGGCCGCGCGGGGTATATGATGAGGCCAAGCGTTTCCAGGAAGCGATCACCATGGCTTACCATACTTATCACGGGCTGGATACTCGTATTGTCCGTATTTTTAATACCTACGGCCCCCGAATGCGCGTTAATGATGGTAGGGTGCTGCCTGCTTTCTTCTCTCAGGCGATTCGCGGCGAAGGCCTGACTGTCTTTGGCGATGGAGAGCAAACCCGTTCTTTCTGTTATGTCGATGACCTGATCGAGGGCATCTACCGCCTGCTGATGAGCGATTGCCATATGCCAGTCAATGTAGGTAATCCGGATGAGATCACCATCAAAAAATTTGGCGAAGAGGTGTTGGAATTGGTCGGTAACCCGGATGCGCATTTGATCTACAAAGAATTGCCGCAGGATGATCCGAAAAAACGCCGTCCGGACATCACCAAAGCGAAGGAAGTACTGGATTGGGAGCCGCAGGTCAGCCGGGCCGAAGGCTTGAAAAAGACTTTTGAGTATTTTAAGAAGGTGGTACCCGTAGTCGCCAAGCCCTAAGTTTTATCTATCATTCAATAACGGAATATGTCACATCAACATAGCATCTTAATTACCGGAGGAGCCGGATTTATCGGCTCCCATCTGGTTCACTTGCTCGTCAATAAATATCCCAATTATCGCATCGTGAATCTGGATTTGTTGACCTATGCGGGGAATCTGGAAAACCTCAAAGACATCCAGCACGCGAGCAACTATACCTTCGTCCGAGGCGATATTTGCAACACCGTGCTGCTCGAACAATTGTTCCAACAGTACAACTTTGACGGCATCATCCACCTGGCCGCCGAATCTCACGTCGATCGCTCCATCAGCGATCCTATGAGTTTTATCAAAACCAACATCATCGGTACGGTCAATCTGCTCAATGCTGCGCGTCAGCAATGGGGAGCCAACACCGAAGGCAAGCGTTTCTACCACGTTTCTACCGATGAGGTCTACGGCACACTGGGCGAAACTGGCCTTTTCACCGAAGACACCGCCTACGACCCTCGCTCGCCCTATTCGGCCTCCAAAGCCAGCTCGGATCACCTCGTACGTGCCTACAACCATACCTACGACCTCCCCGTCGTACTGTCCAATTGTTCGAACAACTACGGCCCCTACCAGTTTCCCGAAAAACTGCTGCCTCTATTCATCAACAACATCAAAAACAAGCGCCCGCTTCCCGTCTACGGCGACGGCAAGTATACCCGCGATTGGCTCTGGGTCAAAGACCATGCGGCGGCCATCGACCTGATCTACCACCAGGGCAAGACCGGCGAAACCTACAATATCGGCGGCAATAACGAGTGGAAAAACATCGATCTGATCCACAACCTCTGCGACATCATGGATGAGCTGCTGGACCGCCCCAAAGGCCAATCCCGCGAGCTGATTACCTTCGTCAAAGACCGTCCCGGCCACGATCGCCGCTACGCCATCGACGCCTCCAAGCTGATTAACGAACTCGGCTGGACTCCTACCGTTCATTCCAAAGAAGGCCTGCGCAAAACCGCAGAATGGTATCTGGCCAACGAGGAATGGATGAACAATGTGACCTCCGGTAGCTACCAGCAATACTACGAAAAGCAGTACGGGAGCGAAGTGTAGAGCTTAATTAAATCGCTCCGCCGTTGACCTTGATATTCTGACCCGTTACCCAGCTGACTTCTTCCGAGGCTAGAAAGGCGATGACATCGACGATTTCCTGCACCTCGCCGATGCGCTGCACGGCCGACATGGCGGCGACTCGTTCTTTGAGCGCCGCTGGGCGTTTGGCAAACTCCGCCGTCGCCGTCGCGCCCGGCGAGACGACGTTGACGGTGATGATGGCGGTTTTATTCAGAAATTTCATTTCACTGGATGATTGAATTTATACGATGGGGTTTCCGCTTACGGTGGTGTTGACATCCCAGTGTTCGACGATTTTACCGTCGGCGACTCTAAAAATAGCGACTACGGCCATGCCCGGTGCAGCCGGGGAGGGCTTGGCCCGGCTGTGTACGGCTACCATATCCTCTTCGGCAACGAGTGCTTTTGAACTTTGCATATCCTGTGATTTAATATTGTGAAAATGATAATGGCGAGGTGGCGGGGAATCCCTATCTTAACGGCATAAATATTTAAATCCAAAACGAAAAATGACCCAATTGAAGCATCGCCGGGGCGCCCTTTGGGCCCTGCTATTTACCCTAATCTTTCTCCTCAGCCAAAGCAACCTGCTGATCGACTACACCGCCCAACCTGGGCTGCTTGGTTTCCCCAATTGGCTCTGGATATACGGCCTGATCCACGCCGCCCTGCTACTCGTCCTCTGGGTATTCATCAAGCAATATTGGGAGCAAGAAAACTCGGACGACGCATGATCTACCTCATCCTCTTGCTTTACATCGGCTTCACCTTCTGGGGCAGCCTCATCGGCGCCGGGCCGCAGGGCCGTGACCCCGAAACCTACTTCCTGGCCAACCGCAACCTCAAAACGCTCTCGCTGTTCTTTACCATCCTGGCCACCAATTTCAGCGCCTTCTACTTTCTGGGCTTCGCCGGCGAAGCCTACCGGATCGGCTATACCCACTACACCATCATGGCGCTGGGCACCGGCCTGGCCAGCATCTCCTTCTACCTGATCGGCTCCAAAGTCTGGCGGCTGGGGCAGCAAAAGGGCTACATCACTCCCGCCGAGCTGATCTACGATCAAAGTGGCAGCCGATGGCTCAGTTACCTCTACGGCGGCGTAATGATCCTCTTCACCCTGCCCTACCTCTCCCTACAAATCGTCGGCGGAGGCTACCTGCTCGAAAGCATCACCAATGGCCAGATTCCCTACACCATCGCCGTTTTTCTGCTCACCCTCTTCACCATTGCCTACGTCCTGATTGGTGGCATGCAGAGCGTCGCCCGGACCGACCTCAAGCAGGGGATACTGATGATTCTGTTCATGCTTATCGCCACCGTTCTGATCAGCTACCAACTGGGTGGGCTAGGGGAGGCCAACCGAGCGGTCTTCACCCTCCAACCGGAGCTGTTTCGCATTGAGGGCAAGGGAGCAGCCTATCCGCCACAGCGCTGGTTCAGCATCATGCTTATTTGGATGTTTTGTGTGCCGATGTTCCCACAGCTATTTATGCGTTTCTACATCGCCAAAGACGAACGGCATTTGATGAAATCGACTTTTCTCTACGCCGCCATTCCCATCATCATTTCCCTCTTTCCCGTCATCATCGGTGTGCTGGGCCACCTCAGTTTTCCCGATCTCCAAGGCAAAGCCGCTGATCAGATTTTACCGATGATGTTGTTGGAGCATAGCCACGAGTGGTTTGCCGCCCTGGTGATGGTCGGAGCGATTGCCGCCTTCATGTCGACACTGGACTCGCAGCTTTTGGCCCTGGGTACCATCATTACTCGCGATTTCTATATTCCCATCAGCGGACACCAGCCCAGCTTTGAGCAAGAGGTGCGCATTGGGCGCATCGGCGTGATTTTTTTCGCCCTGATCGGGCTGCTGATCGCTCTGCGCCCCTTCGATACGATTTTTGATATGGGCAAGCTGGCCTTCGCCGGGCTGGCCATCCTCTTTCCGCTCAGTTTGGCGATCGTGCGCTGGGGCGGGGTACGGCCGGCCTTCGGCATCGCCTCGATTGTGATCGGGGAGGTCTTGCTGCTGGCTTTTTACTACGACTGGCTGCCGAAGGCTTGGCTGCTGGGCTTCGAAGCTTATCTGCCGATTTTGTTACTGGGCTTTGTGCTGGTGTGGATGGGGAGACCATCATCTGTAAAAAAGACTTGATTATGAAATATCGATTGAGCTTATTGTTGCTGCTTTTTACCACTGCGCTCTATACACAGACGCCCGTCAGCGGAGATTTATTTGCCCATATTCAAAGCACTATTCAGCAATTGCCGGGAAGTGGAGAGAGTGGATATGGGGATGTGGATGCCGCGAATGAGGAGCCGTGGCGGGAACTGCTGCGACAGCTCATTGCGGCGGACTATGCATCGGCTGCTGCGGCTGCCGCACCGCTTGGTTACCAGCTCTTACGATTTACAGATACCGCTGATCCAGACAGCAAGGTGTATTATTTACTCGAAAAGACAGAGGAGGGTACGAATTATTGGGGAACCTATCTTTTTCGCCCCAACGCCTGTCGTGCTTTGGTTATCCAGTGCCCGCACCCTCGGGCGGACCTGAACACGGGGCTGGAAGGCATCTTTGCCTACCGTCAGCTAGATGCCTTCGGCTACTTTTTGAGCGGGACCCATCGCTGCAACAGCACGGTGGCGGTGAGCTGTTCGGGCAGCACTTCGGTTTGCTCGGCCGGCAGTCAGGCTTATCGGGAATCGGATGTGGCGCACAATACTCGCTCGGCCTTTCAGATGGCAACGGAGGAAGTCCGGGAGGAGATGCCGGAACAGGTGTTTGTGCAATTGCACGGGTTCAGCAAGCGGGATACTGACCCTTTTGTGATTATGAGCAATGGCAGCCGGGATGCCCCGGCGGTGGATTATGCTGCCCTGTTGGCGGCTGGGCTAGAAGCGGAAGATGCGGTGCTGGATTTCAAGATCGGACATTTGGATACGGAGTGGAGTCGCTTGCTGGGCTTTACCAATACGCAGGGGCGATACATCAACCAGAGTCTGGACCCCTGTACGGAAAATGCGGCAATGGGCAATGGGCATTTTATTCATGTGGAGCAGGAGCGGACTCGCTTGCGAGCGGATGAGACGGGATGGCAGAAAATGGCGAATGCGTTGGGAGGGGCTTTCTCTTGTGTGGTGAGTGGGGTAGAGGAGGTGGAGCGGGGGGAGGCATGGTATGCTTTGAGTGTGGAGGGGCGACTGCGGCTGCAACTGCCCTCGGGGCGGTATGAACTGCGGATTTACAATGCTTTGGGGCAATTGTTGGCAGCTCGGACCGTGGGAGAGCAGGAGGAGATTTGGCTGCCGGAGGTTGGAGGCATTGGATTTTTTAGCCTTTGGAAAGAGGGGACATGGTTGGGCTCGGGACGGTTTGTTAGATGAGCTAAGTGGCCCGACTCATGGGAAAGTTTGATTTTAATATTTTAAAAGTAGACAGACTTGTCTGTTTTTGAAAAAAGGACTATATTTGCCCCATGAAGCGATCCGCCATCAAACAGCACATCATCGAAACAGCTTCGCAGTTGTTCTACAAAAACGGCTATAACCTGACGGGCATCAACGAAATCATTGCCGAGGCAGGGATCGCCAAGGCGACCCTATACAATCATTTCAAGTCGAAAGAAGACATCTGTATTGCCTACCTCCAACACAAGAATCATACGTTTCTGAAAGACATCCGTACCTTTTGTAAGGAGAAAGAGGGGGGGACAGCCCAATTGTTGGGGCTTTTTGACTTTTTGCAGGCTTTTTTCAAAGACCGAGATTTCAACGGTTGCTGGTGTATTCGAACCGTGTCGGAGATTCCGAGAGAGAACGAACGGATTCGGGGAGAGATTCAGGGGCAAAAAGTTGGCTTGATTGGCTTTATTCGGGGTTTGTTGGAAGAGAATATCGCTGGGCTTTCTGGGGAAGAGCAGGACTTGCTGTCGCGGCAGTTGTACCTTTTGTACGAGGGGGCAGTGGCGGAGAGTCATCTGCATCAGTCAGACTGGCCGATTCAATCGGCGAGGGCGATGTGTAGTAAACTATTGAATTAAAATTTTTTACCCATACACAGACAGACTTGTCTGTCTTTTTAATATTTAAATCATCACATTATGGAAAAATTTGCAAATAAAACGGCCATCATCGTCGGTGGCACCAGCGGTATTGGTCGAGCAACGGCCGAGCGGTTATTAGCTCAAGGAGCAGAAGTACACATCATTGGTCGCAGTCCACAAAAAGTAGCGGATGCTCCGAATCTGCACAAGCATCAGGTCGACATCACTGATCGGGCGCAGGTCGATCAGATCATTGCTACTATCTCTGGGTTATCGAATGTAGATTATCTGGTCAATGCCTCCGGCATCTTTGGTCCCAAGCCGTTTCTGGATCACACTGTTGAGGACTACGACTCCTATTTGGATTTGAACCGGGGGTTCTTTTTCATCACCCAAGCCGCTGCCCAAAAAATGAAGGATACTGATGGTGGGGCGATTGTCAATATCGGTTCGATGTGGGCCAAGCAAGCTGTCAAGGCGACCCCTTCGTCGGCTTATTCCATGCAAAAGGCTGGCCTGCACTCGCTGACGCAGCATCTGGCGATGGAGCTAGCGGACCATAAGATTCGGGTGAATGCCGTTTCTCCGGCCGTGGTAGAGACGCCGGTTTATGATGGGGTCTTTGGCAGTCCATCGGCTGCGGAGGAGGCTCTGGTGGGCTTTAATGCCTTCCATCCGATCGGCCGCAACGGTACGCCGCAGGATGTGGCCAATAGTGTACTTTTTTTGCTATCCGAAGAAGCAGGTTGGGTGACTGGGGCGATTTGGGATGTCGATGGCGGGGTGATTGCTGGTCGTAATTAGAGCGACTTCAATTGTTGTAATAATTCCTGGGCCTGCTGTGAGCGGCGGGCCTTTGCGGGGAATTGTTCAAGTACGGAGATGCTCTCTGCAATTTGATTTTGCTTGAGGTAAAGTAAGGCATGGTGCCATAGGGCCTCGTCGGCAAAGGGGGGAAACGCGCTGAGTTGATCGAAGCTCAGCGCGGCTTCTTCGTAGCGGCCGTTTTCCATTAGGGCGATGCCGTAGGCGCGCAGCAGTTCGGGATCATTGGGGGCGGAGAGCAGTTGCTGATTCAAGGTTGGTAAGGTCTGCGAGGGAGCGGCCTCTGCGTATTGTGCATAGAGTTGCTGCGGCGAAGGAGGCTCCACATTTTCTTGCGGCCATAACCACCACATTACAGCTACGAGTGCAAGTAGTAGGCCCACTGCCCATCCTAATCTAGGGTTGTTTTTACCAATCATAACATTCGATTTTACTCGCTTCTAACACTTCGACTTCAATGCCTTTTTGGTGGAGTAGATAAGCCGCTGTAAGCCCGGCGGCTCCGGCCCCGATGAGGAGCACTTTATCGGATTGTTTTAGGGGCGTTTCTTTAAAAACAGTATTGCACGAGCTAAATGCCGGCAGCCCTATCCCGAGTAAGCCACACATTTTTATAAATTCTTTGCGAGTCATTGGGAAGTGTTTTTTACGAAAATGGTTAATTGTATAAATCCTATTTTTCCACTCACGTTGTTGAAATATCTCTCTTGAGGAATCGATTTGGCAGGCCTTTCGGCAGTCAGAGGGTGGGCCCTCCCACAAGTACCGCCGCCGCCAGCATCCCCATCGCCTGTTGTTAGGAGCAAAGCCTCACCAGGCATCCGTCTGTTTCAGATGCTGCAATAACCGTTAATTTTTGCCCCTCTTTCGGATCCTTTTTCAGAGGGTATGCTAACCATAGACGGGGAAACGGTCCAAATTCCATAATAATTTAATAAAATCATATTTAACTTATCTTGAATGTTTGTTGTAAGATTTTGATTGTTAATGCTTTATGTGGT
>JBCDGZ010000090.1:0-33539 GCA_038750655.1 Bacteroidota bacterium | reverse complement strand
TGATCTGTCAGGAAAGTCTCATTCGCGGGAAATTTATCACCTGCTATTTTTCCTGACATATATATAGTACTGCTACCATCTTCAAAATCGGTTACTCTAACCCCCATTGAACCTCTTACATCAATATCAGGAGAACCGGGGATAGCATCGTTATTACCAAACACATGAAATTCCAGGTCAGTAGCGGCAACTTTTTCATCGGTAATATGATAATCTCTTAAACTCGAGTTACCTGCTGCACTAGAGTAAACCATATGATTACCATCACTGTCGTAGGTATCAGCTCCTGCATAATCATCATTTGTTTTAGTGATACCTTTACCAGATAGATTTAAGTCTATTTTCGCTGAAATCCTAGAATTCCCTTTATCACCAAATCCCCTATTATCACCTGCAAAGCTTCCACCTTCACCAAACATCCCAAGTGTTTTATAAGGGATAAAACTCCTTGAATGAATGCTTACTTTTTGCAAACCATGTAGATCAATATTTGCAACAGGGCTATTTTCAGCATAGTTGTAAACACTTACCCAGGCAAAGTCATCAGCAATTGGATCTACACCTGTAAATCGTCCTAACACTGGATCATACCACCTAAAGCCATATTCGTATAGGTCCAACCCAAACTCTCCATTCAACTCCTTCCCATTATACTGATAACGATTGGTCGGCCCGACCTGCGGTGCCCACGGTCCGTCCATCTTCATTCCAAAAGGATAATAGTGATTCTCCTGAATAATCTCCGGCACCCCATCACTGTTATCATCCGTGAAGGAAATGCGGCTATTACCCAGGTGATCCCGGAGGGTGTACTCGTAATCAAAGAACGGGCTTCCAGGGACTAAACGCCCCTCGCTGTGATAAATTGCTTCCAGGGTGTTGTCAGCAGAGAATTCGATGTTGCCGAAATAGTGGTGGACCTGGCCCGCACTGGTGGCTTTTTTGAGCTTACCGCCTGCGGCATCGTAAGTGATGGCAATCCAATCCCCATTATCAAAGGTAAACTTTTTGGGCAAATTTAGGTGATTGTAGGCTACCGTCATGTCCTTGTGGTTATCGCGCGTCATATTGCCGTTGTCGTCGTAAGCATAGCTTTGGGCGACGGCCGTGCTCTTGAACCCTTGGGTGAGGTCAGCGTATTCCCACAGGTCACTGAGCTGGCCGGAGCTGTTGTAGCGGTAGTGGAGGTTATCAATATTAGTGAAGTTACTGCCCATTGGGGCCCACCGCCGCAGTTGCATCATATTTCCTACCGCATCATAGCTAGCCACCATATTGTATTGATACACATTACTAGTGCCACCAGAAGCATTGACTTCATTGTAATAAGCCGCCGTGAGGCGGTCCAGGTTGTCATACTGACAGCTGTAGCTGCCCTTGCCGCTGATGCTTGGAGTTGTCCACTCCATCGCTGAAATATTGCCATTGTACTGCGCTATTCCAAAGAAGGGGGCGGTGGCTTGGAAGGCATCTTCATAGCGCAAACGAAGGGCAAATAGGTCATCATTAGCCCCTGGGACTGCCGATGGATTATCGACATCGTTAATGGCCGTCAGCCAGTTGCGGATATTGTACTCGTAGTTGACCGTCTGCAGGAAGGGGCCGGTAAAGGAATTAGCGCCTAGGTTTTTCTCTGATAGCAGCCCTCTTTCATTATAACCGTTGACTGCGGTATACACCCATATAGGATGGGTATCCATGCGGTGTCTAGTGTGGAGCAGGCGTCCAGCTTGATCGTAGGCGTAGGCCTCGGTAATGCCTACCGTGGTTATACCTCCGGTGCTTTTTGTGAAAACTTGCCGGGTACTGCTGACTTTATCTTCTATATCCAGCAGCGTCCAAAGTTTTGTGAATCCTCCCATGTGGTTTTCGTCGTAGGTGTAAATTCCTCTGCCGTATTCGTCATAAAACTGATGACTCATCAAATATCCCGTAGGAGTGGTAGTGCCATCAGTAGGTAAAATCCCCAGCTTGGTGGCGGTCGGTTTGCCCACTGTTCTTAAGGTGCTGGGTATTGCGATGTTCCAGGATACTATTGCTTCTCCAGCGGTAAGACTACCATCATTATTATAGTCATAATCATCGTAATAATGGGTGCTGAGCATGGTAATGCCCGTTGTAGGTTCTGATAAATTGGTGTAGTAATGATCACTAATACTAGTGCTGGGCGTTTCAAAGTCCTCTGTACCGATAACCGAAGGAATCCCGCTGTTATCATGATAGCCCGTCATCACTTGACGACCGTAGGCATCATATTTAGTGAACAGCCATTTGCCCTGCGCTCGCAAATTCCCGTCTCTACTAAAACGCAGCAGATCACGTTCGTCGTAGCGGTATTCTTCTTCGTCCTTACTCGGCAGTTTTTTCTTGATTATTCGATTTCGATCGTCATAAGTGTAGCGATAAACCTTGTTGATTTGATTACCGGATGCAGCCGCATTCCAATCGCTCGAACTGAGCATATAATCGGAGACATCAGGAGGGATAACATAGGTCAGATTGCCCTTATCATCATAAGCATAATAGGTGCGATTACCCGAGCGTTCAACCATAATCGTACGATCCATTTTATCCGTAAAAGTTGTGGTGAAATGTCCGTTTTCATCCTCTGTTTCCGTGACATACAACTCATCGTCTGCATAAGTATTGCTGGAGGTGCCATCGGCAGCAAAGAGCCGGACGGCGTCGTTGCTATCATTACTGCGGTAAGTCGTATTGATGCTATGCGAACCATCGGCTCGCCAGATTAAGCCTGGCTGCCCCTGCTTCACCGGGCGATTGAGCGGAGAATCATCGAATCTTGTCTCATTATACCCAATACTGACACTGCCATAGGTGCCACCAAAGGCATAGAAGGCGTCTTGCTCTGCTATTGCATTAGAACGGAAAGTACCATTGCCAGCATGAGTGTAAGGCAGAAAAGCCTTTGGCTGTCGGCCAATAGCGTCATACTGCTGAATAGTAATAATATCATTGCCTGTAGGAGACTGCCCCTTTGCGATGGTCTGTACGGGGCGGCCCAAGCCGTCAAGGTATTGTCGGGTTTGGCGAGTAGGTAGGCCATTGAAGAGCTGCTCAGTGTTAATGTAATTGGTCGTACCATCCTGATAATAGCTCATGAGGTTTCGTACATTGGTATTCCGCCCTTGGATTTCTTCCAGGCGCATCAAGCCATCGTAAAGATACTCCGTTTGCTGTCCATCTACATCCGTAAACCGCGTCATTAGAGAACCATCATAGTCGTAGGACCATATCCAGTTTTTGAATTGTCGCTGGCGCAGTAAGCCGTTTTGAAAAATGTAGGTTTCCTTATCCCAGCCCGTCATTTCGACCTCATGAGGAAAGCCATGCTGATAGCTCAATACCTTAGCCTTATTTGTCCACCCATTCTCGTAGTTCCCGTATTTCTTAGGATAGGGAAAATTGTTGAAAAAGCTATAAATGATCCTATTACCCCCAACTTGGGTGCCGTTCACATATTGTCGCGTTTCTATGGGTTGATTGATGATATGACGGGCCAAAAGGCCAATCCCAGGGGCCGTAACTTCGTATATACTGTTGAGGTCTGGTGCATAATCATATTCTGTTCGGTATATATCGCCGTTGGAGTTCGTGGTCTGGAAAGCTCTAGCCATGAGGTGGTCATCGTAATTCGGATTGTATTCAAAAGTAGTGGTTTGATTGATGCCATCTCTATTGGTTGCTGATGAGGCTAGGCGGTAAGGCTTGGTGCGGATGCGATAGCCGTTAGCAGCTTTGAAGGTGCCGATACTGATGGATTTGATGATAATGTCACTACTGAATTGATCACTTTGTCGGTAATAATCATCAGTCTTCGAGTTTTCTGTTCGCGTTTCGACTATTGTACCATTCTCATCTTTCACAAGTACTTGGTAGGTGTTTCCTGCTTCAACCCTAGCTTTTGTAGGAGCAATAGGAAAAGCGATGCCTTGACCAGGATGAGTATCGTACAAATCAAAATCATCATTTTCTGCAATTTGATAAGGCGTATATTCGGTGTAGAACCTATGCTGTGTAGAGCCATTGTCGAGTTGCTCTTCTGTTACAAATTCATAGCCGATGTGATGGCCTTCAAAAGAATGTAGTGGAACAATGCTGTAATCTGCATAAAGGGCATAAATACTAGCCGTAGCCCCCGTACTTATAATTTCCGAAGGAGTGATCGGGCAGCCATAAAACTGCGGTTGAGGAATAATCTGTAATTTGATAAAGCTGTACTTGGGCTTTTGGTAGAGGATGCCACTGGATTGATTGGTAGAAGAGCCGGGAACCTGGTATTCGTAGGTCTTGTCTGAGGCTACATTTTGACCATCATTAGCCATAATCCGTTTTACCCTTAGCCCCCCTGCAACGGTATTGCCTCCCGGTGCATTGATCGTATTTACTTCGTAAACTTTAAAAGTTAAAGGTGTCTTGTAGGTATTGGGTTGCATCATCACCAGCTTGTAAGGCTTGTCAAATACGATAGGAATAGTGGGATTATTGATAATATCCGAGAATTTCTTTCCAATTCCTCCTTGAGAATTAACATTGTAGGCTAAGAAGCCTACTTCTACAACAGCCGGACTTAAATCAGCACGATGTAGTGCTACTACGGTAAAAGTACTACCATCACAGTTCGGATTATTGGGTTGGATATTCAGCTCTACATCAAATCGCATATTGTCTAGATGTTGCTGGTCGCGGATCACGAAAGACTGTGATTCAGTGATGGCAACAGGAGGTTGACTACAACCCTTCTCGATAGCACTCATGGGAGTCTTATTCAAAAGATGTTCTATACTTTCTGTTTCATAGTACTCATTGGCCTCAAATTCAAACTCATGATGCCCTCCCGTCGGATAGGTGATTTTTTTGATATTACCCAATTTCATGAAAGTCGTATCCGGCTCTCGATTGGCTCTGCCTGGATAGACATATGGAATATGGGTATTTCCTCCTTGATAATAGAAAGGATAGGCATTTTGCTGTACGCTAGGAAGCGGAATAATTCCGGGTAAAACCAATTCATCCTCTATGTAGGGAATATTAAAGCGATCGCTGTTGTAATTATTACTGTGTGCGCCGTTAAAAAAGCCCCAGTGATCAATGGCCCTGGATAATCGATTGGGTAGATAAGGAATTTCGTTGATGAGCTGATCTTCGTATTCGAAAATATAAGGAGGAATGACCAAAGTAGGATCGGTGCAATGCTTTTCCTGGACTTCTAATAACTTTAATCGCTTATCCTCTGGGCCGCCCTGCGGATGCAGCATATCCTCATAATAATCATAGCTGAAGGCAAACTGCTTGCATCGACTACCGTTCTGAATATCAATTCGTTCTAGCCATTTAACATCTTTCCCATAAATAGAACGCGTATGTGATCCCAAATCTTCGCGATTCTCGGTGCTGGGAACAAAAGTGACCGCCTGATTCCCCGTACTCGTTATAATACTGGTCAACCGTACGCCATTCACCGAGCTTTCTGTCCAATTGTCATTAGAATTCTGAGGAACAGGGGCATTGCCAAAGCGCTGTTTTAAGGACTTATAACTATAATACTCTACGGCATAATCGAAATCGATGTAATACAACCCATCGGCCGATTCTATTCTACGAAGGTACCAGGAATGGGCCGCCGTTTGCTGGCCTCCGGACCACATCAGTTCCATGGCCTCTTGATTGGTCCCTGACAGGGTCCCAAAGGTATATTTGCTACCATCCGGCATCGTCAGAACAAATTGATTCAACTTGAACCAATAACTACTGCCCGACTGCGACCAGGAGACTTTAATATCTTGTAGAGGCACCATCACCGCTTCCCCTTGAGAATTGATGTAAAACTTGCCCGAATAGCCTCCAACATTAAAGGAGAAAATATCTGGCTCTCCATCGACATTACCAAGAGCGAGATCATTCATGTAATCGGTATAGGCGGTGTTGGGCACATTGCACGGAGGTGGGGCCGTCAGCGGTTGGTTGAGCCAGCCCGCTGCTGTGCCGAAGCCCTCGTCGGCAGTGCCCTGCACAGTTCGGGAAATGATCCCGCCGGCGTTGAGCGACCAGCCCAGGCCCACCCAGCTGGCGGGCTCTCCAACCTTGACGCCAGAGGCGTGGTAGGAGAGGGAGATCGGGACAGACAGCGGCCCATCTTGCACCGTAAAAATAGGAATGGAGATGTTGGGCACCCCCGTGAAATGACTGACGGGAATATCGCTGTACTTGCCCAGCGCAGCGGAGTTGGGCGTCGGCATGGTGACCTCTCCGAGCAGGGTATTGGTGGGTTGCCCCCAGGCTGTGGGAGAGGCTATTAAAAAGAACACAATTAGAGCTGGCATGCAGCTGATGGACAATAGAGAAGAAAAAAACGAAGAATAAGTTTTCATGTGCTTAGCATATATTTACTCAGAACATTGCTGTTCTTAGACAAGCCGTAATTCGTGGAGACACAGACGGAGTCCGCCCCGTTCCTTACAACTTGGGAGCGTTAAAAGAATAGAATAATGATCAGAAAGACGCTACAGCAGCATCAGTCTGCTTTGACCGGAATATAGGTTTTGAGTTCAGAGCGTTGCCCCTCCTTATTTTCCAGATACACCTCACCTTTGAAGAAGGTTGGATGATCATAATGGCCAAAGACGAGCACCAGCATTTTATCGTAACGCTCTACGCGAATGTCCTCGCTAGTTTCCAGGGTTTTATAGTTGAAGTTACGGTCCAGCAAGACCTGATCTTCTTCATTCATAACTTTCAGGTACATCCGCTCAACCGCCTGCGGATCTTCCACGCTCATTTCCACACGGGTGGCCAGCCGCTCAATCGGTGGGGCCTTGTCATCTAGCGAATCTTGCTCCAATACCACCTCCATATAAATCTGAAAATAAGAGGGGGGAGCTACCTGAGCAGTAAGCGTTGTAGAAAGGCCAAAGCAGCCCAAAAGGAGTAGTAAAGTGGATGGAATTAAGATTTTCATTGCTTTTAAATTATAATGTTATTGATTTTTGATCCATAGCATTTTCGCCCTTGCTCATACAAATCGAAATGCAAGATTGTTGGAATAATACAACAAGATGTACCAGCGTTGCAGCAATACAAGAACTACCTCTGCATACGAGTAACATACACAAAGTTCACAGCTTTGCTGCCTACTAATAATACGCTTAATGCCTTGACTGTATAGGTAATAAAGGGGCTGGAGGAGGAGGAAAGAGGGCTATAGACCGCTTTCAGAGTTACCCTGTAGTACTTACAGATAAAGTAGTATGAAATAACCAAATTATGGCTATTTTTATGCTCCATGCAATCTCAAAAAATATTACTTAAAAAGCAAATTTATTAACAAAAATAAATACCCTTTTTTTCTAATTTTATGACCAACGAATCCCAACCCTCCCCGGCCCTCCTCCTCGCGTACCTGATCCCCGCAGCCGCCTACCTGCTGCTTATCCCGCAGCTGCCCTTCCCCGGTGACTTCGCCCTCAAAGCCAGTCCCATCCTCCTCCTCGCCCTCACCGCCTGGCGCACCCTCACCGGGTCCTCCCAACGCTGGCTCACCCTCGCCCTGATCCTCTCCGCCTGCGGCGACATCAGCCTCAGCTTCTCCGGCGAAACCTACTTTCTCGCTGGCCTCAGTTGCTTCCTCCTGGCCCACCTCTGCTACATCATTACCATCCGCCGACATAGCCGCTGGCAAAAGCGTCACTGGCCAATAGCCCTCCTCCTCATTGGTCTCACTAGCGTCATGGTCGCCCTGCTGATTCCCAAGCTGGGGCCCCTGCTGCTCCCCGTTTTGATTTACATCCTGGTCATCCTGACTATGGCCCTGACCGCGACCGGCTGGCAGGGCCAACACCGCAACCTTTTGCTGGGCGGAGCCATTATTTTCATGTTATCCGACTCCATGATCGCCATCAACCGCTTTGTCCTTCCCCTCAGTTGGGCCAAACACTTCATCATGCTCACCTATTATCTTGGACAACTACTGCTGGCCTGGGCCTTGCTCGCTGATCTTTCCACTAGTAAGCAGGAGAGGGATTGGGAAGGTGTATCGAACTGAGGGAACGATTGGACGAATAAAATAATCCAGATTGCGCTACTCTGGCGGATGAATTGTAACTTGGGCCAAAATGAGCATTCACACAACTTGCATTTATAAACCAACGTTTGTTATTCGTACTCAAAGCTCAATATAAACTATGTTACAACGTCTACTGCCCTTTATTCTCTTACTCTGTTCCCATCACCTTTACAGCCAGCTGCGCGGCAATATCACCGATGTTAAAGACGAACCTTTGGCTTTTGCCAGTATCTATGTACAGGGAAGTACCAATGGAACGACCTCCAATATTGATGGAGAATACTATTTTGAATTACCAAAGGGAAGCTACAAGATTGTCTTCCAATACGTTGGTTATCGGCAGAAAGTGGTGGACGTTACCGTCGGCGATAAAGAGGTGGAGCTGGATGTGCAGTTGGAAGCTGAAGCCATAGAACTCAACGAGGTGGTGGTGAAGGCCAATGCCGAAGACCCCGCTTATCCGATTATCCGCAAGGCCATCGCCAAGCGAGACTATTATCGCAAGCTGGTGGAATCTTATACCTGTGATGTCTACATCAAAGGGATGCAGAAGCTCTTGGATGCACCAGAGAAAATTCTGGGGCAGGAAATTGGGGATTTGGGAGGAAGCCTCGACTCCAATCGGCAAGGCATCGTTTATTTGTCAGAATCGCAGGCGCTGCTGCATTACCGCCGACCGAACGAGAAGAAGGAGCAGATGATTTCTTCTAAGGTGAGTGGAAACGATAATGGCTTTGGCTTCAATCAGGCTACCTTAATGGATTTTAATCTTTACGACAGCTACATTGAGGTCGAGCGGCAGATTCTCTCGCCGATTGCCAATAATGCCTTGTCTTATTATCGCTACAAACTCTTGGGGACACTTTTTGATGAAGAAGGACGACTGATCAACAAAATCGAGCTGATCCCGAAGCGCGCCGAAGATCCGGTCTTTAGCGGTTATATTTATATTGTAGAAGACTTGTGGAACATCCAAAGTGTCGAACTCTACCTAACTGGAGCTTCTATCAAGCAACCCATACTGGATTCCTTGATCATCAAGCAGGTCCATGTTCCTGTCGAAGAGCCGGATACCTGGATGATGCTATCGCAAAATATTGACTTCAAATTTGGGCTTTTTGGGTTTAAGGTGCACGGCAACTTTGAAGGGGTATTTTCCAATTATGAGCTAAATAAGCAGTTTGAGAAAGGCTTTTTTAACAATGAGCTGTTTCGGGTAGAGGAGGGGGCCAATGAGAAAGATTTAACCTATTGGGACAGCATACGACCCATTCCCCTGACCCTAGAAGAGGAACAGGATTATGTCAAGAAAGACAGTTTGCAGCAGCTCTGGAAATCTAAGCCTTACATGGACTCTGTTGACAATAAGAACAACAAGTTCAGCCCTATTGATTTACTTTTTGGCTACACCTACTCCAATTCCTATAAAAAGCGTTCCATCAGCTACGGCTCTCCGCTCACCAAGCTACAATTCAATACTGTGCAGGGCTATCACGGTACCTTGGACTTTACGCTAATGCAAAACTTCGACGATTATAACATGCGTTGGTTTTCCGTTCGTCCCTTTGTGAATTATGGTTTGGCAGAAGAAAAATTCCGCGCCGGGCTAGAGCTGCGCTATAATTTTAATCGCACCAAGTTTACCCAGCTGCGCCTCAGCGGAGGGCAGCAGGCCAAGCAGTTCGGCTTCGATCCCGTCAATCCGACCCTCAATACCCTGTGGAGTCTAATCGGCCGTAAGAACTTTATGAAACTCTACGATAAAACCTTTGGTCGCGTCGATTTCCGTCACGAACTGACCAATGGGGTCTTCCTGCGCAGCTCTGCGGAGTACAGCTACCGCCGCCCGCTGGTCAACAATTCCAATCACAGCATCTTCAACGAAGATCGCATCTACCAAACCAATGACCCGCTCAACCCTGCTAATCCTGACGAAAGCTTCGACCCCAGCCGTGCCTTCAAGGTCAGCGTCGCCCTGCGCCTCCGCTGGAAGCAAAAATACATCACCTATCCGGGGCGTAAATTCATCATGGGTTCCAAGCTGCCCGATTTCTGGGTGGTCTACACCAAGGCCCTGCCCATCACCAACAGCTATGCCGATTATGATCTGTTGCGCGTCCGCATCCAGGATGATTTTGAACTGGGCTTGGTGGGCTTTTCGGAGATTTTAGTGGAAGGAGGAACATTTTTGAATGATAATCGCCTCGAATTCGTTGACTTCCATCACTTCAGTGGTAATCGCTATTTTATCTCCAATCCTGATCGATATACTAATGGCTTTCTGCGACTACCTTTTTATGAATACAGTACGGCCGATCGCTACTTCCGAGCCCATTTTGAACACAATTTTAAAGGGTACTTACTGGATAAGGTGCCTCTGCTGCGCAAACTGTCCTTTACGACGGTAATGGGTGCTTCCTTTTTGTACACTGAAGAGCAAAAGGATTATTTAGAGGTATTTGCAGGGTTGGACAACCTGGGCTGGGGGGCGCTACGCCTGTTTCGTGTAGATGTAGTGTCGACCTTTAGACGAGGGAAATATGTAGATACCGCCGTTGTTTTCGGAATCCGGCTGTAATCAATCTTCGCCTTTCCAGTCCGTATTATGGATATAGACAATGACGACACCGCTCAGGATCATCAATAGGCGGATCACAAAGCCAAAGAGCCGTCCGGGGGCATCGATCCAGGTGAGGAAGGAAATTTGTACGCCAACCAGACTCAGTACCAGCGCCATAAAGCCCATACAGAAAAGGAGAAAGCCAGTTAGGGTCCACATTGATTTACTCATATCGATTAGGTTGTATGATCTAAATTTCTGGGCAAAGTTACACAAAATGTTCTGGGCCTTGTGGTCATTGCCTCAACTATCCAACAAGAATCTACGTTAAAGGGTTTAGAGGAAGAGGGGTGAAATTAGCGGCACGTATATGAGCAAAAGTAAGTATATTTGCAGCAAAGCAACACCAATAGAGGTTGCCCGACTAAACCATATATAGAACCAATGATAAAGTTGATCGAATGTCCCCGAGATGCCATGCAGGGACTAAAAGCGTTTATCCCCTCCGCTACCAAGGCTGGCTACATCAACCAGTTGCTGAAAGTGGGCTTTGATACGATCGATTTTGGCAGCTTTGTCTCTCCTAAAGCCATCCCACAGATGCGCGATACCGCCGAGGTGCTGGCCCAGCTTGACCTCGACAGCACCCGCTCCAAACTCCTAGCCATTGTCGCCAACAAGCGTGGAGCCATCGACGCCGTACAGTTTGACGAAATTAGCTACCTGGGCTACCCCTTCTCCATCTCCGAAACCTTCCAACTCCGCAACACCAACGCTACCATCGAAGAGTCGCTAGAGCGCGTCCAAAGTATCCAGAATATCTGCGAGACCCACAACAAAACCATGGTCGTCTATATCTCAATGGGCTTTGGCAACCCCTACGGCGATGAGTGGAACGTCGAGATTGTCCAAAAATGGGTGGACCGCCTCTTTGAAATGGGCATCCGCATCCTATCGCTTTCCGATACCATTGGGGTTTCCTCGCCCGAAAACATCAGCTACCTCTTCGGCAACCTCATCCCGCTGTATCCCGACATCGAGTTCGGTGCCCACCTCCACACCCAACCCCACAACTGGGAAGAAAAAGTCCATTCCGCCTACCAACATGGCTGCCGCCGCTACGACGGGGCCCTCAAAGGCTACGGCGGCTGCCCGATGGCCAAAGACGACCTCACCGGCAATATGCCCACCGAAAAGATGATCAGCTATTTCGACGAACACCAAATCGAACTGGGGCTGGAGCGGCCCGCCTTCGATGGAGCACTGCAAATGGTCGGTGGCGTATTTCCACACTAAATCCCTATATTTTATTTTTATCTTATATTGGGCTACAAAGACCATTAACTGTACCCATGCGAAGCCTAATACTCCTATTCCTCTTTCTTTTTACCCATCAGCCTCTCGGGGCACAATTGACCACGGATACCCTAAAAGTCGGCTACACCTCCGCACCTCCCTTTATTATTGAGGCCGAGAGCGGTTTGGAAGGTATTAACGTTTGGCTGTGGCAGCAGATGGCCAATGATCTGGACTTGGCCTATGAGCTGATTCCTATGGAGTTTTCTGAGATGCTGGAAGCTGTAGAAAAAGGGACCATTGATGTGAGTATTAACCCTTTGACCATCACCAGTGAGCGGACAAAAAAGATGAGCTTTACCCACTCTTTTTTCGCCTCCAACTCGACCATCGCAGTGCATGAAATACCAGGACTCCTGCGCGCCTACCAGTTCCTGCAATCTATTTTTAATATCAATTTTCTGAGCGGTTTTTTGGCCTTGTTTATCATCATTGCGATGTTTGGGTGGACAGCCTGGATATTTGAGCACAAGGTCAATCCCGAGGAGTTTCGCCCGGGGTGGAAGGGCCTGTGGGATGGGCTATGGTGGTCGGTAGTGACGATGACTACGGTAGGGTATGGCGATAAATCGCCCAAGAGTCGGGGAGGTAAGCTGATTGCTTTGATTTGGATGTTTAGCGGCTTGCTATTCATCTCTGGTCTGACGGCCAGCGTGGCGTCTAGCTTGACGGTCAATCAGTTGAAGTCCAATCCTGAGAGTTTTAACGAATTCAAAGATCGGCCGGTGGGATGTATAAAGAACTCTAGCGCGGAGGAGTTTCTGCGGATGCATTTTTTTAGAAATATTCAACTCTACCCCGACCTGCGCAGCGGATTGGTGGATTTAAATACCGATAAAATTGATGCGTTGCTCTACGATGAACCCATCCTAAAGTACCGGATTAAGGAGAATGATGAATTTAGCGGAATCCAACTGTTACCCGCCAAATTTGACGTGCAATTTTATGCTTTTGGGCTGCCCAAAGAACGAGAAGCCCTCAAGGAGGCCCTGTCCACTAAAATGCTAGAAATCATCGAAGGCCTGGAATGGCGGATGATTTTGAACGAATATGATCTTTCTGAAATATAATTCCTTTAGATTCCTCTAATTTTAAGCAACCCTTAACATCTTGCCTTGTCTTTAGGGATGTACCATTTTATCCTATAATCTATTCGCCAAATGAAAAAACTTGTTACGGCCATCATCGTCTCCTTACTTGCCCATCTTTTTGCCCTCAACCTCATCGCACAGGATCAGGGCTACATCTACGGAAAGATTACGACTTTCGACAATGAAACCTACACCGGGCAGATTCGCTGGGGCAAAGAAGAGGCCTTTTGGACGGATATGTTCGACGCCAGCAAAATTTTTAATGAAAATACGGAATACCTGAGTAAAGAAGAATTCAAGGACCTCGCTGAGCGTAAGGTCGAAAGTTGGGGCCGCTGGAAAAATGGGAAGAATAATGAAGAAATGATGGCTCAGGTCGACTTTACCCACCAGCTCTCTTGCCAGTTTGGCGAAATTAAGAGCCTGGACATGCGCCGATACAAAAGAGTAGAACTCACCTTCCGGAATGGTGCCCGCTTCAGGGTATCAGGAGAAAATTATAATGACATCGGTACTGAAATTCGGATGTATGATCCTCAGAAAGGGGAGGTGGAGCTGAATTGGACGGAGGTGGTTCTAATCGAATTCATGAGCCCGCCAGCTGATTTTAAATCGGCCATCGGAACGGCCATTTACGGAACAGTAAGAACCCAACAAGGTGATTTTTCTGGTTTTATTCAGTGGGATAAAGATGAGCGGATGTCCAGTGACAAATTGGACGGTCGGACCAAATCTGGGAAAAAGAGCATCGAGTTCAGCGATATTGCCCTTATTGAAAAATGGGATAAGGGGGCTAATGTGAAGCTGCACAGCGGGGAAGAGTTCTATACTTATGGTACCAACGATGTGAACGCCGAGAATCGCGGTATCCTGATTACCAACGAAGAAATCGGTCGAGTGGAGATTGATTGGAGCGATTTTATCGAGGTGAGCTTTAGCCAGCAACCCGAAGGAAGCCTCAAGCCCTATAACCAATTTAAAGACCCCGCCGCCCTCAGAGGCATCGTCCGTACGAATTCTGGGAAAACGCTGCGCGGGAACATCGTTTTTGATCTTGATGAAGAATTTGATTTTGAAATGCTCAATGGGGAGCAGGGCGACTCGGAATACCACATTCCTTTTCGCAACATCAAGAAAATCGTTCCTCAAGGAAAGAGACAAAGCACCGTTATTCTCCGTTCTAATCACACCATTAAACTAGATTCCAGTCAAGACGTTAACAGTAAAAACGATGGGCTACTGGTTTTTGATGATGGTAAAGACCCGGAGTATGTCAGCTGGAAGGATTTGAAGGAGATCGAATTTACCAACTAGATAATACGACTGTTATAGTTTTATACATTTGAAGTTTCGTATTTCGGCGAGGGGCAATTATTTGCCACCTCGCCCTTATTTTTTGCAGAATGACGACTTCCAAATGTATCCCTAGAGAAGGACGACCTGACAACTATGACTGCCGACATCAGAGCGCAACCGCAGTACATAGGTGCCCGCAGGCAACTCCGGCAAGCGGTAGGTCTCCAGATGCTCACCCGCTGGGAAGCGCCGTTCCCCAAGTCGCAGCACCATCCGTCCCATCAAATCATATAACTCCAGCTGCCCTTCGAGGCCCTGCGGTAACTCCAACTGCAAGCGGAACTGATCGCGTACTGGATTCGGCAACACCGTCATTTGCAATGGCGGCCGCGGCCGCTCTGGTTCCGTGGAGATCAACAAACCGAGGTCAAACTGATGCATAGAACGGCCGAAGGTGGCCGCAAGCAATTGATCCTCCTCCTCCATGTAGGTCAAGTCAGTTACAGCGGTCGGCGGAAGATTTTCGCCCAATACTTCCCAAAATCCACCATCATCGCTGGTATACCATACGCCAAGATCGGTCGCTACAAAGTACTGATTTTCGATAATGGGGTTGATGACAATATCGTTGATGGGCACTTCCGGCAAGTTGCCGGAGATGTCGTTCCAACTGCTGCCCTGATCCTCTGAGCGGAAGACGTGGGGCAGGTAATCCTCGTAGCGGTAGCCGGAGAAAGTGACGTATATGCGGCTTTCATTGAGGGGATCGAAGGCCAGAGCGGTGACGTGGCGATTGGGCAGGCCGTCGGAAACGCGGGTCCAATTGGTTCCGCCGTCCAGGGAGCGCTGCACCAGCCCATCGTCGGTGCCGACGAAGATATGATCAGCATTGTTGGGCGATACGGCGATGCAGGTGATGGTGCCGTTGGCGAGGCTGCCAGCGGGCTGGGGTCCACGGGTAAGGTCGGAGCTGATGGGTTCCCAGAGGGCAGCGCGGTCGGTACTGCGGTAGAGTCGCTGGCTGCCGATGTAAAGGGTCTGGGGCTCCGTAGGATCGATGAGGAAGGGGGTATTGAAATTGAAGCGATCGTTGTCGTCGATGCCTTGTTCGGCACGGGTAAAGAGCTGGCCACCGTCGGTAGAGCGGAAAAACCGTCCGCCTTGCATTTCGGCGTAGATGTAATTTTGGTCCGTTGGATCGACGGCGACGTGGAAGCCATCGCCACCCAGGATCTCCTCCCAGTCATTCTCTTCGCCCGTCAATGTCCTTAGCGTCCCATTATCTTGCGTACCACCGTAGAAACGCGCTGGCTGCTGAGGGTCATAGCTATTGGTATAAAACTGGGTAATGGGCAGCTCGTCGAGTTTACCCCAACTGCCTCCGGCATCTACCGACCGATACACCCCGCCATCATTGCCAATCAGCACCAAATTGGGATTCAGGGGATGGTAAGCCATCGCATGATGATCTACATGCATCTCCCGATTGGTCAGCCAAGTGGCTCCGCCATCTATCGAGCGATGTAAATTGATGCCCAGCACATGCACCCCATCAGGATTGGTAGGATCAACGGTAATATTTCCAAAAAACCAACCAAAAGTCCCGTAGATATTTAAAGGAATGCTAGACAGCCCAATGGGCGCCCAGCTTTGGCCATTATTCACTGATTTATATAAGCCCTGGAATTCATTGAACCTGGCCCCGAAGGTGTAGGAAGCGTACAGGACTTTAGGATCAGAAGGGGCCATAGCTAGGCTAATTCGGCCAGTAGTGGCCCCCAGATTAGGCAGCCCATCCTCCAATTTTTCCCAACTCCCACCTCGATTCGTACTGAGATAAATCCCAGAATTACTGCCCGCAAAATCCACCTGATTGACCCGGCGAAGGCGCTCCCAAGCCACCACATAAAGCACATTAGGATTGCTAGGATTCACAATTACATCCGCACAACTGGTCGATTCATCGAGGAAAAAAATACGCTCCCAAGTCTCTCCACCATCCTCACTGCTGTACAAGCCCCGATGCTGATCTTCACTGTACAAACCACCCAGCGCCGCCACATAAATGCGATTGGTATTGTTCGGATCAATCACAATGCGACCAATCTGCTGAGTCGCTTCCAGGCCCAGGTGTTGCCAAGTGTTGCCTCCGTCCTCAGATTTGTAAATCCCATCACCAAAGAAAGCCCCCGAATTCCCCGATCCATTCGCCGTACCCGTACCGACATACAGCACATTCTGATTGTCCGGCGCTGCGGCAATAGCGCCAATCGAAGGGCTGCCCACCCCATCGAAGATCGGCTGCCAGCTCTCTCCGGCATCCGTTGAGCGGAACACCCCGCCCGAAGAGGTCCCAACATAATATCGATTGGTGTTGATGGGGCTAAAGGCAATCGCTGTCACCCGCCCCCCAATATTCGTCGGCCCCAGCAATTCCCAGTTCAGCCCAGAGCGCGGTGTAAGCTGCTGCGCTTGCAGCTGTTGCATTCCAGCCCGGTAGGCCTCGTAGTCCAATTCGTTATGGGGGTAAGCCCTTTGGCGGTAAAGGTAATCATCGGGAACTTCAGGCCCCAACGGGTCTTCGTGAAGCGCCGTCTGCTGGCAGGCCGCTAAAAAGAGCAGTAAAAAAAGAGGATAAAAAGTTTTCATTTCAAAACATTTTGTGTTATATTGCAATGCTTATTGATATGTAGCCATCGCCCTGTACGAAATCTACACTCACCGACCGCTTGGCTATTTCCATTGTATGATCAGACGAAGTGGCTTTTGCCACCCCAGTACGACATACTTCCTTTTGCTTTCAAAGGCCTGGAAAGCGAAGGGATGCCATCTTTCGAAGAGGACTTCTTGCAATCTACCCCGCAAGGGCTGGCCATCTATGGTCAGTACTAAATATGAAGCGGGGCGGATTGGCGGTGGCGGCAGAGTGGGCGGGACCCTCCCACTTTTGCCCAAACTCAGCCCTGTCGCTAATGAGCCTACTCCTGCTACTATTCTTACCGCTATCTCTGCCACTGCTCCTGTAGTTACTCCTGCCACTATTTATTCCTATCACTACTTCCGTTAATGTTAATGCCACTATAGTTACCACCACTACTATCACCCCCTACAAATCTTACTCCACTACAGCCCTAAAACACTAACTAGAACCTATAAGTTATAAGTACTCCATCAACCACTCCGTCCTACAACCACCCATCACTAATTAATTCGGCACCTGCGATCCCTTCCCAACATTAGGAATCAACTGCAGCTGCAACTCCGCATTCTGCACCTGATTGTTCATATCTAAATCGCTACGTAGATATCCTGACAAGCCGATTTCCTGTAAGATACTATTAACATCTGTATTCTGCACCTGCTGGTTGCCATTCACATCTCCGCTCAATAAACCGAAGTGTCCGCCCCCTAGCGTAGCTGCACCAAGGCTGCCTTTGAAGATCGCAGCAATATTACTCCTTAGATCAATGGTAGTAGGATTTGCCGATAGGGTATAGCGATTCGCCGTCATCAGGCCCAGGTGATTGCGGTGGTGGATACTCAAAAAATAGTCGCCGGGGAGGGCCTGATCGAAGAGGAGGGCCGAACTGCCGTCGATGTCTACGATGTCGCCGTCCTTTTGGAGGAGGGCCGAGCGGGTGTAGCGCACCTGGCTAGAGTCGCTGCTGGAGCGCAGTTCCAGAAAGACCCAGTCTACGATGGCATCGTTGCTGCTATTACTCAGTACGCTGGTGGGGCAGGTCTCGCTGCCACCGCCATTGAGGTGGGTGAAGCCCAGGGCGGTATATGGTTCCTGTAGAGGCAGTACGTTGGCGCTGCGCAGGTCATCCTTCATAAAGCCATTATCGTAGGGACCTTGGAGAAAGACTTTGGCATTCAGCTCTACGCCTCGGAAGTCACTGAGGGCCAGCTGACTAAAGCTATTCAGGCCATTATCGGCGCCAAAGTGAAGCTGCCCGCTCCCCCGGGCCTCTTCTGCTTTATCTACGGTGGTCCAGTTCGTTCCATCAGCATTCGAGGCCCTTTTGTATAGTAAAAATTGGGTGCTTACCGGCGCATCCAATGCCCCGATCGTTCCTAAGCTGTTGAAGGTAATACTGTCCAGTGGACTGAAGGTGCTGTTACTGCCATAGTTATTGATGATCCAATAATGGTCATCCACAATTTCTTTGTTATTCGGGGTACTGTTGGGGAGGACGTGGAGGCGGCTGACGACCAGCTCGCCGTTGGGGTAGGTGCCAGAGGCCGGGAAGCCCAGTGTGAGCCCAGTATTGGTGAAGTTGTAAACGCCGCCGCTAGTGATGGTCATTCGCTGGCTGGTGCCGCCGCCGACGGGGGCGGTCGATGGAGCGCGGGAGGAGCCTCCACTGAGGGTGGCGTGGCGGTTGCCGACTCGATCCAGTGCAGCCCCGGAGGGCGCGTTGAATTGGTAGTAGGCGATCAAGTTGGGATCAGTGGGGAGGATGTGTTTTTTGGTCAGATGGCGAAGGGCTCTGATTTCATCCTGGTTCAGGGCGCGGTCCCAGATGCAGACCTCGTCGAGGTGACCTTTGAAGTTGCGGCTGCCCCAGCCTTGGTAGCTACCGATTTTCATGGTGCTTAGATCGACGCTGTTGAGGGTAGTGGTGTGGGTGGCGGGAATGCCGTTGAGGTAGAGGGTCATAGAGGTGGGGGTAGCCACCATGGCGACGTGCGACCATTCGTCGGCGGGGACGACCAGGCCGCTGTTCCACCACCAGGCACCGCCGGGCCAGTGGTAGGCTAGGGTATTGTTGCCCTGCGCGAAGTTGAACCCGGCGGCCGTACCATCATTCATAACAATGCCTGAGTAATCGGGCTGAAGGCCCTCCGGCTTCACCCAGGCGCTGATGGTCAGCGTATTGGTACTCAAGTCCATCGTAGGAAGCTGCGCATAATCACCACTATTGGAACACAACAAGGCTCGGCCCGCCACCGTATCCGCTTCGCAGCGACTGAGCATAGTGACCATATGACTAACGGTCTTCGTATCACTCTGGCCGTTGCCGTCGGTCACCGTCAGCGTCACATCATAGGAGCCTTCAGCGAAGAGCACCCTTGGATTGCGTACGCTAGTCGAACTGACGTAGAGCGGAGCAGGATTAAAAGCCCATTGCCAGCTGGCCCCGTTGTGATTCAGCACCGAGTAACAGTCGAACTGTACCGTATCCCGGCGGCAATACACCGAGTCGGCGTAGGTGATGGGTTGAGCGATAGGAGCGGAGGGGACTTGCATCGTGGACTCCCAGATGCCCCGGCCGTAGGTGGCCAATCGCAACTTATTATCCCGGTAAAACGGCCGCATTTCCAGCGAACTGACAATCATTGGCAATCCATTTCCAAAATCCATCCAACTGCTACTCCCTGAATCCCAATAATAGACATTTTCGTTCGTCGCCAAATAGACCAAGTCGGTACCCGCTTGAAAGCAAATATCTTTAGTGCGTTCGCCATTCAGGGCGCTGGTCGTACGATTTACCCAACTGGCTCCACCATCACTCGTACTAAAAACCTTCGAGCCATCGCCCGCCGCATTGGCCGCCACCCAAAGCTCATCCGCATTACTGGGATTAACCGTAATTTCCATCCGCCAGCGGCTAGAAGCAGGTACTGTCGTCAGCATCGCCCAAGTCTGCCCACCATCGGTCGTACGATGAATTTCCACCCAATCCCAATATCCGCCTCCCGGCTGAAAGACGCAGTAGATCACCTCCGGATTACTACGAGCGATCGCGATTTCAAAGACTTTCCCAGTACTCCCAAAGTCGTGCAAAGAAGTATAGCTAGCCCCACCATCTACAGACTTGTAAATATGGCTGCCATTGCCCTGGTACACATGATTAGCGTAACGCGGATCAAAGTACAATCCACTCGAACTGGATTCTACATAACTCTCATTCGGAATCAAAGAGGAAACCACCCCGTATTCCACCGTACTCCCTCCCAACGCATCCGGGATCGACTTGGCAATCAGTCCTCCCGACCAGTATTGATTGAAATAAGATTTACGACTGTCAATGGGATTCACATAGCCGGTCGCCTCTTCAACGCCTCCAACGTGATGGTAAAGCCCCGTACCGTAAGTTTGATAATAAGCGCTGTTGCCATTGTGGTATTTACCGCCTACTAGCACATCCTCATTCCAGCCCGAGCCGAAGCCCCAAAAATCGGAGCCAATGATATTTTTTTTGCGTGAACTATGGCTCATCAGCTCATCATTGGAATAATTGATTCCTCCATCGTTGGCCACCCAAACATCATTGCCATTGACCTCAATATCCTGAATATCGGCGTGCATATCGGACAGGCGCTGGCTATTGGCCGCTCCGATAGCAGTAAAGGTTTTAGCACTATCGGAAGATTCGCTGAGCCGAACGGTGCCGATCCAGATTTTGGCCGGGTTGATGTCTGACACTTCCAGATCGAAGTTGTAGAAGCCCTGGTGGTAGCCGCTGGTGTAGGCCGCCACATTCCAGGGGGTGACATTGACGCTGTTGTAGGGACCGCCGTCCTGACCGACAGGATTAACCCAGGTTTCGGCGCGGTCGGTACTGCGGTAGACGCCGATCCAGCCGTTGTCATTGGCTTTGCTGGCCCCGATCAGGGCGACGTAGATCATGGAAGGAGCGGCGGCGGTCACGGCAATTTTCCCGCCCGAGTTGCTGGCGTTGGCCGCATCGGCAGGGCTGTACCAACCATTATCCTTAAGCGTCCAGTTGACCCCCTCATTGGCAGAAAGGAAAAACTCGGAACGGACCAGTGCATCATTACTCTTGAGCAGATAAACCGTATCAGGATTGGTCGGATGAAAGTCGATGTCCCAGCAGCGGTCGTTGAAGACCGTCGTCCAGTTCGCCCCACCGTTATAGCTGCGATAAAGTCCATTAGAGGCCGCACAAAAAACCGTATCTGGTTGGCTAGGATGAAATTTAACCTCGTAGCCCGTCGCATTCATAAATAGCGACTCGGCCCAGGTGCTGCCACCGTCCGTACTCTTGTAAATCCGGCTATTTCCCGTAACAAACACAACATTGTCATTCGTCGGATGAATCTTCACTGCTGACATTCCACCAGAGAAAACCTCATTTTTAGAAACCAAATTCCAGTTCAGTCCCCGGTCAGTCGTTTTGAATACTCCACCTCCTTCGGTACCCGCATAAAGCACATCCGGATTACTGGCCGATTGATCGAGGGCGTAAACGTTGACTTGGTGAGAAGTGGGGGTAGTGGTACCATTCAGATAGGTTTCTACGGGGCCCAGACTGACCCAGTTGGCGGCCCGTTGCTGAGCTGGTGCCTGTTTCTTTTGCCGAAGCAAGCGAAAATGCAGCTCCTCTTCTTGTCGAGTTGGCGGTTCAATAAGGCCCTGATCATTGACCAAATCTCGGATTTGCCGTCGCCAGTGTTTGTAGTTTTGGGTATGAATGGTTTTTGAAAACTCGTGCGTCTGATAGTATAGGTCGTAGAGAAAATCTACCTCGAAGACGTTAGGGGCGTAGGCGTACATCTTTTTCGCCCATTCTGGCGTCTCTGCATCCAGCGGCGGTATGACCTTGAAGTAATCTGGATATTGAGGACTGGGGTATGCGCTACGTATGGATTGAGGGGCAGTAGTGGTTGGTGTTTGCTGCCCATACAATACGAGCGTGCTGATGATCAGCAGGAAGGTACTAAAGATAGATTTCATGTTGGTGTTTTTGTGCTGTTCGACCGATTAGCTGCTTACAAATCTAACTAATCTTGTCGAGAGCACAAAAACAAGCCGTGGTGCCTAGTCTAGGCCCAATTCTGCCCGCAAAGGAGCATCCGAGCTGCGATTCTTATTCCAGTAATCCAACTGCATTGATTGCTTCCGGGTGGCCTTAGTGGTTAAACGGCCATCTTCTTCTTCCCATCCCAGAATTTCGTGAGGAAAGGACTTTTGAAATTGAATCCGTAGGGTCCGTTTCAGTTCTGGATAGTAAATTTCGTAGAGGCCAACTTTGCCAGCATTACCCATCTTGGCCTGGGCATTCATGACCCGAAAGGGGGTATGCTTGAGGCGGGTAAAGAGGGTAGAGGGAATGGCCTTAATTTCACCCGTAGGTAGGCTGGATGGATTAATGCGAATGCGGTTCCAGATTTCATCTTCTAACATCACCTTATCCAGCTTGAAATCGCGATCGCCTTCGGCTTCGAAGTAGGAATTATGGGCGACTCGCCATTGATCTTTCTCCGAATTGAGCTGCATATAAGTATGTCCGCACCACTCTTGCGAAGAAGTACTGACCTTGAGGCTATGCGGATATTGTTTGAGGTCGGTTGGGGTGAAAATGGACTGCATAGTGGAGTAGGGGTAAATGCCGGTATTGAACTTTCGGGTAAAATTTAACTTCATAATACCCACCTTATCCTTTCCAGCGCGGGAAGGGTAGTCTAGCTTGACTTGTTTGGATTTGGAAAAATCTTCGGTAACAAAGATCAGAACGGCTTCCCCTTCGTGCAGTTCTCCGTAGCGCGATTGTTGCAGATCAAAGCTGCTTAGTTCGGCCTTACCCTGGTACCAGTAATCGGCAAATGGATCGAGCGGGGCATGGACCGACGTTGCCCGAGGCGTTTCTGTTGGCTGTTCAGCGGGGGTATCTGTTGTGCAAGCTGAAAGGCTTAAGAACAGAAGACTAAGGAATAGGGACAAATATTTCATGAACATTAAGTTTAGATCGTTTGTGGGAATGTGTCGTTATTGAGCGGCAACGACATCCTTAATTCTTACAAAAGAATAGCCTTTTTGTTTAAGCTGTTTTAGAATTTCATCTACACCGGCTAAAAACGCGGGCTCGTCGATGGCCCAGCCGTCGTGCAGTAAAATGATCGAACCGGGTTGGCAGGCCGCTAGGGTTTGCTGGACGAATTGTTCTTTTTGAAAAGGTGCTTCGTACTGCGCCTCCGGCTCAACATTCCAATTAACACAAGGTTTACCTAGCCGCCGCAGTACCAGCGGCAACACCACAAACTTATCACCAAAGGGAGGCCGGAAGTAGGACAAGGCTTGCTCGCCGCTCCGGCCCACCAGGCTATCCGTCCGCCGCAAATCGGCCTCCATAAAGGCAGGGGACTGGAAGACCATGCGATCGTGCGCGTAGGTATGATTGGCCAGCTGATGGCCTTCGGCCACCGCCCGTCGAGCAATCGCTGGGGAGGCCTCCAATTTATTGCCATTCACAAAAAAGGTGGCCTTGAGCTGGTACTTGGCCAGCAAATCCAACACCGCCGGGGTGAGGCTGGGGGAGGGGCCATCGTCGAATGTGAGCGCAATTTGTTGTTCAGAAGTACTAAAATGAGTGATGGGTTCGATGAAAAAGGCGCGGGCGGGATGCCGGCCGTATAGGCGCAGCAGCAGGCCAATGAGCAGCAGCAGAATGAAAAAGATGGCGATTCGGAGCATTGGGTTGACTTAGAAAAGTTGTTGATAACCGAAGCCTAAGGGGCCTGGGCATCATAAAAGGGCTTGGGGGCGGCAATCTTGCGCGGTCCGATTTCGATAACCAGTCCCATACCGATGCTCGACATACCATTAGGAGCCAGCCAGTCCAGCTTGGGCTTGAGGCGCATCCCCAGGTCTTCGTTGACATCGAAGGTTCGGAGGTGGGCATCGACGAAGGCTTCTACTGCGGTCAGGACAAATACACCGATGGTCGTGATGTACGATACTTCCCGATTTTTCTGGTAAATATCCCTCCACTGCCGCAAATCATTGGCCGACAGTCGCTCATTGCCTTCGGCATCCACAAACTCATCAATCGTACTGTCGTCCCCATCAACGCGGAAAAGGTGGGCATCGCGAAAGCGTCGGTATTGCCGAGAGTTGTCAATGATCAAATAAGTCGACCAGGCGATGCCACCGATGGCAATGCTGGCCTTGATATAACGTCTATTGTAGAGCTGTCCACCGCCAGGAATGATGGAGAGCAGCAGGGCTTTTTTGGGATTGGGAAAATCATCGCGGAGGAAACGGCGAATAAAACCCCGCTTTTTGGCTTTGGGAGTGGGAGTAGCCGATGTTATCGTATCTAAAGTTGCTGTAGTTGTTGTGGTATCGGGAGCAATCAATTTCGGACTGCTTTCTACCGGCAGTACGCTATTATTCTTCACACTATCTGGTACCTGAGACCAGCTGGGAGCGATCAGCAGGAACACGCCACACAAAAAAAGGCCAAGGCGTTGGGCATAAGGAGAAGACACTAAGGATTTCATTATTGCTAAAACGATGAAAAGGAGTCTTTATTGGCTGCTCCAGCTTACTGTTCGATCAGGTCGAGCAAGCGGTTTAAATCAGCATCAGAACCAAAGTTGATGACAATCTGTCCCGCACCATTGCTTTTGCGCTTCAGTAGGACCTTGGAGCCAAGATACTGGCGTAGGTTGTCTTGCACACTCTGGTATTCTGCTGGTAGCTTACTTTTGCTTTTCGCGGCGGCTTTGCCTGCGGGCTGATTGTAGCTGCGGATGATTTCTTCGACGGCGCGAACCGAGAGGTCTTCATCGGTAATTTGCTTGAGCAGCATCAGTTGCAGGGCCAGGTCTTCGACGCCGACCAGCGCCCGGGCGTGCCCCATCGAGATTTTGCGCTGCTTGAGGGCCTGTTGAATATCGGGCGGCAGCTTGAGCAGGCGCAGGTAGTTGGTGACCGAACTGCGATTTTTGCCCACGCGCTCCGACAGCTTCTCGTGGGTCAGCTTGCACTCGTCGATAAGGCGTTGGTAGGTGAAGGCGACTTCGACGGCGTTGAGGTCTTCGCGTTGGATATTTTCGATCAGGGCCATTTCCAGCATCTCCTGATCATTTTCGACGATGCGCACATAGGCGGGCACTTCGGTCAGGCCGGCCATGCGGGAGGCCCGGAGCCGCCGTTCCCCGGAGATGAGCTGATAGCGATTCTGCCCCATGCGGCGCAGCGTAATAGGCTGAATGAGCCCGTGTACTTTGATAGACTCCGACAATTCTTCCAATGGACCCTGCTCAAACTCTTTACGGGGCTGGAAGGGATTGACCTCAATGGTATCGATATTAATCATCGCCGTGTTGCTGGCCAGCTCTTTGACCAACTGCTCGGGATTTTCTTCAACTTGCTTATCAATATTAGAAAGCAGGGCACGGATGCCTTTGCCTAGTTCTTTTTTCTTCACCTTTTTAGCCATTTTGCGTTAAAAATTTGTCGGATGATTAGCCTACTTTTTTGGGTTTCTCTTCGCCGAAATGCGGTTTGATGGTATCTTTATTCTTGATCAAAAATTCCCGGGCCAAATTCAGAAAATTGACCGTACCCTTACTCGCAGCATCATAAAGCACTACAGGAACGTGCATATTGGGAGATTCTCCAATTTTAGAATTGCGGTGAATGATGGTATCGAAAACCACATCCTTGAAGTATTCGCGGACATTGCTGACCACTTCATTGGCCAGGCGCAGCCGACGGTCGTACATCGAAAGCAAGATGCCTTCTACTTCCAGTTCTGGATTGAGCTGCTTGTTAACCAGTCCGATGGTATTCATCAATTTCCCTAAACCCTCCAAAGCAAAGAACTCGCACTGCACCGGGATCAGCACCGAGTCTGCCGCCGTAAGGCCGTTGATGGTCACCAGGCCCAGAGAGGGAAGACAGTCGATGAAAACGTAGTCATAGTCATCTTTGACCTTTTCGATGATTTCTTTAAAAACATATTCCCGACGCCAGCGGTTAACCAGCTCCAATTCGGCACCGACCAAATCGATATGTGAAGGGATGAGGGATAAATTTGGTGTCTCCGTCTCTATAACCGCTTCCTTCGGATCGGCCTCGTTGACCATGCAGTCATAGATGGTTAATTCCACATCTTCTGGATCAACCCCTACACCGGAGGTAGCATTGGCTTGCGGGTCTGCATCAATCAGCAGCACCTTCTTTTCCAGAATGGCCAGACAGGCCGCAAGGTTGATGGCAGTAGTTGTTTTTCCTACACCCCCTTTTTGATTGGCAATCGCGACAACTTTTCCCATATTTTGTATTTAGTTAGCCAGCCGTTTTGGACAACGGCAGTTGTATTAGAATATTTAACCCAAGTTGCGATGAACGAGATTCGGAAAGGAAGATTTTGTGAAAAATGCAGCCTTTCGGCGCATTTTGATTCAAATATCTGACGCTTTGAATCTTGTAATAGTGAATCGCAACTTGAATGATTTAATGTGTTTTGTGGTTACAGCCTACAGCTCGATTTGTCCGCCGATTTCGAGCATGTGGAGTGTTTTCCCTTTGTCAGCAAATGCTGCTTTCGCCTTATCGTGATCCACTTTGATGAAACCAAAGGTATCGAAGTGGCAAGCAATCACCGTATTGCATTCCACAAAATCACTAGCGATCACTGCATCCTCGTAGCCCATCGTGAAATTATCACCAATCGGCAAAATACAGAAATCCAGCTTGGGGCAGGTCATTGGAATCAGCTTCATATCCATCGTCAGGGCCGTATCTCCGGCAAAATAGAAGCAGCCTTCATCGTTCCAGATGACAAAACCTCCGGGATAACCTCCGTAGCTGCCGTCGGGCAGACTGCTAGAGTGCACAGCGTTGACATATTTAACCGTACCAAAGTCAAAATTCCATTTGCCTCCGTGATTGAGGGGATGGTATTTCAGATCCTTAGCGCCATACCAGCTAGCGACCTCATAGCCCGAAACGACCACTGCATCATTATTTTTGGCAATCTGCTCGGCATCAGCAACGTGGTCCATATGACCGTGAGAAAGCAAAACATAATCTGCCTTGATGCTACTGACATCGATATGCTTGGCCTGTTCATTTGGGGAGATAAATGGATCGAAAACCAAGGTCTTACCCCCTGTTTCGATTTGGAAACCGGATTGTCCGTAAAATGTAATCTTCATCTTTAATATCGGCGTTTTTTTGAATGTTGTTCCGCTGCTGTTTTCGAGATGTCAAAACACCAGGACCAAAGATACCTCTTTTTCAAAATATAAGGCTATCTGAGGATGTATATTTGAACAGCTTCGACTATATTGCTGTTCACTGTTGGTGGATTGAAGGAAAAGACGGAAAAAGAATCGCACTGGCCAGCGGGAAAAATAAGCATAAAGTATTCATTTAGATAAACCTAATAACGTATTGATGATCACTGTTTTTTCTGGATCGAATCGACGCAATAGTAAAACGAGTATTTTCGCCAAATACTTTCACGAACTTTTGAGTAAATCATCGAAAGAGGAAGTCCATTTCTTTTCTTTGGAAGACCTTCCCCTAGATATATGCCATGCAGAAATGTACAGCCCGAAGGGGCAGTCTAAGGCCCTGGCGGCTATACAAGATAAGTACCTCATTCCTGTCGAAAAATTTCTTTTTGTTTTTCCAGAATACAATGGAAGCTTTCCTGGGGCGTTGAAATTAATGATTGATGCCTGCTCGATTCGGGAGTATAAACCTACTTTTAAGGGAAAAAAAGCCGGGTTAGTGGGCACTGCTTCTGGACGAGCTGGAAACCTCCGAGGAATGGATCACCTCACCGGAGTGCTGCACCACGTAGGGACCCAGGTTATGCCTAATAAGCTGCCTATCTCTTCGATTGAGCAATTACTGGATGGTGATCAATTAGTCGATGAGGGGGCCATTAAAACCATGACTCAGTACGTCGAACAGTTTTTGGCCTTCTAGAGGGGTATTTTATCATCCTCAACAAAATAGAAAAGCATGAAAAAAGTACTATTACTAGCACTAGTCTGCTGGCTAGCCTACAGTGTCCAAGCTCAGGTGCTGCCTAATGATTGCCAAAGTGCTGTACAAATTTGCAGCAAGCAAACCTACAGTAGCCGGATGACCGGTGGCCCTGGTGTATGGGATGATGAACTAGAAGGAGCTTGTGTATTCCCCAACATCGCTTTTGATCCCATAGAAGGGCCTTCGTATTGGTTGAAATGGGAAATAGCAACTGCCGGTGATCTCTACTTTACCATCAGATCAATCGACACGATCAGGAGTGATATTGATTTTGTGGTCTTTAAAATTCCTGATCTAGAAGAATGCGAGCAAAAAGAAGCCGTGCGTTGTATGTGGTCTGGTACTACCGTCGGCAATCCGCCATCGGCTAATGCGCCTTGCGAGGGCCCCACCGGCCTACGGCCCGAAGAAACCGATTTCAACGAAGCCCCCGGCTGCCAAGCCGGCGATAACAACTTCCTAGCCCCCCTGCAATGTGAAGCGGGCGACATCTATCTTCTCTTCATCACCGATTTTGCCCTAAGCCGCCCCTTCTTCGAAGTCGAATTCGGCGGCAGCGCCACCTTGGGATGCGACATCAGCACCTCCCTTTCCTCCAGCCCCCGCGTCCAGAGCCTCAACATTTACCCCAATCCACTAATTAAGGGGCCCCTACAAATCGAATTACCCAATGCCGAGCAAGGCCCCGCCGAACTCAACATTTACTCCCTGACCGGACAATTACTGGCCCACGACGACGTCCTACTCACCGATGGCCGCCTCAGCCTGGACCTCTTGACCGCCGATTGGCCCGATGTGGTCTTCATTCGCCTACAAACGGCAGAGGCGCTGTACAGTGCTAAGCTGCTTATTCGATAACTCAAGTTGCGAGGAAGAGGCTAAAGATACTAATCTGGCCCGTGAGTGAGACGGAAGGCCAAGGCGGCCAATCCCGCTGCTGAAAATTGCCCTACAACGTACAGGCTAATATGGGCCCAAAGCGGGATGTTCGCCGCCGCCAGTCCAACACCGACCGCCGGATTCAGCAGCGCCCCCGAGAGCGGCCCCAATGCATAAATCAGCCCAATCACCGTCATCCCAATGGCCAAGCCATAGAAGGAATTGCCCCGCAATCGCTTCGCCGTGGCCACGTGAAGAATAACAAAGGCCAGGATAAAGGTACCGATCAGCTCCGCCAGCAGCAAGGGCCAGAGCGCAACTTCTGGCGGTGCGCTAATAGGAGGCGCTCCGGCGCTGTGTTGTAGCAAATAGGCCCCTAGCCAACCCGCCAGTGCTGCTCCGAGCAGCTGCGCAACGATGTAAGGCAGAAAATCTGCCCCCGGCATCCGGCCCCGCAGCAAAAAGGCCAAACTCACCGCTGGGTTGTAATGCGCCGCCGAGATATGCCCCCCCGCATAGATCAGCCCCATCAGGCCCAGCCCAATCGCTACCGGGGCCATATCCCCGGAGCCATTATGCGCCGTCAGTACAATAAGCAGCAACAGGCCAAAAGTGCCTATAAATTCCATGAGGTACTTGCGAAAACTGGAGGGAATTTGTTGATCTTTTCGTTTCTTTGCGAAGAACGTAAAAATATGGGCAAATAGGAGGTTCCTGATGTTAAGTCTGTGTAAAGGAGGCTCTGTTGGCACAAAAACAAATCTATGAAAATAGCAATTATTGGCTACGGTAAAATGGGAAAAACCATCGAACGCTTAGCTGAAGCGGCCGGACATGAGATTGTGCTGCGCATCAGCAGTGAGAATACCGCGGAGATGACTAGCGAAAGCCTTCAGAAGGCGGATGTCGCCATTGAATTCAGTCGGCCGGAGGAGGCCCTGCGCAATATTCGTTGTTGTTTGGAAGTGGGGCTACCGGTAGTTTCGGGGACGACGGGCTGGTTGGCCGACTATGAGACGGTGAAAGCGGAGTGTTTGCAGAAGGGGGGCGCTTTTTTGTATGCCTCTAATTTTAGTATTGGCGTCAATCTCTTTTTTGCTTTAAATGAATACTTGGCCTCAATGATGAATGGCCAGCCGCAGTACGAGGTGGAATTGGAGGAAATTCACCATACCCAGAAGTTGGACGCACCGAGTGGGACGGGAATCAGCCTGGCCGAAGGCGTTCTTCGACATTTGGAGCGTAAGGGGCGTTGGCGCAACGAGCGCAGTGAGCAGCCGGAAGACCTGGCCTTATTGTCTAAGCGCATCGATAAGGTGCCGGGTACGCATCAGATCCGCTACAGCAGTCGGGAAGATACCATTGAGATTAAGCATACGGCGCATTCGCGCGAGGGCTTCGCCAGCGGCGCGATCCGGGCCGCAGAGTGGCTGATCGGCAAGCAGGGCTGCTTTGGGATGAAGGATGTACTGGGCTTTTAAAGAAAATCGACGTCCACCGCGTAGGGGTAGTTCATCAGGTAGTTGATGGCTCTTTCAATGTCAAAGCCTTCAAAAATGACGCTGTACAGCATATTGGTGATGGGCACATGCATCTTATGTTGTTTGGAAAGTTGCTGCATGATTTTGATAGTCCTAACCCCTTCGGCCAATTCGGGCATGGTATCTTGAATCTGTTCCAAGGTCTCGCCTTGGGCCAAGCGCATGCCGAAGGTGTAGTTGCGACTCTGGGTACTGGTAGCTGTGGCGACCAGATCACCGATCCCCGCCGTTCCGATAAAGGCGGAGCTATTGGCCCCCATAACTTTACCAAAGTAAACCATTTCCACCAAGCCCCGAGTGATCAGCATCGCCTGAATATTCTTTCCTAGTCCTAGCCCGCCGAGCATGCCAGAACCAATGGCGATGGCATTTTTGAGTGCCCCGGCCATCTCGGCACCAAGGATTTCGTGACTGCCGAAGACGTGGAATTTCTTGCTGTCCAGCACCTGCCGCCCGGCCTTGATGACCTCAGAGAAGCGGCTGGCAATCACTGTCGCCGTAGGCTGCCCCGCCATAATTTCACTAGAAAGGTTAGGCCCAGAAAGACAGCCTACCCGTACCACTACACTTTCCTGAAGAATCACCTCGCTCATCGTATGGATTTCTGCGCGGGTAATGTTCAGCTGGCTCAAGTTTTCTGCCGACTCCTCTAAGCCATCCAAATCCAGCCCCTTCGTACCGTGAATCAGTAAATGATAGGGGCGAAGGTAGGGCGATAAGTCCTTCATCATCGACCGAAAATTCGTCGAAGGGACAATAGGGAAGATCAAAGTACAGCGGCGGGCCACCTCTTCGAGGTCATTAGTCGCTCGAACATTAGGAGAAAGCGGTCGGCCTAGATTCTCGTGTTCGTTATTGATTTTCTCCACCAAGTCCTTATTCCGGCTGTACAGCAGTACATTGACATTATAGGCCAATAAATTGGCAATGGCCGTTCCGAAACTGCCAGCACCGATAACGCCAACGGGCGTGTCACTATTTGAAGAGGATTTTGTCAATGGATCAATTGTTCGCAGCGCAATTTTAGCATTTTTATCGCACAATCTTTCTTAAATTTTTGAGGTTATTGGACAAAACTTGAGTTTTGGGAGATTTTACTGGGAAAATTGACCCTGTGAGGTTATCAGGAATTATTTGTAATGCTATCGGAACAATTCACCTGACGATTCAAGTACATACTAAATCGACTTCAAGGCGTTGACCTCGGAACGGTGCTCTGGAAGGTTTGTTGAGTTTCGCAAGGTCCATTATATATTGGTGAAAACCATTGTACGTAAGCGCCTGTTGAAAGGAACGCTAGCTGCTGATTTCACAGTTACTTAGAGTAGCTTGGACCGTATTCGTATATTTCGGTACATTGACAGCGCTATAATTCACCCAATTTTGCCCACACTAAGTTAGAATATTTTTTTAGATTTGGATATGTTTCGAACAACCAAACGAAAGCTCCGGCTGCGGAAACTAGAACAGGAGCTTAAGGCCCGACAGGAAGCCCTAGAGCAGCGGGAATCAGAATTGGAAGAGCTGAAAAAGCAGATGACTTCCAAGGATGGTGCGATTACCCGGCAACTAGAACAACAACGGGCTGAGTTTCAACAGCTCAAAGAACGCTTGGAAAAGGTATCTGCTGCTCGATCTGTTACTTTTTGGGAGATTGCTATTGCAGCCATTGGTCTGTTGGTGGCCATTTTAGTTGGATGGCAAGTCTACGAGCAGACGGGACATATGAGTAAGCAGACCGTGCATATGGACTTGCAGACGCAGCATATTGGTAATCAGACCAGCCATATGAAGGACCAGACGGGATACATGAAAGACCAAACAGAATACATTGACAACCAAACTAAAATACTACATCGACAGGAATCACTTTTTGTATCTCAGAATAGGTTGTTTGAAAAACAGAATATGAGTATTGCTTCTCAGTTGGAGGTGGATCGGGCGCAGAATAAGTTGATGGAAAAGCAGAATGACATGATGGATGTAGAAGTGGAGTTACTGGAGTCTGATCGAAGGAGTTCATTAGTGATTTTGATGGCTAGTATTTTGGATCAGATGGATTCGGAGATTAATGTTCAAAGAGAAAGGGGAGACACTTTGTTTTCATTGAGCGATCCACTGATAGGGAGAATTGCTGGTTTAAGCAAGGGTTTCAAGCCATATCGTTATTTGGAAGGAGATACATTGTCTGCAAAGCCTGTAAGCCCGGAAAGAGGGCAATTACTCTTAATGCTGCTGAATAGTAGGTTGGGTTCAGTTACAATGAAAAAGATTTGCGGAAGAGTTAATTTTAAATATGCTTTGTTAAAGGGTGCGAATTTGTGGAGAGTAGATTTGAGGAGGTCGAATTTGGTGGAATCGGATTTGAGTGGGGCGTATTTGAGAGAATCGGATTTGAGTGACGCGCATTTGAGAGAATCGGATTTGAGAGAATCGGATTTGAGCAGGGCGTACTTGAGGAGAGCATTTTTGAGGCAAGCAAATTTGAGTGAAGCGAATTTGTGGGGAGCGAATTTGAGGCAAGCAAATTTGAGTGAAGCGCATTTACGGAAAGCGGATTTGAGGCAAGCAAATTTGATGAGAGCGAATTTGTGGAAAACGGATTTGAGGCAAGCAGATTTGATAAGAGCGAATTTTAGTGGTGCGGATTTCGAAGAGACTCGTAACTATACCGCAAAACAATTGATACCTGTCTATTCACTCTATAATTGCAAAAACCTCGACCCCAAAATCGAAGCTCAACTCCGAAAAGAAAAACCATGCCTTTTTACCCAAGAAGGCTGTAGATAATCTTTATCCCCCTCAACAACAGAACGACTCAATCAACAATAGTACTAGTCATAGCAGTGCTATACCCAAACACCACGATTCGATTATCATCTTCTCCAACAATTTCGTAATTACCTCTACCCACCACAAAATTTACCCGGGCCCCACTCGGAATATTACCAAAATCAACACTAGAAAGCTGGTG
>JBCDGZ010000089.1:0-33742 GCA_038750655.1 Bacteroidota bacterium | reverse complement strand
GTAAAATCATGGATGCGACCTAGGATTATATTAGAAACTATAAAAAATAACGATGATTTAGAATGGATTCATCTAGCCAATAAAGACGAGCCACTCACTTCTCTTTCTTTAGATAGCATAATCGACGAAAAAGATACTGTCTACTGGAATAGAGAAAGAAAGAATTATCTTTACTCACAAATGCCAGAATCACATCAGAATTGGATAAATGATAATATTAACAAGGGATATTATTCATATGCCACAGCTTTTAGAAGGATGAGATTTAGAAATGGAAAGAAACAATCTACAGCTGAGATTAGAACTGATGGAATAGCAGGATGTCTTAGAACTGCAAAAGGAGGAAGTGCTAAACAAATATTAATCATTTCAGGAAAAGGAGAATTTCAAGTGAGGCTTTTAAACGAACATGAATGTGCGCGATTAATGGGGGCTCCTGAATATAAAATATCTAAAGAAATTTCAAAAAATGATTATTTATTTGCGTTTGGAGATGGTGTTTGTGCCTCTGCAATAGAATGGTTAGATAGAAATTATTTGACTCCCATTTTTGAGGCAGGCCATTACCCGCAGTATAACTTAAATCAGAATACCAATCTTAAACACGTCAAAAAGATGCTTTCAAACAGCCAAGAACTTGAGATTAAAAAAAAGTTTGAAGATTGGTGTGTAAAACATTTTGATCATAACTTAGATCTACCTATTAAAGGAAGATTATACGGTGCTCTAATTGTGTTGTACAATTTAGGAGTAGCTGAGCAAAACTCTGAATGGGATTTCACAAATACACTTAAGGTAAACTCTACAGATAGGGGAACACATTTCGGAGATAGGTCGATAAAAAATCATACTAGCCATAGATTAAATCTTGCATTATCAAATCTGCAAAGATCAGATCTAAAGCCCACAAGTGGTGGTGAAGCAGGAAGAACAAGTACAGGAACAAAAAGAGCTGGTTTAGGAATTATTCAGATCATTAACTCTATTACAAATAACGCAGATAAAGAATCAATAACTACTCTAGGAAAATCAGCAGTTGACCTTCTGAATAATCTGGTTATAGAACAGTTAGATCAACATTTGAGTTTAGGAGGAATTGAAATAAAATATCAGCAAAATGAAACTATTGGAGCATATGTGTCTAAATTAATAAATTTCAAGTCACATAAACCTGGTGCGATATTACAGCATCTTATAGGTGCAAAACTTGAACTCAGATATAAAGATAACCATGATATCAAAATCATTCATCATAAATCTTCAACAGCTGATATTCAGACACAAAGATTAGGTGATTTCGATTTAGGAAATAGTGTAATTCATGTCACCAAGTCCCCAACAATCGGCCATTTTCATAAAGCTTATCAAAATGCAACTGCCGGTAGAACGACTTATGTACTAATACCGGAAAATAAACTAGGCACCGTTTCTTTAGCACTAGATATTGATGAAAATTATACTAATAAAGTAAATATTTATAGTATCGAACAATTCATTTCTCAAAATATTGACGAAATGAGCCTTTTTCAAAAAGAAATTTCTTTAGATAATCTTAAACAACTTCTCCAATTATATAATGACCTAATCAACAAGTTTGAAAATGATCCTTCTCTAAAAATAATTATTCCTGACTTCGGAATTTGAAATTACTGTGCGAAATAAAAGCACTCACTGATACCATGCTGCTAATAGGACTTCTGCGAAGATAATTACCGTGTCCCTTCGCAGGAGACACCACACGAACTTACAGCCTTAAGCAACTGATTATCAGCCACTTCCAACTCAACCATTGAATAACTGAGCGATTATCACTATATTATCAGCAAAAGTAGCTCATCATGAAAGCTCATCAATTCATAAGATTGACAGTCGAAGAATATATCCAACAAGAGATTGAATCTGGACAAAAATACGAGTACCACGACGGGCTGCTCTATGCCCTATCAGGTAGTACATTAGAACATGCCTTGTTGGTCGGAAACATCTACGCAGAGCTTAGAAATGCGCTCAAGAAAAAGAATTGGCCTTGCAAACCGATCACCAGTGAAGCAAAATTATTTATACAAGCGCAGAATAAATATGTCTATCCTGATACTATGGTTATCTGTGGCGAGGTGGAAAGACCAGAAGAAAACAAGGATGCGGTATCCAATCCTACGCTCATCGTAGAGGTCCTTTCAAAATCAACGACGGAGTACGATAGAGGGGACAAGTTTTATTTTTATAGGCAGATTCCGTCGCTTTCCGAATACGTTTTAATTGAGCAGAGTCGATACGTGGTTGAGGTGTATTTCAAAAAGGATAAGAATAACTTATGGAGCATATCAAGATACGAGGGACTTGATCAAATCATCAAACTGCAATCTATTGATGTAGAGATTAGTATGAGTGAACTTTACTTTGATATAGCGATTAAAACAGACGAATGAGCTGGCTGAAAAGCAAAAAGGACCGCCGGTAAAACCGACGGCCCAATTGTTTATCAGGATTTATATAATCAGGGGGTATCCTGAACGATAACAATAAATGACTTTTACAGACGCCCTACTACGAATAGTCGAGTGATCCGCTTGCGGCCTTCGATTTGAACCGTTAGGGCGTAGACGCCTGCCTGGTAATCGCCGACCGAAAAGCCAGTTATCGCTGTCTCCAATTGATCAAATTGTTTTTCATCCATCAACTGCCCCAACCCGTTGTAAATTTGTATTTGGGCGGGCATACCGATGTATTTTTTGAGATTGACAAATACTTCTTCTGTTGCTGGGTTCGGGAAGACGGAGAAGGCTGTCAAATCCAGCTCAAAGTGCACTTTGCGTCGCTCGGTATAGCGATGGCTACCGTCCAGAGCGACTTGCTTGACCCGATAGTAATTGTCCCCAACCGCTGGTCGCTGGTCCATTTGGGTATAGCGAACCGCGCGGAAGCCTTGCTTTTCGCTGTTTACTTCCATCAACGGCTCGAAGTGAATGCCATTGGTTGAGTGCTCGATGATGAAGAAATCATTCTTATATTCGGTATCAGTTACCCAGTCTAGTTCCACTTCTCGGCCAACCTTGCGGGCATCGAAATACAGCATTTCAGAGGAAGAAGAGAAAAGCGTTCCACTGCCGTTAATCATGAGTACATAATCCTCGACTTCTCCAAGGTCGAAAATCTCGCAAGGATCAGCGAAGCGGTCTTTTTGCATGGACACTCGCATTAATGTCGCCCCATTCATTGCATCTGCCGGAATATTGATACTGGCCAAAACGCTATTGATGGGGGTGGGGAAAAATGGTGGATTGCCGGGTACACTGATCGTTTCCACTACTTGTTCGCCAGCGTCTTCCAAGTCGCCATCGCGATTGAAGTCGATCCATACCCGGAAGTAAACTTCACTGTGGAAGTAGCTGAATCCGGGGGAAAGGGTGATGTCGTAGGATTGTCCTCTTACGACGGTGGTGCGTTGATCGGTGAAGTCGCCATAGCCCTCTTTAGAAGATGAATTATCGATAGCTCCCAAGCCTACGTAGGCGATCCATTGCTGCCAAGGCTGGGTTCCGTAAGCGTCGCAGTAGCCGGTTGGTGGATCAACACTGCCGCCTTCGGGCACACCGGCGCAATTGCAGTTGCCATCTTCCATATCATTCACCGTCTCTGGATTATTATCATCACAAGGCGTGCCGGCCACTGGGCAGCAAGAAGGACAGTTCGCGCCACCACAGTCAATTCCCGTCTCATCGCCGTTCTGAGTACCATCCGTACAAGTCGGCGTGCCACCATCCGTATCACAACCAATCACCTCGACCTCTGACATTGAAATGAAAGCCGTTCCTTGCAGCTGAATTCGCACATAACGCCCCGTACGGCCTACGGCCACCGACGTTGGACGGCCAGCGGCCGTAGTCTGCTCATAAGCACTCACCCCAGCCTGCGCCAGCGTCGTCGCCAAATCCTGAGCTGCAAAAGGTACGTCAGAAACCAAGACATAATAATTGTCCAAAAAGGCAGTACAGCAGTCCGCTCGATTCCAAATGCGAATTTCTTCGATATTCGAAATTTCTTCCAAGTCAACTTCCCACCAAGCCTGAGGCACCCAGTCCGTCTGATTGATAGAGAAACCCGAGAAGAAGTTACCGTCCGTATTTCCATCCACCACCTTATCCGCAGAGCCTTGCCCCTGCGTTCCGGACTGACTAGCCGGCTTGTTCAAAGCAAGATTGGTCGTGCTGGTACACTCTCCGGTTTGAATCGGGGTACCCGCACAGTTGCAATTGCCATCTTCCACATCATTGGCCGTATTCGGATTGTCATCATCACAGGCCGTACCCGCCGCAGGACAGCAGGGGATACAATCCGGACCGCCACAGTCTACTCCCGTCTCATTACCATTCTGGATACCATCCGAGCAAGTCGGAATTCCGGTTCCAGAAGTACAACCGATGACCTCTAGCTCTGCAATGGACAAAAAGGCCGTCCCCTGCAGTTGAATGCGAACATAGCGCCCTGTGCGATCTACAGAAACGCTGCTGGGCCTTCCGGCGACCGTGCTTTCTTCGTAAGCCGCGACGCCAGCCTGCGCCAATGTTGCATTCAGGCTGCTAGAGGTAAACGGTGCATCGGAAACCAGGAGGTAATAATTGCTCAGAAAATCTGTACAGCAATCTTCCCGGTTCCAGATCCTAATTTCTTCAATATTGGCAACACTTCCCAAGTCCAATTCTAGCCAAGGTTGAGGTTCCCAGTTGGTTTGAGAGATGGAAAAATCGATGTAGAAAAAGCCGCTGGTATTGCCATCAATAGCTCTGTCGGCTATCGCTCCACCCTGCTCACTAGACTGACTCGCACTGGCCGTGAGGGCCAAATTCTCCGTCGCCGTACAGCCTCCACCTCCGATTGGCGTACCAGAGCAGTTGCAGTTATCGTCAAAAATATCATTCGTCGTATTGGGATCATTATCATCACAAGGCGTGCCGATCAGCGCAGCGTCACAATCGTCGCAGCCGTCGGGCGTACCGTCGTTGTCGCCGTCGAGGTTATCGTCGAAGCCGGGACAGACGTCGTCAGCGTCGCAAACGCCGTCAGCATCAGCGTCGGCAAAAGTACCGGCGCAATTGCAATCTGCGTCGTAGACATCATTGGTCGTGCAAGCATCACCGTCGTCGCAGCTCGTGCCGGTCAAGGTGCCGTCGCAGGTATCGCAGCCGTCGGGCGTGCCGTCGTTGTCGCCATCGAGGTTATCGTCGAAGCCGGGACAGGCGTCGTCAGCATCACACACGCCATCAGCATCAGCATCGGCGAAGGTGCCTGCGCAATTGCAGTCTGCATCGTAGACATCGTTGGTCGTACAGGCGTCGCCGTCGTCGCAGCTTGTACCCGTCAGGGTGCCGTCGCAGGTATCGCAGCCGTCGGGTGTGCCGTCGTTGTCACCGTCGAGATTGTCGTCAAAGCCGGGGCAGACGTCGTCAGCATCGCAAACGCCATCAGCATCAGCATCGGCGAAGGTGCCTGCGCAATTGCAGTCTGCATCGTAGACATCGTTGGTGGTGCAGGCATCGCCGTCGTCGCAGCTTGTGCCCGTCAGGGTGCCGTCGCAGGTATCGCAGCCGTCGGGCGTGCCGTCGTTGTCACCGTCGAGATTATCATCGAAGCCGGGGCAGACATCATCAGCGTCGCAAACGCCGTCAGCATCGGCATCGGCGAAAGTGCCCGCGCAGTTACAATTAGCATCATAAACATCGTTGGTGGTGCAGGCATCGCCGTCATCACAGGCCGTACCTTCGAGGGTATTGTCACAATCGTCACAGCCATCAGGCGTACCATCTCCATCTGCATCTGCGGTATCGTCGAAGCCAGGACAAACATCATCGGCATCACAAACGCCATCGCTATCTGCATCGGTAAAGGTGCCTACGCAGTTACAATTGGCATCATAAATATCATTAGTAGTGCAGGCATCACCGTCGTCGCAGGTCGTACCTTCCAAGGTATTATCACAATCATCACAACCATCCGGGATACCATCTCCATCCGCATCTGCAGCGTCGTCGAAGCCGGGGCAGAGATCATCAGCATCACAAACATTGTCGCCATCAGCGTCTGGGCAGGCGGCGCTGACGGTGATGTCGAAGAAGCACACTTCTGTATTGCCGCAGGCATCATTGACCAGATAAATAATTCGAGTGGTGCCGATGGGGAAAGCACTTCCGCTGGTCGGGCCATCGATTTGGTTGACATTTACGGAGCCGGTGAAACAGTCGCTACTAGCGGTGGGAGCGGCCCAGGTCGCTATGGCGCTGGTCTCCCCTACTACCGCGACGAGATTAATATCGCTTGGGCAGTCGTTCACGGTCAGTACGGCGGGGGTAGCTGCTACGGTGACGTTAAAACCACAGGATTCGAAGTTACCACAGGAATCAAAAACGGCGTAGAGGACTGGGGTTACACCAACGGGAAAATCACTGCCGTTGTCTGGCCCCAAGGTTTGGGTGAGTCCGAAAGGTCCTCGGAAGCAATCAGTGGTGGCCGATGGCTCGGTCCAGTTGACGGGAGCAACTAAGGCCCCCGGCCCGGCGTTGACGGTGATGTCTGCAGGGCAGGAAGTGAGTTGGAAATTCGCAGGGGTTTCGTTGACGGTGACGGTGAAGCTACACAGCTCGGCATTACCGCAGGCATCGGTCGCTTTGTAGGTCACGCGGGTATCGCCGGTAGGGAAGTCGCCGCCCGGAGGGATGCCGCTGATCAACTCTATGCTTGGCGGGCCGCTGGGGCCACCGCCACCGCAGGGGACTTCCATGATGAATCTGCGATTCGCATCTTCGAAGATGTCATTCCACAATCCTCCAACCAGCATTTCAGTACCATCTTCTCCGGAACCAAAGTCGTTGGGTTCACCAGCATTCCAATTGGTGTAAGTTAATGGATCACCGTTGACCCAGGCAAAAGCCCCTTCGGTCTGTGCATCAGAAAGTCCGATAAAAACTCTCTCGGTAATATTAGCACTGATGAAATTATTTTCTTCTACGGAATTTATCGCCACCAAATATCCTCCATTGCTAGAAGATAGAGAAATGGCTGTAGTAAACAATTCTGCCGTATTGGAAAGGAAGTATTTGCTGCCATTGAATTCACCAATCAGGCTGAAGCCGGCGTAGCTATTGGGCGAGCTATTGCAAGAGTTTTGGTTGCTCTGGCAAGGAATTTCCATGACGTAATGATAGCTTTGTGCAAGGGTACGATCCGTCCATTGGCCATTGTCCTGACGCAAACGGATATAGTCTTCTCCGCTCCCTCTACTCGGTTCGTTACTGCTCCAATTGGTATAGCCGAAGGGCTCGCCATTGACCCATACATAGGTACCTTCGTTCGCCTCGTCGTTTAGGCCGATCCAGGAGGAGGTTCCAATAGTCAAATTGCTGCGAACAAACTCATTCTCGTCTAGGTCATTGATGGTCACCAGATTGCCGCCGTTGGCTGCACAGTCGGCTTGAGCCGCAGGCCAGTTGGCGGTGCTGTTGGAGCGATAGTATTTGCTGTTGTTGTATTCGCCGATTAGGGTGAAGCCTGGAACGGCATTGGGCGCATTGGCGCAAGGAGGTGTATTATCGCACTCGATTTCCATCACAGCGGCCAGTTGGAAATTGGCATCCCGATCGGTCCAGCCGCCGTTGTCCTGGCGTAGGCGAACGTAGTTTTCCTGCCCGCCAGAGTTATTAGGCTCGCCGGGGCTCCAATTGAAAAAGGTGGATACTTGTCCGTCTACCCAGACGAAGGTGCCCTCGTTGACTTCATCTGTCAGACCGATCCAGACGGAAGTTCCAGAGGCCATATTGCTACGGATATATTCGTTTTCCTGGGCATCGTCGACGATGGCTAAACGGCCCCCACTGTTTTCGGTCAAGGTTTTGGCTTGTGCCCAGGTGAGGTTGGTTTGGTTAGAAAAATAGTATTTCGAGTTGCCGAATTCGCCGATGTAGGTGAAGCCGGCGATGCTTTCGGAGATGTCGGTACAGGCGGGGAGGCCGCCGCCGCCGGTGGTGCAGTTGCTGGTGGCGGTTGGTGGGCTGTAGTCGACAATCGCATTGGCCGCGCCAGCGGCAGCGGTGACGGCGATGTCACCAGGGCAGCTAATGTCCAGACTAGGGTTATCGACGTTTTGAATGGCCTGATTGATGATTTCTTCTTCGCTCAGGGTCCGGCAGTAGAGTTGTACTTCGTCGATAGCGCCGTTGAAGTACTCGTCGGTATCGGGGAGATCGGCACCGATGATGAGGGGTTCGTTGGAGATGCCGAAGGTGAGGTTGGGGGTGGGTTGATTGCTGTCCAGCTGGCCGTTGATGTAGAATTGGAGGGTGCTGCCGTCGTAGTTAACGGCGACGTGGGTCCATTCTCCGGTGTTGATGGTGGTGTTAGAACTCCAGTTGCCGCTGCCGACGGCCCCCTGCGGGCTGTTGCGATTGGCCGTAAAGCGCAAACTGCCGTTGGCATTCAAGCGCAAAGCATAGGGGCTCACCGCCGTCCCTTTTACCAAAATACCATCCCCATTATCAATACTAGTCGGATTGACCCAGGCCGAAATCGCCAACTGGCCGCTGGCATCCTGGCTCGGATCTGTCGCAATGCTCACCCGATCATTCTGTCCATCCAACAAAATGGCTCCACCTACCTGACCAGTAGTCCAAGCGGTGCCACCCAGCAAAGTCCCATCATTACCATTACCTGATTCGTCAGCAGTCGTCTGACCACTCCCCTCTTCGAAGCGCAAGTTGGCCAAAGGATTATTTTCCGCCACAATACTAATAAAGGTCTCGCAGGAAGAAACATTACCGTTGTCATCCTCAAAGCTAATGGTGACAAAGCGATCACCGACATCCGCTAGCGTAAAGGTATTCGGGCTCACCGTACGGGAGACCAGCGAAGCTCCGCACTGGGCGTAGCCGCCTTTGTCCACATCATCAGGAGTGACGACGACCGTACCATCGCAGCCCAAGTTGATCACCGCTGGCTTACAGCCAGGAACGGGAGGTTTGGTTTGGCCCAGCTGGTTGAACTCATTGCCCAACTCACTCTCGGTAACATCCACTTGCCCACTAATCTCATAGACAATCCCCTCGTTGATGACCGTTCCACCGATGGTATTTCCGGCATTCTGGATGATGATCCCGCAAACCGAGTTGTCGAGCGTTCCGTTGTTTTGGAAGTTGTTATTATTCTCCAAAGTGGCCACATCATTATTGACGAAAGTTCCATCATTGATGAAGTTGGCATCATTGACGGTTTGCCCGGCGTTCTGCCATTCTCCGGTGTTGTTAATGGTGGTGGTATTGGTCAACACCGCCGTTGAAAGCACGCCGAATTCTCCGGCATTCTCCAAAGCACCGTTGTTGGGAAAAGTACCATTGACCGAAAAAGTTGCTCCACTAGCATTGGTGAAGCTTGCGCCAGTATTATTGGAAAAATGGCTGGCCGTTGTACTTTCCAGGTTTCCACGATTAATCAAAGTTCCGCTGTTCTGGAAATCCTGCGTCGTACGGGCATTGCCTTCATTGATAAAAGAGCCATCATTGTTGATGACCCCATTGCTTCGGAAAGTCCCAAAGTTGTTGTACACCGCAGCGTCGGCGATATTCAACACCGCCGAAGCCGCATGATCAAAGGTGCCATAGTTATCAAAGGTACCATTGTTGGTCAGTATCCCATCATTATCAAAAACCACCGTTCCGGCATTGATAAAATAGTTATTACTAATGATTTCACCATTGGAAAAATTGATGACGGTACCATTGTTATAGATGTAGGCGTCGAAAGTCAAGGTACCGAGATTTTGAATGGTGTAATCCACTACCGGATCACCGGTATAAACGGGGAAATTTCCTCCCTGCGGACTGCCGGGGATGGTAGCTACCGTACCGCTGGTTGGAACGCCACCGGCCCAGTTGGCGGGGTTGTTCCAATCGCTATCGACCGCACCTGTCCAAACGGATTGGGCAGATACCAACGTCAAGCTGAATGCAACAGCAAAGAGGGTAATTAAGAGTCTCATCGAATGTAGTTTAGTGCAAGTTGCGATTCCAGTTCACCACAACTTGAGTTAGTTAATACAAGTTGAATTAATGCGTTAACATACAGGCGATGTGCAGATGACGTTAAGTGTTGATATACGTTTTATGGGGGCCCGACGAGTAGCCGAGCTAAGAGATTGGTGGTTTTGGTCGAGATTGGACTGGCACTATCGTTAACTGGGGGGGAAGATTCGACGACGGCACCATCTAGGTAATTGATTCACAGGGCATAAAGATAGGTATTCTCCCCTTCCTTTTAACACATTTTGGACAATAAAAATGAAAAATAAATATATTAAATCAGACCTTTATTCATTATACCCACAGTATCAAATAAAAGTGAGCTGCCCTTGTGATAAGAGACAGCTCCCCAACTATTAAATCCGTAAACAAATTCGTCTGGTGTAGCCCATTCTTTGTTAGCACGAGCAACAAAGCGAGCTAATGCCTGTAGTAGGCACCTGAAGGTTTTTGAAAAGTTTCTTGTGGTCGGATTCCTACAGGGGGAGCAGGATTGCAGATAGGTGATGAGGTGTGGATTATGGGACGTGTTGTTTTACAAATTTAGGGACTTCGTGTAAATAATGCAAGTATATTTTAATCAGCAAGCCTAAAGTAGAATAAATATAAACGCCCCACATTGCTGCGAGGCGTTTATTTATTCCTATTGCGGTGCAATAGTTGGGCTTATTTTCTTAGAATAGGTATTAAATAAATATCATGTCCTCCGTTGTCAAGAATAAAGTGCTTTCTACAAAAGAATAAACTTTCATGTACGAGCTGCTTCTTGACACTATTCTTAAAAATTCTATTATCATACTTAATTTCATTAAGACCTTCTTTGATAATATAACTTTCACGAATTCTAAATATCCACTTTTGAAAAGATATATCAACAAAGGTATCACGATTCATAGAGGAATCAGTGTACTCAATTAAAGAAAATTGAAGATCAGTATAAGGTACTTCTTTACCTTGGATTATCACTTCAAATAAAGAAGGATCATACGGATAATCTTGAATTTCAAGTTTTCTATTCTTTTTACTAATAGTAGTAGAACAACTTATGAATAGAAATATAGCAAGAACCAGATATTTCATTTTCATCATCTTTGCTTAGCCATTTTTTTAAACCTATAATAAGGCACATTATAATAGCTGCCCGAACCATTATAAAAATGAACGCGATTCTTATCTCCTCCAGAGACAATAGAAACACCTTTAAAGCCCATTGCTTCCATTCCAGTATGCCCACCTGTATCAGAGTCTTTTCCCTTAGTCGATGGTCCTGATTCTCCGACTAAATATTCCGGCTGGCCATCGACCATTTCACCAGTTGGCGTTCCTTTATTCGTATGGACATGCCAAACAGCCTCAACATTTTCCAGTCCAGGAGGTTTGACTCCATTAAATAAATATATTGAAGCGTTCTCCGTTTTTCCATCCTTCTTAGCTCCTGGTTTCCAAAACACAACAGTTCCATTTTCAGAATGGCCCCCTTCCTCATGTAATCCACCATCTCGGGCACCTTTTGATGTTTCTTTCTTCATAGCTTCAGTAGATTTAACGACTCCTTCTACTATAGCTTTTGTAATAGTAATTGTAGATGCTAAACTAGAGTTTTCAAAAACCATACTCTCATCAATTCCATTTTTCCGCGCTCGCCGTAAAGATTTTTTTAATTGCTCAGTCTCAGCTCCATCCGTAACGATATGCACCTTATTATCATTTAGTCCATCACTTCCTAAGTATTTACCATTCGAACCAAAATAATCTCCATCTACCTGCATACCATCAGGATCAATAAATTTCAAAGGATTATTAAGAACATAATTGTAAGGGGAGTGCGAATAGTAATCCTCTGCAAGTGGGTCCACAGTACTCCATCTCCCAATCGCCGCATCGTACCACCGCGCCCCATAATCATTCCAATTCAACCCCAACTCAGAAGTCAACTCCTTACCATTATACTGGTATTGATTCTCCGTACCAACTTGATTAGCGAAGTTGCCCTGCATATTCATCCCGAATGGATAGTAGTGCTCCTCTTGGAGGATTTCGGAGTAGCCATTATTGCTAGCATCCGTCTCGATAAGGCCATTATCATTGAGGTCGGAGAAGATGATGCGGGTGTTGCCGAGGTGGTCTTTGAGATTGTACTCGTAGCGGTAATCGCCGTTGGCATCGGTGATGATGCGGCCCTCATCGTGGTAGACCGCTTCGATGCCTCCGGTGGTACTGGAATACTCGATTCCTCGGATGTAGTACTTGTCTACAGTAGCGCCGCCGGGCTCGATGCTGGACTTCTTGAGCTTCATGCCTTCGGCATCGTACACGGTACTAATCGCGCCGGTCGAACTGAAGGAAATCTGCCTCGGTAAGTTTAGGTAATTGTAATGAATGTAGTCAATTCCTTTTCCAGTGTTGAAGAGCATATTGCCATTAAAGTCGTAGGCAAAAGCATTGAGGGCGCTGGTTACTCCGCCTTCGTCGGGGATTTGATCCAGCACGCTCTTGAGTTGATTGCCGTCGTAGTCGTTGTAATTCAACAGGTCAATCTCTCCAAACTCCAGGGTGCCGTTGGGGCAGATGTCGGTGACGCCCTTGCGGTATAGGCTAAGCAGATTGCCATCCTTGTCGTACTGGATATTCCAGACATCGTAGCGGCCATCGCTGGTGATGGTGCAGCCTCGGTAGCGATCGTAAATGTACTCGGCAAACTTCGCCTTCTCCAAGCGGTTGATGCGGTCGTACTGGAAGCCGTAGGCTTTGGGGGTGTGGCCGCGCACTTTCCACTGCATGCTCGACACGTTACCATTGCGCTGGCCAGGAGCTTCCAGTGCCGCATTGCCCTGGTGGTAACTGAGGTGCAGGGAGAAGAGGTCCTTGTTACTGCTCTCGGGGGAGGTCGTCGTCTTTGTCGTTGAAGCATTGAGGATGGAAGAGGATTTATCAATGTTCAGGGTTTGTAAAACTTGATAGTTACCGGTCAGCTGAGGCAGCTCTTGATTCAATAAGTAGACCTCTTCCTGCGAACATAGGCGCACCCGATGCAGCTGGGTGGGATAGCTCAGGTCAGCAGCCTTTAGGTTAGCCATACTCTCTCGCATATCCGATAAGCCTTGCGATTGTGCAATGCCTTTCTCGGGGTCGCAGAATACTTCGATAGTATCGCAAGTAGTGGTAGAGTTGCAGTTGGAAGAGTTGAATAAGGCTTCCTGCACACCTAGTCCGTGGCTGATGTCAAAGCCGTAGAAGGCATCAAAGACCAAATCGGTTTGGAAGACGGTGAAGACACTGCTTCGCCCATCGAAGGTAATGGTCGAACTGTCTACAGCATAGCCATTATTGGTCATCCAGTTTTCTAAATCTGGTAGGATGGTTCCATAGTAGCTGGTTTGAGTGACGGGGTCATACTGTAGGGGGTAAGGATAGTTGGGCAGCGGGACGAGGTTGCCATCTGCGACGATGGAATCGATTCGGTCGAAGCCGCCCCAGCTGAAGGGAGCGGTGTAGTCGCATAGGTCGACGGTGTCGCAGGCCTGGTAGCAGTTTAGGCTAAGGTTTTTGTCGAGCAGGCGGAGTTTAAGGACTTCTCTGAATTCGACTTCTCGGCCGCCGCAGGCGGGACGGGGGAAGCAAGGCTGTACGTTGACAGCCCCACAGCTCGGGATGGCGACATCATCAGGGTCTAGTTTGACTTGATTAATGTCGGTTAGCCAGGCCCGGCTGTTGTAGCGATAATCGATTCGCTGTAGGAAGTCACCGCTGCCCAGCTCGTGCAGATTTTTCTGGACCAACTGGTCTTTGTTATTGTATTTATTAAAACTTAAGGTCTGAAAATCATGCACGGTAAAAATATCCTCCAAGTTATCACTCATAGCGTGTAAGTTTTTCGTCAGGCGGAAGGAATGATCGTATTCGTAGCTCTTCCCAATCTTGCGGCGTTCAAGGCCCTGATGCTCGTGGGCAACGGCTAGCAAATTATCCGCCATATCGTAGAAGTTGATAATATCGTCACTACCGCCGACGTAGTTATCCGCCTGTTCCTGTATTTGCCGACCGTATTGATCATAGCAGTACTGGGTGGTCAGGAAGCGATTCTCATCCAGTACTTTGACCTCTTTTTGCGTCAGCCGTCCGGTGCTGGTATTGCCACAAACATCCGTATCGTATTTGTAGGTAATGATGTCTTCCCCGTTGAGCTGCACTAACTCTGGGCGATCATAACTGTCGTAAAAAGTTTGTACAACATTATTATTAGCATCTGTAGAATTTCTCAACAGGTGATTGTCATAATAGTCATAGATCGTGGTGCCTCCGCCAGGAATGGTTTTAGATTCCAGACGTTTAAAGTTATCGTAGAGGTAATTGTACACCTCTCCTTCTGGTGTATTTACACTCTCCAAATTTCCAAAACCATCGAAGCCAAAACGGGTATCCCCGCCTTCCGCATCTTTGATCATATGCTGCCGATCCATAAAATCGGTGTAGGTAAAGTTGGAGTTTCCATTCTCATCCACCACTTCTAATTTATAGAGCATGGCACCAGCGATTCCCGGAACTTCACTACTGCGATTGACCCAATATTCGTATTTGATATTACTGTTATCCGGGAGAATATCCTTGGTCTTTCGGTTCAACGGAGAGTCATCAAACTTGGTGATCACCCCTCCGGTTTGATAGTCGAAGTTGTAAAAAGCCCGGCCTGCTCCATCATAATCAATTTCATTAGTGACCACATCCTCTCGCTCCACTCCATAGCCAACATTTACCGTTTGAACATAGCGCCCCAGACCATCGTAATACTTTACTTGCTCCTGATCATCCAGGTTGCTATAAATGGTTTGAGTGCTTACCGTATTGCCCGGATCGCCGAGCAGGCTATAGCCATAACTGATTCGGTTGATGATGTTTCCATTACGAGCCGTTGTCCTATTAAGTCGCTGTAGGCCATCGTATTCGAAGCTCGTCGTCTGCCCATCGATTTCTGTAACCGAAGTTTGCATTCGAGTGTTAGGATCATGGGTAAAGTGCCTAGTCCAGTCGATATAATCCCGGCGAATCATTCGGTCATTTTCCCAGGTATACTTGATGGTATCCGGATAATAATTAGCCAAATAATGAGTAGGAAATTCATCTTGATTGTACTCGTGTATGGTGCCCATCAATTCCCAGGTACCATCCTTTAACAATCGATGATAAGCTTGTGGTAAAATCTTATAAAAATTGAAAAAGGAGTAATCAACACGGCTACCCGTATTCTCCTCCCCGGAGGTAGTGGTGATCAGCGGGAGGCCGATCATATGCTTATTGATCATCGTATTACTGACGAGCAAATTATAGCCATCTTCGAGGGTAATGTCGGGGGCGTATTTGATGCGTTCTGTTTGAGAAAAAGCACCATTCGAAGTAGTGGTGGAAATGGGTTGATGGTGATGTTGACTATAGCCGTAATCCGTAGTATGCCGCAGGGTGCCATCCCGCTGATGGTCGACGGTGTACGTATTGACCAAGCGCTTGTCACCAGAAATAAAGTAGTACTTGCCTAAAGCAAATTTTTGCAGGGAAGCGATATTGGCCGGCGGTGGTGCGCTCACTTTAAGGGCGTAGATTTTTTCGTGACCAAAAATCTCATAAGTATTAACCACTTCTCTTACCATACCGCCTTCGGCATCCCTGATTTCCTGCCGCTCCAAATGCCCCCGATTCCAGTCGTAATTCGGCCTCGGTGGATAGGGATAAAAATCAGCGTAAGGCTCGGTGATATTGGCCTGTACGGTGGGGCGACGATAGATACAGTCGCCATTGGCATCGCATTCATCCTCATCAATTTCGTAATAAGCCGGCATGCTAAAGTAGTGGGTAATACTACCGTTGTTGGGCATCAGGTCCTCATCGCCGACCAACTGCTCGGTGACTTTGGAGTAGCCAACGAAGCCGCCCTTGGTGGTCAGCAGGCCAGTGAGGGCACCGGAGGAAATGCGCGTCTGGGCCTTGATGGGTGGCGGCGGCGTACCGCCATTTCCTCCCTCGCAATGATTGGTATAGGACTCGGCAAACAAAGGCATATCGATCAAACGACCAGAGGTAAATATCCCGGTGTCATCTCTATAGTCAAAGGTTCTTCCCATACCCTCCGAGGTCGTGATTTTTGCGATGCGCAGTCCGCCGCCTCGCAAAGCAATATCACCATTGTACAAATCCTGTACTCTAAACTCGTTCAGCTCGTAGTCAAAGTGAGCAAAGCCGCCGGTGGGATAATTGATTTGCTCCAAGATACCGGCCTTGGCAAAAGTACCATTGGCAGTTCGGTCGACTCCGTCGTAGTTGACAATTTCGCTGTAGCTATCAGTGATCACTGCCGGTAAGCGTTGGTAGACCGAGTAGATAGTGCGGAATAAATCATAGTGATTGTGAATATCAGTGGCGCTGCCATCCTCCAAGGGATAAGCATACATCATCGGAATAAGGCTGTTGGCTTCATTGCCGTTGTAGTAGCCCCAAAAATCTCTTTGTGGGGAGTGCCGAGGAGGCATAGGTGTATCGTTATAATCAAAGATGTAAGGCGGTTTTTCGGCCAGCTCACCCGTAGCCGACCAGCCTCTTTCGGTGATACTTTCTAACTTGAGGCGATAGCGATGCCGGTCCGTCCATATCTGATTATCTAGGTCAATATTACAGTTGGGTAATGCAGAAATATCTGTCCTTCCCAGGTAATCATAATCAAACTGAATCTCCCGAATAGCACTGTCGTCAGCCCCCTTCCAGATGATTTTGTACAAAGCTTTGCCTTGCTCATAGCCGGCAGCATCCAGGGCGTTGGCAAAATAATCGGGATAAAATAAATCGAAGCGGAATAGATTGGCCTCAAAATCAAGCGATCCCAAAATATTGCCCGCAGCAATATCTCCCCACTCGATTCGGCGAAGGCGCTTGCCTAGCGTAGTGCTGACCAGGCTGCTGTAAGTATGGTTCTCAGAGTTGTCGCAATTCCAGGATTTCTGTTGGTTAAGGCCAGTGTGATCTACCGTCGCTTCCTTGTCGTAGTGGAGCTGGAACTCTTGCTTCCCGTAGGGATTGATGACTTTGGATAAATACCAAGAAGTGTAGGCCGCGCGAGCATGATCAAAGTCTACGCGATAGGGTCTGGCAAAAGGAGGATCACACTCGTGAATAAAATCAAGTGGAAGGTAGTTGATGTTTTGCCCGCGATCATCACCAACGGAAATTTCTCTTTCCTCAAAAACATACTTCGTACCATCGGGGGTAGTGATCGTAAAGTCCGTGATGCCCCCTCCAAATACAGAATTCATTCCCATATCTGCGAACTCCGATGAAGGGAGGTTGGTATCAGCGGACAGGGTATGTTCTATCCTTAAATCATCCGTAGAAAACAGCTTGGGTTCCCCATTGCGATCAAAGACAAATTGCCCACTGTAGCCCGCAAAATTGAAATTGAAAACATCGGGTTCGGTATCATAGACATCAAATTCAGGACGCAATACATCGTAGGTAAAACAGTTAACCAAATCGGGGTATTGAGCAAAAAATTCTTCGAGATCAATGTAGGGTAGGTACTCAGGGTCCAGGTTGAATTCGCTAAGTAGATAATTCATGAGTACATTCAAAAATATATTCAGCGGGCCGCTAGCATTTTCGGATGTTAGGGTATGTACGATGATAAAAAAGGTCTGTGCGGTCTGTACTTCATCAGTACTTAGGTTATAAATCGCCGATTCAAGATCATCCCGACAAATTAAGTAATATTGAGGGTCAAGATTCAAATCAAAATCCAGAATTAAATCCTCTTCCTGAATATCTCCATATTCTACGCCGTAAAATATCCGATTGATCTTACCGTGTAAAAACATATTTTCATCAGCCGTGTAATAACTTTTGTGGTACAGGTCATCTATCAGCTGTCCATTGTACAGATAGCCGATTTGGTCGATGGTTCTGGTGACATCGCGATAGCAGCTGCCTTCGCCGCATTCGAGGCAGCCCCGGCTACCGTCAAACTCGCCACAGTTGTCACAATTGAAGCACAAATTTTGGCAGTTGTTATCGCAATAAAAATTTCCGGTGTAGGTTTTGGCATCATCCGGCTGATCGCGTATCTCGCGGGTAATGACTCCCCCGGCGTTCAGGCTCCACCCCATCCCGACCCAACTGGCCAGCTGATCAACCTTTAGGCCGGAGGCGTGGTAGCTAAGGGAAACAGGCATGGACAAATGCAGCGCGTCTAACTCCATTAGCGGAATGCTAACCTGAGTGAGTCCATTGTATAAATTTACGGGAACTTCGCCGTACTTTCCCAGCTCCTGAGCAGTAGGTGCGGCGGGAATAAGCCCCTTCAAGGGAGCAGGCTCCTCAATCTGAGCCCAACTAATCAAAGAATAAAATAGGCACAGGATGCCCAACATAAGACGGAATCTATTTTTCATGGCATAATCTCTTTAATGGTTAACTTGTCGATAGAGACAAGCAAAAGAATAGCAGCAGCTTCGACATACCGCTTATAGCATGCCGAAGACTGTTGCGGTTAAAGGGTTGGAACTATTTTAAGACCTGAATTTTTTCGGTAAATGATTGTCCTTCTTTGTCGATAAGGGTACACAGGTAAAGGCCGTTTTGCCAACGGCTGATGTCCAGATGAATTTGCTTCTGGGATGCACTGATCCTTGTTTCGTAAACCACCTGCCCCAGGCTATTGCTTACCATCAACTGCTGAGGCTCCGCCACCGGCTGCACCAGCTCCAAGGTCAGCAATCGCTGCGCCGGATTCGGATAAGCCACCATACCGCCTTCAGCCAGCTCCGCAGGCTCCAAGGCTCCTACTCTCGGCTGCGAATCATCACACAACAACTCATCATCATAGTGCACCAGCCCCTCACCGGCCAGCAAACTACGCGCATAGAAGACCGCATCGCCGCCCGACCAGGGGCACTGATTCGCAATATCTTCCAGCGTAGCCACCTGAGCCGTTGAGAAATCAAAATCGCCGCTAGCCACCGTTTCCAAATAGACCTGATTAAAAGCTTTCTGATTGGCTTCAAAGACCTCCCCATCGCTCAGCGTACTGTTGTCGGTGACGATGTCAGTGACGGTCTTCTCCCGCTCATCAGCTAGTTGCTCGACGAGGCCAGCGCGCTGGCTTTCGGCGGTCATCAAGTTGGCTAAAGCTGCCGCCCGCTCGATGGTTTGGGTCTCATCGAGGCTGTGCAGGTGGTCGAGTTGTAGGCTGATTTGCGATTCGTAGCTGCGCAGCTGCGCCTCGTCGGAGGGCAGGAGCTCAAAGACGCTGCGCAGTTGCTCGTCCACTCGTCCGAAAGCGCCGATGCTGTTGGCTTGAGCGGCGGCCATAAACTGCTCGACGGGCGAGCCCACGGTGATGCGCCCACTGTTCTCCGACCAACGGAAATACAGGTGGCGATCGGCGGTCCAGTTCAGGGCCTGGCTGAATTTGGTGGTTAAGATATCGCCCTGCGCTAGCTTGACATCCAGCTCTTCCTCGGTGTCGGTAAACATGGATTGATAACCGATTCCCCCGGGGCAAGCATTATCATCAATACAGTTGTAGCGTGAAAGATTGAAGGGGTCCACGAGGAACCAAGAAGTTACGGCTTGGAAGGTGGGCAGATAACCATTTTGCTGGTTACTATTGACGAAAAAGCGCGAGCTATTGACCACATCTACTTCGGCAGACAGGTGACGAGCGCCGTGCCCTCCGTACTGAGGAGCGTAGGGGCCGGGCCAGCTATTGCCTTCGTGGTATTGCTCGCCAATCACGGCATTGCCACCATCCGAGACACCGCCTAGTTGTAGCCCGACGAAGTTGTCATCCATAATGTTATTGCGAAACGAGTTCGGCATATCACTCATCCCTAAGATGTTGATACCAAAGCGGGTTTGGTCGACATAATTACATCGTACGCCATTGCTGTAGGAACCGATAATTTGGATACCAATGCCGTTTTTGAAATTGCCGACATCGGGCCGGGCATTCCCGTCAATATCATTACAAGTCAGGAGAAAGCCCGCAGTCCCTTCGATCTTGATGCCAACGTACTCCTCCCAGTCAGGGTCGGTCCAGTCGATGGAATTAGAGCTGATGCTGCCGAAGGCGCCGCCGCGATAGAAGATACCGTGTGCAGCGTGAAGCTGCTGAAGTAGGTTATTATCAATCACCCATCCTCCACTAGTGACTGTAGGAACATTGGGTGATTCATTGGCGTAGATGCAGAAGGCGTCGCGAGGATTGGCTTCATAATCAGCAGAGATACCGTTGTCGTGGATATAGCCACTAAGGGGGGTGTTGTTGTACAGTCGAATACCAATTTTCTGAGCGGCGATGATGTTATCAAGAATTTCAACGGAACGACTTTGTGAGTTTTCGACACTGATGCCGGTGGTCACGTTTTTCATTACATTTTCGGAAATATCCATATTGCAACCTCGCCCCGCAATTCCAACTACACAATTATCGAAGGAAAGAACATCAACCAGAATTTTGCCGTAGCCAGTTTGCACCAAACTTTGGCCCTCTCCCTCCACAAATATTCCAGTGCCTGTAGGTTCATAGTCTACCGCTCCGGAGACCTCCACCATATCAATAAACGAACTATTGGCCACCTGCAAATTGGTCGATCGGGCGATGATACCGTTGGACATTTTTCGGAAAGCACAAGACCACTGCGGAATGCCTCCGATGCTCAAGCCAGGCATCCCAAAGACTTCAATTCCAGCGTAGGGAAAGTCGCCAACTTCGGTAATTTGCCCATCGTAGCGAGGAAGCATACTGCCCGTCCCTTCGAAAATGGAATTTTTAATGGATAAATCCACCTCCTGCGGAATCGTACTGCCTTCTGGTACTGAAATGCTCACATAATTATCTTGGAAGATGCAGTTATTGATAATGGCTCTCGACCCATCCAAGACTTGAATGGCGTATTCTCCTCCCGAGAAGGTAACATCATTGGCATTAAGGAGGCCGTCTTCCACGGTAATGCTTTTGAATAGTTCCCGACAGCCAAAGACATCGGCATTACTGATGGCTAGCGAAGCACCATTGGTCACCACGACTTCTGACCCTGCTGTGATAAATAGCTGCGCCCGGTTGTTGCCGACGCCTCTAATGCAATAGTCAACATCCACTGTCAATCGACCATCCACCAGAATCTGCTGCCAGGTATTCTGAGAAGGATCATTTTCAATGGGATCATAGCAGGCTGCGTCGGCAGGTCTGAGGGGAGGAAATGGTTCAGATAATAAATCAGACAATAACAAATCACCATCAAGGACATAGTAAGTTCTGACAGGAGAAATCTCAAAAACGGGTGTATACCTGGAATCACTACCGCTTACGATACCTGCTCGTACTTGTATTTCTTCCACATCATTGTTCGCCATCATCCTGACGCGAAATTCCATCGTCTCTCCAGAAGCGATGGTCGAAATGAGCGGGGTTTCGATTTGATGAGAATTGGTAACAATACCCTGATCTACTTCGAAATCAAGAAGACTAGAGATGAGCAAATGGAAGTCTTGGAAACGAAAAACAACCTTAAAGTCAGTAACGGGAGTCGGACAATTATTCGTAATGGTAACAATGTAGTTAAATTCATCACAGCGTGGTACGGTCGGAGGGTCAACATCTGTAGTTATGCGAATCGAGACGTCATCAAGGCCGGTATCGGCCAGTAGGATTTTGGCATTTAACAACAAACACGTTGTTATGCATAGTGCAATCAGGGTTTTAGTATTCATATTAAGTGGGTTTTAAAGAAGGAATCTTAGGCGCCTTACCACTTAATACACGGAGACTAGGAAGGGTGAGCAGAAGAGGGGTAAAAAGAAAAAGAAAAATACGGATGCTGTAGCTAAATCTTAGCCGCCATCTGGCACATGCCCCGAATGGAAATCTCTCCAGTGTAATTGCCAAAGAGGTAGCGGGGATGGGGTTGCTGTTGCAACAACTGATTCATCTGTCCCCAACTGCGCTGCAGCTCCTGGGTATAAATCGGGATGCCGGTTTTCCAGCGGAAGAGGGTGTAGTCTAGTGGATTTTCATTGATGTCAAAGAGGGCGTCCAAATCGCGGTGGACGAGGTTTTTGAGGTCGACATCCATCATTTTGAACCAGGGGTAGCCGGGCTGGTCATCGCGGAGGATGGCGGTGAGGCTGACCAGCTCCTCGCTGTCCACCCGCTGATCGAAGATGCAGGAATTGAAGAGCACCCCAAGGATGTTCAGGCCCTCGTTGCGGGGAATGAGGCAGCCGAAGCCCTCTTTGAACTGCTTGAGGGCCGAGCGGCGGAAGATGAAGGTGGCCGAAATCATCGCATTGTACTGCACCTGGCCCAGCAGCTCCTGCAACTCTCCGTCGAAAAAGGCCCTACTGGCCGGTGCCGGCGTCGTCACAACCAAAGGCTCCTTTTGCTCCTTGTAAGCCAGCCCGTCCGTGTTCAACAAGATATGGTCATCCAGGTGTTCGCCGAGGGCGCGGGCCAGGGCGCCCATGCCTCCGGCAAAACTATGGGTGCCGCGGGCCGGGGGCTTGGCGGCCTTCGGCGCCCGCCGACTGGCCCACCAGCCCTTGAGCAGCGCCAGCGGTAGGTAGCGGCTGCGGTTGAGCAGCTTGGCGGCGGGCTTGAGCGCACCAGCCAGGCTCAGTTGCTCGATGTCCGCACCGTAGATGCCGGCCAGCCCGGGGGCCAATAGCTGCCGGGTGAAAGCCGGGCCGAGGTACTGCCGCCCGAATTCGCCGACGGTCTGCGGACGGCGGAAGTGCGGCATCAGCAGGCGGCCGACCAGCTGTAGGGTCTCCAAAGGGCCTAGAGGGAAGCGGCGCAGCTGGCGCTGGCGCAGCAGGAAGCGCGCCTTGGCGCTGGGCTTGGGCGGCAAGAGCGGTAAGCCCAACTCATCGGCTACCAATTGTAACTCCGGGCACCACAAAAAACCATTAGCAGCCTGTTCGGCAATACCGTGCTTGAGGCGCTCCGTACCAATCAGCCCTCCTACCCGATCACTGCGCTCTACGATCTGAAAATCGATGCCGGCTCTTTTGAAGAAAAAGCCCAACAACAGGCCGGCCATGCCGGCACCGACGATTCGGTAAGAACGGCTCTTTTCGAGCTTCGGGCCTAGTAGGCTATTCTCCAGTATGGGGTAGTGCATTTTGGTGCGGTAATTGATATAATAGAAAGTAGTCATGTGTCATAATAATGACTGATCTACTTGATAAAGAGTGTATTAGCTTATCCTTTAATACCTTTATTTGTTGGCAAAATAACTTGTTTATGTGCGAAATTTGTCATAAAATTGCAAAGAATTTTATTCTAAAATATCAGAAGGGTCAAACATACTATTTAGATAAGTCCTCCTCTTTTCCAAGAAAAGTTATCGTTTTTTTATTCGTAAGTATCGTTAATCAAACACGAGTCTTAGATCAAACACCATGGACTTACAATACTTTTTAAACATACTCCTGAGAAGAAAATGGCTAATTATCGGTTGCATGCTCATCGCCGCCGTAGCTACCTATTACTTCGTAGATAAACAAGAAGACAGCTACAAATCTACCGCCCTGCTCTCTACAGGGATCGTTGACATCACCGGTGTCAATATCGAAAAAGAAAATCCATTTATCCAGAAGTTCTACATCGACATGGGATTCAGCAAGCTCATGGAACTGATCGGCTCTCGTCGGAATGTGGAGTTCCTGACCTATCGACTGCTACAGCACGATATGGCGCCTAAGGGGGTCAATGCAGAGACGCCTTTTCGCAGTTTGGTGGGGAAGGAAGAGATCAATTTTGACTATTCGGCGGAAGAAATGACAATGCTGGATACTTTGTTGACTCACAATCTGGAAAATCTGAAATACACGCTAGATAATCCTCGTATGGAGGTCATTTACAAGGATTTGACCGAGGCGTATGGCTATGATTATGAATCCTTGATCAAGAATAATCTGGTGGTTTCGCGCAAGGGCGATACGGATTTATTGACCATTGAGTTTGTTTCGGAAAATCCACGCCTATCTCACTTTGCCGTCAATACTTTCTGTAATGACTTTTTGCGGAATTACAATTTTTTGGAACAGGAGGAAGAATTCAGTTCGGTTAAATTCTACAAGGCCCAAATGGACGGCAAAAAACACCTCCTAGACAGCCTGCAACTGCAATTGAAGACCTACCGCAATGACAATAACATCATCGATTTGAAGGGCGAATCCTCTACGGTGATCGCTCAGATTAAGGATTTGGAGCTGGATAAGGAGAACTTTATTCAACAAATTCCGGCTTTGAAGAAGAATATTGAGGACTTGGATAGATACCTTCGGGAAAACGATCAGTTCAGTATAGCGGATAAGGCTGACCGCCTCAATTCGAAGACGGCACTGATTAATATTCGTAAGCAAATTGGAGAATTGCAGCGGCAGTACATCGTATCAGGGTATAAGGATAAATCGCTGCGTAAGCGGATTGAGCTACTGCGCAAGGAGCAGGAATTCCAGTCTAAACGGCTGGCTAACCTGGATCAGGAGCAGGAAGAGAAGTTGGACAAGCGCGAGGAGGATCTGCTGACTAAGCGCATCGATTTTGAGCTGGATTACAACTACGCGGTAGAGAGTGTGGCGTCAATCAACGCTGAGTTGGGCCGCTTGCGGGGTAAAGCGGGCAGCTTTGTCTCCGCCGAGGCTTACCTGCGCAATATGGAGCAGGAAATTGAGATTACCCAAAATGACTACAAACAACTGGTAGCAAAATACAACCAGGAGAAGCGAAACCTGGACAACTCCATCCTTCCCGTGCGTATTTTCCAACACGCCCAACTTGCCGAAAAGCCCGAACCCAAACTCAAAGCTGTCCTCTCTGGCTTCGCCGGCGTCGTTTCCGGCACCCTGGCCTCGGTGATCATCTTCCTGCTGGCCTTCATGGACTACAGCGTCAATTCACCCCACAAATTCAAAAAATTCGCCAACCTCCCTCTGGTCGGCACCCTCAATAAGATCAAAACCAAGAAATTGGACATGGCCCGCCTGTTTGCCTCAGATAATAAGGACAGCAAGCAGGCTGCCTTCAAAGAATCGGTGCGCAATCTGCGCTACGCCGTTGAAAACAGCGGAGGGAAAAAATTCCTCTTTACCAGCACTAAAGAGCAAGAAGGCAAAACCTTCCTTATCATCACCCTAGCCCATTCCCTAACCCTCAAAAACAAAAGGGTCCTGCTGGTCGATACCAATTTCAAAAACAACAGCTTGACTCAAATGTCCCAGGAAGGAGACAGCCTGCTGGCGAATAACTTAATCGGGGATAGCCCGCTGGGCAAGGACTTTGAATTCAGAGATGGAAAAGATTCGTTGTTCAGCATGGAAAATGTCGACATCATTGGCAATAAACGCTCTTTCCAGTCGCCCTCGGAGGTATTTGCAGATAAAGACTTCGACAGCTTCATCAATCGCATGTCCGCTGATTATGACTATGTCTTCCTCGAATCCGCCGCAATGAATAAATATTCGGATACCAAGGAATTGGTGGAATACGTTGACAAGGTCGTGGCCGTCTTTGCCGCAGAATCCGAAATCAAACAGGTCGATAAGGACTCCATCAGCTTCCTCAAAGGACTCGGAGCCCAATTCCTCGGCGCTGTTTTGAATAAAGTAGAATTGAAGAATTTAAGCTAACACACAGCCGAAGCATTGCATGGCAGCATCACAAAAATCCTATTGGCTTAAATCTGGTTTTTTAAGCCTCCTTGAGAAAGGCTCTGTCTTCGTCTTTGGCTTCGGCAGCGTCTTCTTCTTGCTGCGTGGCCTTTCTATGGACGACTACGGAACCTATGTGCTATTCTTAGCCATCACGGCTTTTATTGAAGTGGGGAGAAATGGCTTGTTGCAAAATGCGCTGGTGAAGTTTCTCAGCACCTGCGAGCCCGAAGAGACGGGACGCATTGCTACGGCTTCCATCAGTATCAGTCTGGGGCTAACCTTAATTTGCATACTGATTTTGTTGTTATTTGGAGAACTATTCGGGCGGATGCTCAATGCCCCCGGTTTAGGCCTCCTGCTGCGTATTTATTGCATCACAACCCTGATCTTGATTCCCTTTCATCAGTTCAATTTCATCCAACAGGCCAACCTTGATTTTTCGGGAATTTTTTGGAGTAATTTTATTAACAAAGGGCTGTTCTTTGCGTTTCTGGCCATTTTGTTCTTTTTCTCCTACGAATTCTCTCTGGTCTATATCGTCACCTTTCAAGCCTTTGCTGCGCTGATGGGCGCTTTCGCCACCTGCTGGATCGGCCGCAAGTACCTGCATTTTAGCTGGACCATCGATTGGAGCTGGGTCAAGACCCTGTTCAACTACGGACGCTTCATTTTCGGCACCAACCTCAATGCGATGATCCACAAGAAGATCGATACCTTGATGCTGGGAAATTTGCTGGGCCCCGCGGCCTCCGGCATCTATGACCTGGCCATCCGCATCACCAACCTCGTCGAAGTACCCACCTTCTCGGTCGCCTCCATCGTCTTCCCGCAAAGCGCCCGACGCATGGAAACTGACGGCAAAGAAGCCATCCGCTACCTCTACGAGCGCTCGGTAGGCTTAATTTTGGCCATTATCTTGCCTTTTCTGGCCTTCGTTTTCATCTTCGCCAAGTACATCATTCTGCTACTAGCCTCCGATAAAGGCGCCGATGCCGTACAGGTACTGCAAGTCACCATCTTTTTCGGCCTCTTCATCCCCTACGCCGTACAGTTCGGCACCGTACTGGACTCCATCGGCAAACCTAAGTTGAATTTTCGCTTCACCCTAGTGGGTGCAACACTCAATATCGTATGTAATTATATTTTCATCACCCGCTTTGGAGTCATGGGCGCCGCCTACGGCACCCTGACCACCTACGCCATCATCTTCGTCGCCACCCAAATCGTGCTGAACCGCCTCATCGGCGTCAAGCCGCAAAACGCGCTGGTCTACATGCTGCATTTCTACACCAAGGAAATCCCCAAGGGCCTGCAAACGATCCGACAAAAACTGATGGCCTCACGGGCCTGAAAACCGCTATAGAGCTTATGAGCACAACAGCCAAATACAGCAATTACGATGTGGTCATCATGGGCATGTTCCGATGGGACGGCCCCTACTCTTCCATTTCGATTGCCCTGGCTAAAGAATTTGCTAAAACCAATCGGGTGTTCTACCTCAATCATCCCTATTCGCTCAAAGATTATTTTAGCTTGCTCAAGGGAGAGGAGAAACGAGCAAGAAGAAATGCCCTGCGTCGAGGCCAATTGCACTACGAAAAAGATCCTCAATTACCAGACAACTTTCATTCGGTCTTTTTACCTATTACCCTACCGATCAATTTTTTGTCTAAAGGAGGGCTGTACAATCGACTGAATGCCTTTAATAATCATAAAATCCAAAAGGCGATCCAGCAGTTGGTGAAAGAAAAAAACATCAAACAGTTCCTCTATGTCAACTGCTTTGATCCCTACTTCGCCCCCGTGCTAAAAGCTCCGCTTCAACCTGCGCTGAATATCTACCAATGCGTCGATGACATCACTCAGGAGGCCTACATTGCCCGCCACGGCGAATACCTCGAAGAGGCCGCCATCCGGGCTGCCGACCTAACGCTGGTCACCTCGGCAGAGCTTTACCGACTCAAATCACCCTTTACCCCCAGTATCCATACCCTCAACAATGCCGCCGACATCAGCAATTTCCGGCGGGCCGCCGAGGAGTCCTTCGATCGCCCCGAGGAACTCAAAGGGCTGAAGGGTAAAGTCATCGGCTTTTTCGGCAACCTGGACAATCTGCGCATGGACTACCCCCTGCTCAAATCCATCGCCGAGGCCCACCCCGACAAGCACCTGCTGCTGATCGGGCCGCTCAACAACACCGAATACCAAACGATAGGGCTAGACCAGCTGCCTAATGTCATTCTGACTGGCCCCAAGCACATCAGCGAGCTACCGGCTTATCTGCACTATTTCGACTGCGCTATCATCCCGTTTCTCTGCAACAAGCTGACCCGCAGCATCTACCCACTGAAAATCAACGAGTACCTCTCGGCGGGTAAGCCAGTGATCTCGACGCCCTTCTCGGAGGACATCAAGAGCTTCGGAGAATACATTTACCTAGCTAAGGAGCCCACGGAGTTTAGCCAGCAGATCGAGCGGGCGATTGGTGAAGACAGTAAGCACAAGCGGGCGGAGCGCATTGCTCTGGCGGGCACCAATACCTGGACGGCACGGGTAGAGCAGTTTTGGACGATTGTGGGCAAGCAACTGGACGAAAAAAGGGCCTATGCCCCCAAAATAAGCTAAATGGCTACACTGAAGCAAAGAATCAAATCCAGTCCGCGGCTGAAGGCCCTGGCGCAGTGGATGCTGATCCCCCGGAATCAGTACCGTCCGCGCTGGTGGGTCCGCAACCTGTGGAACCGCTTTGTGCACAAGCGGGGGCGCAACTCGGTGGTGTGTCGCTACGTGCGGATGGATACGATGCCTTTCAATCAGTTTGAGCTGGGCGAAAAATCTTTGATCGAGGACTTTGCGACGATCAACAACGGGGTGGGCGATGTGTTTATCGGCGACCGGACGCTGATTGGCCTGTCTTGTGTGATCATTGGGCCGGTGCGGCTGGGCAATGACATTTTGCTGGCACAGCACGTGGTTTTATCGGGCTTAAACCACAACTACGAGGATGTGCGCCGGCCGATTAAGGAGCAGGGCGAGACGACGAAAGAGATTGTAGTGGAAGATGGGGTTTGGATTGGGGCCAATGCGGTGGTGACGGCCGGGACGCGGATTGGGAAGAATGCGGTGGTAGCCGGCGGTAGTGTAGTAACTAAGGATGTACCGCCCTACTCGGTTGTCGTAGGCAATCCGGCGAGGGTGATCCGGCAGTATAATTTTGAGACAGAGCAGTGGGAAAAGGTGCTCAAAAAATGAAGCAAGCATGAAAGAACTTAGTCAAAAAGAACAATTTATTGAATTTGCAGTCATCTGCGTGGCCATCCTCCTGATTCTGGGGTGCTTCGCTAAACTCTTGTTTTTCTAGCATATGTTGTCAAGAGCAATGGATCATGTGCAATTCTGGATCAGGGACCAACTCTTTATCCAGAAGCTGAATACGCCACTCGGTTTTTTGGGACTGAGTGCAGTGGCGCTAGCCTTGGCCTATGTAATTGCGATGCTGGGCATCAAAGGGGGAATGTTGATTTTTATCGCTACGCTGGCCATTCCCACGCTGGGGGCTTGCTTGTTCAATCCCCTCATTGGTATCTGCATCAGTGTGGTGATGGGTATTTTGATTGGTTTGTTGACCAAATACGCCAACCTGCCCTTCGGGCTCACCCTGGACGGCTTGCTGTTCATCATGTTCTTCGGCCTGTTGATTCGACAGGTCAAAGAGCGAGATTTGAGCTTTGCCCGCAGCCCAGTGAGCGTCATCATTCTCATCTGGGTGTTTTACAACCTCATCCAAGTCCTCAACCCCGTCGCGGGCTCTCGCCTGGCCTGGGTCTTTACAGTACGGACGATGGCCGGGCTAATTCTGCTCTACTTCATCGCCTGCGAGGCTATGAACAGCCTCAAGGTGATCAAATTTATGGTCAAATTCATCATTGGGATGGCACTGCTTTCGGCCTTTTATGGGCTCAAACAGGAGTTTTTTGGCTTCTCTGCGCAGGAGATGGTCTGGCTCACCGCCGACGAAAAACGCTATCAATTGATCGTTCAGTGGTCCCGGACCCGAATATTCTCCTTTTTCTCTGATCCTACCAATTACGGGATTTTTATGGCTTATATGGGCACCTTCTGCGTGGTGCTGGCTACAGGTCCCTTCAGCTGGATCAAGCGGGGTATTCTCGGAGCGGCGGCGCTTTGTATGTATGCAGGGATGGCCTTTGCGGGTTCGCGGACGCCTTTCGTCCTGGTGCCTTTCGGCCTCTTCATCTTCACCCTGATGACCTTGAAAAAGGAAATCATGATAGCCATGTTCGGCATACTCCTAATCGGTGCGGTCTTTGTCTTAAAGTCGACCTCTAATGCCGTCGTTTACCGCATCCAATCCGCTTTTTTGCTGGATAAAAGTGATGATACCATGAATGTGCGCTACACCAATCAGCGCCTGATTCGGCCGTTTATCTACAGCCATCCCTTTGGGGCTGGGCTAGGGTCTACGGGGATATGGGGAAAACGCTTTACGCCGGATTCCTTCCTGGCTAAATTCCCGCACGACAGCGCCTTTGTGCGGGTAGCGGTGGAGTTGGGCTGGATTGGGTTGATCATATTTGGAGTGTTTCTCTTTGTCCTGATTCGAACCAGTTTATACTACTATTTACGGGTCGAAGATCCAGTCATCAAAGTCATTTATTTGGCCATCACCGTGGTCATCTTCATGCTGACTTTGGCCAGCTATCCGCAGGAAGCCATTCCGATCCTGCCGACCAGCGTCATTTTTTACACTTTACTAGGGATAATGGTACGCTTGAAAGACTTCGATCCGCGTTTCAAAAAGGAGGCGGAACCCCCGCTTTCGGCATAAATCTTGATCTTTAGCAATTGTATTATCAAAACTTATACTACGAACTTGAAAAAACTACACATCATACTCCTCTTCATGTTCAGCTCAGCCCTGCTGTGCGCCCAAACCATCGATTATAATAAGATCGTCCCCCCAGTCGAAACGCGCGTCAAAAACTTCGAGGATTATCTGGTACAGCTGGCCTGGAACAACAGCCCCAAGACCAAAATCCTGAACAATGAGGTAGCCATCGCCCGCAATAATGTCAAGCTGGAAAAGCAAGATTGGATGGAAGATGTACAAGCCTCTTTCAACCTCAACGAAATTAGCCTCAGCAAATTGATCTACGGCGACCGGCTGGACGTCCCTGTCTTTTTTCCCATCTATAACCTCACTGCCACGGTTCGCCTCGGTACCTTCGCCAACCGCAAGTCAAAAATCGCCAACGAGAAATTCAAACTCATGATTGAAGAAGAAGAAGTCAATCAAGAAAAACTCGAACTGCGCCGCAAAGTCCTGGAAAACTACCAAAACCACCTCCTGGCCAATGAACTGCTCGACATCCGCACAGATGCCGAGGAAGACGCCAATCAGGCCTTTTTGATCGTCCAGGAACGCTTCAAACTAGGGGAAGCCGAGTTTGAGGAGTACACCAAAGCCTCCAATGCCTATTATTCGGCCAAAGAGCTGCGCATGGAAGCACTGACGGAGGCTCGGGTCAGCAAGCTGAAGGTGGAGGAGTTAATTGGGGTGAGCTTGGAGCAGGCGCGGAAGTATGGGCCGAAGGAAGGGGATTAGGGCCCCTGTTTGAGGAGTTTTCTATGTGCAATCATTTCGGTACCGTCGATAAAAGTCACCCAGTAGAGCCCTTGAGGCAGATAGCTTAAATTAATGGTTTCTTCGTCTTGAATAAGTGATTGAAAAACCAACTGGCCACTCATATTGTAGATGTCAACCTCTAGCGTTCCCCAATCTTTTAGCTGAACATTAACTTGTTGTTGAAATGGATTGGGAAAAAGTAAAATCTCCTTTTCTAAAGCCAGCTCGTAAGTATTAGTCAACTGACAGCCTTCACTACCAAATTCCAGAATTTCTCCGCCCTGCTGTCCAAAACAAAGCAAGGGGGTTGTTGTATTTTCACACAAGCCAAACTGGGGAAATAGGCAGTAATTGGAACCAATCCCCTTAATAAAAAATTCTCCAAACTCAGACTCATAGTTAGGATCAAAATCAGGATCAATATACTGTACTTCATACCAATTGCCATTGATTTCTTTTTGTCCTACAGAGTCGATGTGTACCTTTACCGAGTCCGTCCCCAAACTACTGCTGAGGAAGGGCCAATAAATTTCCAGCATATCTCCTACCCCAAGGTTAAAATCATAGAGTAGATGCGCTGAGTTGTTGTAATAATAAAATAGTTGATCATTCTCTTCTCTAATCCACTTGACCTCCAGTTCCGAGCAAGCACAATTACCCTCTAGCTCTAAGTATTCTTTGTTATCAATTATCGTATCTCCAACTACTGTTATAGAACGGGTGCTGTCGGTTCCCCAGGGTGGGGGTAAAAAGGAGCCCTGATAGTAGGTCCATTGGGTGCCAATACTGATTTGTGCGTAGGCCAGTTGAGCAAAAAATAAGAAGCTTAATAGAGGGAAAAACTTCATTTCTTAGCAATTTTGAAAGTTTGGGAGGGATGCTTATCTGAACGAAGCTGGATTAGATAGGTACCGCTAGGGAGATTTTCGAAAGAGATGGGATTGTTGTTAAAAGTTCCGGCTCGTAGGCGCTGACCAGTAATACTAAATATTTCATAAGTGTCGAAATTCGCATTTTGAATATAAAGATTTTGTGTTACAGGATTGGGAAAAATACGAACTTCTTGCAGATTATTAAGTACATCATGGGTATTTGTTAAAATCAAATCCTCCCCGCAATCCGCCTCAATACAGCCTTCGGCATCCATTTTGACCAACCACAAATCAATATCATTTCTAGGCCCCAGAACTGGATCATCATAATAGTTGTACATTCGGCCACCAGCCGTCAAATCACCATTGGGCAATTCAATAATATCATTCAACCAGCAACGCTTGGGCGACTCTGGCGCATTTAGTGGATGCTCCCCCACCCCAATCGTAAAAATACGCTTCCACAACAACTGGCCTTCGGCATCCAATTTAAATATAAAGCCTGTTTGTTGTATCTTTCTAGTATTAATATACGTCCCGCACCCCACAATTTGCCCCTCCTCAGTTGTAGTCAGATCAGACACTTCATAATTTTCATATGATCGAGGTGCAAAATCAAACTCCCAGGCCATCGTTCCATCAGGATTCAGCGCGTAGATGAGCACCTGCCGATTGGTTATATCATCAAAATTACCCACCATCTTTCCATCTGCTAGGATCTCAAAAGTGCCTAACCCTCCCCCATCCCCAAAATCCGGAGATTGCCATTCGAATACTTTTTGCTTTTGTTCATCTAATTTAATAATTGCACTACGACGTAATCGCTGACCATTATTTAATATTTCAGTAAATTGATAAGTAAGAGTAAGATAATTATTAGGGTCGACTATTGCCTCGCTAAGAACAAGCCAGTCAAAGGGAGGTTCAATTATAGTGAAAGTATCCACAGTCATATCTTTATCCACCCAAAATAGCAAACCCTTTACCTTAGCTGTGCCTGTTAGCCCTAAATCTTGATTATCTGTAACCTGACCATAGACGACAATTTGGTCATTATATTCTACAATACCATAATGATAATAATCCGTGTAGAGACTATCCTCGTCTACTATTAAATCTATCAATTGAATACTGTCGCCATTCAAATCTGATTTATACAAATTAAAATGAGTTCTTACCGGTGTATCGTCACCACCAATAAAGTGATAGCCATCCTCAGTAAATACAGGATCATTGCCGGGATCAAAACTAGCCATCTCACTAGCTTCCAATAATGCTCCCTGTTCATCTACTATTACTTTCTTATAACAATCAATTGAAAAGTTATCACATAAACCGCCTGCTGATATCCAAATTTGATTATTAACAGTAGCAAGGTTGTAAACAGATTCTGTCCCGTGGTCAAATGGATCATAGGATTTAGAAAAGTAATGTTGACCAAATGTAGTATTCCCTAAAAGGTTGATTAT
>JBCDGZ010000088.1:0-33905 GCA_038750655.1 Bacteroidota bacterium | reverse complement strand
TTCGCTGGCGCAGTTGTCGAACGAACCATCGTCGAAAGAAGTCGCCGGTATCTTAGTCAAGCCTAGATTGTCTGTATTGATATTTTGTGTGGTCGTCAAGGCCACTACGGTTTGTGCATCACAAACCACGACTGGTGGTACGTCATCAATTACGGTCAGGATGATGTCTTCGCGCGTTTCGTTGCCACAGCAGTCGCTAGCGATGTAAGTTACGGTGTAAGTACCTGGAGCCAAGCCTTCGATCAACCAGCGGCCGTCAGGCGTCTGAGAAACGGTTCCGCCAGTAGACTCAACGATATAGTCCAGGGGATCAGAAGAACAGTTGTCCATCAACCACGCCTCGGTGGCAAACCAGTCGGCCTCACAGCGCCATACATCCGTGCTGATCGTTACATCGTCGATGTCATTAATCACTGGACCTTCGGTATCTTCTACCTTAATCACCTGATCGATGAAACGGGTCTCCCCTGTACACCAATCCAGTACCGTCCAGCGACGCAAAATCTTGAAGCAGCTCTCACTTGGACCCGTCGCACAGATATTGATGCGAACATCCTCGAAGGTTTGCTGAATATCGCCGCAGTTTGCACCAGCGGGCATTCCGGTACCGAAGCACTTGATCAAGCCACAACCCCACAATTCGTCTTCTGGGTTCGGGTTGCCAGCAAATGGGTGACCGGCGGGAAGCACATTCCAGTACAGGCGATCGGGACCACAGAAGCGCGTATCGTCTGGATCGCAGCGATCCTCGCAGTTTAGCGCTGGCTGGTCGATGCCATCGTAGTTGGGGGGTGCAATGACATCCGCCAGTGTCGCTCTGGTCAAGCTGATCAGTTGGTCACAAGTCTTCATGTTACCAGAACCGTCAACGATTGTCCAGGTACGAGTAATTACGTTATTCGTCGCCTGACATTGACGAGGATCGTCGCTATCGACGAAGGTCAATGTGGCATCGCTACAAGGATCGAAGCCAGTTACGGTGTAAGAACCGTCTGGGTTGGCTGTAGCTGTAGCGCCAGCTGGCAGTGGGAAGCCAAGGGCTTCAGGACTCAGGTCATCAGAGCACAGTACCATAGTGTCTTGACAAACCAGATCGGGGATCAACTTATCTTCTACATCTATCGTACCCCAGCAGCTATTGCCCGTTACTAGGTCCATTACTTGTACATCGTAGGTCTGGCCCAGATTGCTCGCATCCAGCATATTGCCTTCCGCGGGATCAAAGATGCCATCACCATTCAGGTCAATGATTACTTGGTAGCGCGTATCGTAGCAGCCATACTGCCCACCTTCCAGGATCAGGTCGGCACCGATGGTTGCTGTACAGTTCTCATCCAGAGAAACATTGATATTATTGTTACAAGCTAGCTCGGTGTCGACCAGCGGCCATTCTTCTACCGTGATGGTCCAAGAGCAGAAGGACATGTTGCCAGAGCCGTCTGTAGCTTTGTATTCGATGGTCGTTGAGGTACCGTGCTCGAAGGCCGTACCGCTTGGTGGGCCGGAGATTTGCTCAACCACTACTCCTTGTACTGCCGTAAAGCTGTAGTATACATTTCCGTTCCAGGTCCGAGGATTGAAGACCCCACCGGTCCAGATTGGTGTGCCTCTTCCGAGGCCCGTGCTGATTTGCATGTTGGCATCGGTGTAGGTGTTCGCACCATTGGTGTAGTCGATGTTCGAGCCACCGTCAGATTGGAAAATGTAGATACCGTAGGTCTCGCCGGGGTTGATGGTGAAGCTAGTTAGGCCAGCGGCTGGCATCTCTGAGGGATTGCCAGGACCGGCGGAGGTCACGTCTACATCTCCCATCAGCGTCCAAGCTGTGGCATCCGTTTCGTTACCAACGTAAGTGCCACCACCAGTTACATAGTAGGCCGCCACGGTGTGCGGAGTGCCCGCTCCTGTTTCCAAGTGAACGTCGAAACGGTCGATCGTAATCGGCACCGCTCCGATGTTGGTGATGTCAAACATGTTACCAGCAAAGCCATTGTTGTCGATGAAGGTCGTACCCAGGAAGGTCGTCGTCATCACCTCTTCGCAGTTGTCCGTCGCCGTTACATTCCAGTTGACGATGGCCGAGCAATCTCCTGGATCCAGCGTGATTACTTGATCGGAAGGACAGTTCAGCGTTGGTGGGATCACATCGACTACCGTTACTTGAGCAACACAAGTCGAGCTATTGCCACATTCATCCGTTACCGTCAACGTCACATCGATTGGTGAAGCTGGAATATCAGAGCAGTTGAACATCGTGCGGCTGGCACTGAAGCTCAGGTTGGTTGAGCAGTTGTCAGTGCTGCCACCATTCAGCATGTCTGGAGTGATAAAGACCTCGCCACTACCATTGACTTCTACGGTGATGTTTTGACAAACCGGTGTCGGATCGCTGGTATCTTGTACGGTGATTACCTGCGTTTGTATATCCGTATTGCCACAATCATCAGTAGCGGTCCAGGTTCTAGTGAGGGTGTAATTGAAAGGGCAGTTACCGTTGGTCCTCACTTCTTCGAAGGTAATGACAACATCGGTATCACAGTTATCACTTGCTGTTGGTGTAGCCTGAGGGGGAACAGCGTCGCATTCTACAGTAGTGCTAGCTGGTACGCCAGCGAGGACTGGATCAACATCATCGATGATGGTATAGGTAACGGTACAAGTCGTCATGTCATTATCATCAGCGATGGTGTAGACACGAGTTAAAATTAATGGATCGCCGATGCAGCCGGTGGCACCATTGTCGCTGTCCATGCTGGTGATGGTCAGGGTACCGCAGAAGTTATCATCAATATCTGGCATTCCAAGCAAGGCTTCAAATCCTGCTTCTGTAGTCACTGGTGCAGGCACATCCGTCAAGCAATCGAATTCCCCCTGATCACTATCTGGACAAGTTACAATGAGTTCGCAACACAAGGAACAATCAATTCTATCGACCATATCACAGGCATCAATTGCTACCGGCTCCAAAGCAGGAATCATATTCTGATCGAAATTGGCTCTAGCGGCATCGCAGCCTGTCCAGGCCGCTGGCGCTCTAAACCATTTCTCCCCTGCATCAAATTGCTGATTAGAATTGGCATCTTCCAGAACAGCGATGAAAGGTGTTCCGGCAGTATAAGTAGGACAAAGATCAACAGGCATATTATCGGAGCAGTGATCAGCTACCGGGAAGAGATGGTCTTCTGGTACTGTTCTAAAATCACCACTAATATTCCATTCCCAAATAGAGTTTGCGCCCATGTTATTGTCGTGGTGGTACGATCGTACTCTCAAGAGGGTGAAGTCTTGGTTGTCACAACTGGTACAAGCTACGGTCTGCGCATTGGCAGGCAGTTCGTAGTAGAACGTATCGATTGGATTATTTCCGTTTCGGTTAATATTTTCTCCAACGAAAGTCATATTGTCGATACCGGTTCCCAGATAAAGTGCAGAAGCATCCCAAGCCAAAGAACTCACCCGGAAGGCGATACAGTTGACATCCGGTGGAACCAACAACCAGCCATCCTGCTGAACGTTTTCTCCTGATCTCCGATTCAAAGCCCGAATCCGAAAGCCATCATTATCTACGTCATTGGCGAACGGCAGGGTATTGGTTCCCAGTGTACCGACGATGAGATCAGCTTCAGTAGGACTATTAAAGTTGGGATGTTCCGGTAAGCAGTTGGGACAGTTGGCCGCATTGGGATCATAGCCACTGAAAGCACAGAAAATACTTTCGTTTTGAATGGCATCACTCACACAATTGGCCTGATCGTGATCCCAGTATCTGGTCAGTAGTCCACTGCCAGGAGAACCTGCATTGTCCAGTACCATAGGTGTAATGGTGAATAATTCCAGATCACATTCTGGTACTTCGGGAACGGGATTACCGGTAGTAGGATCTATCTCGATGAATTCTACACAAGTTGCCGCCTCACCACAATCGTAATCGTAAAATGGAGGGCAATTCAGACAAGCCGACTCCATGATCTGCTCGCATTGCTGTGGATCGAGGGTGAAGAAATCACCGGCCATCGTAAAGAGATCACCGTCGCCATCCATGTAGGCACAGTAAGGGGCCAATTCGACGACATCAGCAACCGTTGGTTGGTTATTGTCGGTATCCCAGCCATCGGGGCCAACAGATTGTAAGTATCTCGACGGAATGGTTTCAAAGCCATTACCGATGTTCCATTGTACAGGCGTTACGTGGTACCAGCTTTCGTCAAAGATATAGGCACGGATACGGATCACATTCCAGGTGCAGCCCGCCACTGTGATTGGTGTAGCACCACTGCTGATGTCGTACTGGAAGTTTTCTCCGGTAACATTTGGATTATTGTTGGTATCGTTCTGGCAGTCGACGGCATCGGTATAATTTTCCGCAGGTGGGAAGGAGCTGGCTCCGACAAAATTCATGCTGGCGATGCCTGCCCCCATGTACACTGCTTGCGCATCCCATGCTCTTGGATTATTGACTTTCAATTCGAAGCAGGTGATGCCCGGAGGCAGTACGAGCCAGCCGTCCAGCTGGGTTTGCTCGGCCGCTGTAGAGTAGAACTGGGGCGCCTGGAAGTGGGTACTTCCGAAGAGAGTGAAGACATCGTTGCCTGTGCAGCCGGCGGTGCCCGGAGGGCCGGCGGGGGCACAGGGATCGGTAGGGCCGCAGGCGCTGTTGTGCTGCGGTAGGCCGTTGACATCGGTGCAGGTGAAGGCCGTGAGCGCGCAGGAGTGAGGATTGATCGAACTTGGGCAGCAGCCAGTTCCGCCGCACTCTCTGGACCAAACCTGATGGGTCATACGACCATCCAGTTGCATAGCCCGGCCCTGAATTTCGACGGGCGTCGGCGTCGGTGTGCAATCCAGCGCACAGTTGCCCGTAATATCTGAATCTGCTTCGTCGACGGCACCGTCGCAGTCATTATCCAGTCCATCGCCGCAAATCTCCGGTTGCGTGGGGCAGTTGCAAGCATCTGGTGCAGAGCAAAGGCCCTCGAAGGTTTGAGAAGTCATCGACTGGTCGCCCATCAGGGTGATGGAATAAGGCGTACCAGGGCTAACGAAGAAGGTATAGGTCTCACTGGTTCCAGCAGTCATAAAGGGTCCGGCGAGTCCGCTGATTCCAGAGCTAGCCGTAATGGTGTAGGTAGTATTGATGTCGCTGTTGACAATCAAAGTTTGCTGGTAGGCCGTGACTGATTGGATACAATCATCGGCGAACATATTATCAGGATTGCTACAAGCGCAACCTTCGACAGCAATATCAATGGCACAAGGATCGCAGTCGATTGCCACATCATCATTATACACAATACAGTAAGGAATCAGTGGAAGGTGGTCCCCTTCTTCAGCATTATTACCGTTTGGAATATTTGGCTCATACAGATTAGTAGGGGCCTGACCGCAATTGCCAGGAATCTGCCAAATCTTACCTTCCAGGTCTACCAAAACATTGTCCATATCTACAGTAGTAGTTGGGATAGGATTGCATCCACCGCCGCCCATAGCAACGCCAGTTGGAGGAGTATTATCATCAGCACTGGTCGCAGCAACAAACCATTGTTCTTCAACCACATCCCAAGTCAGCCCACCGTTAAAGCTCCAGTCAATCGCTGGATCGTAGGCCGTATCATCATCGTGGGCATAAATTCTGACCCGCAAAATCTGCCAGCCACACTCATCGCGCGTTGTGGAAACCATATCAGGAATACAGTAAGAACCCACTACACCATCTGCATTATTACTTCCACCAGCTTGCTCATCATTTTCCTGAGCTACTAGGGTCATATTATTAAGATCAGTTCCGACATAGAGTCCTACCGAGTGATCTGTCGCACTGGAGCCTACCCGGAATTGGATACACTCCAGATGACTGGCGACATACAACCATCCATCCATCTGCAACTGCTCATCTTCATTGGCTCCACCCGCCTCATCATCAAAATCTATATCCCCTTCATTATCTCCCAGCCAATCCAACCCGCAGTTCTCTGCTGCCAATGTAGGCGCGCTGGGGTGAGCCGGAAGGCCAAAAGCATCCGTCCCGGAGAAAATAGCACTCCATTGATTTCCAGGGCTGGGATCGTTGATAGGGAAAGAAGTAATGTCATACCAATACGTAGAAAATAAACAGCCCGATCCCATAGGCTCACGGAATTGTACTTCTACCGGTATGGCATCACAAGTAAAATCTGGTGTGCAATTGTTGTCCTGAATCGCACAATCGCTCTCTAGCAAAACCAGCTCGCCACAAATTGGCGTGTTGGTCCATAGCTCATCGCCCAGAGAAGCGATATTGTTATTATTCTGGTCTTTTTCGTAAAAAACACCGTCGGCATCTCTGTAGACTGGCGCACAGTAAGCGTCCTTTTTCCACATCAACAAATCGTAAGGACAGGTCATATTGCCTGTAGGTGGAGTCGGCATGCAGACCCCTACTGAAATCTGGATGACATCCAGGGTAAATGGCGCAGGATTGTCAATATTGATGACCAGGCAATCATAGCTTCCCGGTACCTGAACGTAGCCATCTTGGTTGGTGGAAGTAGTGCCAGTGATCAAGGCCGAATTACCAGAAACGGCAAAGCGACTCTGGCCATTCATCAGATTGACGTTGATAGGGTTACCGGCGCAGTCGAAGAAATTAATGGTAGTGAAGGTTTCCAAGTCGCCGATGAATACATAAGGATTAGTGATCGTTTCACAAAAAGTGTAGGTGGCATCTAAATCTCCACCGTCTGTACTCGAGTAGTTGATCCTACCACCATCAACAACAATATTATCTACATCACCAATACCAGATCCGTTTGGTGTACCCGTTACGGTGACGGGTGTTGTTCCGCTGTTTACTAGCTCCGTCGTAACACAAAAGCCTCCGGGCAAAAAGCCGAGAGACGCATCTTCGTGATCAATAGTATACAATCCAAAGCCTGCGGCGCAGGCAGCGGGGGTACCCGGCGTTGCCGTTGACCCGTCTGCATTTTGAGCAGCAGGGGTGCCCAAAGGTGTATTTTGGGCATTCAGCTGTCCTAATGAGAACAGCAGTAAGAGGCCAAATAGTCTTGTCCTCCAGACAGAAAGTGAGCAGCACTTTCGGCCTAAGACTTTTAGGGCCGTTTGTTTACTTTGTGTAAAGTTTTCCATGAGATTACCGTTTGTAAGTTTCAGCTATAACTATAAAATGACACCAGCCCTTCCGTGTGCAATTACAATCACACAGGGCTTGGTCTTAAAATGATCAATGCTCGAAAAAACGGTATCGGAAAAGAATTTACCCTCAGAATAATGGCTTACATTAGCGCTGAGGCAAGAACGAATTGTTTTTCAGGGAGGAGTAATTGGGATGTGTGTAATGTTCCAATGAACAGAAGGCAAGAAAAATTTTTGTGTTTACTTTTTGTAGTTTCTTATTATGTTCGTATTTTTTTGATGCTAACAAATATAAATATCCATTTCGAATGTTGTTTAATAAAGGTGATAAGATGTTAGATAAGGGTGATAAAACACCGGTTGGCTGTTCTTGGGTACAGCCAACCGGCCTAAAAATACCCCTATGTACGGAAATTCAATTGAAATAGAATTTTGACATCGTGATATAAAAACTTTAATCAGATGTACAAAAGGGATTGAAACTAGAAGTTTCCTCACTTAATTTTCCTACTTCCAAAAGTAGAGTTTGAATGTCACATAAACGAAAAAAAGGTGACAAGCGGAGCTATTGGGGTGTTAAAAGGCCCCAGAAGCACTTTAAAGCAGGTTAAGTTGGTCGAGCAGCTGCTTTTTGTACTTGCGTCCCAGCGGCAGGGCCTTTTGCCCAATGAACACTTCGTTGGAGGAAATATCGATGTTGGTGATCAGACTGAGTTGGATGATAAAGCCGCGATGAATCTGTAAAAACTGTTTTTCCGGTAGTTGCTGCTTGATCTTGGTCAGCGATATTTTAATGGCGTACTTTTTTTGGCGGGTTTGGATCGTACAGTAATTACCCTCGGAATGTATCCACTGAATATCGGCGATAAAAACCTTGAAGAGTTGGCTGTTGCTTTTAACAAAAAAGTGGTCGTGGATGCTGCGGCCCGTCGAATTGAGCAGGTTGCCTTTTTCAGCGGTTTGAGCGATGACATTGGATAGCGACTCGATGATGCTTTGCAGCGTGATTTTATCAAAGGGTTTGATCAGATAGGCAAAGGGATCAAGGTGCTTGGCTTTGTCGTAGATTTCTCGGTCGTTGTAGGCAGTAATGAAAATGATGGGGATGCCCATCAACGACAGTTCTTCGGCCAGCTCTACGCCTAGAAAGGCCCCACTGAGGTTAATATCAACGAGGGCGAGGTTGGGCAACTCCCGCTTCACGACCTTTAGTGCCGTTGGAGGATTATGCGCCACCTCCAAAAGCCGATGTCCTAACTCGTCGATGAGCATTTCTATCTCCAGGGCATAAGATAAATCATCTTCTACCAACAGAATTTTAAATGCAGACATTGCAATTTGTTCTTTATGAGTAGGCTTCAGCCATCCGAGAATGAATGTTGCCGTAAAATAGTATCATTTTCAGTCATAATTACCAAATCCTTAGTCAAAGGTGACGAACGGCAGCCAAGGGGTGATCAACCCACAAAATGTGCAGATTGAGGAGCCAGCGGGAGTAAAAGAATAAACTGCGTTCCCTTGTTTAATTCACTCTGTACTCGAATCTGCCCCTTACTGGTCTCCACCAGCTCCTTACACAAAACCAATCCCAGACCGGTCCCCTTCTCCCCTGCTGTCCCCACGGTACTCTGCCCCTTTAATTCAAAAAGCTCAGCTACCTGCTGCTGGTCCATACCGACCCCAGAGTCGGTGATCTGGATATGCGCCTGCCCTTGTACCAAGCTGGCGCTGACGCCCACCTGCCCTCCCGAGGGCGTAAATTTGATGGCATTGCTCAGCAGGTTGCGCAGCAGCAGCGACAGCATATCGGGGTCGATGTACACGTCGATATGGGGTGGAACTTGCTGCTGTAGGCTCACCGCCTTAACTTCAGCGATGTTGCTGAACAGCGATAGGTTTTCTTCGACTACGGGGCAGAGCTTAACGGCCTGGGGGTAGTTGGGCATGCGTCCGTTTTGGAGGCGCGACCAGTTGAGCAGGTTGTCCAGGAGGCGATTGAGGCCGGAGGCGGCTTCGTCGATGGCGTCGCCCAGGGCGGGGATGCGCTCCACCTGCCCTTTGTCGATGAGGTACTTGACTTTTTTGGTCAATCCTCGAAAGGCCAGGGCCGGGTGACGCAAATCGTGGGCGATGATGGCAAAAAAGCGATCTTTAGTGCGGTTGAGGGCTTCCAACTCCTTGGCCTGCCGACTGATCTGGGCCGTCCGCCGCTCGACTTCTAACTGCAGCCGCTCCTTGTCGCGCTTCAGCCAGCTGATCCGCCATTTTACAGCTATTCCAATGAGCAATAGCAATAATACCGCAGCACCTCCTAAAAACCAGGACGTAAGGTACATGGGCCTTTTGACGAACAACGGCGCCTCTACTAATTCCTTTGACCAGTTCCCCCCCAGATACCGACCTTTGAGCAACAGGGTATATTGACCGTAAGGCAATCTATTAATTCGCAGAAAATTTTCGTTGATATTTGTCCAGGTATTGTCTAGACCTTCGATCTTATAAGCATAAGAAGGCCGGCCTTCTTTCACATGATCAATCAAAGAAAAATTCAGGATAAAAGACTGATCATCTGGGAACATCGTAATTTGCTGATCGCGATAAAAATCAGCAGTCCTGTTCTCAATAATTCCATCGTCGAATTTTACAAATTTAAGACCGGTAATTTGCAGTGAGGCTGTTGAAGGCTTCTCCTCAACAAAATCTGAGGGATGAAAAACAGTGATGCCATTCAGCCCTCCCAAATAAAAACGACCATCAGTATCTACAAAATGAGAGTTGTAATTGAACTCATTATGTGCAATACCGTCCTCCTCAAAAAAAGTCTGTATACTCAAGTCTTTCCGATTCATTCTCATCAATCCAAAATCGCTGGGTAACCACAAATAACCATAATCATCTTCAAAAATGGCGTATATATTATTATTGCTCAGCCCTTCATTCATCGTCAGTAACTTGTGTTCATTATTGGCCGCATTCCAGCGAATTAGCCCCCCATCCTTAATGGCCAGCCAGCGAATACCATCGGTATCCCTGTACATATACTGGCATGCTCGATACCGCTCAGTCCAATCGAAGTGTACCAACTCCTGTTCGGTATTCAACAGGTATATCCCCTTTTCGGAAACAAACCACAGCCCCTCTTCATCGCGTAAATACTGCCGTACAAATTGATTAGCCAACAAAGCTTGGCCCCGGGAATTAGTAAAGGGTTTCACCAAGCTTGTAGCGTCATCTGTAACGAATACCCCCCGGTTGGAAGTCCAAAAAATATGCTGCGTCAGGCTATCGTAATAAGGTACCGAAAAGGCTACTGGCGGCCGCTCTTCACTGGCTGGTCGAACCTCTTCAATTACTCTACCCTGCTGGTCGATTTTCAAGACCACATTGCCGTGCATACCGGCCCAGATTACACTATCTTGTGTAAAACTCAATCCTACAATCGTATTTCTTTGATGGGTTGAAGTCAATGAATCCAGTTGGGTATTCAGCATGTAAGGGCCCTTATAAGTACAGATAAAGATACTATCTGAATTCAATCGCAGGATGCCTCTGGTACTTTTACCGTCGAGTAAATAGGTAAAACGATTCTCTGATAGTACAATTTTTATCATTCCATAAGTTGTACTTATCCAAAGCACCTCATTGTCATCTACTAAGACTTGAGTATAGTTGGGCGCATAATCGACATAGGGCACAGTGAGCCGTAATTCTTTGAGGAGTTGCTTGCGTGAGTTATCATAGAAATAAATGCGTTGACCATAGAGATGTGCTTCAATCGATTCATTCACATTGACTACCTGCCTGTGCGTAAAATTCGCGCCATACTTATTCAATTGAAATTCATAGGGTTGTACAGAAGCATAATCGCTTTTGCAAAAAAGCGTAGAGGAGTGTTTATCATTAACACCAAATATGCTTGATGGTACCAACCAGATGTCCGTACTGTTCTTAAACTTCAGATGTTCGACATATATATCCAGCGAATCCTGATGCAGCAATTGGCCATCAAGAGAAAGGTGAGCAATTTTATTGGAGCCATTTAACCAAACGCCCTTTTCATTAAGGATAAAATTATAGGCGGTATAGTTCTTTGGGAGGTCGATCAGGGCTTTTTCGGGCTGATCCTCCCGAAAAATTTGCCCCTCATCAGTTAAGTAGTACAACCAGCCATCTGTCCCCTTGTAGATTGATGAAATGCTAGTATCTTTCGGCCCCTTGTAGAAGGCATTAAAGGGAACAGCCTTTTCCGTCAAGGGGTCAAAAACATCTATATTTTTGGTATGTACATAACGATAATTTTTTGAACGTAAATTTGTCCAGTGAACACACCATATTTTTCCACTCTTAGCAGTGAAGACCTGCCGAATATCATTTGATCTAAGACCATTGGTCTGTTTAAAATAATGTTTGACACCATAACCATCGAAACGGTTAAGCCCATTGGCAGTAGCCAGCCAGATCAAACCAAGTGTATCTTGTGTAACTGAATTAACTTTTCGGTGGGAAAGGCCTTCCTCGAAAGATAAATGAGATACCTGAAAATGATACTCCTGCCCGATCAATACCGCAATATTCAACAGGCAGCCGACCAACAGGCTGATGATGTATTTGTAGCTAAGGGGCATGACGCTCTTGATGACTCTCTATTATTCAGCACAACTAATGTACAAAAGATATTCTCAACTAGCACCTCTAGCAGCCTCGGGATTGCCTGTGATTGGCCATAATGCCGAATATTCCTTATTTTTGAGCTTTAAATTACCACATTCGATGTATGGCCGAGACCAAAAGCTCTGAGTTTCATCCAATAAGGGAAAAAATTCACGAAATCATCTTTGAAGCGGATACGCCGCTGGGCAAGCAATTCGACATCGCTCTGATGATCTGTATCGGACTGAGTGTAATTGTCGTTATGCTCGAAAGCGTCAGCTATCTTGATCAACATTATCACCAGCTCTTTTTCGTCCTAGAATGGGTGTTCACCATCATTTTTACGATTGAATATATCCTGCGGCTTTACTGCGTCTATCGCCCGCTAAAATACGCGACCAGTTTTTTCGGCATCATCGATCTGCTGGCCATCATTCCTACTTACATCAGCCTTTTTCTTGCCGGTACGCAATACCTGCTGGTCATTCGTACGCTGCGCCTAATGCGGGTTTTCCGGATATTTAAATTGGGGAAATTTCTCAAGGAGGGGAACCTCATCTTACTGGCCATGCGGGCCAGCCAGGCCAAGATCACTGTCTTCTTGGTTTTTGTGGTGCTCATGGTTACCATCATTGGCTCGATCATGTACCTAATCGAAGGAGGCTCGGCGGATTCCAACTTTACCAGTATCCCCCGTAGCATCTACTGGGCCATCGTCACCCTCACCACCGTTGGCTACGGCGACATTGCTCCAACAACCGAATTCGGCCAATTTCTTGCCTCCATCGTCATGATCATGGGTTACGCCGTCATTGCGGTCCCTACCGGTATTGTCTCCGCAGAGTTCATCAACAAGTCCAATGCTATGAGCACCAACACCCAATGCTGCCGCTATTGCAGTCAAGATGGACACGACGATGATGCCGTTTACTGTAAATATTGTGGAGAAGTTTTGAACGAAGAGCCGCCTACGGCACCCGAGTCGTAGCAAAGAGCCGCCGAATACTGTACCGCCCGCTGCCATTGACCCAAATCATCAGCAAGCCTCCCATAATAGCAATGTTCTTCATAAACTCGAAGGACTGCGCTCGCCGAATCTCCTCCGGGTCGTTCCACCAAGAATGAACAATAAAAGTCAAGGGTATCCAGTATAACAACAGCAGCAAGGCCCCGAATGAAGAGCGGTAACCAATCAGCACTAATACGCCTCCCAAAATCAGGATAAAAATCGCTCCAACGAGCAGCAAATCCTGGTTCCAGGTTAGCCCATAGCTGGTCATCTCAGCTTTATTACTGTTAAAATATACAGTGGCATCGTAGGCTTCAAAGAGGAAAATAAAAGCAATTAATATTCTCGCAATCAGGTCTATAACATCTTTCATTAGCAAGTATCTATCAGTACATTCGCTTATCGGGGTGAATTTACTAAGATATATTGGGATTGGCAAGAAAGCGCTGGGAGCGCTTTCTTGCGGTGGACGGGTGGCGTGGCATCGCCATCCCTTCGGGGCCTTTGGCGCTGGGGGTGGACGGTAGACGGCCTATCGAAAGATGAGCACCTATGGTGCCTTAACTATCTACACGTCCAGCCGTCTACCGTCAACCAAAGCACCGCAGGTGCCGACCGTCCACCATAAGCGCCAAAGGCGCAAACTTAACCTATGTGCAGCCGGCCTCCCCAAACAAATCCTAACTTTGCGTTATGTTACCAATGAAAATCGTTTACATCGCCAATATTATCGTAGCGGGCTGGATCAGTATCTCTAGCTTGTTTTATCCTAAAATTGCGCAGCACAGTGTCTTTGAGGGGAGTTTTGCTTACTCGGAGGCCATCCGGCTAGTGGGGGCCCTGTGGGGGGCTATTTTTATCCTATCCATCCTCGGGCTCTTTTTTCCGCGGCAGATGAGTCTGGTGCTGCTCTTTCAGTTGATCTATAAGTTCTCCTGGTTGGTAGTGGCGGCCTTGCCGGCCCATATGGCGGGGCAGGCTTATCCGAGAGGAATGGCTGTGTTCTTTGTGATTTGGGTGCTGGTGCTGCCTTTTGTGATCCCTTGGAAGACCTTGTTTTTAGGCTGAAACCGACACTGGGTTTTAATCTGCTAAGTATTGGGCGACGGCCCGGGCGACGCGCTGGCCATCCATCGCCGCCGAGATGATCCCCCCGGCGTAGCCCGCTCCTTCTCCACAGGGGAACAAACCTTCAAGGTCCTGATGCATACAAGTTTGGTCACTTCTCGGAATTTTGACGGGCGAGCTGGTGCGGCTTTCCGTGCCGATGACATTGGCCTCGGCGGTGAAATAGCCGCGCATGCGGCGGCCAAACTCTTGCATGCCGGCTCTCAGCTTCTCATAAATCAGCGGCGGGAGCAGCTCGTAGAGCGGCGCGGGGTAGAGACCAGGGATGTAGGAGCTGTCCGGTAAATCTTTGGAAAGGCGGCCTTCTACGAAGTCGGTCATCCGCAGGGCGGGGGCCTGCTGGCTGCCGTCGCCAGCGCCGAACAGCCGCCGCTCTACGGCTTTTTGGAATTCTAGGGCAGCAAACACGCCGTGCTGGCGGTAATCTACTAAGTCTTCGAGGGCAACGGAGACGACTGTTCCAGAGTTAGCGTAGGGAGAATCCCGGCGCGATAGGGACATGCCGTTGACTACAATCTCACCGGGAGCCGTGGCCGCGGGCACTACCAGCCCTCCGGGGCACATACAGAAGGAAAATACGCCATGCTGGCCGATCTGACAGGCCAGGCGGTAGCTGGAAGCAGGCAGGGCCGCTTCGCGGGGCGATTGGCGATACTGGATTTTATCGATCAGCGCCTGGTTGTGCTCTACACGCACGCCGAGGGCGAAGGGCTTGGCCTCCAAACGTAGGCCCTTGCGATGCAGCAGAGCGTAGATGTCGCGAGCAGAGTGGCCAGTGGCTAGAACCAAGGTTTGGCCCTCGTAGATTTGATCGCCGTGGATTTGCAGGCCGGCTACCCTGCCCTTTCGAGTCAAAATATCGGTTACGTGAGCATCGAAGTGGATTGCGCCGCCGTAGTGCAGGATCGTTTCGCGGATGTTGGCGACGACTTTAGGCAGTTTGTTGGAGCCGATGTGGGGATGGGCGTCGATAAGAATTTCGGGTTGAGCACCGTGCTCGACCAGTAGGCGCAGGGCTTTGTAGATGTTGCCGCGCTTGTGGGAGCGGGTGTAGAGCTTCCCATCGGAGTAGGTGCCGGCGCCGCCTTCGCCGAAGCAGTAGTTGGAATGAGGATTGACTTCACCGAATTGCTGGATGGCTCGCAGGTCGCGGCGGCGGGCGCGGACGTCGCGGCCGCGGTCAAAGAGGATGGGGCGCAGGCCCTGTTCGATGAGTTCAAGGGCAGCGAAGTAGCCGGCCGGCCCGGCCCCGACGATGAGCACTTCGGGCGCTTCGTGAACGGGCTGTAAGGCGGCCAGCAGAGCTGGCTCGGCGCTGGGGGCCTCATCTACGTAGACTTCCAGCCGCAGCAAGATCAGGGGCTGTTGGCCCCGGGCATCAATAGAGCGACGGACAACGCGCGTATGTAGCGCCTTAGCAGGAGCAATGCGACAGCGCTTGCGCACCCGCTTTTGAATCAAGGCTTCGTCGTTGGCCTCGCTCGGCTTGAGTTTTAATTCGATGAGCTGCTTCATAGATAGTTTTACGGAATTATCGCTAAGCAATTTTACGAAATCAAAATAGCTTATCAATAATTTGTCTCCGTCTTTAGCAGCGCAAAGGTAGGGGTTTTACAACTAATTCTCCTTAGAAGTTGTGGCCTCAGAAGGCGTATCGCGCACCAATTGCGTTTGATCAACAACTTTAAAATCATCTGGAACAAAGATGCGCAGCTTCACAAATTCGTAGCATTCCTTGTAGCCCTCACCCTCCGGATTCTTCCGGCGAATGGCCACTCGCTCGTTATCGGTAGATTTGAGCTGAATGTTTCCGTCGGTCAAATCGGCTTCAATGCCGTAGCGACCATCTTTGATAAAGTGCTTGAAAATTCCTGGAGTAGCGTCGTAGATTTGCACCGTTGTCTCGGTGAGGATGGAATTGCCGGCCCATTTTTCGATCTCATATTCCCCATACAGCTCCAAATTGATGTTGCTGATGCTATTGAGATCAAAGGATTGGTGAAGGACTTTTTCGAGCTGTGCATGTACGTAGGAGGCAGATAGGAGGGCAAAAAGAATGACAGTTAGTGTCTTTCTCATCGTAAGTAAGTTTTGGCATGACTTGAGGGATATAGCCATAGCAGTGAATGTAAGTGTAAGTTATTCGTTGTTAAATGTTATCCTAAGATAACGATGCAATATATCGTATTTTCACTAAAATGTAAAGGGGGAAAAATGCGAGATCAAGATGAATCCGTCATTTTCCCCCCTATAACGCGGGATTTATGTATAATGTTGTCAGTAGAAGTAGGCAAAACCTACCTCATGCGTTTTAGAGTGATGATGGACTGCCATCGTCAGATACACTGCTGGTAGAGGCATCTCCGGCCTGCTTAACTAACACACCAGAAGGTGCGTAGACAATGTAGCCGACATGTTCTTTGAGCAGTTGTCCTCTGATCTTCACTTCGCGGTTCAGGCCTGGAGCGTGAACCATGTAGGCATCTTCATCGCCAACCTTACTTTGCAGATTATAACGACCCGCTCTGATCAAAGACTTAAGCATGGATTCGCTGCCATTAGGGAGGCCAATAGTCATTTGAATCCGCATGATGTCGTTGTTCCATTCCTGTACCTCAATATCTCCTTCTAAATCGAGTACGACGACTTGCTTTCCTTTGAGGTTAAAAGATTTAACCAGTGTCTTTTCGGCGGTTGGTTGGGCTGTGGCTAAAAAGGCGACTCCAAGAAGGAGGGTTCCCGTTAGTATTGCTTTGATTTTTTTCATAGTGACCTTAATTTTGAAAGCTTGAATAGGTCCAACGTTCTAGCTTTAATTTACTAAAATAATTCCGAAATGTCAAGTATTAGACGAATCTATTAACTGTGTATTAGGTATTGATTTCCTTATGTTTATTAAGCGTTCTAGGAGGCTTTTTAGTTCCTTAAGCGGCAACATATTAGCTCCGTCCGAAAGCGCCGAGGCTGGATCGGGATGGGTTTCGATGAACAGGCCATCTACTCCCACCGCTACGCCAGCACTGGCTATAGTATTAATCATCTTTGGCTGCCCACCTGTGACACCAGACGACTGATTGGGTCGCTGCAAGCTATGCGTGCAGTCCAGCACCACCGGAACACCAAAGCTTTGCATGGTCGGAATACCCCGAAAATCGACCACCAGGTCTTGATAGCCAAAGGTGGTTCCTCGCTCGGTCAGCAGGACTTTGTCATTTCCTGATTGTTTAACCTTATCGACAGCAAAGCGCATGGCTTCGGGGCTGAGAAACTGGCCTTTTTTGATATTGACGGCTTTGCCGGTCTGGGCGGCGGCCACCAGCAGATTGGTTTGCCGACAGAGGAAGGCCGGAATTTGCAGTACATCGACATATTCGGCGGCCAGGGCCGCTTCGCTGGCTTCGTGGATGTCGGTCGTCACCGGGACCTTAAAGGTCTCTCCTACCCGCTTGAGAATAGCCAGGGCCTTCTCGTCTCCGATACCGGTAAAGGAATCGAGACGAGAGCGGTTGGCTTTGCGATAGGAGCCCTTGAAAATGAAAGGGATTTGGAAACGGTCGCAAATGGTGCTGATAGCTTCAGCGATTTCCATAGCCATATCTTCCCCCTCAATAGCGCAGGGACCGGCGATCAGAAAGAACTGACCGCTATTGGTGTGTTTAATATGGGGGATTTGGTGTAGCATACTTATCTATAAAGACGTTGTCGTATTGGACTTTGGTTGGTTGGCTAGGTTTAATTTATTAAAAAGTCATCTTGTTATTGCCAACTCATAGGAGCCCTTTGCTATGATGCCACAAAGGTACGGGGAAAAGCTTAGCGGAACAATAGATTTTGAAATTAAATTTGGCCAAAACGCTTTATATAAAATTCATATTCATTTTTATTGCACAAAAATACAATTTCACCAAATTAAATTTTAAAAACCCTTATTTCCAAAACAACAACATGGCTACTTTCAATGGAGGCCAAACGCAATTTTTTTAGACGCCAATATCTTCATTCCACAAGCGGGGATTTTGACGAATAAATTCCTCCATCATCGCAATGCATTCGGCATCTTGCAGCACTTCGACTTCGACGCCTCGGCTGCGCAGCAGCTCCTCTTCGCCCATAAAGGTGCGATTCTCGCCAATCACGACCTTGGGGATGCCATAGAGCAGGATGGCTCCGGTGCACATGGAGCAGGGCGAGAGCGTCGTGTAGATCACCGATTCGCGATAGACGCTGGCGGGCTGCCGACCGGCATTTTCCAGGGCATCCATTTCGCCGTGTAGGATGGCGCTGCCTTGTTGTACCCGGCGGTTATGCCCTCGGCCGATGATCCGGCCTTGGTGGACCAGTACGCTGCCGATGGGGATGCCGCCTTCGGAGAGGCCCTTGCGGGCTTGGGCGATGGCGGCTTGGAGCGGGGTTGGGGACATGGGGCTTGGGTTTGGTTGGAGAGAAGGTACGGAGAAGTTGGGAGTTTTGGAGGGGATGGGTTGAAAAAACGCCGTGTCCCCTTTCGGTAGACACGGCGTGGGCTTAAGCCATATATGATCTACTGATCATCGTCATGTTCATGCTCTACTGCAGTAAATGTAGAAACTGTACGACCAAGATTATCACGTTTACTTTCTATGAAGTTCGATGTAAGAATTAAACTTCCACTCAAAAACTTATTCCATTTAGATGCATTTGAAATAAAAGCACCAAGCAAACCTAAGGCACCCTTAACATAACCTCTGTTCTCGGCATCTTCCTTAATAAAATCATATCGTTGATTGGTTGCAGTTTTCTCTTGCAAGAAATTAACCATTTCTTGAGTTCCTTCATTCAATTGCCCCAATTCTACTTCTTCTCCTTCTGCTTCATAAATTTTTTGAAAAAATTCTGATTCAAAATATTCCATTGGTTCTGTACCATCCAATGGATTAGTAGGTGTTGATCCTATTCCAGTTATTCTACTTGTTGTAATCAATAAGTCACGAGTTATAGACTTAATCTCCCCACTACTTGAGAGCTCTACATATTCTGTCTTCACTGAACTAACTATCCAATCTCCTTCCCTGGTCCTTACCTCCTTATGAAATTTAATTGAATGGCTATAATCACTATTAAAGGTATACCAGAACTTAGACCATCCCATCAAACGTGGATCTATTGGTGCCTGTCCATCTGGATCAATGAAGCGGATAGGGTTTCCTAGAACATAATTATAAGGCGATACCTCCGCAAAATCCGCTGCCAAAGGATCTAAACTCAAAAATCTCCCCACATCACTATCATAAAACCGCGCTCCTCGATAATCCAGCCCCGTCTCGGCGTCCCGCTCATGGTGCGTAGTCAGGAACTTCTCGGCGGTGCCGCTGACGTATTCCCGGAGGATTTTTCCGTAGGGGTAGTAGTCAGCGACGTGCTCAGGGATATAAGTTATGAATCGATCGCCACAAATAAAAGTAGTGTGGTAGAGAACTCGGGTGTTGCCCAGGTGATCGTGGATGTAGAAGGAGGGTTTGACGGGGATCAGCTCCTCGGTCGGCTCAGGGGTGCTTTCGGTGCCATTGCCGCCGTTGGGGGTGCTTGTACAGCTTTCGACTTCCTGGCCGTTCCAGACGCCTACGGGAGTGGTGCAGTTGACGATGCTTACTTCGCCGTTGCTGCCGCCGCAACTCCGCTCGTTGATGATGGGGTTGCGCATTAGATCGTAGGGGAAGGCGACGGGGGTGACCGCGGGGGGAGTGATGGTCCGCCACTCTAGGGTGTTCCCTCGGCTTTGATTGTACATGCGCTGTAGCAGTCCGCACGGACTATCGTAGCTGCTATTGACAAAAAAGCCTATGGAAGTCGTGTAGGGATAGACATTACTCTGTGTTCCGTCAGCCAGAGTGTAAACCACATGGGCATTATTGGGATCGATCGAAACGTAAGGGCCGCTAGGCTGGTGAAGGACGCCGAAGGCAATACTACCGCTGGTGAGGTAATTACCCACTTGTAGATCGTATTGAACCGCTCCTAGTCCATTCTGTACTCGCCACTGTTCGATGGCGTGGTCAATGACAGTTTCCAGGGCCGTAGTAAAAGTTGGTCCCCAATAGCCATCGTGTATCAAATCATCTGGATTAAGGATGCCATTGAGCCCAGGATAAGTAGAGAGTACAGTAGATGGATTCAGGGTAACATCAATGGTCCCCATTGGATTATCTGTGGCTAATCGCAGGGTTTCGATGTAGGAATCAATGTACGATGGATTGCCTTTGCCGAATAAATAGTGGTTTCGCTTATTGATCGATTCGACCTGAGATTCAGGGGTACGCAATATTTCTACGGGTCCGTCTCCACAATCTCTGTAGACAACCTTATCGTAGCTGATGTTAAGGTCACTGGTATTAGGAACCGGAGCGTAGACAAAATTTTCCATCTCCAATCGATAACTACAAGGAGGCGAGCCACCGGAGACTTCCACACCACAGCCATAACCGTCGATCAACAGCGTCTCGGAGCGTCGGTATTCCAAAATTTGTGCAACGGTCAGCTCCTGCAAACTGCCCTGATACAAAGTATTAAAGACTTGCTGCAAACTGGTGATTTCGATTTCTTGTAATAAACCATAGCTACCCTGTAGCACACTCAACTCCTGCTCTAAAACATAGACCTGTGAGCTATCGCAGAAGGCCACTAGGTAGAGCGTAGTCGGGAAGGTGAGCAGACCAGGATTAAGTAAGGTCATCACATTTTGTAATTGCTGCATGGAGGACTGCTGAAGCAGGGCTTCTTCGGGGGTACACTGATAGAGGTCGGTGTAGCAATCTTCGTGAAGATTACACTCTTGATAGTTGCCGACCTTGATGTCCCCTCCATTTTTACGAATGTCAATCATTTCCCCTAAAGAACCTTCACCAGGGACTCCATTTACGGTCATTGGAATCATCTGGTAGGCATCGATGACGGGATGGACTTGTAGTTCAACATAGTCGCCGGAGAGGTGCTGCAACTCCATAGGTAATAGGTTGACCTCTTGGCCATCGCAGGTTCTAATGCGCATCAACTCCGTAGGGAAATTGACTAAAGGAATCACGGCCTCCCGTGAGCTTTGCAGCAAAACAGCCAGTTCTTGATTCTGCTGGTTGGCCTCACCGGGGGTACAATTGAGTGACCGTGGATTGCAAGGCCCTGCGCCATCACTCTCCGCCTCCGTGAAGGTCACATCGGTTTCATCAATAATCTTGGCGACGCGCTCGTTGCCATAGACATACCAGGTCACTTGGTTATTCCAAATGCTGAAAACGGCAAGTTCCTGCCCGGAGGCTGATCGGATGTAGTATTCCTGCCCCGTATCGGTCGATTTGTAAATCCGGGCATCATTGACATCGTACAGATAGCTTCCGCCGCCGCCCTCTTGGTCGATCGAATAAGGCAAATGCGCACGGCCATAATTGATCATAGTGATCTTACGCTTGGTATCCTGTCTCATATTTCCACTGCCATCGTAGTTCAATACGCGATCTACGGTCAGGTTTTTGAGGATGCCAACCAGTCGATTAGTCCCCTGATCATAGTAGTAGTCGTAGTTATTGAGTTCTACATTGACAGGCTGATCATTGAGGGTTTTGATTTCCCCGCGCAGTAGAGAAGCGATATTCCCTGCTTTATCATAACTGAGCGTTACATCGCCGAGGCCGTCCAAGCTGGGTAGCCCCAAATCACCCACCACATCAGCATCAGCCTGCACCAGGCGGTTGAGGTTATCGTAGCGATATTCATAAGCCGTTGGCCCGGAAAAGATGTCAATCGGTTGATCCAGATCACTTAAGTTGTAGGTTGCCGTCGAGGTATTGATGTTCCCATTATAATTTCCGGGAAACTGCCCGGTATTGGCATCATAAGTCAAGTCCCAATTGAATAAGGTACTTCCAATATTGGTTAGTCGGAACCGCTGATCATAATCATAGCCAACCTGGTCCACTACCCTATTTTTACATTCTGTAGGTAGAACCGTTTGCCCTTCGGCTAATTCACCGGAAGCAAAATAACGCTTACTGCTCACCACGCCTTTGACGCTATCGTATTCGTAATCTACAATCTTACAGCCATCTCCACTCGTCGGATTACTGTAGTTGGCGTACACCTCTTTGATGCGATTCCAATTATCATACTTATAGCGGTACTGCATATTCAGGCCTTCGCCGTTGAGATGCACATTCATTCGCTCATAACTGCCTTGAAGGTTGTAAACGGGATAGGTAATGCGAACCAATCGCCCGGCAGCGCCTGCGGCAATCCCCTGGGCATTGAACTGCATCATTTCCCAATCCAAAAATCCTTCGGGATTGTAAGAGAGGAATCGAAATTCGATCGGTAGCCCGTCCAAGTCGTAGCTTATAGTTTGAGCAATCCTCCCTTTAGCATGTTGGATATTATTGACATAAGACAAGGCATTGGCCGCCAAACTAGGAGCATCTGCTGCATTGAAGTCTTCATAAAACCATTGCTTCTCAAAGTTGGTCGTATTGGCATTGACCATATCGGTGAGGAAAGTATAATCGCGGTCATGGCGCCAGTACATTCCATTGTCCAGTAAAATATTTCCGGCGTGTTGCAATCTGGCTTGAGTGATCATTCTTCCGTAGTCATCATACAGGTAAGCCCTGATTTGCTGGTTGGCGTGCCGTTCACCGATCAGTAGGTTGGAATGATCGTAGGCGTAGGAGGTGAGGCCACCGTCGGGATTATCTTTTTCGTAGAGCTGTCCTAGGTAATTGTAGAAATATTCGGAAAGAATATTCTCAGGGTTGTAGACCTCTTTGACTTTACCGAAGCTGTTATATTTGAACACGGTAGCCGCTGTTCCATTACCGGAAATCGTAGCGACTTTTTGGCCTAGTGCATTGGTGTATTCGATCATATATTTATCATCCTCATCCTCCGTAACCGTACGGAAAAAGAGCGATCCATCTGGCATCTGATTCTGGCTAGCCATGTTCAGAGCACCTTGCAAGACACTGGCAGAAACAATGGCGTAACGCATTTCAACTACATGACTTCCACTGATGGACTCGCCATACTTGGAAGATTTTAGCGGGCGGCTACGGGCTGGTTTGTCATACTCAAACTCGGCATGTTCCTGCGGATTGAATCCCGTTTCGTTAACGGCCGGTGCCTCGGTATCGGGTTTGAGTTTGAGGATGGGGCGATCCCAAATATCGTAAATGTTATTTTCCAATGTGGCCGATTCTCCGATGCTGTATTTGACACTGGCAGAGAGGCGGCCGATAGGATCGATGTACTTCTTGGTTTCCCAACGTTTTTCGTAATCGACATAATTAATTGTATGGACAAAGTTCTGCTGGGTACGAGTTTTAAAGCTGGCGGTTTTGTAGCCATCCCAACGACTATAGCCCAGGCTTTGAATTAAATCACCATTGCGGAAAGTTTTGTTGAGTCGACCATAATCATCGTACACATAATACATCTCCATTTGATTCGGATCGATGATCTTCTTCAGTGTATTATTGGGATAATACTCGTAATTGGTCGTCAATGCATCGTCTCGCCCTTCCCCTACAGTTACTGCTATTGGATAGCCTACATTATTTTGAATATGGTAATAGCGAATAATTTCGCGGCCGTTCAGACAATCTCTGTAGCGCTGAATATGCAGGTTGGAAAAATCGTAGCGCGTTATGATTCCTCGTTCATTTTCCTCACTCGCCACCTGCCCAAATTCATTTCGACTCAGCACCTTCTGTACGGTCAAAATATCGTAGGGGAATACCGGTTCGAATTTTTGGGTAGTGGGATCTTCCGCGTAGGTGAGCAATGCTCCACTGCCTTCTTCGACTTGTTGAACAACCGTTTCTATCATGATTCTCCCCGCCAAATCATTGGGAATTTCCTCCGCACTTGATCCTGAACCTACGTGGTTAGGGTCAAGTGGAAAATCGTGTAGGCTCGGCCCAGTTGGAGAGGTATTGCAGGTACACCAGACCTTGGGTTCCACTGGATGTCGACAGGTGAAGTCGGGACAATCTGGTGGAGGGACAGAGGAGGAACCAAAGACACAGTAATCTCCATCAATGGGCCCTTGGCCAAAGAGTGGCAGATCGCAACCTACCTCTGGAGGATTACCAAATATACCTCCCTGGGGCTCGCAGGGGAAGGTCACGCCATTAGGGTTCGGGATGTCTTCGATGGTCGCATCCGGACGATCTTTTTCCCAATCCATCCGGTAAGTATAATAGGTCGAACGAACTTGTGGAGCATCTGTAGGCCCCTTGGTTGTTACCCGTGTTTCGATAGGAATACTCCTGGCTCGATCATAAAGCCAAACTTTCCAAAGCATGCGGAATTTATCCTGGTCAGGTCGGAGATCACTGGCATCAATATCAACCGTGTTGACCTGATCGTATAGATAAAAATTCTCCTCTAGGGTATAAGCATTCGATAGTTGCGGAGAATAGGTCTTGGTACTGTACAGTTGCCAGGAAGGCTCCCACATCAATCGATCGCCGCCTTTAGTGAGCGAATTGGCCGTCATGATACTACGATAGGGACTGCCGGCAGGAATCTTTCCATCGTAAGCCGCCTCGTAGTATTCATACTCCGTAATGGTTTCGATAGGGACATCCCCAACCCCTTGACAAGGCACGGCAATATCTGGTGGGCATTGAAAATCGTAGGTCCATTTGTGATCTTTGGTTTTTTTGATGAAATAGCTGTAGAGGTAATTCGGCTTGTATTGCTGGATATAATTATCATATCGACTTTCGTAGAATTTAGGGACATCATAGAGTTCCCCTTGAGGAGCAAAATCAGGATGATGATAAGGTCCGATCAATGTACTCTGTGTAACCTCAGGACGTGCATTCTGCCATTCCTGATAGAGGTCAAAATAAATCGTGCAAAGCTGTTTATCTATCTCGTTCAGGTTTTCAAAATCATCACAATTCACATTTGGAGCAACCGGCTCATCCGCAAGCCACAGCGAATAGGCTTCACTGAGTCCTGCCATCCAGCTATTTAGCGCATCGTTATAATCCGAGAGTTGACTAAAGTTCTCCATTTTGGGCCGACTAGCTAAGTAATAATCCCCTTCTGGATTGTACTCAGAGTAATCCATATCGGTGTAATAGCTTCGATTGAATCGATGGTTGGCTGGCTCGTAGGCGACGGTCGCCTCATAAGTGCTTTCGCTCTTACTCACCAAACGAAAGCCACTATCATAGTTGAGGGTAAACCAGGGTTTACCCCAGAGCAATTCGGAGGTATGATGCGTATAGGTCGTCTTAGGTATCTTACCGCTTTCTATCGGGCCGGTTACGGAAACAGAGCCAAATCCAATTTCTGTATCATAATGATAATCGTAGGTGAAATTTTCACTGAAGACTGGGCGATTGGTTCGCTCCAAGCTCCTCCGCCCCCCAAAGAAATAGCTGTAGACTTTTTCGGACTGTCGATCTTGCACTTTGAGTTTGGATACGACTTTATAGGTTTGAAATCCGTAGGGGTCTGCTTGCTGAAATCCGCCAAAATCAAAACCATTGGCTTGTACCTCACCGGGACGATCACGGATGGTGAAACGGTTTTTGGTGTAGGAAGAATTATTAGAATATATAATCTTGGTAATTTTCCCCAATGGATCGGTGACTCTATTGAGCAGCATCAAATCTGAATTGATAGGCCCTGTTACTCCGGGAATAATATTAGAAGCAACTAAAGTGCCGGGAATATTGGCCACATTGACGTTGTCCATTCTTTTGTACTCCAAGAAGGTCGTAGCCGCATCGGCCGGTGGAGCATCGGATTCTTGCTGCGGCAGCAGAATAATTTCCTTAAGGCGAACAATGTTGCGGTAAAATCCGGTAGCATACACCTCCGGTTGTGGATCACTTTTATTTTCATAAACATTGACATAGACAGGTGCGGTTGTAAGGTCGTAGCGAAAGGTTTGATGCCCCGTGATTGTCCAGTAATTGGTCTGATCAAATGGCCCCGAGGGGACGCCATCACCAGCATTCCAGACATATTTTTTAACCGAACGCAGCATGTAGGGATTCTTGGCATATCGAATCAATTCCATTTGTCTTAGTTCAACTTCAGGACCAGCTTTGGTAGGAATATTATCCCAGAGGGAAGTTGCATAACCTCTATGCCACCAGGTGTTGGCACTTGCTGCGATACTTCCAGGGCCACAGTAATTCCCCTCTGCTTGCATGCCAGCATAAAAGTCTACCATCATTCGCCAAGGCAAACCAATGCCAAAATTATGGGGTAGATCATCACCATAGAGAATGGGGTCATTCGTAGCATTAAAGTAGGAAGAACAAATATTAGGGAGACCATCACTGACAATCTCATTCTCTTCTAAAATAAAATTGTTATCAGAAATCCCCGGCCCAATCTGAATATTGAATCCATCGTATTGTGTAGGTAAATTGGGCATAACGAAAAAGTTGGAGGTTTCCATCTCCGAATCTCCTTCAGCAAAATTATTCCACTTCACTGCCTGACCAAAGGTAGAGAAGACGGCCTCTCGCCGGGTTCGCTCGTAATCGGTTGAGCGTACTTCTTCATAAACAGAACTGCCCACTGAAACGGAGGTCGAATGGATGCCATTCGTATAATCTCCCGTACCCAGGTGAATATCAAAAAAGCAGTGGGTCCCTACGTCATTGAAATTATGACTTTTAATTTTGCTTCGTACCTCGTATATATCACCGGGAGGAAGCGCCAGATTGGGATTATCTGGGTTAGGAGATAGACGCGGAGACTCCAGAAATCCATGATCGAAAGGCGTAATATCCCCATTCAGATCTTCTCTAACATACACGACTTCATTGCCTACGCCATTATATATTCCTTTGTAAGGATTCGTAGGGCCTCCAGAGAAATTGTAGTAAGTATAGTTGCTCGTACTGCTCACTAAATCATCAGATCGCAGGTGCTTATAGCGATGCCAATCATTGAAATTTTCTTCTTGCTCCCCCCAATTGTAAACGGACTTCCTGTAGTACAGTGAATCTAGCGCACTTACTCCTGCATCGGCCAGGTCCAGCATATTGGACCCTCCCGCCGTTGAAATACTTTGGTGCTCAAAGACCAATTTCTCGGTACTACAGGCTTTGATTTCTTTGAGGAAAATATCGCGATAGACTTTTCTTAGTTCCGGACGACTTGGCACACTTCCATTCAAGGCGAACCATTCGTGATCCATCGCATTCATAAAATTGGGCTGCTTGAATACTTTGTGAAAATCCATTTCACCAAAAGTCTCATATTTGAAAGTGATGTTTCCCATCAAGTTATAGTTCTCAATGTGATTGCAATACCAGGTCAGCATTTCACTCTTGGGCAGCACCAATTTGGGAAGAACGGTCTTGCCCAGCCCATCATCATAGCATTGCATATTTACGCGCTGGTTACTGGGTGTACGATGAGCAACTAGGCTCGCATAAAACCTGTAGCGAGTACCGTCGTCCAATATAGCGGTCCATTCTGTACCTGTAAAATGTACTTCTACATAGCGTTCAAATTTGTGCAGCACAAAAATGTAGGCATTGTTATTATAGTATTTATAAACGAGCCTACCACTTGCTACTCCGGGGATATTCAGCATGGGCGAAAACCAATACAGGCTTCCCTCCTCTCGGGCCTCGTTACAAAAGTTACCGCCGCTATAGTCCCGAGTATCCTCATCGGGATCACTTCCAATCTGTATCTTGTGTGCTTGCCAGGCCGTATATTTATTAAAGTCCTCCACACTGATGGAAATCATGGGAATATCCATACTCCACCCTTCGCCGTAGGGCACACCGGAGGTTTGGGGTAGGTTGTCTCCCGAGGTCAGGGTAGAATTGTAGGACATAGTAGCAGTGTAGCTCAAGCCCGAAGGGCAGGATACGGTCCCCAAAGTATTGGAGGTGCTGTAGGTCCCCGAGAATAGATTGACATTGCCGCTGAGGGTTCCCGAGGTGATCGCCGAAGGCTCTACAGCTTTCGGAGTTTGTTGACCATTTTGGTGCCCCCCTAAAAGTTGAGCCGATAGGGTTTGTACGCCAAACAAAAAGAGCAGCGTACACAGTTTTGATAGGTTGTTCATATTATTTTGTTGTTGCTTTGAAGAAGCACTGCTCCCCAAAGCAGAGTCAAAAAATGATATTAAAAAACAGCACTAGCCTTGCTCTGCGAGCAAGGCACTTGTGCTTGAAAGTCGTCTTCGATCTAGCTGATGAATGGTTAAATTATTGTGGGTGCTTTTTAGTTTTCAATTTTACTTCGCTCTGTAAGATAAGGGGGACAAACAGTTATTTCCACTGTCAACCGATAAGTGATGAAATCGAGGGAATAAGTGATGAGATTGGGAAATAAGTGATAAAAAAAAGCCATCCCGAAGGATGGCTTTATCATTTTGACGATTATCTTTTTTGCAATTGCTTCAGATATACAGAATGTATTTGTTTGATCGCTTTTGCGAAGTCCCTGATCTTTTTCCAGACCGGGTCAGCAACGATGTAAACATCATTGCGGCATTGGACATAGGATTTTGGTTCTTCATAGGCGTCGAGTAGCGCCAACAACTGTACAAGGTCAGCCTTCAGACTAGCGTCTTGTACAAGTTGATGAACAACGTAGTTGAAGTCTGTACCACTGACATTTTCCATCAACTCGGTGTAAGAAGAAATCAATCCAGTTTCATTCTCAATATTTAACCAAAGCTTCACTTGTAGGTCTACACTTGATAGTTCATCAAGGACTTCTACAAAGGTGTTGATACAAATTTGCTCGTTCATTTTAATCAAATCTTGGCATCACCGATGGATTGTAGTTTTGAATTGGAATATGAGCCGCAGCACTTCGTCCACCTCCGGCAGCAGAGGTTATCGGATTTCCTAAAACATCGTAATACGTTCCATTGTGTCGATACTTGATGTAAGCACTTTGCTGACTTACGTGAGGACTATTGGGGTTCCCCCGCATGATCCTGATCTCATTTTGTGTGTTTCTGGGATCGATGAATCGTATGCCTCCCGTCTTCTTAGATTTTGCTAACTTAAACCTCGAAGGTAGCTTATATCTGGAGAAAATCCCAGCATTTACTGCCTCGTCTACAAGCGCAGTGCTCACCCCTATTTGGAAGCCATCCACAAAGGCATCCGCTACGCTCGAATTATCTACAGGGGTCAGGTTATCCAGATCGGCCCCAGTGTAAACTTGAGTCGTGTAGGTAGGATTATCCCGATTGTGCGCATACACACGCGGAATCTCTACGATCACTTTATATCCGCCATCAGCATCTCCAAAAGAAATATCGGTTACGGTAGGATCGGTAAGCTCTGTAAAAGTACCACTCAACGCCGACCGGTAAGTTTCCACAAAGGGTATGCTACTAGAATTGATGGTGTAGCCGTATCGAATCGTAATGACCGTAGGAACAGGATCGCCGGGTTCTGTGGGCATTCGACCATCTGGATCAACTAGATTGATGGGATTGTTGAGGGTGTAGTTGTAAGGCGACCAGGATGGCATTTTGCTGGCAAAGGGATCAACGGCCGTCCAGCGTGCCAGCCTTCCGTCATACATCCGCCATTCAAAGGCATTCCACTCTACTTCCTCATCTCGCTCAGAAAAATCCCCCTGAAAGCCATAGCGGTTGACTCCACCATTACGTCCCGGAAGCGTCCATCCGTAGGGATAATAATCTGCGTAGTACAGTATATCTGTATCCCCACTCGTTCCCTCCTCAATCACTGCACGAACATTGCCCATGTAATCTTTGAGATCATATTGAAAGCTAAAACTTCCGGCATTGTAACTGGCCTTTCCCAACTGGTTGGATCCCAGAATAGAGACCTCGGATAAACTGACGCCACTGCCACTCTCTTGCTCATAAATACTTTCGATATTTCCAGAGCGGATATACCAGGTTGTCTTCAATAAGGTAGACCCCGGTCCATAGCTTAGCTTCTTTACTCGCTGTCCCTCGGGTCCGTAAACGTACTTCACCTTCAAATGGTTGGTCGAGCGGTATCGGACCTCTGTTACCTTTCCAGTGTAGTCATAAACCAGTTTATTATCCGAACTAATATCGTCCGTAAGGTGGCCATTCCAATCATAATCATAGTTGTTTCCCGACTGCGTCCCCAAATCCCCCACTTGATTGGTACCCGCAAAATCGGCGATGTACCTCAAGCGGTTTTTGTGGCCTGTGGTGTGGTAAATGTAAAGCAGATTGTCAATGAGTGTTCCGCCTTGTCCATAACGCTTTAAGTTGCTGATATTGCCGTTTTCATCGTAGCCAGTCCCCGAAAATTCTACCTTGTAATCATTCATTGCGCCAAAGGTGCCATCGTAGGTGGAGCTGGAATTGGGATTGACTTGACCAAAATTAGCCCCAAGGAACTCATTGCGATGATTGTAATGATAGCCGTAGGCAAAAGAACCGCTGTAGTCGGACCCGCCAAGGGCCGCGCGGGCCTTCCAGCGCTGTGCACCAACCAAGCCCGAATAGTTGGCCTGCCCCACCGGTGAGCCACCATCAAGCATCCCGGATACCTTCCCCGCCTTGGAGCCGTTGGCCGCCACATAATCATCCACATAATAATCCAAGGCCATACTAAAAATATGGCGATGCGAATGAATGTCCGCCGAAGCCATATCCTTGGGGTTAATGGCCTTCAACTTTCCCTGTAGGGTGTAGACATAATGCTTACGCTCCAATCCTTCACTCAAGTTCATTCGCTGTAAGGCTCCCAAATCATCGTATTGATACTGCGCATGCAAGTCGGGGACTGTAGCATCGCTACCATTAGAACGCGTACTGACACTCGTCATCTGACTATTATCATCATAGGTATACTCATGACGGAATTCATCGGATTGCCCTTCCTGATAAATTACCTCAGTGGTGTTGCCGAGTAAGTCATATTTATAGTCCGTATATTTCACCCCGGGTAGGCCAACAGCCGTCTGGGCAATCCAACTCAGGCGACCTTCATCATCATAGCTGTACCACATGGTTCCATCATCGTTTCTGATCTTGGATAGCTTACCCTGCACGTACTGCTGCTCACGACCAAAAGGTAGGGTCGGATCACTTAGCTCATAAGTATTGATTACCTCATCTGTTCGATAGGTCGTATTGCTGGGATAATTATCAATATCGACATTACCAGCGATAATAGAAAGGCTACTCGGCCCGGCAGTGTATGCTCCTTTTTCAATGGTACGGCCTAAACCATCATATTTGATGTAGGAAAAATCCCAATCCGCAGCTTGCTGGGCATCCTGTGAAAAACGAATCTGCCCGTCTTTGCGATACAGGTACTTCGTCCGGCCAGCGTCCGGCGATTGCTCCCAAATCAATTGACCCTGAGAATTGTAGCGGTAGAAGGTAAAAGCGTGGTGCTGCGGGTCGGTCTCATCGTAAGAAATATCCTTGGGGGCTACCGTGGCAATCATTCGATTTTGCTTATCGTAGATGCTCAGGCTGAAATTATAATAATTCAAATCATAATTCAGCGTCAGGTATCCCGTCTTAGCTACGAAGCGATAGAAACCTGGTGATAAGACCAGCGGGTGAGCTGTCGAGTTCGAAATGATCTTTTGATCGGTCGCCAGATCGTAAACATCATAGGGGGTGACGGGACTGCCACCCGCCCAGACGTTGATGGTGTTATCGGCATCCGTGACGTGAATGTCTCGATAGTTGCCTGCGTCTACGCCCAGTGTAGTGTTTTGTACTCTAACATTAGAATTATTGACTTTCCCACTTAGGGCCTGAGCGATAGCATTTCCATTATCATCATAAAAAGTCACGGTGGTCTTTCCATCGGCATCAACGCTTACCGTTTTGACGAATCGACTATTGTAAATCGTTCCGGGATCGCTGCAAGTGGCAGAGAGAAATCCTCCTTCGTCATACGCTGTCCCCACCAGTACACAGATCGGTTTTTTACGACCAATGATATAGCGCAACTCACTGCCCGCTCTCATAGAGTACTCGACCATCTCGTGGCCGCTGCCCATTTTTAAGGCATTACCAGAAGTTGCAACCCGTCGCATCGTCCCGTCGAGTTGGCTGTACTCCGTACGCGTGTAGGGAAATTGAGTAGTGGCCTGCCAAGGATTGTCGGTATTGGCCGAGCTGTACCAAGCCCCCAGGGTGTTGGCTTGGCTGCCTACGGTATTGGGCGAATTAGTTTTATCGGAAGTCTGTACCCCACTGCTGTTAAAGCTGCGGTCGAAGTCGTCCAGACCATAGGGACTGCCCGAAGCATCGCGGATAAAGTTGGGGTGGTATTGCAAAATATCCAAGCCAGTTGGTGCGGAGAGAGAGGACAAGGCCGGACGCCCCAGATAGTCGTAAAGCGTTACTGATGCCCATACTTTCCCGGTGAGGTAATCCTTGTTTTGCAATTGAATCGAGTAGCCCATTTCGTCGGTGTAGGACTTGGACTCTTTGATGACATGACAAGGTCCCTCTCCTTCCCCATCATAAACTTTAACGTGGTTGACATTAAAATTCTCGTTATTCAGAGAAGGTGGATAATAGGTATCTGCATTGACGTTAACATAGGAAGGCAAGCGATCAAAATAATCCTGGCAAACGCCTCCCTGCGTCTCAAAGGAGACCTTGACTTGGTTCCTAGCCCCGGAGGTGTATTCGTAGCACCAAGGGTGCAAGTCTAAATTTCCATCAATGGCATAGGATTGCTTTACAGCTCCCGCCGAGTAGATCACCGTAGAGCCTTTACGTTCGATGGTCAGCTTATCCCCATTAGTCAGGGTTGCACTCATAGAGCCCTTGTAGGCACCATTGAGATACATGTACATGCGTTGGTTGGAGGTCATATAGAACAAGCGGGCGGCCAACTGATCAAAGGATATACTCTTGCTCTTGCTAAAGCCAATCATTTGGTAATTCTCTCCGTTGTATTCATGCTCAATAAAGCCATCTTGCCCGCGACGTAAGACCTCGGAGGCCAGTTGATAGTTGCTACTGCTGGCAATCCATTCGAGGGTGTAGACGGGGGGTTTTTTGAAATATTCGAGGCGATCTTTCTGCAAACCGTTGTTGTCGCGAGTGTAGGGATAGACGGTCAGCCCAGCCGTCGTACTGCCCGTGTATAAGGCCGTTCCGTTGTGGTAAACGACGTAGTTACTGCCCTCTTTGGCGACGCGAACGTGATCCCCCGCACTACTAATCGCGCCTTGATAGTGCCAGCTATTGTTGTGACGAACATAGAAAGCCGTTCCGCTTAAGTAGGCACCGCAATCGAGGCCGGAGGAATAGCTGGGGGTTTGGTTTTTGTAAAATCCAAAATAGGTGAAGCTACCATCCCAGACAAAATCGAGGTACCCATCGGCATCTGCCGGCAGCGCCTCCGCCGCAATGTGCTGGGTGCTGCTGTTGATGGTCCAAGTCAGCTCGGTTTCTACTAGACTGGCCTGGGCTTGCAACTCATCAGCAAGGCCGATCAGCAACAGCAAGCCCACCAGCAGGTATTTGATTTGTTTTGTAATCATATTTTTTATTTTCTTTCCTGGACACCGAAGTATCCAGCAATGATGATCGAAATTATTGATCAACCCTTGACGCTAAACATCTTCGGAGCCGATCGCTTTCCATTGAGGTCTTCTAAAGTGACTTCCCCGAAGCAGGGGGCCATGTTGGTGTACTTGCCCAGCCCCAGCACGATGGTCCGCCCATCGCGGGTGTAGTGGAGGGGCGCGGGCGCAGCCCGGTCGAACTCGAAAGCATGGCTGACAAAATTCGATTGGCCCTCCACAGCCCCCAGCTTCACATGGATGCGGGCAATGTTCGCAGGATTGAACACCCTCACTACGAGATGGCATTTCATCTCCTCCTTGGCCAGCAGGTCCTGCGGACTTTTACCCTGTAGTTTGGTCGGGTCAAAGTCTACTTCGCCTACAGGCCAAGGAGGAGATGAAATGCCATCTCGTAGTGAGGGTGTTCAATCCTGCGAACATTGCCCGCATCCATGTGAAGCTG
>JBCDGZ010000087.1:0-33958 GCA_038750655.1 Bacteroidota bacterium | reverse complement strand
TCAAGCCCGACGCCGTCAAAGCTGGGCATATTGGTGCAATTCTGGCTAAAATCAACGAGTTAAAATCTTACCTCCAAATGCCTCGCGATGTTGTGATCACCACACATCGTAACCCTGATGGTGATGCGCTGGGCTCTTCTCTTGGTTTATACCACTATCTGCTGCGCAACGGCCATGCAGTTAAGATTATCTGCCCCTCCGAGTATCCACTCTTTTTCTCCTGGATGCCAGGGGTGGAGGATATGATCATCTACGATTCGGAGCCCGAGAGGGCAGAGCAGCTGCTGTCGGAGGCCGAGATGATCTTCTGCCTTGATTTTAATTCTCTTGAACGCATCGATAAGGTCGGCGAATACATCGCCAAGCTGAACAATTGTCGATTGGCCATGATCGATCATCACCTGTATCCCGACATTCAGGCGGACTTCGAAATCTCTAAGCCTTCGGCTAGCTCGACCTGTGAGTTGGTTTATGATTTCTTGGAATCTCTGGGCGATTTGGATCAGGTCGATACCATCGTCGGGGAATGCCTAATGACAGGGATTCTGACTGATACCGGTTCCTTTAAATACAGTACTTCGCCTCGATTATTCAAGGTGGTCGCTGGTTTGATTGAACGAGGGGTAGATGATTATAAATTGCAAGACTTGCTTTTTAATAGTCAGGAAGAAAAGCACCTTCGTTTGCTCGGCCACTGTCTCAATAATCGGATGGAGATCATCAAAGAGTATAAGGCGGGAATTATTTACCTCAACCGTCATGATTATGAGCGCTTTGATATTCAGCGTGGTGATACCGAAGGTATTGTCAACTTTCTGCTCAAGATGAGAGAGGTCAAAGTCGCTGCCTTTATTACCGAGCAACCTACAATCGTAAAAATATCTTTGCGTTCCAAGGGAGAGATTTCCGTACAGGAGATTGCCCGTAAGCATTTTAAAGGAGGAGGGCATAAAAATGCCGCTGGAGGTTCTTCCTACAAGAGCTTGCGCTCTACGGTTCAGAAGTTCAAGGAAGTGCTGGCGGAGTATAAAACGGTGCTTCAGGACTAATCTTTGCCATATTCATTTCAACATCAATTTAATCTGCTATGCCAAGTACACTCAGAAAGGCGATTGCCTGTGCCGGTCTTTTGCTGCCCTTATTGTTGCTCTTCGCCTGTTCTAAAAAAGGCAATTTTCAGTATACTAAATCGGGGTATTTCTATACCCACCACATCAAAAACGAGGGGACTAAGCCTAAAGTGGGGGATCAGATTTTTTACCACCAAACTGTTTTCAAGAACGACTCCCTGCTGCTCTCTACTTACTATTTGATGCGTCCACGCAAGACCATACTGCCTCCCCCGGATTCTATTCCCAACCCTGCGCCACCAGATTACGAAGCGTTGCAATTGATGGCTGCTGGTGATAGCCTCACGATTTACCAAACGCTGGATACCTTCAAAAACCTACCTCCCGGTGTCAGTAACAAGGATACTTTCATCTACCATCTCAAATTATTTGATATCAAGAACAAAGAGTTGGTCGATGCGGAGCTTGCCGTGCTCAAAGCCCGCGAGCAAAGCGTTGGCGATAGCCTCCGACAATTTATCCGTGATTTCAAAGATCAGAAACTAGCGGATCAACTAAAAACCGAAGAGTCGGGCCTGCAATACATCGTTCATGATCGTGGCAAAGGACGTGAAATCAACGGTGGAGAGTGGTTGGATGTCCACTATTCTGGCTTTTTGATGGAGGAGGAAACCAGTTTTGAGAATACTTTCCAGGAGGCACGACCGATTGTTTTTCGCATCGGTCGAGGACAGGTCATTGCAGGTTGGGAAGAGATGCTTCCAAAGCTTTCCGTAGGCGGGAAAGCCACGGTTTATGTACCTTATACCCTGGCCTACGGAGAAGCTGGAAGATCACCAGATATACCCGAACGGGCGGACCTGGTGTTTTTTGTAGAAATTGTGGATATTCGCTAGAGAGCCGTGAAGCGGCGGGAAAGGGAGAATTCCCTTTCCGCACTCACTTCCTCTTTTCGTTATTCCTTTCCATTCCTTTAGAGGCGCTTCGCTTTCTAGGTGGTTGCCGGCTATCAGCGGACCAGCAGCGATGGGCATCAATAATTCGAGGAAATTGAGCAACTCAGGAAATTCGTACGTTCGAGTTCTATGTTCTCTGTCTATCTGCTGACTATGATCTGTAAGACTGTTGATGTAATCAATAGATACGAGATGTTGTTTAAAAGTGAAAGTGGATGCTTTGCCAGAGGCTATAATCGTACGTATTTCAATTTATTCAATGTTGTACCTCTACTTTCCTTAGCTAGAAAGTAATCTGAATTACGGATTAAGAAAGTTATTAACTGTTGAAAAGAGTGGGCAATAATAGCGTTATTGCATTTTCAATTTATGCAAAAAAATCCTGAACAAAAAGCAAACAATTTTACTTTTCATTCAGGCAAAGAGAGGTGATATAAGATCTTATAATATATTCCTCTTTCGAGGGCTGTTATGCAGTTTAGGCTCTGGATTTAGTGTAAGTGTCTGATAATCAGCTTCCTGTTTCGTCTAGGATGATGATTTCGTTTCCACCTTTTACACATTTCAACTGAGATTTTGGAAGTACTTTGATTTTCTTTGGAGACTTTTTCATGATAGCTAGGTTTTTGATTTTTTCAAAGTTAAGCGGGGAGAGGCTGGAAGTTTTAATCAATAAACGCTATCTTTGGTAATCCCTTTTCTGCTGTTTTTTATTGCTCTCTATTTTTTAAATCATTGATTATTAGTATATTAGCATTTATTTTTTCGATAAAAAATTGAAAAAATGCGTAGTTTATTCGATTTAATTACCATTGTACGGCCTACGTCCAGCCAGCTTAGCGGTAAAATGCTGGCCCTGGTAGAGGGTGTTTTATCGGGAAAGTTTAAGAAGAAAGAAGATGTTATCGAGGGGCTTTTCGCTAATAACTCCGATCCAGAGCAGTCCTATCGCAAATTAGCACAGCGCACCGAGCGACACCTGACGTATCTGCTGATGATTTCACATAGCGATGCCGGGGGCACCCAACAAGCCTACCACGAATGCTGGGCCAATATGACCCAGGCCATGTTGCTTTTTGGTAGAGGGATCAAGAAAAGTGGGGTAGAAGTGGCCCGTAAGGTGATCAGTAAGGCGGAAAAGTACGAGTATATCTATATCCTGGCTCCCTTGCTCAATATTTTGGAGAGACACTATGCTTATGTAGAGCCGAATCGAAGGCTGTATAAGCACTACGCCAAGGCTGCCAAGAAAAATGGCCTACTTATCGAAATTGATACCCTGTCTAATCGCTATTACAGTAATGCGATGATGGAGCTGTCCATGCGCTCTTCTTACACAACGGGTATTATTAATAAACTGGAACGCTACACCCGCGAGTTGAGCCAGTATGTCCAGCCCACTGTTCAGGTGAAATACCAATATACGGTGCTGGAAGCGGTTCGATGTTTTGCCCTACAGGATTATAGCCGCGCCGCTCTAATCTGTACGGAAACGCTGAAGGCATTTGATCATATGACAGCCGCCAATGGTTACCTAAAAGCGCAGTTGCTGCACATTCGTTCGGTTGCTGCAATTGCTGCTGGGCAGTACGATAGTGCGGACAGCAGCTTGCGCAAAGCGAAGCAGTTGGCGGGTAAGAATATCAATAGCTGGCACATCCTGGCCTACTATCGCGCGATCTGTGCCCTACACAGCAAGGATTACGAAAAGGCATATTTACTGTACAAGGAAGCCCAGGAACGTAAACCACAACGGATTCTGGCTGAAATGTGGGCCATCCTGCACGCCTATCTCTACCTCTTTAATGCGGCCGAACAGCTCTACACCTTCGGTGATCGTTTCCGGCTGGGTAAGTTTTTCAATCAAACCGTTGAGGCTTCTCAGGATAAGGCAGGACTCAATGTCAATATCATCGTTGCGGATATGCTGATTTCGCTGCACCAGAACCGCGACCGCTTTTTACACCGCATTGAGCCGGTACGCAACTATGTTTATCGCCACCTGAAGGGGAAAGCCACGGAGCGGGTTCGCCTCTTCCTCGAACTGCTCTTTCTGATCCCCAAATTTGACTTTAACCCTCATCGTCTGGAACAAGCCTCCACTAGTCTTTGCCGCAAACTGAAGCGCCGCTCTGTCTACGCTAACCACAACCTCGAAATCGAGATTGTTCCCTTTGAAAATCTTTGGGAGATTACGCTGGAGCTGCTCGGGTACGGCAAGATGGAACGCCGCAAAATTAGCGGAGGGATTTAATCTTCCTATAATTTCACCAACTTCTGGACTTCCCGGCTCCGCGTTCCTTCAACTGATAGGAGATACATCCCGGGAGCTAATTGCGAAGCCTCTATTTCGATGCTTTGCTGACCGGCAAGCCCCTCCCTCCCCTGATCGATCAAACGCCCCTGTACATCCCGCAGTTGCCAACGCACTTCGCGGGCATCCGACTGTTGAAGCTGGATATGGAACCGATCGTGGAAAGGATTGGGAAAAATGGAAAGCTGTGGAGCGGGGGGCTCTTCATCAGAAGTGGTCAAACAGATCGCTTCAAAAACGAAGGACGCCGAAAAATTACTTAAGCTATTTTCACAAATAGAGCGGATTTGGGCTTCGTAGAATATACAGTCCAGGTCGAGCAGACGAATGGTGGTATTGGCGGTATTGATCTCCTGCCAGGGGCTTGGATTCATGGTGATGGGACGATAGCGAAGATTGTAGGCAATCGCATCATCGTTGCCCAGCCAGCTTAAATCGATGGTAAATTCCTCATTTTGGATGGCTGAGGAAAGCGTAAGCTCCGAGCAGCTCAAATTGCCGATATTCACACAGTAATCCTCTACTTCGCCGAAAAAGCCGGCATCGCAAGCGGTGTTAATAGGCTCGTTGTATTTCATCATCACCCGCATACGGGTAGAGCCCAGTGTAGCAGAGGCCGGCAGATAGAACTGTCCTGCAATGAATTGCGTCGTATCCGAGGTCTGCCCCGTGAAAAGCTTTTCGCTGCCTTCATCAAACTGACCATCGTGATTCAGGTCTAAATACAAAGCGACAAATTCCTGGTATTGCTCATTCGCCCATCCGGGCTGTAGCTCGAATGCATAGCTTTGGTCGGGATTCAATTGAAGGGAGATGGAGCCATAATCGCCATATCCATGATCATTACCACTCTCAAAGGAAAAACCACCAATTTGTAGTTGATCGATCCATTCAAAGGCCGCATTATTTTTACTTTCACAATAGTTCAAATCTAGACAACTGCCGCAGCCCAGCGTCCGTACCTCAAAAAGCTCCGACAAGGCCCCGGCCTGCCCGTCGCAGACCGACTGAATCTGGTACTCGTAGTCCGTACAGGCTTGCAGCCCTTTAAGCTGAGTTGTTTGATTATCTGGATGTACCTCCGACCAAGCCAAGGTGCCCTTCGGGCGATAGCGAAGAATGTAAGAATCCTCGTACAAACTGCCCCGCCAGCCAATCTGTAGCTGGTTCTCTGAGGGGATAGCTGTCGCAATCAACGGAGGCAGACAATCTTCCGGGCTGACGATGTCTACACAATAGTCTTCCACCTCACCAAACAAGCCTCCGCTGTGGCAGGGACCGTATTGGTCACTCCAGGCCGCCACGCGCATTCGACAGCTGCCCGTGGGGATGTAATCTGGTAAATTCAATTGAGTATCGTGATAGGGTTCAGTATCCAGATCGGTCTGTTTGCTGATCAATTCTTCCTCGGCCTCAAAGCTGCCGTTCTGATTGACGTCCAGCCATACGGAGATGTAGGGCGCCAGCGGAAAAAAGGCATAGTCCATCCTTATGGATAATGGATAGCTAAACCCTCGGGCTAGGCGCACAGATTGTGCCGTAAAATCGCTGTAGCCCCCATTTTCTCTTCCTGATTCTTGGAACAGATTCGCAATGCTGACCTCTGCGATCCAGGAGGAAGGGTTGGAGGGGCCAGAGGCGGTACAGTAATCTCCTTCCACACAGATGCTACAGCCCACGGTACTGAAAAATGCAGAAGTCGAATAGGGAGAAAGGCGATTACCGCTGCAAAAGGTACGAATTTGAATCTCGTAATTTGTACAGGCTTGCAGGAGGCCCAGCCAATAATTATTGTTTAGGCTAGTGCCATTGATCCAGTTACCTCCCACCGGACGGTAGCGAATTTGATAAATAGACTGCGATGTTTTTGCTGACCAACTTAGGAAGATGTTTTGGCTATCAATACTATCTGCCCGAATGTCAAATGGAGGGCGACAGCAACCCTTGGTTTCGAAAGTATAACTGCGGGAGAAGCCCGTTACACTGGTATCACAGTGGGCTCGGAATTGAAACTCGTAGCGACTACAAGGACTTAGCTGTTGTAGTCCATAATTACTGCTCACATTATCACGCACTATCCAAAGGCTATCGCTGACCTTGCGGTAGCGCAGATCAACCCGTTCGACCCGTAGACCAATTTTCCATTCCAGATGAGCCGTTTGTTGTTCGATGTCTTGTATTTCCACGTCAAAGGGCGTGTAGCAACCTGAGAAATTGCATTCATTCATCAGTTGCTCAAGGCTGCTGGCCAGGTTGAGGCGTTTGCCGGTGCTGGTAAGACTGGTCAATCGGCTATTGGGCTGCGCCGCCTCGATGAGGTATCGACGAGCCAGCAGCGCGGCGGCATCGGGTTCTGCTTTGGCCAGCGTAATAAAACCTGGGCAGGGGGCTGCGTAGAGTAAGCCTACGGCTCCCGCCGCCATCGGCGCGGCCGCCGAAGTGCCACTGAACAGGCCATAGCCATCAGAAGTGCTGAGGGTATAAATTTCTTGCCCGTAGGCCCCCAGGTCGACGCTGGTGGGGCCGAAGGCAGCGCCGGCTACCTTTTCGTCCTGGCGGTTGAGGTTGGTCAGGCAGACTAGATAATCGCTGGGGCAGGTAGAGGGCAGGTCGCCCAGCTCATCGACATTGATGGCTAGATTGGCCGTGGCGGCGCAGTTGAGGATACCGGCTTGGCCGAGGCTGTCGTAGAGGGCGCACCAGAGGGGCGCATCTTTGGGCCGGCGGTAGGGGATGCCCCAGGAGGCATTGGTCGCTACCACAAAGGCTCCTTTCTGGCCTCGGCTGCTGCGGTAGAGTTGCCGCTGCCGCAGCGGATATTCGTAGGCCGCCAGCGCCTCCGCCTCGGTTTCTCCACGTACCACCAGCATCAGCTTGACTTGCCAATTGATACCACTAATACCCAGACCGTTGTCGCCTCTAGCACCCACAATACCCGCTACGGCCATGCCGTGTAGGTCTTTGAGCGGGCTGACGGACAGTTCGTCGGTATTGTTTCGCACATTCCATCCTTCCACATCATCAATGTAGCCATTGCCATCGTCATCGAGGCCATTGTCGGGGATTTCCTGGTGATTGCGCCAGTGATTGGGTGCTAGGTCAGGATGCTGTGATTCGAAGCCATCGTCGATGATGCAGACGACGATGGTATCGCCCTGTGGGCTCAGTCCGCCGGTACAAATATCCCATGCCTCGTCGGCGTCCAGGTCGGCGTCTAGGAGGCCACCGTTGTTCCCGGGATTAAGGAGGTGCCACTGTAGGCCAAAATCAGGATCATCGGGTTGGTTTCGCGAGGCGAGGAGATGATTAAATTGGGCGGCCAGCACCGCAGGATGAGCGCGAAGTTGATCCAAGAGATGCCGCTCGTGCCTTTGATTGTGGTCAAATGTCAGCTGGTAGATGTTGAGATGGGGAGCAATGAGGGACTTTAGTTGAAGGTCCTGATGGGGAGGGACTTGTCGGTTGAATGGGGCTAGTAAGCTGCTTGGATCAGCATCAGAGCGGAGTTGCACCAATAGTTCGCCTTGAACATGTGTCAGCAGTTGAGCCTGTACGGGAGCGTACAGAGCAAGCAGTAAAATTGCTAAAAGTAGTTGCTGAGAATGTTTTATCATAGCTATACTAACCTATATATACCTATTCTTTTACGCAAGTTAAGGCGAATGGTTCATCTACAATGCAGGCCATATGACATAAGTAATTTTTTTCCGAAATATCTACTTTTTACCTTACATTTGCAGCATGACGACAGATCAATTCAAACATTTAAAAGCCCGTTTGGGAGTCCTAAGGAGGTATCTTTGACGTCGATAATCGACTCCTCCAAATAGAAGAGAAAAAGGAGCTTTCTCAAAACCCTGAATTTTGGAATAAGCCCGATGAAGCCAAGGCAGTTATGAAATCCTTGAAAAGCCTTGAATTTTGGGTTAAGCGGTACGATGATGTCAATGGGATCATTGATGATCTAGAGGTATTGCAGGAGTTCTACAAGGAAGGGGAGGCTACTGAGGAAGAGGTAGAAGAGAAGTATACCGAGGCGGTGGAAGCGGTCGAAGACCTCGAATTCCGCTCGACGCTCAATAAGGAAGAGGATGAATTGAGTTGTATTCTTGAAATCAACGCCGGAGCGGGGGGGACGGAGAGCTGTGATTGGTCGGAGATGCTCCTGCGCATGTATACCATGTGGGCAGAACGGAGTGGATTTAAGTGGAAAGGCCTCAATCGCCAGGATGGCGATGTGGCGGGCATCAAATCAGCAGCTATCGAAATTAATGGCAACTTTGCCTTCGGCTACCTCAAGGGAGAAAACGGCGTTCACCGACTGGTACGTATTAGTCCTTTCAATGCACAGGGTAAGCGACAAACTTCCTTCGCCTCCGTCTTCGTTCATCCACTCATCGATGATTCTATTGAAATCGAAATCAATCCGGCCGATCTGGAATGGGATCGCTTTCGAGCCAGTGGTGCTGGCGGACAGCATGTTAATAAGACCGAATCGGCCGTGCGCATTCGCCATATTCCCACAGGGCTGGTGGCGGAATGTCAGGAAGAGCGCTCGCAGCATCTCAATCGAGAGAAAGCGATGCAAATGCTGCGGTCCAAACTCTACGAACTAGAGCTGGCCAAGCGCAACGAGGCTAAGGATAAAGTCGAAGCCGGAAAGAATAAAATCGAATGGGGCTCGCAGATTCGCTCCTATGTATTGGACGATCGCAGGGTCAAGGATCATCGAACCAACCACCAGACCGGCAATACTGATGCCGTGCTGAATGGTGACCTCGATGCCTTCTTAAAAGCCTACTTAATGAGTCAAACTGCCGTTGATTAGCCAGGAGGGCGCACAGCATCTCTGATCCACTGTGCATAGCTGGCATTCGCTTCTACGTCAAATTTCATGATGCAAGGAACATCGTAAGGGTGCACCTCTTCGACTTCTTTTTGTACTACTTCCCAGTGCTCCGGGATGGTCTTTACAATAGATACCCATTCTTTATCCGATTGAATGGCTTCTTTCCACCAATAAGCACTAGTAATGGGAAAAATATTGGCGCAGGCGACGATCTTTTTTTCTATGAGATAATTCGCGATCATTTTGGCGGCCCGCTCGGTCCCGTGGGTGATGTATACAACAATGAAGCTCATACCCAAATGTACGAAATGCAAAAGAATAAATCCTTTCAAGGCCTGCTGCTCTTGCTGCAAATTGCTACCGTCGCTGTTTTCGCAGGCCGCGCCTGGCAGCACCTGTACTGGGATGCGCCTTACCGGGCTTTGCTCTGGGACGAGGCCTGGATGTCCGGGATCGTAGAACAGGTGCTGGGGCTGGAATGGTCGGAGTACATTACCAGCGAGCGGACCGACCGCATGATCCAGCACTCCATTCGCCTGACGGGCGGGCTGTATGCCCTTTGTGCTTTGGTCGCTGCCTTCGCTCGGCGCTTACCCCGTTATTGTCTTCATCTCTTACCCCTGGGCACGCTCGGCTTGACATTTCTAGCAGCTTTATATTGCAAGGAAAAATTTTTCGCCCTGGGCCAGTTCTTCGAATACAGCCTACAGATCGTCACGCCCTTGCTGTTCTATGACCTCTTCAGGCGGCAAAGCCTGGGGCGCTACACCATCCGCATCATCAAAATTGCTATCGTTTTGACCTTCTGTTGCCACGGCCTCTATGCTATCAACTACTATCCGCGGCCCGGCTATTTCGTCGGGATGACGATTAATATTTTGGGGGTAGAGGAGGGGACCGCTCATCAATTCCTCTGGTGGGCGGGGTTTATGGATTTTTTGGGCAGCTTTCTGCTTTTAGTGTTGCCGCACCGACGGCTAAGGCCCGTTCTATGGTACCTGATTATTTGGGGCCTGGGCACTACGCTGGCTCGGGTCTGGGCGCACTTTTACTGGGACTTCGTGGGCGATAGCTTGTTGCAGTGGTTGCACGAGAGCGTGATGCGAGGACCACACTTTTTGGTGCCTTTAGGCTTGTATGTGTATCTATTTTCTGGGCGGCTGTGGAAAGGCTAGAACCCGAAATATTGCAGTTCGGCTAGGATTTCCTTAGCATCGCTATCCTCTGGAGCTATTTGTAAAACCCGGTCTAACAAGCGTCTAGCTTTTTCCATTTTACCAGATTGGAGATAGGCGTACGATAGACTGACGAGAATGCCGGGATTATTGGGGAATAATGCATCAGCGATCGAGAACAAGTCAACGGCGGATAACGCCTGTTCCGCTCTTATTTTGTGAAACCCTAATTCCATCAACTCATTAATGGCCAACGAAACCGCCTGCTCCTCTTCCTGTTTTTGCTGCGATAAAAAATCAATGGCCGTTTCCTTATCTGCATTCTCAAGGATTTCAAGGGTTTTTGCGGCCAAGGATTGTCGAGGCATTTCGATGTCTTTTTCGTTATACAGTGCTTGAAATATTTTACCCGCAATCTCTTTTCTCGGGCAGTAGTCAAGATTGGATAAAATGAATACAGAGAAATCTCCATCCACTTCGGTAATCCACTGGGTTCTAAAACCGGTCGGGCTGGCCCCTCTCGCCAAAGCATACCTCGACGAGTTTTTAGGGAAGCCAGCTATGGAATCAAAGACTTGCCATTGCATGGCAAAGGAACTATAGACAAAGCTCTTTTCAAACATCAATTCAAAAGATTGCTTAGACAAGAGTTGCCCTCTTTTCAGTGCCCTATCGAAACGAAAAAGGTCACCAACTGTTGAATAGATTCCTCCATTTCCCCGAATCCAGGATACACCAACAGAGCTGGTATTTAAATAGGTACCCAGCCTCAAGCGGTATCCAGTCGCCAAGTTGGGAATCATTTCTTTCTCTGAATTTTCGTATCCAGAGTCATGCATTTCCAATGGAGAGAATATGCTTTCTTGCAGGACCTCTCTGTAGCGTTGCTTAGTGACATTTTCAATTACCCCGGCTAGCAACACATAGCCAGCATTACTGTAAGACAAAGAATCTGAGGGGGGAAAAAGGAAGCGGGTATTGGTGTTGACTAATTGAACCAGTTCCAAGGTGCTAAAGTCTGCCTTTGGACTTGGATCACTACTCAGGTATTCTCTTTCCAGACCGCTGGTATGCTGGAGTAAATTCTTGATGCTTACGCTTGTTCCCAGCTCGCTGTTCAATCCCTTTAAATATTTTCCGATTTTATCGTTCAGATTGATCCGTCCTTCGTCAACCAATTGAAGAATCAATGTTGCGGTAAAAATTTTGGTCATGGAAGCTATCCGAAATTTGGTTTTAGAGGTATTGGGAATAGTATATTCCAAGCTAGCGTGGCCAAATCCATTTTCGTAGATAATGTCATCTCCTTTGGCAATGAGAACCGCGCCATCTAGCAGGTCGTTTTTATTGTAGGCCTGCAATAAATTATCGATCACTTGAATGTTTTGTGCTTTAATACCTTGAGCGACGAGGAGAACGAAGGATAATAGAGGGATGAAAACTCTCATTTTGATAGCATTTGATGGATTACAATTCGTGGATACGAAAGTAATCAATCAGCTATCGCAGAGGTATGTTTTTCGATAGGGAGCAGGTTTTGGTCTACGAAATCCATCGTACTTTGGTGTCGTGTCGGTGTCGCGGTAAAGTCTTTATTGATAAAAGACTAGGTATTGCAAGGTGGTAGGGGAGGTTTTTTAACTCCCTACAACGCCAGAATAGTCGCCATACGCAGCAAATCCTCGTTCGGTTCCTTTACCCTTTTGATCGCATCTTCGAAGGGGGTATGGGAGACCTTATTGTCCTTGATGCCCACCATGACATTGAAGATGCCCGCATTGAGTGCTTCCACGGCGGCGAAGCCCAGTCGGCTGGCCAGGACACGGTCCATACAAGTAGGGGAGCCTCCTCGCTGTATATGTCCAATCACCGTGACCTTCGAGTCGTAGTAGTCGAATTTTTCTTCCACCTTACGAGCAATCTCATGGGCTCCACCACTCGGATTGCCTTCGGCAACAATGACCAGGCTGAAGAGCTTATTCCGCTTCGCGCCTTTTTTCAAAATATTCACCAAGGCATCGATGTCTGAGTCCTTCTCTGGAATCAATACACTACCCGCGCCACTTCCGATTCCAGTGTTCAGGGCGATGTACCCGGAGTTGCGCCCCATGACTTCCACAAAGAAAAGGCGATTGTGAGAATCGGCGGTGTCTCGGATTCGATCGACGGCTTCAATGGCCGTGTTGATGGCGGTATCGAAGCCGATGGTATAGTCGGTTCCGTACAGGTCATTATCGATGGTGCCGGGGATGCCGATAAAGGGAATGTCGTATTCTTTGGAGAAAACATCGGCTCCGGTGAAGGTGCCATTTCCTCCGATAGCGATGCAACCGTCGATGTCGTGCGCCAGTAGCGATTCGTAGGCCATTTTGCGGCCTTCCTTGGTTCTGAACTGTTCGCTTCGGGCGGTTTTGAGGATGGTGCCGCCCCGGTGGATGATGTTTCCCACATTCTTGGTCTCCAAGCGTTTGATGTCGCCCTCAATCATTCCTTCATAACCGCGATGGATACCGTAAATGTGTAGGTCGTGATAAGTGGCTGTTCTGACTACTGCGCGGATGGCCGCGTTCATACCTGGTGCATCTCCTCCTGAGTAAAAGACCGCCAGTCTTTTAATACTATTACTACTCATGATTGTTCTCCGACGGCCTTGGCCTCTTTTTCAAAGTGGAAGGCAGTAAGTTTTTCGATTGGTTTTTGAATGATGTTGCCCAGTTTCATACCCTTCATTTCAAGCACTACTTTGAGAATGTCCTGGAAGTGAAAAGCGATGGACCCGATGAAGCAGATAGGCCACTCGGTATGTTTTTCGTATTTGCAGACGTGGCGATCGAGAAATTCTGTGAAGGCCTGGGCCGCCAGCATCTTGATATAGTCGTTCTTTTTGTGTGCTGCGATAAATTTGGCGAAGGAAGATAAGAAGACATTGGCCTTATCGTTACCGTAAATCTGGTTGAGGATGGCTCGTTCGCCGTGCGGATAGAAGACCTCAAAGGCTTCGCGGATGTCCGTTGGCATTTCGCGGTAGAAATAGGAGCGGATCAGCAGCTTGCCGAGGTGGTAGCCGCTGCCCTCATCACCGAGGATATGACCAAGGTTGGTAATGTGATCAGTGAGGACTTTCCCGTCGTACTGGCAGGAGTTCGACCCCGTACCGAGAATACAAGCGATGCCGGGCTCATGCCCGCAAAGGGCGCGGGCGGCCGCCAGCAGATCGTGATCGACATGAACCTGTATGTCCGGAAAAAGCCGCTGTAGGGCTTCTTCGACAATAGAACAGCGATAGGCATCCGAACAGCCGGCGCCGTAGTAAAATATTTTCTTAATCTCCTGTAACGGTAATTGAGGAAGTAATAATTCCCTCAGAGAAGTTTCAATAAGGGTGCTGCTGTGAAGAAAGGGGTTGAAGCCTCGGGTGTGGAAGGTTTGATGAGAGCCATCAGCCGCCAACAGCCGCCAATCTGCTTTGGTAGAGCCACTATCGACTATGAGAATCATATTGGTTGCTTTAATTGGTTAGTCAAAGGTAGTGTATTTTTCACACGAACTATAAGGTTTATTCCTAAATTTTTGCGCTTATTCAGACTGATGGAACGACAAAATAAGGTAATATTTTCTGAATCAATAATGGGAAACTAGTAAGATTGCTGATCAATATTATTAGTACAACAACTGGTGATGAGCTAGAGTTGAATCGCCTGGTTTATTATAATTTATTGTAAAAAGCATAGCTAAATATTAATTATACTTTTTATATAAATGAGAAGATTCATGGCTTAAAATTAGAATATGTAGTGTTCCATTATTATTTTAGTTTTGAAAAATTCCAAAAACCAAAAACATACAATGAGAACCCCAAAATTCCTGTCAAGGGAACAGGCCAATGACAATTGGCGTTCCCTGGCCCACCTTATTGCTGCAAAAGCAGACCAATTAAACGATCAAGTAGACTACGAACCACCGGAAAGCTCAAAAGGTAGCCTAGTCATTATTGGCTCTGGCATACAAGCTATGGAGTTCACCAACGGCTCTCAGATGCTCATCGAGCAGGCCGATGCTGTTTTCTATTGCGTGGCTGACCCCGTGACGCAGGTCTACATCCGAAAACTTCGACCAGATGCTTACGATCTGTACGTCTTGTATGATGATCGAAAACCGCGTTACCACACCTACATGCAAATGACGGAGTCGATGCTGTACTATGTCCGAGAGGGCAAATCAGTTGTTGGCATTTTCTACGGCCATCCGGGCATCTTTGCGCTGCCTACTCATCGGGCGATTATGATTGCCAGAAGAGAGGGGCACTACGCACAGATGCGACCGGGGATTTCTGCCCTCGATTGTTTGTGCGCAGACTTAGGGGTCGACCCCAGCTATCCCGGTATGGTTCAATTCGAAGCTACCGATATGTTACTCCGAGGAAGGTGCCCTGACCCTACCTTGCATACGGTGCTCTGGCAGGTTGGAGTACTTGGAGAAATGGGCTATCGCCGCCGAGGCTACACCAACCGCAAGTTCCATGTCCTAATCGAGTACCTACAGCAATTCTACGGCGATGATTATCCCATCGTCCATTACATTGCCTCCCGTTATCCCACCATTCCTCCCAAAGCCGAGGTCTACAAACTGAGCGAACTCTACGACGCTCAGAACATCGCCAACATCACTGGCCTTTCCACTTTTTACCTTCCTCCCAAAGATTGGTCGGAAACTAACATTGAGCAAGCCAAAAAGTTGGACCTGGCCTTGCCGAATGGAAAAAAGCGAAAATACCCTCCTCGCCGGGTCATCGAACGCTACAGCAAGCGAGAGCTGGCCGGCATCCGTGCTTTATCAGATTTCGAGGTCCCTCAAGATTACCAGTACCAATCCCAGACGCGCGCCGGAGATTTTATGATGGCCCTGGCGGATGATATTAATCTGCAAAGCCTGTTCTACAAGGACCCCAAGAAAGCAGTATCCAGTGTCGTTTTTCCCGGCCTTTCCAGTTGGGAGAGAAGAATGCTGAGTAGCCGCAATAGTGGCCGAATGCAAATCGCCGTCAAGCGAGCCGTTGTCCAGCTCTCTGCCCCTGAATCATTCATCGCTAAAGTCTGGACGAACAGCCATTTTGGGCTTGCTTTTCAAAGCGTGATCGCTACTAATTACAAAGGGGGATCTACTGGGGCTCAGTTCATTAACAACTGGATCAGCGGTAATGGATTTACCGGCGTAACCTTAGCCGATGTTGTCGGAGCCCTGGATAATTTTAATGCCGTCATGCTGCTGGCTTGGGCCGGTGTTTATCAAACTACAGATGGTAAAAACAGTCTGGTGATTAGCACTAGTTCAACCACCAATGCCAATGCGACTGTTCTCATCAACGCTAGTCCGGTGACTACTGTTAGCTTCAACAATAATACCCTGAGCTGGAACGCCGGGAATGGTAATCCCAACAGTGGAAGCATTGTATTCACTGCCCCCTCTGCTGATCCCAGTTCCTCTTCTGCTCGAACGTTCTCCGGTAAAGTCTGGCCAGATGGCAGCAGCGAACCTTCCTCCGATAATTTCACGGGGGTAGAGATCATTCTGGATACCTTACCCTTGAGTAGTTGGACGGCTAAGTATGACTATAAGGACTCGGGAGGGAATACGCAAACACTGATCGTTATTCCCAATGCTTCTTATACTGGTGAGAGCGATTATATTATGGTGGGAAATACCAAGGTGACTAATTTTACACTTAAAGGAAAAGTCTTAACCTGGGGATCCAATTCCATTACTTTTTCAAACGATAGTAACAAACGGCCGCAATTTAAAGGGACTATCAATGGAGACAGCGTAAAGGGAGCGGCTGATCCCAGCTATACCGATCCTTATGAAGGCCAGTATATGGCACAGGCTTATGACGGTGGAAGTTGGAAAAGTATTTCCGGTGTTTTCTTCGATGGAACTAATCTTCATATTGGGGAGACCGCAATAACCGGGGCTAGCTTTTCGGGAGCCATGCTGACCTGGTCGGGAAACGGAGGAACCTATGATAGTGGTAAGGTGATTTTTAATGTTAACGATGCCAGTGGAGCCTTCCTGGAAGGTTTCTTTTGGGCCAGTGGTGCACAGCAGCCTGCTCATCCAAATCTGAAAGGAACCATAGCACCTTACTACCTCAGCAGCTTCTCCGGAACTTATCCGACGACGCTCGCTGGCGCCGCCGGCGGCCCAAGCCTAACGATTAATGGCGTACCCGCTCCAGGCCAGACCACAGTGCTCTACAATGGAAGCACCCAGGTTAGCAATCCCATATTTATTAATGGAAAGCTTCAGGGAACCGTTGATTCCTCTACCAGCTTTGCCATCACTTTCAGCTATGCCAAAAGCACCAATCAACGGACCTTCAGTGGCACTTTGACTCAAAGTGGGAGTGCTAAAAGCTGGGCGTCCAGCGGCGTCAATGCCGAACCTGATTCCTGGATTGGATTGTACAATGCCCAATACATCGAAGGAACCTACGGCACCTTTGCCCATTCTCCTACGACCCTGACCTTACAGAGTAGTGGCAGCAGTGTAGAACTGGTCTTATCGGATGGAACGACCTCTAAGTCGATCAGCAATTATCAATTTGATGCGCAACACAATACCATTGCCTGGACGAACCAGACCGGAACGCCAGAAGGGAATAAATACGCCAATGGTGCAGTTCAGTTTGTTGCAGGAGGCAACGGCGTCTTGAATTTCAGCGGCTCCTATTGGGCCAGCGGCAACCCACCAGGGATTGTTAACTGGAAGGGAAGCACACAACCGATTGGTAAGGTAACCACTAGTCCTAAATGGCCCATTATCCTGATTGCTTCATTGGTCTCCGCAATTGTCGGTGGCGCCTTGGTCTACGCTCTGGTTAAGTTATGGCGAAGTGTATTTTTTGATCGTACCCTCAGAGATGCTCAGAAGCTACTGCTATGCGAAGGAGCTTCCTCTGCGCAGGTAGCCGGAGCCGCCGCTAGCGATTGTAGCCAACAGGAAGATGATGCGGATGAGTCGAATGAGGAAACCGAAAACCAGGTCGATGATGCCGATACGGCTAATCCGGAAGAAATAGATAGCGATCTGGCGCCAGAAGCAGAGTTTGATCCTCCTAATATTGACGTGGACACCGATACGGATACGGACACCGATACAGATACGGATACCGACACCGATGTCGATACGGATGTCGATGTGGATGTAGACATTGATATTGATATAGATGTCGATATTATTGCTCCGGACATTGACGTAGATGTGGATGTCGATATAGATGTTGACACCGATACGGTTACGGATAATGTGACCGATAATGTGACGGACAACGTGACGGATAATGTGACGATTATTCAAACGGGAGCTACTGCGGCCTTAAAAGCTGGAGGGACGCCGGCATTGTCCCCTTCCTGGGAGGACCATCCCGTATTGGATACCGAAATTGTTGCGCCCTTTGTCGACGTCAGCACGGATACAGATTTGGATCTAAGTAAGTATACCGATCCTGATGCATTTTGGACAGAGGACATCAAGGTTCCTCTGGACAAAGACAGCAATATTAATGTGGACGTAGATGTGGACGTGGATATCGATGTGGATGTGGACGTGGATATTGATATTGACATCGATGTGGATACGGACATAGATACCGACACAGATGTGGATCGGGACTAAACGACTCTAATTTTTCCACGGCCAGCCAACAGCATTATTTTACTGTAGACTCAGTGGCAGAGCGGGGCTCTAAGCAGCTTCCTGCCCTGTCGCTGGGTGGCTGTTGTTTGACCTCAAAGCAATATGCCTTATGAAAAATGCGAAATTCCTTCCCTACGATACCGATCAATACCCCTTTGCAAAAATATTAGCCGAGCAGATTTACAAAGTTCCTGACTTGTCAAAGCTCCATCTGTACTACCAAAAGATGAAGCGCCGAAAAGGCAAAAGTGGGGCTATTGACTACAGCGATAATTTGATCTTGAGGGCGCTGATGCAAAGGATGAAAGAGGATAGCCCTTTTTACCAGCTCTATCGATCATTCGTCTTTGAACAATTGGCTCCCTTTTTCGGCGGGAAGATCAGCTTTACGGCGCATCCCAAGTTCAGGGTGCATCTGGCGGGGACCGACAGTGTCAGCAAATGGCACATTGATGTTGACTACACCCATCGGCACGAGCAGATCAATGCCTGGATGCCCTTTACGAATTGTTTTGATACGAATACCATATGGGTAGAAAACGACTACGGCAGTGAGGACTATCTTCCGGTGGATGTGATGTATGGAGAGGTCTTACTTTTCGATGGGGGGTATCTGTCTCACGGGACGGTTCCGAACAAGACGGATATGACCAGGGTTAGTCTCGACTTTCGCTTTCATTCCTACCGCAACGATCCTCCGTTTCCCGACCGCGGCATTCTAAGTGGTCGGCCTGCACAATACTACGATAATCATTTATTAAAAAAATCAAAAAACACACAATAAGATGAGCACATACTCAGATAATGACGTTCTCATTTTTGGGGGAAATAATGGCAAGGGGTACTTTGTCGATACTCAGACCGGTGCTTTGATTTCTGGTAGTCCTGTCACCTTTCTTTTTGGCAATCTGGTTACCGAGCCAGTGATTAGTAACGGAGTGGCCTATCTGGGATTGAGCAATCCCCAAAACCAGGCTACCGCTATTCACATTATGGAGGTCGCAACGGCCACCGACTTGGTTCCTGGAGGCATTCAGTTAGCTGGAAGCACCTCGGCTACCCCCGGGCTTTTTCAATCCTACATGTTCACAGCCCTATCCAGTGGTGTGCTGTACTTGTTCGATGTCAGCGAACCGGCTTCCCCCAATGTGGTTACCACTTTTACTTTTGCCAGTCAGCAAGACCTGACGGTAAGTGCGAATATTATTAATACAGAAGGTAACATCATTTACATTTTTACCTCCAAAGGCATTTATGCCATTGATGTCAGCTTTCCGATGTTTCCGGTGCTCAAATGGAATTCTGAGCTTACCTTATCCTTTTTGGATGAGGCGCCCGTATTGGCCGGAGGGTACCTGTACGTCGCGTCAGGAAATGAATTGTTCGCTTACAACCTAGCCGATGATCCCACCAATCAGAGCATTATTCCAGAGTGGACCTGGACCAATCCGCATACGGCTGATTTAGCCTCTCCGGTCTTTGTGGGCTACAATCAACTATTGCTTGGGGATACTTCGGGTAATTTCTATTTGGTTGGGGTGAATAGCCGGTCGCTGAATGCTGGTCTTACGCTATCGGGAGCTAGTGAGGTGAATGCGAAAATGAGTACGTTTAATAAAGATAGCTTGTATCTGGTATCGAGTACAGGAACAGTATATGCTTATTCCTTGAGCATTACGGCTAGTGGTGCAACGACGACTCAGGTGTGGGCTAAAAATTATACAAACACTGGCAACAGCCCTCCGACGCTCCACTTTCAGCGCAAATCGAACGGCTTTGGTTTTCAGCTCTATCTGACGGGCAGCGATGGCCATTTTTATGCGATTGACGCTACGGATGGTTCGCAGGTTTATTCGACGCCTTTGGCTGGGGCGACGGGGCCGGTTTTTACGGGCTACCGAGGAGGAATCGCCCGGGCGGTGGCCTCCACGGCTCAAGTTGGCTTTCTCCTGGATGGGCAGAATTTTTTCCCTACGTTGAGAAATATGCTGCTGGCCGTGGCTAATAATTCCTTCAATGTGCAAGCGAGTCAAATTCCCGCCAACCCCAACCTTTTGAACGTTTTGAGCATGATTCCTGCGGCAGGATATGATTTGTATGTCTTACTCTGGGATGTGGGAACCTTTATGCGTAAAGGAGCTAATGCTTTAGAAAAATATGGAGGTATTAGGATTGGATTTAACCTCAATGCCAATATACAATTATTGGATGCACTTAATCAAAATCCCTCTCTTCATCTCCATACTGCCTTGGAAGTATATGCTGCTGCATCAAACTACGTTTTTTTGGAGAGCAACCACCAAAAAATTGTCATTGTTTCTGTTGATGGAAGTAAGCTGGCTTTGGTGGCTGGTCTGAATTTATCTGGTGAATATTATGATGATGTCACGCATCCCAATACTCCGCCGAGCTTTCATACCTGGCACGATACGGCTGTGGTGCTGCAAGGTCCTGCGGTAGATCTGGTAGAAAAAGAATTTGATCGACGCTGGTCGCTTTATGGTTCTGGTTCGCCGAAGGCAAGTACGACTTCTTATGCTAAGGTCGGTTATTGGGAAGCCTTTAAAGAAGTCTGTCTGGACAATCCCAATGTTTGCACTAATAGTGCAACTCCGACTCCTTACACGGACCCCCGACCTACGGGCAGTACGGTCAATCTGGAAGTATTGCTCACCAATTTTGATCAATTGATTGAGTCCGAAATTTACCAAGTTCCGCTCATTAATGGCTTCCTTCCTTTTTATCGACCGCTGAGTCAAATTCGGGCGGGATTGGTTGGAGCTATTTCACAAGCTACCGACTACATTTACTTTGAGAATGTCTCGTTCTACGATGTCCCCTTGGTGCAGGCCCTGGTTGATAGAGCCTTAATGTCCAGTGATGATTTTAAGGTAATCATTATGATTCCTCAGCCCAGCTATAACGATGGATCGGGCCAGAAAAACTATAACATTCTCTCCAAGACGGCCTACGTTTATATGAAATTGGGGATGAAGAATTGGGACAGTTTTAAGGATATTAACAACCAGGAGTACAAGTGGAGTGACTATAATTCCCAGAAATTATATGCTCCCGAAAACGCTGTAGAGAAGGCTTACATTACACTTACCAATAGCAGTGGTACAAGCGTATCGGTCTTGATTGTCCGCATTGCCAGCATTGTCAGTAATGATAAGAAATTTATCCTTTGTGGTCCTGCCCGATATTTTTCCACCCAACCCTCGGGTACGAAAAACGCTATGCCTGCCTATAGTTTAAATTATCGCAACATTTACATCCACTCCAAACTGGCACTTTTTGACGATCAGAAAGCGATGGTTGGCAGTGCCAATTTTACGGCTCGAAGTATGTATCAAGATGGAGAACTATCGGTGTTGATTGATGATGCGGCAACTGCATTACAAATCCGGACCCAGTTGTTCGAGCACTGGGGAATGAGCACGCCCGCTAATTGGGAAGCCGATATAAGTGCTTTCAAGAATACCAGTACGGATGGCCTGGGGGTCCTGCCGATTGCGGCCAGTGATATCCCCAGCAAAGACAATCAACCCTCTTATATTCAACTTTTAATAACCGAAGTTTAAAGCAATCATTATTATGAACAATTCTATAAACACCGGCACTGGAAAGGTAACCGTCACCGGAGGAAGCAGTGCTCAACAGCAACTAATCAAGAATGCTCACCAGTTTACCATCGCGAGTTTGAATGCGGCGGCGGCCGCAGCGGCCAGCGGTCAGGGGAATTTTAGTACCTGGTTTGGGCAGGATAACAGTACTGCACATTCGCAGGTACAATCCACTTTCTACAGCATGGTCAGCAAATTAGAAAGCTTCGATTTTAACTATGATCTGACCAATAATCTGATCCCTCAAGTGGTCTATCCAAAGATTTATACCTTGTTTCTTTATCCCAACCCAGCCCAGACCGGTAGCTCAGTAGATGCCTACCTTTGGAAAGACTTTTGGGCCTTGGATCATTTGAACGATGCCGAAGCAACTATCCTGCTGGTTCAGTCGATTGCCCATCAGACCAGCTATTTTTTCGATTTGACAGCCTTGGCGGATATATCTGGGACTATTACGGAAAGTCAGGCCAAATCCTTGGCTGCTTTGGATCCATCGGCTAGCCTGAAGTCTGTGCGCAATTATTTGTACTATCTCACATCGTATATCACGACCAGCAACCATCGCAACGAGGCCCTGCCAGCTTTGGCCAAGAGCCACGCCCATAAGTTCCATAATCGATTCAGCGGAGGGCTGCCTTCGGCTCATGTTCGGATGTTTGGCCTACTGTCTTCCGTGCATGAAATTAGGAATAATGCCAATCCAATCATGGGGCATCCAGTAAGTCTAAAGACCACCGAGCTGGCCGACGATGGAAAGACGCCCGTCAGGATGGTTCAGGCGGATATGACGAATCTGCAATGGACAAAAGCGGATACGATCAAAGGAGGGAAAATAAAAATCGCCACGCAGACGCCGCAGGCGGTACCCATTGATCAGAGCGATCTGTCTTTTGCCAGCAACGGCAATCCGGGCTTAGCGACGTCTATTTTGTTTCATCCGGACGGTAAAAGTGTCGCTGGCTACGCCTCCGCCGATTTTAGCAAGCTGAACTTCGACGCCATTGCCAATATCCGCGATGGGGCCATCGTCGTAGAGTCGCAGGACGATTCTCGAATCAAAATGGCCCATGGGGCCTTGAACTACCTCGAAGGCGAGCTGTCTACGGGCAAGTTTACCCGATTTGGCCTAGACGGACAGACCATCATCGCCTTCACGGAACTGGATTTTCAACAGGCCAAGTATGTTGCTCACCAATTGGTCGGTGGAATCATTGGGATTCGAGAATCAAGGGACGATCACTCGCTGAGTGCAACCACACAGATTGCCTATGATCAGCAGGGCCTGCCCACGCTGGCAAAGTCCTCGAACTACAAAAAAGACGGTCAAAATATCCATTCGTATTCCTCCACCAATTTTAGCCAGATTGAGTTCTCGGCTCATGGAGACATTTACAATGGGGTCCTACTAGCCTTGACCTACAGAGCCAACCATACGCTCAAAAATAAATCAGAGGTCAGTTATGTCGCTGGTTATCCGGTCCATATGGCCACCACAAACTACGGTAAGAATGGAGTCAATGTAAGGGCTTACGCCGAGCTGTCGTACAGGGGCGCTCGTTTTAACTCTCGGAATCAGGTGGCCAACAGCTTTGTTACCATTGAAACTTTTACCAAAGATAAGCAGCTAAAGAGTCGGAGTCTGGTGCATTATGATGGGTTTGGAAATACCTCGGAAGTAAATACCACGACCTATAATGAGGATGGTACGGTGGCCCGCCGTTCGAAGATGGATTATTCCGAGGCCATCTTTGATATGAACCATCAGTTGTATGCCGGTCAAGTCAGTAGCGTTGTGCATGATGCTCATGGTGTTTTACTCAACCAATCCGTGATCACCAGTACACCGGATAATCCCTATCTACAAGATGCAACTTATCACTACGTTCAGGGCAAGCCTGATCGGTTCACCAAAGTCATCCGACGTGCTGATGGAACCTTGGAGGAAGTCCTCAAACTTAAGTTGGACACTGCGGGAAAACCAACGACTGGAGTGGGGAAGTATTATTTGGAAAACGGTCGAACGGTATACAAAACCCTCGATTTGGATTTCTCAAAAACCATATTGAGAGGAGAAAGCATCCACGGGCCAGTGAGTGTAGTCGGTTTGGCGGGCGATACCAGCACTAAAAAGAGTCAAAGCATACTGGTATTTGGCTAGCTCAGCCCTCCGGTAGGGGCTGCGCAGGCTCGAATTGATAAAATTTAAGACTAAATTGGGATATTTCAGGCTTTTTGGCTGGAATATCCCAATACCCATCATACTGGATCAACTCCGGGATGTAGTGCCCTTCAAATGTTCCTAACTCCACATTCATTTTGACATCAAAATCAAAAAGCGGACTTTTATAGCGCAGTTCATAGTCCCGGGCAACGATCTGCCAGCTCTCTTTATCGAAGTAAGTCTTGAGCAGCTTAAAGACTGTTTTTCCTGCCTTTTTCTTCAAAAACGCTGGCTTTACACGAGCCGTAAACACATAACAATCGGCTATATCTCTGTAGCGTTCCGAGCTGATGGAGTAGTTGTAAAAGGGCTGCATCTTCTTGCTAAAAATCTCCATCTTCTTTCCGATCAAGGGTACCTCCGCTCGTTCACCAGGCTGGAAAATTAGTTTTTTTAGCTCCGCAACGTGCTTGTCCATCCCTCTCGGCTTCTTCGGCTCCACCACCTTAGATTCGCAAATTTTCCCCCAACTGTAAAACAAGCGATCATGCATTTTGGCTGTATAGTAACGATGCTTCCGCGACTTACGTCGCTTAAAAAAGTTACCGCTGATTTGCTCATCAATAACCTCCATCACTCGGCAATCCCCATCCGAATACTGCTGGATTTTTCCGCGATAAGCCGCTTTCTCCTTTCCATTTTTCCGATACATCACAATGGTATTATCCGACTGATAGGAGAGGGTCCGCAGGTTGTCAAAGGCCGCATAAAAGCTCTTGTCCTCCCGAACCTTACGGATAAAGTCCTGCACATCAAAGCCCTGCCTGCTCGCCGTGACCACCAAGGAATCCAGATAGACAATTCCCCCGAAGTCACCGAAATCATAAGTTGTAGAATCCGCCTGCCCGAGCAGCAGGGGAGTCTGAAATAGCAGTAGCAATATGGTCAAAAAAAGCAGTTTCAAGTCCAGAGATTTATTTTACTCAGTTAAAATTTTCTGATGTTTTATTCCACTGATGAAATACCCAGTTTTTCATACAATTCCACCCCACTTAATTCCAGCACCTTCCCCACTATCATCTCCTCCATCCGCACCTCTTCAATCGCCACCCGCACCAACCGCAGCACCGGATACCCCACCGCTGCGCACATCCGCCGCACCTGCCGATTCTTCCCCTCGTGCAGCCGCAATTCCAGCCAAGCCGTCGGCTTATTCTTCCGAAAGCGGATGGGTGGCTCGCGCTCCGGCAAGTCCGGTGGCTGTGTAAGTAAACGCACTTGAGCGGGTAGGGTAGTGTACGGCTTCTTATTTACTCGAATGTCGACCCCTTGGTTGAGGCGGCGTAGAGCTTTGGGCGTTGGCTCGCCCTCTACCTGCGCATAGTAGGTCCGTTTGTGCTTAAAGGTGGGGTTGAGTAGCCGATGGTTCAGTGGCTTATCGTTGGTGAGTAGGAGCAGCCCCTCGCTGTCCTTGTCCAATCGGCCGACGGGATAGACATCGGCAGGGAAGTCGCCCAGCTCCGCCAGCGTCCGATGCTCCTCCACCTCCTTGGTGAATTGGCTTAGGACGTTGAAGGGTTTGTAGATGAGGAAATAGTGGTGAGACACGGGTTAGACGTTGAAGCGAAAATGCATCACATCCCCATCTTCCACCAAATACTCCTTCCCCTCAACTCCCATCTTCCCCGCTTCCTTCACTGCCTGCTCCGAACCCAAATCCACATAATCCCTATACTTAATCACCTCGGCACGAATAAAGCCCTTCTCAAAATCGGTGTGGATAACCCCCGCCGCCTGCGGCGCCAAAGTCCCCTCCGTAATCGTCCAGGCCCGCACTTCCTTCACCCCGGCGGTGAAATAGGTAATCAAATTCAAGAGCTTATAGCAAGCACGGATCACGCGGTTAACGCCAGGCTCCTGGAGGCCCATTTCTTCGAGAAATTCCATGCGTTCCTCACGGGTTTCCAGCTCGGCGATGTCCGCTTCGATGCCGACGCTGATGAGGATGACTTCAGTACTTTCGTTGGCCACGGCCGCTTGGAATTTTTCGGTGTGCTCGTTGCCTTCCAGGACAGAGGATTCGTCGACATTGCAGACGTAGAGGATCGGCTTGTTGGTGAGTAGCATCATATCTATAAGAAGGTCATTGGCCTCGTCGGTATCGAACTGGAGACTACGGGCGGGCTGGCCGCTTTCCAGATGTTCAAGTATCGTTTTACCGTATTCGGCCATGCGGGTTTCGTCTTTCTGACCGCCTTTGGCTGCTTTTTTGAGCTTTTCCAGCCGCTTTTCTGCCGTTTCAATATCCTTAAATAGCAGCTCCATATCAATGGTCTCCTTATCGCGGACCGGATTGACATTGCCATCGACGTGAACGACATTGCCGTCTTCGAAGCAGCGCACCACATGGACAATCGCATCAACCTCACGAATATTGGCCAGGAATTGGTTGCCCAGGCCCTCGCCCTTGCTCGCCCCCTTAATCAGCCCCGCGATGTCGACAATATCGATGGTCGTAGGCTGTACTTTTTGGGGGTTGACCAAGTCGCTGAGGACATCCAGCCGCTCGTCGGGGACAGTGATGACGCCAATATTAGGGTCTTTGGTGGCAAAGGGATAGTTCGCTGCCAGGGCCTTGGCCGAGGTCAGGGCGTTGAAGAGAGTAGACTTGCCCACATTCGGTAGGCCAACAATTCCGCATTTAAGTGCCATATAGAGGAGAATTTATTTATTTTCACGCTTTGAAAAAATCGCTGCAAATATAGAATTTTTAAATAACCATTTCAACCCGGATGAACTTTCTAGCCCATCTTTTTCTTTCTGGCGAAAATGAAGATTTGATGATCGGAAATTTCATCGCTGATTTCATTCGGAATAAGGAGGTGGCAGACTACACGCCAGCCGTTCAAAAGGGCATTCAGCTGCATCGATCTATTGATTCTTACACCGATCAGCATCCTATTGTCCGGCAAGGGACTCGACGCCTACAGGCCCACCATCATAAGTATTCTCCCGTCGTTATTGATGTCCTTTACGACTATCTGCTGGCCATGAACTGGTCGCTTTACTCCGATCAAAGCCTCAAGGACTTCACTCAAGGGATTTATGCCATTCTAAACCAAAGGATGGACGAGATGCCATTCCGGCTGAAAAAGCGCCTGCCTAATATGATTGAGCACAATTGGCTGATGGGATACGGAACGGAAGCGGGCCTACGCCTTACTTTTAGTAAAATGGATCAACGAACGGCTTTCCCTTCTAATTTTTCGGCCGCTTTTGATCATTTACAGCAGGATTATGGGGCTTTTGAGGAGGAGTTTAATCTGTTCTTTCCGGAGGTGATCGTTTATGTAAAAGATTGGTTATCAGATAAATAGAGAACGTTTAGTGGTGGGGGAAGAAATGAGAATGGGACAGACTTTGCCTCAGAGGGTGGGACCCGCCCACTTTACCGCCGCCGCCAACCCCCTTGGCTTCCGTCTAGACCTAACTATAGCTTGTCAGGCCCTGCGGTAGTTTGCTGTTCAACAGCCGAGGATTGCAAGACTTCCTTTTGAGAAGAGGCATCTTCTTGCTTTCTAGGCCTCTTGAAAGCAAAAAGGAGTATGTGGGCTTGGTTTTACGCAGCGACCAGCAAGGAGTAGTTCATACAAAGGCTGCAATAAACATCGGGATGACTTGCAATATAACACAAAATGTATTCAAAATACAAGAGTTCTTTATAAAAAAACGATGGAACATTCAGGTCAAAGCATCTTACCCTTCAAAGTGCAACGAAATCGTAAAGGTCCGGGAAATAATCTTCTCAATCACATTAGACTCATTAAGATCTCTATTGAAGATCAGGATGTTGCCCAGACCGTGGGAGACCTTGAGTTCAGGGGAGAAGATGAAGTAGGGGAAAAAGAATTGCACTCCTGCGCCGTATTCGAAGGCGAAGTCGGAGGGCGATATTTTCACCAACTCATCGGCCTGCCGGGCGCGGGAATCACTGGCGACGTCGAAGGAGTACTTGATTCCGGCGATGACGAACATGCGCATATCATTGTATGGAGCGGACTTATAACGCAGATGAAAAGGCAGCTCGACGAAGACCGATTCGACCTTTCGGGTGAAAGGCGGGCGGTTTTCAGCGGGGGAGGCAAAGGCGATGTTTCTTTCGGCAAAAGAGAGGGTAGGCAGGAAGCGGAAATCGAAATAGTCTCCGATCTTGAGGTTACTGACAATACCTAGGTTGAAACCAGGGCCGGTGACCGATTCTGCGGAGCTGATGCTGTCGTTGAGGATAAACTGCCGGGAGTGGAAAATCCGGAAATCGGAATTGTTATAAGCCAGCGTGATCCCGAAGTAGTAGGGTTTCTGCTGAAAGTCCAGGAAATTGTAATTGCCTTTCGAACTTTGTCCATGGGTGTGGGATAGGTACAGGCAACAAAAGGCGACAAGAATTACTTTTGCCCGGTGTAGATTGAACAGATCCCTAAACTTAGTCTTTTGCATTGATTCGATTTAAATCCGGTTTTTTCTAAAACAGTTACAAAATCCTGACCATCTGGGAAAGCCTGTACTGATTCATACAAATAGCTGTAGGCTTTGGGGTCTTTAGAGGTCAGTCTTCCGATCTGAGGCAGAATGTACTTGAAGTAGGCATTGAAAAGCTGTTTGAAGGGGAAGATGGTAGGTCTCGAAAATTCGAGGACGACCAGTTTACCTCCTTGGTTCAGCACCCTACGCATTTCTGTGAGGCCTTTTTCAAGATTTTCGAAATTGCGCACACCAAAAGCAACGGTTATGGCGTCGAAGGTATTGTCATCAAAGGGGAGATTTTCCGAATCGCCATTCAACAGTTCAATGCTTTCGCCGAGGTCCTTCTTACCTATTTTGACCCGCCCAATTTCCAACATTTCATCCGAAATATCAACACCTGTGATGTGTTTAGGCTTCAATTGTTTGTAGGCCTCCAAGGCTAGGTCGGCAGTTCCGGTGGCCACATCGAGGACCCGCTGTGGCTGATCCGCCTTGAGGGTAGCGATAGCCTTACGCCGCCAGCTGCGGTCGATGCCCAGCGAGAGCAAGCGATTCAGCAGATCATAGTAAGGCGCGATGTTATTGAACATCCGCGATACCTGTTTCTTCTTATTGTCCGATTCTTCCCGATAAGGTTTTACCGTCTTTTCCACATTTCAGATTTTAACTGCCTTATTTTGCGATCGCAAGATAGGGACTTTATTTAGTAAAAAGGTATTATAAGCCGGGTATCAGCGCACTTGTCTTGCGCTTGTATTCCTGATACTCGGGATTGTCCTTGTATTTGCTTTCCAAGAGGGGGACGCCAGAGACTTTGATTAGTAGAAAGGTAATGGTCAGCGGGCTTATTATTAATATATACCAAGGCCCCAAAGGTAGAGCGACGAAGAAAATGCCCCACCAAAGGACGATTTCTCCAAAGTAATTGGGGTGTCGAGAGTACGACCAGAGCCCTTTGGTCATGATTTTGCCTTGATTTACCCTGTCACACTTGAATTTTAGCAGTTGCCAGTCGGCAATGGCTTCCCAGCTGAAACCGAAAAACCAGAGAAAAAGGCCGAAATAGAGTAGGGGACCACTTTGTAAAGGAATTCCTTGCGAAGGAATTAAGGGTAATGCAATGACCCAAAGCAGAAACCCTTGAAATAAAAATACTTTTATAAAGGACTGTATGACAACTGTTTTACCCCAACTTTTGCGCAATTCTACGTAGCGCCAATCCTCTGGTTTACCCATATTGCGATAAAAAATATATACGGCCAGGCGCAGCCCCCAAATTGTCACAATAGTGGTGAGTATAAACTGTCCTTCAAAAGGGTGAAAGTATTGCATCCACCCAGCTATCAGCACGAAGCCCGATCCCCACGCTATATCGACAATACTATTATTTTTACTCAGATTAGCGGCGACGAACCAGCCAATCATATAAATAAGGATCAGAATGAGGCCTTCGAGATAGACGTTGGGCATGGATTTTGCTATTTATTTGATAAGCTAACAGCTCCCTCCTTGAATTGTTGCCCCGATTCAATAAATCCCTTTTTGCCCCGTCACGGATTCCCCAAAAGTAGTAATCGTTTATCTCCATACCCCCCTTACCTTGCAAGCAGCGACTGAGGTCATCTCATATAACCGGTAGAAGTGAAGACCTGTCAGGTTTGCATTAAAACAATGAACAAAACTATGATGCAATTTAGACCTGGCAGGTCTGTTTTTTATTTGGAAAAGACGCAATATAATCCACTATAAAATTTGAACATTCTATGAGAGTAGCTAACCAACTAGTGATGGTGTTTGTCGCTGTGCTTCTGACATTCAACGCCTCAGCCAAAAAGGGGGATAAAGTTCCTGCCTACATCATCAAAAAGAATGGTGATCGAATTGAGGGTAAAGTTCTTCTGGGAAGCATCACCGATCACGAAATTAAAGTTAACTTTTTCAAACAAGGCCAAAGTAAGAAGACGGTTTATAAACCTAATGATCTTCAAGGGTATGGCTACGAAATGACAGAAGTTGACGACCTGGGAATCAAGGTGAAAAGATGGGTACACTATGAAACCCATAAAGTTGATTACCCACCAAAGCCTTTTGGTCCGACAAAGGTTTTCATTGAAAGGGAAGAAGCAGGGGAATTGAACCTTTATTGTTACTACATCGAGGTTAGAAACAATCCCAAGAAGCCTTATCGTTACCACTACTACATCAAGGGTAACGATGGAAAGCTGAGAAAGATCACTGAGGATTTGTTCCGTAAGGAGGCCAAGAGTTTATTTAAGAATTACACTGCCTTGTCCACCCGTGTAGGCCAAAAGCAGTTCTTGTATCGCAATCTTGATCGCATGGTTCGTGATTACAATTACTGGACGGTTAATCGCCACGACAAGAATGAGTATAGAGTCGCAATGAAAGAATAAGAAAGCCGGCATTCATTTATTGAAAAAACCGGTTTGTTTGCGGTAATACCAACAGGAGAGGTATTACCGCATTTCTTTTTTATCCCTACCTGCTTTAGGCCAATTTTAGTCGCTTTAGGTACCTTGATTTTGCCGCAAAATTACTATATTTGCGTCGCTTTTTTAATAAGCAATCCAAGTTGCGATGAACGAGATACAGTAAGGAAGATTTTGTGAGAAATGCAGCCTTTCGGCGCATTTCGACTCAAATATCTGGCGCTCTGAATCTTATAACGGGGAATCGTAACTTGAATTAAGTATAATTAGGCTCTTTAGATATATGTTAGAAAGAGCCGAATCAAAGAACCTAATACATCCATATGGCCGACCAGCGCATTATTCCTATTAATATAGAGGAAGAGATGAAATCTGCCTACATCGATTATTCGATGTCGGTTATTGTTTCACGGGCACTCCCCGACGTAAGAGATGGCTTCAAGCCGGTGCATCGACGGGTATTGTACGGGATGTCCGAACTGGGGCTTACCTTCGGTAAAGCCCACAAAAAATCTGCCCGTATTGTAGGAGAGGTGCTCGGTAAATATCACCCACACGGCGACCAATCAGTCTATGACAGTATGGTGCGTATGGCCCAGGATTGGTCCTTGCGCTACCCGCTGGTCGATGGCCAGGGGAATTTTGGCTCTATGGACGGCGATAGCCCGGCCGCGATGCGTTATACGGAGGCGCGGCTACAAAAGATCAGCGACGAACTGCTGGCGGACATCAACAAGGATACTGTTGACTTTGAGTTCAACTTTGACGATTCGCTCAAGGAGCCTACCGTCCTCCCCGCTAAGTTCCCGAATCTGCTAGTCAATGGTGCTTCAGGTATTGCCGTAGGTATGGCTACCAATATGCTGCCTCATAACCTCAGCGAGGTCGTGGACGGCACCATCGCTACCATCGATGATCCTGATATTACGATTGAGGAGTTGATGAAACACATCAAAGCGCCTGATTTTCCTACCGGAGGGATTATTTACGGCTATCAGGGCGTTAAGGATGGCTTTGAGACCGGAAGAGGCCGGGTGGTTGTCAGGGGAAAGGCAGATATTCAGACGGCTTCAAATGGCAAAGAAACCATTATCATTACAGAAATACCCTTCCAGGTCAATAAGGCTCAGATGATCGTCAAGATGGCAGAGCTGGCCAATGAAAAGAGGGTAGAAGGGATTTCCGATATTCGCGATGAGTCAGACCGCAATGGACTCCGGATTGTCATTGAGGTGAAGCGGGATGCGATGGCCAATGTAGTGCTGAGTAAGCTCTATCGCTACTCACCGCTGCAATCTTCCTATGGGGTGAACAACGTCGCTCTGGTCAATGGCCGGCCGATGATTCTCAACCTCAAGGATTTGATTGAGGAGTTCATTAAATTCCGTTTGGAGGTCATTGTTCGTCGGACGGAGTACGATAAGCGGAAGGCCGAAGAACGAGCGCACATCCTGGAGGGCTTGCTGATCGCCTTGGATCACTTGGATGAGGTCATTCGTCTGATTCGGGCGTCGAAGACCGTCGAGGAGGCTAAAAATGGGCTGATGAGCACTTTTGAGCTGAGCGAATTGCAGGCCAAGGCTATTTTGGAGATGCGCCTACAGAAGCTGACGGGACTGGAAAGAGATAAGGTTAGAGCCGAGTACGATGAGCTGCTGAAGAAAATCGCCCACTTGACGGCTATTTTGGAAAGTGAGCAAATGCGCCGCGATATTATCAAAGAAGAACTGACCGAGATTAAGGATCGCTTTGGCGACGAGCGCCGTACGGAGATCAGCTACGCCGACGGTGAAATTAGCATCGAAGATATGATTGCGGACGATGAGGTGGTGGTGACCATTTCTCACCTAGGCTATGTCAAGCGTACTAAATCGAAAGAATACCGCACCCAAAGCCGAGGTGGCCGAGGCTCTCGAGGCAGCAAAACCCGCGATGAAGACTTCATTGAGCACATGTTCGTGGCGACCAACCACAACTACCTGCTGCTTTTCTCTGAACTGGGCCGTTGCCACTGGATGCGCGTCTACGAAATTCCAGAGGCAACCAAGACTTCTAGCGGCCGGGTGATTCAAAACATCATCAACCTTCCCAAAGAAGATCGTATTAAGGCTTACATCATTATTGAAGACCTCAAGGATGAGGATTTCCTCAATAGCCATAATATTGTGTTCTGCACCCGTCGAGGCTTGATCAAAAAGACCTCTGTAGAGGCTTACTCTCGTCCTCGGGCCAACGGCATCAACGCTATCACGATTCGCGAGGGCGATCAGCTACTCGAAGCTCGCCTCACCGATGGCACCATGGATATTCTGATCGCTAACCGAGGAGGCCGAGCCATCCGCTTCCCAGAGGCGAAGGTGCGTTCGATGGGCCGCCTAGCTACCGGGGTAAGAGGAATTACACTGGATGAAACGGGGGATGACGCAGTAGTCGGAATGATTTGCGTCCATCCTGAAGACAAAGAAACCAATGTGTTGGTGGTCTCTGAGAAAGGAAATGGTAAGCGTTCTGATTTGGATGATTATCGGAGTACGAATAGGGGAGGAAAAGGAGTGAAGACCATTAAGATTACGGATAAAACAGGGTCTTTGATTGCCATCAAGGCCGTGCGCGAGGAAGATGATTTAATGATCACCAACCGCTCCGGAATTATCATTCGCATGCCGGTCAAGGACATTCGGGTGATGGGTAGAGCCACGCAGGGCGTACGGGTCATTCGACTGGATAAGGATGATGACATTGCCGATTTGACGGTGGTGGTAAATGATGAGGAAGATGGAGACAATGTAGCAGATTTGACCGACGAGGGTAGCGAAGGAAATGAGGGTAATGAAGGAAACGAGGGAGGAAATTCTGATACTTAAATTGATGTGTTATTTCTTGAAAAGAATATAAAGAAACACCTAAATGACACCAGATTATAAGGATGAGGTCTTTGTGTAATTGTGAACTTATAAATCTAAAGTGTTGAGAAAGGTAATTTGTGCTTTTTGTTGTTTACTATTCCTGTTTAGTTGTGAAAACCGGAGTAATATAAGGTTTGAAATTCATAATCAAACAGGGGAAAAGGTTCAAGTAGAAATAATTGATAAAATTGGCGTTACGGAATATAAATTAGATACCAATTACAGCGTCGATCAT
>JBCDGZ010000086.1:0-33967 GCA_038750655.1 Bacteroidota bacterium | reverse complement strand
GCCAATGATCAAAGGCATGAACAAGCGTTATCAGTTAATCGTTAAATTTGAAAGGCCCTTGAAGGAAGCTACGCCTGAAGACCCCGAATTAAAAGAGTTCAGCAAAAAATCAGCCAGCGCCTCCCTACTAGAAGCAGGCGCAGAAAACCAGGAAAAACCAAAGGACGACATCCCTTACTAGCCCTCCTCCAAATATGTGACACTAAAATCGGCAACATTATTGCAGATTGACCTATGAGTCCTGCATATGTCCCCTCTTTTTAACTTCAAGCTTTGTTTCCCTCCACCTATTTAATTGTGTAAGTAACCATGGACACCAATGAAAACAACCTTTACTGTTATCATACTGTTTTTAGGCCTGGCCCTTGCGGCTCAACCGAGCAAGGACTTTGTAGAAACCAACAGTGCTAAAAAATCGCTGCGCGCCGCACAGGCCTTTATCAACTCCGGAGAGTACCGCAAAGCGGAAAAGCAACTCCGCCATACCATCAAAATTAAAGACGACTTTGCTGTTGCCTTCCTCGAATTGGGGCGGGTATATATGCAAATGGGCAAATACGCTTTAGCTATCGAAAATCTGGAAATGTCTTTCGAACTAGACGAAAAGATGTCTCGTGCTGCTTTTTTTGAATGTGGAGAAGCCTATTTTAAAAGTGATAATGTGGAAATGGCTAACTATTTCTACGGCCGCTATGAGGAAATGAAGGGACAAAGCTACGCTAACAAACAAAAGGAATCAGGCCTGGAAATCAGCTACGACCTACTGCTCAGGGAACGCCAGGACAACTGCGCTTACATCGCCCAGTTAGATACCACCAATAGCTACGATCGCCCACAAAACCTGGGCAGCAATGTCAACTCTGGCTACGATGATTACCTGCCCACCATCACCAGCGATGGCTTGCAGCTGGTTTTTACCCGCCAGGAGAAGAATGACAACGAAAATGTTTACATCTGCAACTATAAAAAAGGCCAATGGGGCCAAAGTCGCTCCTTCGGCTCCACCATCAACACCAAGAAAAACGAGGGCATGGCCAAGTTCGAAACCCACGGCCGAGCCTTTTACTTCGCCGGCTGCATGCGCAGCGATACCGAAGGAGGCTGCGACATCTACCGCGCCTCGCTGGACCACGGCGAAGTGACGGAAGTCAAACGCCTCGAAGGCCACCTCAACTCCACCTTCTGGGATTCTCAGCCCACCATCACCTGCGACGGCCAGGCGATGTACTTCAGCAGTACCCGCAAGGAAGGCCTGGGCGGCGCCGACCTCTGGGTCAGCTACCTGATGGACAACGGCGACTGGAGCCTACCGCAGAACCTCGGCCCAGCCATCAATACGCCCGGCGATGAGGAAGCGCCCTTCATCTCTAGCGATGGTCAAACGCTCTACTTCTCCTCCACCGGCCACGCCGGGCAAGGAGATGGCGATCTATTCATCGCCCGCAAAGTCAATGGCCAATGGACGCAGGTCAGCAATATGGGCTTTCCAATCAACTCGCCAGCTAAAGAAATGGGCTTTTATGTACAAGGAAATGGCAAAACAGCCTACATCTCTTCGGCGCGCAAAGGTGGCAAGGGTGGATTGGACATCTATAAAGTCGAGCTGCCGCTGCATCTCCGCCCCGATGCGATGGTGCACGTCGAAGGCAGGGTCTACGACGCCGAGACGCGCGAGCCCATCGCCGCCCGCACAGTCCGCATCGGCTCCAAACAACAGAAGTGGGAAGTTAGCGCCGACGAAAACGGCTGGTTCTTCATTTGCCTGCCCGGCAACAAGGGCTACTCTTTCCAAATCGAAGTGCCGGGATACGATTACTTCATCGAAGCCCAGTTCCTCGAATCACAGGATAACGTAGCTCCGATTCTGGTCAAACTACCACTGACACCGCAAAATATGCCCAAGCCGGAGTTTGTCTCCAAAGGCATCGAAATACGGGAAAAACGCATTCAGTTGTTCTTTGAATTTGACTCCTACAACATCTCAGAGAGCACCGAAAACGAACTCAAGGCATTGATTAATCTGTTGCAAAAAGAGGAAGACTGGATGGTAGAAGTCGTTGGCTATGCCGATAACATTGGGGCTTCTTCCTACAACCAAAAGCTCTCCGAAAAGCGAGCAAAAGCCATTGTTGATTACCTCAAACAATCGGGTATTACCATCAACAAAGTGGTGCGCAACGAAGGGCTAGGCAGTCTCAATCAAAACAATACGGAAAACGAACGGCTGCGCAGCCGTAGAGTCGATGTGATTCTGCGCAAATAATGGCAAGGCTATTGATAGTTTTAGCAAAGCGTTAATTCGCAGATAAAATTTGGTAAATTCCGTTGCTACATCCTATATTTGGTCATCTTATAAAAACAATTGCCCATTAGATTAAGCATCCTTTAAAAATCCCCTCAACTTTGGAGTCTAACAACACCCGTAAAAAGAAGCGCATATTTACAATCATCTGTGCAGGCATTGCCTCAATCGTTTTAATCTCTCAACTGGTTTTCAAACAGCAACAGTTACAACAAGCTTCGCTTAAAGCAGCCAGTACGCCCATCAGTAATTTTGAAATTATCAAGCCTACCCTCAAGTACGGCTTCGCCCTCGATACCTTCTTTCACGCCGAGGAGCAGATCAAGCCCAATGAATTTTTGGCCGACATCCTGCTCCGCCACAAAGTAGACTACCTCACCATCGATGAGCTGGCTCGGGAGACCAAAGGGGTCTTTGATGTCCGCAATCTCCGGGCAGGTAATAAATACATGATTCTGGCCAAAGACAGTAGCCAGGCAGCTGATTACTTCATCTATGAACCTAGTGTCTATCGCTATGTCGTTTATGATTTGAAAGAAAAAAAGGCGGAGATCGTTGAGCGGCCGATCGCCACCGAAATCCGCACCGCCTCCGGCGTCATAGAATCCTCGCTGTGGAATACCATGACCGACAATGGCCTGAGCTATGAGCTGACGGCCCGCATGGAAGATGCCTTCGCCTGGTCGATCGATTTTCACCACATCCAGCGCAATGATCAGTTCAAGCTGGTATTCGAACAGCAGTACATCAATGGGCAGCCGGTGGGCGTTGGCGATATTCACGCCGCCTATTTCAAGAATTTTGACAATGAATACTACGCCATTTACTTCGAAAATGATAAGCATAATGGCTTCTACGACTTGGAGGCGCGGCCAATGAAAAAGGCCTTTTTGAAATCTCCGGTCAAATACTCCCGTATTTCTTCGCGCTACAACCTGCGCCGCTTTCATCCGGTGCTGCGCCGTCGCAAGGCCCACTTGGGTACCGATTACGCCGCTCCTCGCGGTACGCCTATCTATGCGGTGGCGGACGGTATCGTCACCAAGGCCAGCCGTACGCGCGGCAATGGCAATTATGTGAAAATTAAGCACGATAAGGTCTACCAGACGCAATACTTGCATATGCAACGCTTTGCTAAGGGGATTCACCCCGGCGTTCATGTCAAACAAGGGCAGACCATCGGCTACGTCGGCTCGACGGGATTGGCGACGGGACCGCATGTTTGCTTCCGCTTTTGGAAGAATGGCCGCCAGGTCAATCACCTGCGCGAAAACCTGCCTCCCCCTGATCCGATGCCAGAGGAGGATGTCCCGGCCTTTGTGGAGGTCAAGAATGTGCTGAAGGCACAGTTGGATGAGATTCCGCTGCCGAAGGCTATGGAGGGCATTGCTCAGCAGGTCGTCAAGAAAGATTCTGTGCTCAGCGAGGCCATTATCGAGCAGCAAATCGGGGCGCAAGACTAATAAATAGCAATTATTTTGTTATTTTTGAGATGATTCTGTACTTTTATTTTGGTTTTGGCTTTCTCTTCAATTAGCAATTCAAGCAGTTCTTCCGAATCTGCTTGTGGCTAATAGACGTACAACTAAAACCAAAGATTATGCGCCTAGCTATTCTACCCCCTTTGTTTTTGCTCCTTTCACTGATTCCCTTTTCTAGCACTGCACAAGTCCTTGTAGGCAACGATGATAATTTATATCGTATCGGATTAGGCCCCTATGGTGGCCAATTGTGGACCGATCGGCCCACCTTTTGTGAGGGTCCTAATGTAAAAAACTTCACTATCAATCTTCTTTGCGATAGCCTTAGCTCTATCAAATTCCAGGCTTATTCCACCAACTGTTTTGATAATCAATTCAACGGTGGCGTTATAATTACGTCAGACAGCCGCATAGAATTCATAGTAGATTCTTTTAATAATTTACAGCGATTAGACGTAGGAGCACCTATTGACAGCAATCAAAATTGGCTACACCAAAGCAGTGTCATTTTTGGTGCAGCTGGCTATGGCTTTGCCGGCTATACAGCCTTCGGCAACTGGGAAAATAACACCTGCGGACAGCCCGTTGAAGGCTATTTCGGCTTCAGAGTCGTCCGAGACAATGATATCGTCTACGGTTGGGGCTATGCCAGTATGGCCATCACCAAAAGCAGTGCTTTTCTACAAATTCCCGCATTGGCCATTGAAGATGTATGCAATAGTTCGGTGCCGACAGCAGGGTTTCGTACCGCTTTTCCGGTTAATTGCTCAGGGGAAGAAGTTTGTTTTGAAAATACCAGTATGAATGCTCAAAGCTACCTTTGGGAGTTCTATGACGGCAGCACTTCCTCAGAAGCCTCCCCTTGCATGACCTTCCCATTACCTGGGCAATACCCCGTTTCCCTTCAGGTGACAAATGCTAACGGTACGGATACTTATCAAAGCTTTGTAACAGTACAGCGCCAACTAAGTGACCCCGTGCAGTTACAGGCTAATCAATTGGAAATCTGTGAGGGCGAAATGGCTTCTTTTCATATTGCCCATGACGCCAATCTTAGCCCACAAGCTTATCAGTGGACTTTAAATGGCGTGCCGGTGGGGATCAACGGTGCCGAGTTCAGCAGCGACAGCTTCCAGGATGGCGATGTGCTGGAATGTTGCGTTACAACGGATTATCGCTGCCTCGAAAGCTCCTCTTTGTGCCAGCAACTTAGCGTCGTTGTGCAGCCCGTAGTTCCGGTAGAAGCATTCTTTATTGAGGTTTGTAATAGTCGACCTTGTGAGGGCGACCTCTACGAATTTATTGCAGAAGTAATCAATGAGGGAAGCGACCCTGTCTACGAATGGTCTGTCAATGGTACCCCTATTAACAATAACTCCCGTACTTACGCGGACTCTAGCCTCCAAAATGGGGACATCGTTACCTTTACGGTCACTTCCTCAGAAGCCTGTACTTCCCCCTCAGTAGCCACGCTTACGGACGTGGTTCAATACGCCCCTCTGCCTTCGGTCAGCTTGGAGATGGAAGACACGCTCTGCCTCAGCAATCAACAATTGCCGCTGACGGGGGGGACGCCAGCTGGCGGCATCTATTCGGGGCCCTTTATCCGCGATAATATGCTTGATCTTTCGGCGATCACTGATGAGACCACGATCAATATTACGTATAGCTATGTCAGTAAACTCAACTGCTCGGCGGAGGTAACGCGCCCCCTGAGTCTAGTGCTCTGTACGAGTCTTGACGAGTTGGAGGAGGGGCTGGAAGTTGCCGTTTTTCCAAATCCTAGCAAAGGGTATTTTCAGCTTGAATTGCCGGAGGAGGAAGGCCGGTTTGATTTATCGGTTTATAATGTAGCGGGGCAGCGGATGCTGAATCAATCGCTTGGTGCTGGAAGGCAGGAGCTTGATTTAAGCGGATGGCCAGCGGGCGTTTACTTGTTGGAATTGGTGGGAAAAGATCGGCGGGGCTGGACCAGATTGGTCGTTGAATAGTCGGGCTTAGACCTTGGCCAGGGTGAAGCCGAAGGTGGAGCCTACACCGGCGGCGCTCCGTACATTGACGGTTTGCTGGTGGGCTTCGATGATGTGCTTGACAATCGAGAGGCCGAGGCCGGAGCCTCCCTGGGTCCGCGAGCGGCTTTTATCGACCCGGTAGAAACGCTCGAAGACCCGCTTGAGGTCGGTTTCTTTGATGCCAATGCCGTTGTCGGCCACTTCGATGAGGATGTATTTGTCCATGTCGTAGAAGGCCAGCTTGGTGTGGCCATTGTCATTGCCGTATTTGAGGGAGTTGGCGATGAGATTGGTGAGGACTTGGCGGATGTTTTCGCGGTCGGCGTGGACGGTGAAGCCGCGGTCGGCGCCTTCTTTGAAAAGCAGGGAAATCTTGCGTTCCTTGGCCATGATCTCCATGTCTTCTAGCACCTCCTCCGCTAATGCTCGAATATCAAAGGGCTGCATATCCAGCATCAAGGTTCCGGATTCGAGCTTGGCAATCGACTCTAAATCCGACACAATGGTTTGCAGGCGTTCCACATTACTTGCCGCTTTGACCAAATAGGAGCGGTTAATTTTTTCGTCGTACAGCCCACCATCCAAAAGCGTATGAATATAGCCTTGAATACTGAAGATCGGTGTTTTGAGTTCGTGAGAAATATCGCCAAGAAAATTGCGGCGGTAGGCCTCTAGGGATTTGAGGGATTCGATTTCCTTGTTTTGACTGTTGACCCAATTGGACACTTCCTTCTCTACCTCTCCGATAATGTCAGTATTAATGTCTACGTCCCTGATTTTATCTTTAGCGGTGACTTTAAAGCGATGGATACTCTTGTAGATGAGTTTAATTTTGCGGTAAATGTAGCGTTTGAGAGCATTGAGTACAACAAAATAGCTCAGGCAAAAGAAGGCCAGCAGTATAAAAAACAGCACCCCCCAATTTAGAACCAGTACCTCGGTGAGCCGTAAAAAGACGAGTACAGCAGCCACCATTCCAAAAATGATGGACACAGAGTAAATAGCTATCTGATGTGGTGTAGCATTCTTCAACATATAGCGCTTTGATAACTAGGATACTAAGTATTTATCAAAACTCCAACTTATAACCGATACCTTTAACGGTTTTGATGTAATCTTTACTCAATTTTTCACGTAACTTACGGATATGGACGTCAATGGTACGGTTACCAACGATGACATCCATTCCCCAAACCTTACTAAAAATTTCTTCGCGCGTAAATACCTTCCCAGGGCGGGAAGCGAGTAGTTTGAGTAATTCGAATTCCTTTTTGGCAAGTTCTACTTTGTTCTTCTGATCAATTACCGTCACCATCTCAGGGTCGATGATCAGTTCGCCTAATTCGATACGTTCACTGCTGATCTGCTTATTGCCTCGTTCCGAGCGACGAAAAAGAGCCTTAATACGACTGAGGAGGACTCGGGGGCGAATCGGCTTATTAATAAAATCATCTCCACCAGCATCTAGAGCAGCAATTTGGGTGAAGTCCTCATTTCTCGCAGTGAGAAATACAATAATAACATCTTCGAAGGCTTTGATCCCGCGCAATTGACGACAGACCTCTACCCCATCCATTTCAGGCATCATGATGTCCAAAATAATAAGGTCAGGTTTGATTTTACTAGCCAGTTCAATGGCGGCTTTACCGTTGTCAGATACTTCTACCTGATAGTTTTCCTTGCGAAGATTGTAGCTGATGAACTCGAGAATGTCCGGTTCATCATCAACGACAAGGATTTTTTTAATTGTGTTTCCCATTAGGTTTTAACTTGATGTTTACCTTCAATTTGCACAAAAGTAAACATAGATACGGCATATTAAATGGGCAAGAGATTAAGTTATTGTTAAGTTTAGACCGCTTTTACAGGCCTCAAATAGTGGGGTTCAATCATCCAAATCACCTTTTTATTACAGAAAAATCCTATTTCAATAGTTGACTCAACATCGCAAAGTGAATTCCTGTATTTTTGGTGTAGCCTTTTAATTATTCTCTCATAAGTCTAAGTAAAGTCTTCGATCCCAGAAGACTTTACTTTTTTTTATCTGGCTTGCTTTGCTTATTGTCATTCCTCAGATCGCGCTCATTCAACACCTCCAATACCTGTCCGTAAATAGCCTCCGCTAAATCAGGGTGGCTTTGCAAATACTTCAACTCCGCTTCCAGCTGCGCCTCCGAAACCTTGTGAATGGTATAAATTTGTTCGTAGTAGACGCCCGCCAAGCTATCCTTAGTTTCCTTGTAGGCTTGTTGCATAGCCGCCTCTGCCAGGTGAATATCAGCTAGCAGGTTAATCAGCCGATCATCGGGCAATCGCTCGTCCTCTTTAGGGCCACAAGCCGTGAAGAAGAAGGCCAGAAGGAAGAAGAGTACGCCAAAAGTTTTGTTCATAACGATCAAGTAAAGTACTGCTTAGGATAATAAAATTGCTCCATTTTTGCATTTTCCCGACGGAACATCGACCAATTATCCACGGGGGCTACTACTTTAACGATGCCACAGGTCGGAACATTGGCGATATACTCCTTAGAAAAAATATTGGCGATACTCGTCATAGTAGGGTTATGGCCAAAAATCAGGATGGTACTCCAAGCTTCCTCTGCCGATTGCACAATGTTGATGATGTCCTCGGGCCAAGCTTCATAGATTTCATTCCGAACCAGAATGTCCTCTCTTTGAACGCCCAATGCTTCGGCAAAATAAGTAGCGGTAGTAAAAGCGCGGTTGGCGGGGCTAGAAATAAGTTGATCTGCTTCTACAGCTTTACCCTTGAGCAAAGCCGCCATAAAAGGAGCATCTCGCAGCCCCCGATTATTCAATGGCCGTTCAATATCAGCCAAAGATTGGTCAGACCAGCTAGACTTGGCGTGTCTAACGAAAAAAACGGTTTTCATAGGGGTTTGTTAAGTGGTTAATTTTTTATTGACAACTCTTTGGGGAAGCTTAAACCGAATAATACGTAAAATTTTGAAAAATATTTAGAAAAACGAATTTTTTCGTCCGACATTAGTTTCTTAGCTTTGAAGTTTACACTTTCTTTAGCGCCTGACTACAACATCCACCAAGGGGCGTACATAACTTAATGCTGATTACAGCGTAAAGACCCACATGAATTACCGATTAGACGACATCGAACTGGTAATCGACGATGCTTACTTCGAAGTGGCGGAAGGCCTGCTTGCGGAAGGAAAAGTACTGGAGAGGCAGGAGTTGGATAATCATCTTTGGGTATTCAAAATTGAGGATGAGCAAGTCTTTGAGGTAGAAATTCAAATCAGCCCTTCCCGGGTCAAAGCCTGCACCTGCGATTGTGGTGCTTATGCCGAAAACGGAATTTGTGTCCACATTGTTACCGCCCTGCTGTGTCTGCGTCAGGAAGTCAGACAGCGCAAGGCCAAAAAGGCCGCCCAAAAGCAAAAACCAGAACCGGCCCAGAAGCTGACGACCAATGCCATCCTCCGGCAGGTTGATGCGGAGGCCCTGCGCAGCTTCGTAGCCCAGTATGCCCGCAACAATCGCAGCTTCGCCCTGGCCCTAAAGGCCCGCTTCGGTAGCCTCATCCCGCTAGCCAGCGGCAGCGATCCCTACGCCCAACTGCTCGACAGCATCATCCGTCCCCTCACCCGCGACGGCCGCCGGCTCAGCACCAAAGGCGTCCGACAAATTGCCGCCATGCTGGAACAGCTCCTCCAACAAGCCGAAGAGGCCGCCAGCCTACAAGAGCACCAAGTCGTTTTCGACATCCTTCACGCCCTTTTTAACAAGGTCGGCCCCGTCATCAGCATGACCGACAAGGGCCGTGAGCAGCTCGTGGCCCTGCTGCAAAAAGCCCTGGAGCTGCTGCGCCGCCTCCTAATGGAACCCCTCGCTCCGCAGATGCAGGAGCAAATCTGGCAATTCGCCCTCGCTAAAAGTACCTATGGTGCCTTTTTCACCTCCGGCATTAGCCTCGAACTGCTGCGCCTGCTCCTCCCCCTGGCCAATAGTCGCGAGCGCCAAGATGGTCTCTACGCCGCCATCGAACAAGGCAAAGAGCAACGCCAACGCAGCAAACAGCAGTTGATCGACTACCTGCTGCTAGAGCTGCAACTTCTAGAGCAAAGTGGACAAAAAGAGCGCAGTACCCAGTTGATTCAGGACAATCTGATGCAGCCTGAGATTTTGCTGCTGACCATTGAACAGGCCATGTTGGCAGCCGACTATCCGCAGGCCCAGCGGCTAGCCGAGCAGGGCCTGGCCTCGACCAGCACAACGGAGATTCATTACCGCCTACGGGACCAGCTTTTGCAAATCGCGATTATCGAAGGGCAGCAAGCAGAAATTAAAACACTGGCATTAGCCTGCCTGTTGGATACCTATGACTTTAAATACTTCAAGCTACTGAAGGCCCAAGGAACCGAAAACTGGTCGCAAGAAAGGGAGCAATTGATCCACGACCTGCGGCAGCGCCCCTATACCCTAGCCCAGCGCGACCTGATCGCCGCCATCTTTGTTGCCGAACAAGACTTCGAACAGTTGATGGCTTACATCCAGTCTATTGAATCCATCGACTTACTGATGCAGTACGATGAGCGCCTGCTGGCGCAGTACCGCCCAACGGTCTATTCCAGCTATAAACAACTCCTGCATAACTATTTAAGCAATCACCTCGGCCGCCAAAGTTCACAAAAAACGCGGCAAATCATCGAGCATTTGTACCAAATCGAAGCGGATGACCTGGCTAAGGAGCTGGTGCAGCACTTTCGAGCGCAATACGCCTCTCGCCACTCTTTGATGGAAGAACTCCAGGGCTTATAAGCACTGCTCAAATAATTAATTCCCGATTTCAGCAAAATAGAGAAGGATGTAAGTACTTGAAGAGCACGTCATTCGAACTAATTTGCTGAAGGAAAAGAGGGAAGCTAATTTTTGGGCTTACTAAATCATTTTTGTTGTATTATTCTCTGATTTAAAGTATCATTGTCCATGCAAACTGAGTTATGGATGGTGGGAAAAACCCGCTTTGCTTATCTGGACGAGGGAGTTGGGCTTTACGAAAAGCGCCTCCAACATTATTTGTCCTTTCAAATGCGAGTGATTCCGGATTTGAAGAACAGTAAAAACCTCAGTATGGCCCAGATTAAAGAAAAAGAAGGTAAGGAGATTTTACGTCTCCTGGACAAGGGCCATCATCTGGTTTTGCTGGATGAACGCGGAAAATCGATGAGTTCGACGGGCTTCGCCAGCTTTATGGAGCGTAGCCTACAGGGCAGCCATAAGCGGTTGGTCTTTTTGATCGGAGGCGCCTACGGCTTCTCCGAGGCAGTCTACCAACGGGCCAATGCCAAGCTTTCTTTGTCCTCTATGACCTTTTCGCATCAGATGGTCCGCCTGTTCTTTATCGAACAGCTTTACCGAGCAATGACCATCCTGCGCAACGAACCCTATCACCACGATGGGTAATTTTTTAACCAATAGATGAATACATTATGCCAATATATCTTTTTCTGCTCGTCATCACCTGCCTGGTCTCTTATCAGGCCTTCAACAACCCTACCCTGCTCAACAAGCTGAAGCACTCGCCGTATTTAGAATTGCGCAACAAAGAGTACTACCGCTTTATCACCTCGGGATTTGTGCACGGAGGTTGGCTACATCTGGGCATCAATATGTTTGTTTTATGGGAATTTGGAAAAATGATCGAAATGATGTACGTCGCTCATTTTGGGGAGATCATGGGAAGAATCAACTTCGTCTTACTTTACTTATTGACCATTATTTTTGCTGATATTCCAACTTTTCTCAAACACAAGAACAACCCTCACTACGCGAGCGTAGGGGCCTCCGGTGCCATTTCGGGAATCGTATTTGTCTATATCCTATTCTTTCCCTGGCAAAAAATCTACCTCTACGGTATCGTAGGCATTCATAGCATCTTCGCGGGGCTGGCCTATCTGGCTTATTCCTCCTGGGCCAGCAAAAACAGCCGAGACAACATCGATCATGAGGCTCACTTTTACGGGGCCGTCTTTGGTTTTCTCTTCACCATCGTCCTCAAGCCCTCGCTGTTACAGGACTTTTTGAGTAATCTGGTCAATAACTTTCCCTTTTAAATCCTCATCATGGATAATCCCTGGACTACCCTCAACAATAAAATTATCTACGATAACCCCTGGATAAAAATCAGTCATCGGGAGGTTTTGACTCCAGCGGGTACAGATGGCATTTATGGAGTAGTGCACTTTAAGAACCTCGCCATCGGGATTTTGCCATTGGATGAGGACAATAACACTTGGTTGGTGGGCCAGTATCGCTATACCTTGGAAGCTTACAGCTGGGAAATTCCAGAAGGGGGCTGCCCGAAGGGCACCGAGCCACTGGCTTCGGCCCAGCGAGAGCTGCTGGAAGAAACCGGCATTCAGGCCCAGCAATGGACCAAAATTCTCGACTTGCACACTTCTAACTCGGTGACAGATGAGGCGGGGATGGCCTTTGTGGCCCGGCAGCTGAGCTTCGGCACGGCAGAACCCGAGGATACCGAGGATTTAGTGATTCGAAAGGTCCCTTTTCAAGAAGCCTTTAGTATGGTGTTGAATGGGAAAATCACCGACGCCCTATCGATGGTAACTATTTTTAAGGCCAAACATTTATTGGATGCTGGAAAAATTTAGAAGAAAGAGCCGCATCAAATCTGCCATTCATCCAAATACTTATTGAAAATCTTGGCCAGATTCTGCGCATCGTCAATCCCACGGTGATGTATCCCTGAGAATTCGAAGCCCTCTCTTTTGACCGCATTTTTCAGTCCGCAGGGTCGATGGAGGCGTTTGAGCTGTTGGTACTGCGCTTTCAAATTGATATGAGGGTCTACCCAGTCGTATTCCAGTTTATGCAGCTGGCAATCCTTGATGATCATTTTTTTATCAAACCCTCCCCACGAGCAAAGGGTATATTCTTCTTCGTAAATCCCAATCCAGTCCTGAAATTCTTCGATAACATCCGGGAAAGTACGTGCTCGATTCACATCTTCTTGGGTAATACTGGTCAATTGCTTACAAAAGGGGGACAGGAAGGGGTTGACAACGGGGCGGACGAAACGATTGTACTCGCCCGTCACTTCGCCGTAGCTATTGATTCGATAGGCACCAATCTCAATAATCTCCTGGATGAGATCAGGAGGGGAATGCCGCCAGCAACTCGCTTCAAGATCATAGATAATGTAATTCAATGGGCTACGCTTGTTTGGCTGTAAAATAGAATAATTCTCTAATATTTTTTCGCAATAATTAAACCATGTCTTTGATTAAAGGTCAAAGACAGCAAAAGAGTTTATTTTCATACCAAACAATCTTAATCGTTATGATCCATTCGCAATTAAATTTCATCAAGATATTATGTTTTTGTTTGCTTTTTATCGGCAGTTCTGCACTTTTTGGACAGCGGAGTTTGACCAAGGATTTGTCGGAGCTTCAGGGTGAGCTAGAACTGACAGAGGATCAGCTGACTCAAATCGCTGCTCTCCAAGAGGAAATGAAGACCGAAATGAAGAGCCTCAGGGCCTTAGAGCGCGAGGAGCGCAGAACCCAAATGAAGAGTATCCGATCCGATTTTCAAACAGCTGTTGAGGCGATCCTTACGACAGAGCAGCTGGCCGCTGTTGAAGATAGGAGAGCAGAGGCACGGGAAAGATGGGAGGCCAGGCGGGCGCAGAATAAAGCCATGGCCGAGGAGGTCAAAAATCACAAGGAGACAGAGGTGCAGCCCGTGCTGCTAGCCCAGCGCGCAAAGCTAGAAGCCCAAATCACCGATGCCGACAAGGCCAAAATTGACCAATTGCGCGACTGGCTAGCCGAGCAAAAGGAGGCGCTGAAAGCGGAACGAATGGCCCAACGCGAGGAGCAGAAGGCCCGCAAAGCAGAAGGAGAAGTGGGGAAAGCACGTAAAAAGAAGCATAAAAAAGGGGCGCGCAAAAAAGACCACGGCCTACTGTTTCAGCGCCTGAAAAATGACGAAGAGCACGCTGCAATTGCCGATGCCCTGGTAGATAACTACAGCGATGAAATTGATGCCCTCGCTGAAGAAATCGCCGATGATCAGGAGCGTTGGAAGGCCGAGCGCAAAGCCATCGCTGACAAATACATCACCGAGGAGCAGCGCGAGCGCATGAAGAATAAAAAGAAGAAAGCAAAGAGCAATGAGGCTTCTCGCGATGAGTTGAAGAGTTATTACAAAAAGCTGGGCTTTATCTTGATGGAGCCGGAGGCCGGGGAGGCTTCTACCACCACCACGAAAAGCGATGATCCCCACCAGATCAGGCTCTACCCCAACCCCGCCATCAGCACACAAACCCTGGAATTCCGCACCGAGCAAGCCGGAACGGTAGTCGTAGAGATGATCGATAAGAGTGGCAATATCCTCCGTACGCTCTACAGTGGCCAGATGGAGGCCGGAGCGCACAGCCTACAGGTGGACGTTCAGGATTTGAGGGGCCAGGTTTTTTACTACCGCATTAAGGATGAAGCGGGGGTGAGTTCGAAGCAATTTATGGTGAATAATAATTAAAGCGTAATAGTCTAAAGCCTAAGCCGTGTCTCCTCAGAAGGGACACGGCGATTGCACTAAACTTTTATACTGTCTAAAACAACTCATTGGTAACCAACTCCGAAAGCGTTAGCGGCTGAGTCTCTAGTTTCCGCTCGGCCAGCCAAGCCAGAAAGGTAGAAACATTCTCCTCCTTCATCTTTCCCCAAGTCTCCTCATTGCCGAAAGCGGGCGCAGAAAGCGCCAGGGCAGCAGATAAGTCAATGTGTTGCTCGCTCTCTGGCACCCATTTACGCAGTAGTTCGATGGCCTCTTCTGGATGTTGTTGGCTGTACAAGTAGCCTTTTTTTACAGCAGATAAACAGTTTTTGTAGACCTCGCGATCGGTTTGGAGGGCACTTTCGTGTGTAGCAATAACTGGAGAGTAGGAATAGGGAATGCCATAATCGCTCATCTTAAAGTAGCGCAGCGGAATATTTTTCCCTTCGGCCTCCACCCCTTCCCAGTTCATAAAAATCCAGGTAGCATCGCAATGGTCGCTCAAGACGGTATCCCAGATGCCTAGCTTAGCGGGATATTCGACTACGATATTGCCCTGCCCACCATCGTTACGAATCATTTGTCGGACAATTTCATCCTCGTATCGGGCTTTGTAGGAGGCATAGGTTTTACCGTCCAAATCTTTGGGAGATTGAATGGCATCGCTGCTGTTAACAACAATTGCACTCAAATCATTTTGCAGCAGCGCCGCCACCGCAATGCAGTCAAAAGGGGTAGCCTTGGTCCGATAGCTGATGACACTTTCCATAGGACAGAGCGCGAAATGGGCTTGCCCCAGCTCCAGTTTCTTGGCCGGCGTCATTTGATAGTTATCAACGGATGGATCGACAAGCTCGACCTCTAGCTGTTGCTCCGCGTAGAAGCCTTTTTCCTGGGCAACAAAAAAGCCAATGTGATTGATATTCGGTGTCCAGTCAAGGGCTATTATTTGTTTTTTCATCTTGGTAATGAGGGGATTTATTTTTCTAATAACTTCCGTAAAGCTCTGATTTCTCCTTGTAGATCATCAATCTTTTTCTCCAAATCCTGGTTGTTATCGATCGTCATTTCGTCCACAAAAATGGCATTGGCCAGCGACATTCCGAATATCCCGCCGATCAAGACCACGATAATGAAGTAGAAACGCGATAGCCCAGCGATGAGGCTGGCGTAGGGCATATCTCGCTCCACCGCCGCCTCGGCGATCACCTGGGGAATTTCATTCCAGCCCTCTACTGTAAACATCTGAAAAATGTGGTAGCTGGATATGAGGGGGTTTCCAAAGTAGTCCGGAGCCATTTCTCCATAAAAGTGGCAAGTGAAAAGGGCCAGCATAAAGTTGAGAAAGACCAGCACCAGTAAGACGAAAATAGAAGCTTTCAAAGCGCGGGCCAGCCCCGCCAGCAGCATATCGATGCGATGAACAAAGCGAATGAAGCGAATCAGCCGGATCAGCCGGAACAGCCGCAAGATTTTTAATAGTGAGGTATTCAGCAAAGCTAATCCAGGGATGAAGTGCAGTAAACTGGGTAAACTGAGGATGACAATGGCAAAGTCAAAGATGTTCCAACCATCGTCAAAGTAAGGCTTGGGCTTCAGGGCTCTGATTTTCACAATAGCCTCAATGATAAAAAGGAGGACAAAAATCAGATCGATGATTTCCAAAAAGTAGTAGAAATTGGGAGAGGTATCCCGGATTTCGGGGAAGTACAGCAAGAAAATCACCAGTGCGTTGATGATGATGGCTATCATCATATTTCGTTCACTGAGGAAAAACTTTTTTATCATTGAAGGCCGCTTTTTTGGATGCGGCAAAGATACTATTTTGTTGCTTTTCGACCTTGTGAAATACGGGCTTTTTGAAGATGTAGCTAAGAAATCACCGTAGCTTCCGCCTTGGGCTTCACCTGCGCATCGATTGTGATGTACTGATCGAGTTGGTAATTATCCAATCGGTTATGGTAATAGTAGAGAACTTTAAAATCTTCACTGATCACATCCCCCTCTTTATTGAATTTCAGGGGCTTGAGGGCATGATAATTCCCCAGATTACGTACCCCGTCTTTGATCAGGGCTTCAAGCTCCCAGCGGATTTGCTCCGAGAGTTTAATTTTTCCCTCGGCCTCCATGGCAAAAAGGACCCTGCGTAGTTGCTCAATCACTTTAATTACCAGCGGAAGTGGGAAGGTATAGTCTTCCGGCGGAAGGCGCAACAGGGCATACAAATCGAGGCTAGTGTTCTGTTGCTTAAAGATATTGAAGATGCTGAAAGCCAGCAGGTGACTGCTTAGAACAATGTTATCTTTATGGTAGCGCTCTACGATTCTTTCTGCTAAAATCTTGGTGTATTCGGCCTCTCTTTGCAAGTCTTCCTTAATCTCTCCTTTTCCAATGAAATACTCCTTGATGTCAATGACATTACCGTGTTGATCATAACTTAGGCCCTCTTCATCAATTGGATTGCCCAGGACATCCATGGGTTGCCCGAAGGAAAGGGTGATGTCAGAACTTTCAGAAAATAACTGCCAGGCAAATTTCAGGATTTTGCGACGGCTGTAGGAAGCATCCAGGTATTGCTCCTTTCCGGTGCGCTTGAGGTGTTGATCGATCAGATAGTTGGCTTCGAGGACAAAATGATAGCTAAGGATGAGGGGGACGATGAATATTTTTCCATCGCTGTTCTCCTGGCACAGGGCCCTTTGGGCTTCGACGACCGTTCCAAGCAGTCCCATTTTCAGCTTATCCTCTAGTTTGCCAGAGCGGGAGCGGGTTCCGCCCGGGAAGAATAGGCTGTTGGTTCCTCGCTGGATCGAGAGTGTCGACATCGCTTTTAGGGTCTCCAGATAGATGGGGTTTTTCTTGCGACGGTCTAGCCGGTAGGCCCCGAGGCGATTCATGAAGTAGGCGGTGTAGCCGGTGTTGTAGAGGTTTAGGCCGGCGCCGTAGGAGAAGGAGGGCAAGCCCATCACCGCATCCATCGCATAGCCAATAAGGATAGAGTCGAGGTTGCTAAAGTGGGTGGGAACGACGACGACGGTCCCTTTTTTCATCAACTTACGTACCGCTTCAATCTGCCCTTTGACCTGTAGGCGTTCATGCACCTTGTGCTTCGCACTGTAGATGCGTCTAAAATTACGATTGGCCGCCGTATTCAACAGGCGATGGAAAAAGACCGACAAGAATTTACGGGCAAAGAGAAAAGTTTTGATATTAAAAGTCCCGACAATTTCCTCCGAATAGCGGTGAATAATCTTTTTCAATAATTCCTGCGCCGCCTCTTTGTTATTCTCTTCATTCTTCCCATCGGAAGCCGCAACCAGCTGCTTTCGCATTCGACGCCAGTACTGTCGCTCATTGGGAGGATCAACCTTCCAGGGCTCCTCTTTTACCCGAATACGTTCCAAATAGACAGTGGTTGCCAAGACATCCCGGACCTTATCGCTACCCCGCATCACCAGACGGTTCAGGGTATACTCATCAATCTCACGAATAAAGGCCGCCCGATCTTCGCTAAGTCGGTAGATGGGCCAGTCTTCGATCTTGTCTATAACTGGAGGATAAATCTTTGGCTTTTCACTCATACTTTAGCTTTAATCTGCTGGTTAATAGAGTCGATAAATTCGAGTAGTTCCACTCTTCCGGTGCCCTCGCGCGAGGAGCTTACAAAGTACTCCGGCAGGTCATTCCAGTACTTTAGCAACTCTTGTCGAAAGGTTTCAATGTTGGCCTCGGCTCGGCCCGGCTTGAGGCGATCTGTTTTAGTAAATACCATGACATAGGGGACTTGCATTTTCCCCATCCAATTGATGAACTCCACATCTATATCCTGAGGAGGGACATTGGCATCGATGAGTACAAAGGCACAAGCCAACTTTTGCCGACGCAGCAGATAGCCCTCAATCATTCGCTCCCATTCGTGCCGCTTTTTCTTAGAGATTTTAGCGTAGCCATAACCTGGTAGGTCCACAATATACCATTGATTATCAATATCATAAAAATTGATATGCTGCGTCTTACCCGGTTTTTTGGAGACCCTGGCCAGTTCATTTCTTCCACAGAGCATATTGATCAGTGAAGACTTCCCCACGTTTGAACGCCCGATGAAGGCATACTCCGGCTTCCCGTCCTTCGGACACTGTGACTCCGAAGGGTAACTTCCCACGTAATTAGCGTATACAATCTCCATAATTTACAAATGTAGGGCTCTAATAGAAGAAAACAAAACGGCTTTCTGTTCTAAATAAACAGTTAAATGGACCAATCGGCCGTTAATCATATGTTAATCTAGTGTAAAATGATAATGATTCGACAAATCGGGGGCGTTCTAGCAGCAAACCATAAAACAGTCTGAATCATGAAAAAGCTCATTCTTCTTTGTTGTTGTCTCTGCACCGTATTTTTTGCCCAGGCCCAATTCAAATTTGGGGTCAGAGCTGGCCTCAGCACCCAGGACGTTGCTCCCGGCGAGCTGCTGGTCAATCGAGAAGGCAACAGTTTCAGTAACCTGGGAATTTCCGTTGCCGATGCCAACTACGGCATGCACTTCGGTATTTTCGCCCAGGTCCAGATCGAAAAGTTTTTTATCCAACCCGAAATTCTTTTTAACACCAACAGCACCGACTTCTCTGTCCGCGATTTTGGCGACGGCGAAGCAGTGGACTTTGTCCTCAACGAAAGCTACCAACACCTCGACATTCCCCTGATGATGGGCGCCAAGTTCGGCCCGCTGCGCTTGCAGGGCGGCCCCGTCGCCCACATCTTCCTCAACAGCAGCTCCGAACTCTTCGACCTAGAGGGCTACCGCCAGGATTTCGACGAGATGACCTACGGCTGGCAGGCCGGCATCGGCCTGGACATCTGGAAAATCGTCTTCGATGTCAAATACGAAGGCCAGTTCAACAAATTCGGCGATCATATCAACTTCGACAATAATGGCTACAGCTTTAATGAACGCCCCGGCAGATTTATCGCTACCGTAGGCTTTACCTTCTAAAATATACCGTAAACAAATATCCACCTTTTGCGGAGAGGCCCTGGCTTATGGTTGGGGCTTCTTTTTTGGTAGTGGATCCATTAATCGGGAAAAAACTTCTCATTTCGGCTGAAAAACGCTACCTTTTTATCCTAGCAAACCGGCCTGATGATACCCTACCAGAGCTATTTTCAAACTATCAGTTTCTTGTAATCAAAATCAGATCAGTCAAACTCCGCCTGAATTGAACTATCAAAAATCACATACATTAATACTCAATAATATAGCTAGGTTCATTGATTTAACCGAGTTAGAAAAACAGAAATATCTTTCTTTACTTACGGAAATCACTGTAAAGAAGAAGGCATTTTTAATGCAAGCTGGAGAAATTACTAAATACGAGTACTTCATCACTAAAGGTTGCTTAAAGGTGTATACCCTAGATGAAGATGGTGCTCCTCACATATCTATGTTTGCGATAGAAGACTATTGGACTGGTGATATGGCAAGTTTTATGAGTAAAGACCCAACCAACTACTTTATCAAGGCTACTGAAGATTCAGAACTATTAGGTATTTCAAGGGCTAATTATGAGTTATTATTTCAAGAGATACCGAAGTTTGAAAGGTTTTATCGAATGCTGTATCAACGGTCTTTAATAAGTTATATTAGGCGTTCCAATCACGGTATTTCATTAAGTGCAGAGCAGAGATATATCGAGTTCAAAAAGAAATACCCAAAAATTGTCAATAGAATCACCCAAAAAGACTTAGCAGGTTACATTGGCATTACACCAGAATTTATGAGTAAGATTATTACAAAAGTTAACCGAAAGCAAAACTCTTAGAGTTCGTTCGGATTTTGTTCTTCGAGCCGAAAACCTGCCTGCCGGCAGGCAGGTAGTCAATTTTTTGCTTAGGCAAGGCGCAGGTTCGGGATCGTAGCCGCGCTACGAAGCCCGGTTCTGTAACATGAACGAGCAATCCCGTAAGGGTGAATGTCCTGTGGACATTCAAGCGAGTGAACCGCTTGCGGATGGGATGCTAAGCAAAAAAGTGGCATTTGCAGGCCGATTAATAATATCCGAATAAACTCTTAAACTAGTTCATTTTTTTTCATGCGTCCATGTCAGAATTTTGAAGCATGAAAAAAATAATCACAATCGCAGGAAGCAATAGTCAGCAATCTATTAACAAAAGATTACTGCACTATACCTCTAGTTTACTAGAAAATGTAGAAATCGTCTCAATCGACTTGAACGATTATGTTCTTCCCATTTATGGAGTTGATTTTGAAAAGGAAAATGGTATTCCTACGGCTACTCAAAGACTTAGTGAGTTATTTGATAAAGCCGATGGATTTATCGTAGCGCTGGCCGAACACAATGGAACGTATACCGCAGTATTTAAAAACACTTTAGATTGGTTGTCTCGTGTAAATATTAAAATATGGAGAGATAAACCGATGCTTTTAATGGCCACTTCTCCTGGCGGTAGAGGTGGCACTACCGTATTGCAGGCGGCAGTGGCCTATTTTCCCTACTTAGGTGGTCATGTAGTCGCCAATTTTTCCCTGCCCAGTTTCTTTGAAAATTTCTCAGATGATGAGATTGCTGATGCCGTCTTGAGGGAAGAGTTAGCTCAAAAACTTCATCTCTTCGAACAGCATTTAAACATTAAACTAAGAACATAGGAGGTGGCGCTTACAAGCGAAAAACCCAAAGACGAAAAAACCTCTTACTTGCAAGAATAAGGGATAATTTCCTGCTATTCCCCCAATCGAATACGAGGATCAAGCCAGGCGTATAGGATGTCGACCAAAAGATTGAGGAGCACAAAAATAGCCGCAGTAAAGAGGACAGCACCTAGCACAACGGGAATATCAAAGTTCAATAGCGCATTTACCGTTAGGGAGCCGAGACCTTTGTAGCTGAAGACGCTTTCGACGAAGAATGCGCCGGCCAGCAGGGCGGCAAACCAGCCGGAGATGGCCGTAACGACCGGGTTGAGTGCATTGCGCAGGGCGTGTTTGAAGACCACTTTGTAATAGGACAGGCCCTTGGCCGTGGCGGTGCGGACGAAGTCTTGCCGGAGGACATCCAGCATGGCGGACCGAGTCAGCTGGGTAATGATAGCGACGGGCCGGATGCCCAAGGCCAAAGCAGGCAATAGCAGGTTTCTCCAGACATACTGCGGCTCACCGAAGTCATCCAGGACAATGAGGCTGCCCTGCACATTTAGGCCGGTCCAATCGTAGAGGTAGTAGCCGAAAATCAACGCCAGGATCATGGCCGAGACATAGCTGGGTAGCGAAAAGCCGATGACAGAGCTGATCACGGCGGAGTTGTCGAACCAGGAGTTCTGCTTGAGGGAGGCGATGATGCCCAGGGGTAAGCCAATTAAGGTGGCCAAGACAATGGCAGCTAGGGCCAGAATGGCCGTCAGTGGGATGGCCTCCCAAAGCATATCGGAGACCTTACGACCGTACTGGTAGGATTCGCGCAGATAGGGCAGCTTGAGGCTTAGGACTCGCTCGCCCATCGGAATTAGGCGAAGGTAGCCGTATTTCTCCTGCGCCTCCTGATTGTCTTGATGTATGGCGATGGGCGAAATATCCCGCAAGTACATTCCCAGTTGTACGTAGAGAGGCTGGTCGAGGCCCAGCTCCTGCCGCTTAGAGCTGACACTCTCCGAATCGGCCCGTTGTCCGAAGGTAAGACGAGCGGGGTCGACGGGAGCTAGGTAGATGACTGAAGAGATAATCAAGACCACGAGGGTCAAGACAGCAACACCATAGGCCAACTTAAGAGCAATGTAGCGGAGCATCTGATCAGTAGATTTGTCTAATGACCAGCAAATATAGCATATCCTGTTTTTTCTAGCCTTTCTTGCTCGACTTTCTTTTCGCTGCTCCCATTTTGACTTTCGGCATTTTGGCTTTGGGCCTCCTTCTTTTGACCGCCTTATCCCCTCCCTTTTGATCCATTGGGTCCTGCCATAAGCGAAGGCCGACAAAAGACCAGGCAAATAATAGGATCGCTAAAAAGGCGGCTATCACCCCAAGATAATCGCCCGTTTGGGCATAGAAGGTGAGGTTGCGGTTGAGCTGAATGGTGCTAAGTAGGGCACCGGCTTCCAGTTCGTCGAGACGGGCCAGCATATCGCCGCGTTGATTGATCGTACAACTTACGCCGTAGTTGGAGGACCGGGCGACGCTGCGGCGCGTTTCTATGGCGCGGATTGTGGAGATATAGGCCAGTTGGGTAGCTCCTTGCCAGTGTTGGTACCAGCCTTCATTGAGGATGACGAAGAGGGCCTGCGCTCCTTGCTTGACGTATTGGGCAGCCGTGGCGCCGAAGGCCGTTTCGTAGCAAATCAAAGGGCTGACCTTATGGCCAGATGGGGCATTAAAAACATCTTGGTTGCGCTCGCGGGTAGAAAAAACGTAACCACCGAAGGAGCCAGAAACATTTCTCAAAAAAGACAGCACATTAGGATAAGGTATGCCCTCTTCGAAGGCCACCAAGTGTTTCTTACTTCGTAATGGAACGCTCTGTTCTTGACCAATCTGAAAGGCTGCGTTGTAGGTATAGTAAGATTGATTCAGCGGCTCAGAGTAACTGATGTAAACAGGCATCTCCTCAGGCTTACCCGTTTGGTAGAGTTCATAAATAATCGCACCGGTAATAATTTTAGCCTTAGGATAAGCTTTCAGCTTTTCGCGAATCTGTTGAACAACGGCAAAATTTTGTAAAGATTCCACCCATTCTGCATTAGTCAACGCTGTCTCTGGCCACAGTATATACTCCGTCTGAGGGGTAATTTGCTCTAAAGTCAATCTCAAATAGATGTCCAATAACTCCTGCTGCCCCATCTCGTATTTTTCCGAATAACAATCAATGTTAGGATGGATGGTCAATACCTCAACCTCTTTTCCTTTTTCTTCATAAGTGGAATAAAGTAATACGGATGCAATGATCGGCAGACCAATGACTAGCGGAACCGTTTTGAGATGTTTGGGTAAAAAGGTGCCTTCCTCCAACCGGTATCGGAACAGCTCGAACAGGAGGCAATTGACGGCAATGATCCAGATAGTTCCTCCCAATACGCCCGTAAATTCATACCACTGAATCAGGGTCGGATACATACTCAATCCATTGCCAATACCTAACAATGGAAAAGATAAATCCCAGTGCAAATGCAGGTATTCGTAGCCCACCCAGAGGGCTACCCACGCGATATAGGCTAATAGTTTCTTCCCCGAGCGGTAGTACCGATAAGCGACTCCCATCAAGCCCGCCATAGCCCCCCCATTGATCAAGCAAACCAGTGTGGCATTCTTGAACGACATCCCAAAAAACCAAATCAGGCTCCCTACTTGCCAGATTAACAAGGCTAAAAAAGTCCAAAGAATGAACTTTCCAGCATGCGCTTTTTGCTGGCTACAGGCATCCATAAAAAACAATAAAGGAACAAAGGCAATGAGCATTAGGAAACCCAATGGGATGGGTGGCCAGGACAGCACGAGCAGTAGGCCACTTAGAATGGCGAATAGGGGTAAAGGCAATTTCATAGCTTATCTTATAATTTTGTTGGACTGTAGTCAATATACAGCTTTAATTTGTAAAGATAAAACTGAATAGGCCCAAATTGTTTAGCTGACCACTACTAAATTATCTTGACGCGCTAGCATTTGCCCGATTGGTGCCAGCTCCAAACCCACTGCGGCCGCCGTTTGTTGGAAGGCCCCTACCCCTTCGGGATCAACGGCCACCAAGAGCCCCCCGCTGGTCTGCGGATCGCAGAGCACGGCCCGCTGATAGTCGCTCAACTCGCTGATTTTATGTCCATAACTGTCCCAATTGCGGCGGGTGCCGCCAGGAATACAGCCCAGTTCAATGTAATGATCAACCGCCTCGCGATCCAGTCGAGGAACGTCGGCAAAATCAATCGCTGCCGTTGTGCCGCTGGCCTCGCACATTTCCGACAGGTGCCCCAACAGACCAAAGCCCGTAACATCTGTCATCGCCTGTACAGCCTCCAATTGCCCAAATTTCACCCCAATGCTGTTGAGCTTAACCATACTGTTGCGAGCCAGCTGACGGTGCGCTTCTCGCACATGGCCTTTCTTCTGCGCCGTAGACAAAACACCAACCCCTAAGCCTTTAGTCAAAAACAGCTGACTGCCTACGGCTGCCCCACCATTTTTCTTCAACTGATCAATCTGCACTCGCCCCGTAACGGCCAGCCCAAAAATTGGCTCCGGACTGTCGATACTGTGGCCTCCAGCTAAGGCGATCCCCGCCTCCGCACAGGCCTCCCGGCTCCCTTCAATCACCTGATTGGCCAGCTCCGGAGGCAGCTTATCCATAGGCCAGCCCAGAATGGCAATAGCCACCAAGGGCGTCCCTCCCATCGCATAAATATCGCTGATGGCATTGACCGATGCGATGCGACCAAAATCCTGCGCATCATCGACAATGGGCATAAAAAAATCGGTGGTACTAACCACAGCGCTGCCATCTCCCAGATCAAAAACCGCTGCATCGTCCCGCTCCGCATTTCCCACCAACAAGCCAGGATGCTGCACTGCCGCTCCCGACGATTTGAGGATGGTATCTAAAACTTTAGGGGCAATCTTACAGCCGCAACCTGCACCGTGACTGTACTGCGTCAAACGGTATTCTTTTGTTAATGCTTGATTCTCCATTATACTTCAACTTCTGAGTAAGGGTTTAGAACTTTATAACTGATTTTGCGCGCAATAGTTGATCAAAAGCTCGGCAGAACGCTGAGGATCATTGTGATCGACGGGTAAATTGTGGATGTCGGGAGAACTGTGGTTGTCCAGCATATATTGGTAGCTCTTATCGTAATAAGCCAAAGCAATGGCCGCCGCTTGGTGGTAATCAACAGCTTCCAAGGCTTCAATGGCCTGCTGAAAGCGAAGACCTCCCAGGCGTTTGCGGATACGCATAAAAGCTGCGCCGAGTTCTTCATTGGAATATTGAGCATAGTCGCTCACCAAATTCTCTACCCGCAATTCCAAGGACAATTCCAAGTTGATCAGTGGGGAGCTGCGCATTTGATCCCAGAATCCCTGCGGGATGTAAATCCGCCCGATGCTCCGACTCTCATTTTCTACCCAGACCCGCCTGTTGGCGTCAAGATGGCGGAACTGCTCGTACATATCATTTTCAAATTGCTCGACACTAGGTTGGGCAGCTTCACCGAGGGCGCCGAAGGCCGAGCCCTTGTGATTGGCCAACCCTTCGAGGTCCAATACCTGCTCGCCGGCGGCCCGGAGGGCTTGGAGGATGTGGGTCTTTCCACAACCGGTACGGCCGCCTAGTACGACGATTTGGAGTGGGCGTTTGGTGAATTGTTGGAGGATAAAATTGCGGTAAGCCTTGTAGCCCCCGGTGATAGCATAGACGTCGAAGCCCGCCATATCCAGTAGCCAGGCCATGCTGCCGCTGCGTCGTCCTCCGCGCCAACAGTGAAGGATCAACTTTTTGTCGGGCGCAAAGGCTTCGGCGTCTTTTATAAAACTGGTCATCTTCGGAGCCACCAGATCAAGCCCTTTGAGGAAAGCTTCTTTGGGGGAATCTTTCTTGTACGTCGTTCCCACAATGATGCGCTCTCCATCGTTAAAGAGGGGTAAGGTCCCTGCCTGAGGAATGTGTCCTTTGTTGTATTCCGCGGGGGTTCGTACGTCCATTAATCGATACTCATTGAGCATCGACCAAAGCTGCGCTACTTCAATTTTTTTGTCTTTCGCCTGCATTATTGCTCCCAACCCATCGACCGTTCTACCGCTTTTTTCCAGCCTTGGTAGAGTCGATTACGGGTTCGCTTATCCATGTTTGATTTGAAGCTGGCATCTAATTGCCAGTTTTTGATGATTTCATTTTTTTTCCAAAATTTAACAGCTAAACCAGCCAGGTAGGCCGCTCCCAGTGCCGTTGTCTCAATAACCCCCGGGCGCTCTACCTCTACATCGAGAATATCGGCCTGGAACTGCATCAGTAGGTCGTTGGCGCTGGCGCCGCCATCGACGCGCAGTTTTTCCAGCGGCAGCTTGGCGTCCTTTTTCATCGCATCCAGCACATCGCGAGTTTGGTAGGCCAGCGATTCCAGGGTGGCGCGAATCAGGTGGGTTTTGGAGGTGCCTCGGGTCAGGCCAAAGATGGCCCCTCGGGCGTACATATCCCAGTAAGGAGCACCGAGGCCAGCAAAGGCGGGCACTACGTAGACGCCTTCCGTATCGGCGACTTTCATGGCGTAGTACTCCGAATCCGGAGCTTCATCGATGATTTTGAGGCCATCGCGCAGCCATTGGATGGCGGCACCGGCGATAAACACAGAGCCCTCTAATGCGTAGGTCACTTTACCATCTAAGCCCCAGGCGATAGTCGTCAGCAAGCCCGCTTTGGATGTTACGGGCGTCTCTCCGGTATTCAGGAGCATGAAGCAGCCGGTACCGTAGGTATTTTTGGCCATGCCAGGCTGGTGGCAGGCCTGTCCGAAGAGGGCCGCCTGCTGATCTCCGGCAATCCCGGCGATGGGGATCGGCGCTCCGAAAAAGGCGCTGAGGCTTTCGCCGTAGACTTCGCTAGAGGGGCGGACCTCCGGCAGTATTTCGCGCGGAACATCCAGTTCTTCCAGCATCTTGGCATCCCATTCCAATTTGCGAATATTATACAACAAAGTTCTGGAGGCATTTGTATAGTCAGTGATGTGTACCGCACCGCCCGTCAGTTTCCAAACCAACCAGCTGTCCATCGTTCCGAACAAAAGCTCTCCCTTCGCTGCTCGCTTCCGCGCTCCCCGCACCTTGTCCAGTATCCACTTCACCTTAGTGCCGGAGAAGTAGGCATCGATGACCAGACCTGTATTCTTGCGGACATATGGCCCTAGTTTTTTGGCCTTCATTTTATCGCAAATCGAAGCGGTCCGGCGGTCTTGCCAGACGATGGCTCGATGGATAGGCTTACCTGTTTTTTTATCCCAGATCAGCGTCGTCTCTCGTTGGTTGGTAATGCCAATGGCGGCCAGGTCCGAAGGCTTAACACCCTGCTTTTTTAGTACCTCCTGGGCCACTTTGAGCTGGGTAGCCCATATTTCTTCGGCATCGTGTTCTACCCATCCGGGACGCGGAAAATACTGGGTAAATTCCTGTTGTTCAACAGCAACGATACTTCCTGAATGATCAAAAAGAATGGCCCTCGAACTGGTTGTTCCCTGGTCGAGTGCAAGGATGTACTTACTCATAATGGTCGGGAATTTTGTAATGCCAAATATAGAAAATATATTATGCAATAAACTACCTTAGCGGTCAATTGTTTAAAGGCCAAATACCGCACATGAATATTTCCAGAATTCCCTTCGCTGATGTGCCACAGCTTTCAGAGAGGGATCGAATGTACGCTCAGGGAGACGAGCGCCTAAGTAGCTTTTTCAAATATCCAGTCGAATTAGCCGCTTTCTCCGAAGTCATTAAAGACAGAGCAAAGACTACCACCGACCGACAAACCCTGTGCAGCGTTTTGTTGGAACAGCACCAAAGCCGAGGCATCTCAGCGCCGCAAAGGCGACATATTGATGCGCTCCAATCCCCACATACCTTCACCATTGTAACTGCTCATCAGCCTAGCCTTTTCACGGGGCCCTTGTATTACATCTATAAAATCACCTCTGTTCTTCACCTCACACAGACCTTAAACGAGCACTATCCGGACTATCAATTTGTGCCCGTTTTTGTTAGCGGTGCAGAGGATCACGACTTTGAGGAAATCAATCATGTTCGGTTGTTCAATAAACGCCTGGAATGGCAAAGTGGCGAACAAGGCCCGGTCGGTGCTATGAAAACGGCAACATTGCAACCGATTTTGGAAGAGTTGAAGGAGGTTTTGGGAAATGGAGAAAATGCGGTACACATCTACGATATTATTCATCGCTGCCATACCGAAAACACCCACTACGGACCTGCTGCCAACGCTCTCGCCCACGAATTGTTCAAAGATCAGGGGCTGCTGGTGCTCAATATGAGCGATGCACGACTGAAGCGCCTATTTATTCCGGTGCTCAAGGAAGAACTGGTCAACCAGCCCTCGAAGGCCTTAGTGGATGCGGAAGGAAATCGCTTGGAGGAGGCCGGTTTTCGACAGCAGGCAATGGCCCGAGAGATTAATCTGTTCTACCTCAGCGAGCAGTCCAGAGAGCGAATTGTTTTTGAGAATGGGCAATACGAGGTACTCAATACTTCACTGCACTTTAGTCCGGAAGCTATGCTACAAGAGCTGGAGGCCCGCCCCGAGCGCTTCAGTCCCAACGTCGTCATGCGCCCCCTCTACCAAGAGCTGATCCTGCCCAACCTAGCCTACATCGGCGGCGGCGGCGAGCTGGCCTATTGGATGGAGCGACAAACGCAGTTCGACCACTTCGGTATCAACTTCCCCATGCTGATCCGCCGCAACTCCGTGCTGTGGATCGATAAGGGCAGCAGCAAAAAACGAAAGAAACTAGGCTTGGACATCATCGATCTCTTTGCCGATAGCGATCAGTTGGTCCGCCAGTTCGTCCACCGCCAAAGCGACGAGCCCCTGCACCTCCAGGAGGAAAAACAGCAATTCCAGGCTCTCTTCGAGACCATCAAAACCAAAGCCACACAGGTCGATCCGACGCTGGCCAAAGCCGTCGCCGCCGAGGCTAGCCGTCAATTCAAGGCCGTCGAACAACTGGAAGGCCGATTGGTCCGCGCCGAAAAACAAAAGCACGAAACCGCCCTCCAGCAAATCAGAGGCCTCAAAGAAAAACTGTTTCCCGCCAATGGCCTACAGGAACGACACGATAATTTTCTCGCGTTTTACCTTAGGTATGGAACGGCGTTTTTTGAGGTGCTAAGGGAGGCTTTGGACCCTTTGGAAGCGGGGTTTGTGGTGGTGGAGGAATAGCAGTAGAGTGCCTTTGGCATTTTGGGTGGACGGTAGACGGCCGTCCCATTGCGTTTGCCATCAATCACAAGGCTTTAAGCCGCCGAAGGCCCTTAGAACAAGGCCAACAAATCTCCAATTCTAGTCTTCAAATCCTTTCGATCGACGATAAAGTCGAGGAAGCCGTGATCCAGTAGGAACTCAGAGGTTTGGAAGCCTTCGGGAAGGTCTTTTTTGATAGTTTCTTTGATGACCCGCGGGCCGGCGAAGCCGATCAGGGCTTCCGGTTCAGCGAAGTTGATGTCGCCCAGCATAGCGAAGGAGGCGGTAACGCCACCGGTGGTCGGATCAGTGAGCAAAGAAAAATAAGGGATGCCGGCTTTAGCCAGCTGGGAAAGCTTGGCAGAAGTTTTGGCCATTTGCATCAGCGAAAAGGCGGATTCCATCATTCTTGCACCTCCTGATTTGGAGATAATCAAGAGCGGGATGCGCATTTCCAGACTATAATCGATGGCCATAGCGATCTTTTCTCCAACCACAGATCCCATAGACCCCCCAATGAAGGTGAAGTCCATCGCTGCGATAACCAATGGGCGCTTGCTGACCTTACCGACAGCCACAGAAAGGGCATCGTCCAGTTTGGTTTTCTCACGAGCAGCCATCAAGCGGTCATTATAGGCTTTGAGATCTGAAAAATTGAGGAAATCTTTGGCAATTAGGTCGGTAAACAACTCTTCGTATCTGCCATCGAAGATGAGATCGAAATAGTCGGCAGAACCAATGCGTACATGATAATTACACTTGCCACATTTGTAGAAATTTTCCTTCAACTCCTTCATAGTACTAGCCGCCTTGCAACGCTTACATTTGTACCATAAACCGTCGGGAGCCTCTTTTTTCTCCTTAGTTGAAGTAATAATCCCGTCCTTTAACCTTTTGAACCAACCCATACCATAGTGAATTTTGTACAGTTTTCTGTGCGCACCAAAGTTAATAATCTAAGTTATAAAACAGACAAAGCTTTGGCATAAAAAATTTTATTACTCCGCCCAGCGTACACGCTAGATGGGGCAAAAATCTGATAGTCAAGCAATTCGGCGATCGCTTCTGAATTGTTAAATATAAGCCCTATAAAGTCTGATTAGACTGATTCAGCCTCAGAATAGGAAAATGCTTTGACCGTATCCACAAAACATTTTACATTGTCGAGCGGCGTATCGGGATAAACACCATGTCCCAAATTGACGATATGCTGCCCTCCAAACTCCTGAATCATCTTCAGGGTTTGTTGCTGAACGCGCTGGCGATCAGCGTATAGACAACAGGGGTCGAGGTTGCCTTGCAATACTTTATGCTCCCCCACCCGCCTGCGGCTCTCTGTAGGCGATAGGTTCCAGTCCAATCCAATTACCTGACAATCCATCTCGCTAATGGCTTCCAGCGCCCGAAAAGCGCCTTTGGAAAAGACCGTGACCGGAACACCCTGGATGGCCTCACAAATGCGCCGAATATAAGGTAGTGCGAATTGCTCATACTGATTGTGAGGCAGAATACCTGCCCAGGAATCAAAGACCTGTACCAGATGTACACCAGCCTTCACCTTATTCTGCAAATAAGCAATGGTCGTATCGGTAATTTTATTCAACAGTTGATGCGACAGCTCTTCTTCCTGATAAAGGAACTTCCGTGCTTTAGAGAAGGTTTTGCTGCCACTACCTTCCAGCATATAAGAGAAGATCGTCCAAGGAGCGCCGGCGAAGCCGATCAGAGGAACACGCTCATTCAGCTCGCGCAGGGTTACTCCGATAGCATCGTAGACATAGCTTAAATCTGCGGCAGCCTCTTGGCCACTGCGCAACTGCTCAATGTCTTGTTTTGACTGAATCGTTTTAGGAAAAAAGGGGCCTTTCTTTTCGACCATCTCGTAGGTCAGCCCCATTGCTTCGGGAATCACCAGGATGTCAGAGAACAAAATCGCGGCATCGACCCCTAGCTCATCAACGGGCTGAATAGTTACCTCAGCGGCTAAGTCAGGCGTTTCCACTAATTCCTTGAATCCGGACAAGCTGTTTCTGATTGCTCGGTATTGAGGAAGGATACGCCCTGCTTGTCGCATTAACCAGACGGGTGGCCGATCAGTAGAATGGCCATTGGCAGTCTGCAGTAATAAATCATTTTTTAAAGCCATGATGCAATATTATCAATATAAAACCTTAAATGAAGAATTGCATCCTATTTTTTACGCAGCTCTGACAATAACCACTCCGACTGACAAGCCAGTAAAGCATTAGAAGTGCATACAGGCCATATAGGCTACACATTTCCCCAGTATTCAGGACGATACACCAACTGAGTTAGTGCACATCGAATGATCATGCTGAGTCAATAGAAGGCCGACTTGTTACTTTGGGTCTTTAATGCTTTACGAAAGGATAAGGATGTTTTCTCAACCTTAAAAATGTAGGATAATAGTTTTACAGTGGATGTTTTTATTACTGTTAGACTATCTCTAAGCCTTTTTAGGTTTCTTCTTTTTCTTGATGACATTGATTTTACCATCCTCACCATACAGCTCCTTTGACTTTTTGTTGTAAGCCATAGCAGCCTCTTCAGCTGTAGCAAACATACCGATGTGTACGGACTTTCTATCGATAGAAATGACAGCGCGGTAACGTTTGTTTTCCTTGTAAACACCGGTGTAACCACATTTGCTACTGGTTTTCCGCTGTCTACTTGCAACAGAACGGGAACGCCATACCAGGTTCTCCAAACGGCAGTCTAATTTGTTGCCATTACGAGCACCAACGAGGTTGCGTTCGCCGGACCGCTGATCCGGTAGAAATTTTTCGGCAATAAGCTTGTGAAGGTAAATGGTTTCGGTTTTGTAACCGCCACCGCCGGCCTTGGGCCAGGTCTTCTGAAACACGGCACATCCACTGGAGTGTCGCCTCAGGTTGTTGATGAAATCTACCTTGACGAGGTATGGGTCTGAAGTTAGATAATCATAAACATGATCATCCAACATAACCACGTCGTTGGCATTTTTCAATTTGACTTTGTATAACACGCTCTCTCTGAATTTGAATAGGCTTAAGACTTAGCATAGCCTAAGCCCGTTGTGAAAAAATATACTTTAAAAGTTAACTTTCATAAGCCTTGTTGGATAGAGGCTTACCACGACACACTCTACCCGTTAAAGTAAAGATAGTAATTTTTTTGATTATAAAAATATAATGTTAACCTTATTGCGAAGTTTACAATTCATTTTTAGAACAGAAAGCATTTCAATGAAATTTTATACTCAAATTGATTCAATTTCATACTACATACCCCCTACATCATAGATCAACATTACGCTTTCGATCTATTTCTGTGCATAATGGGGGTAAAACGTTCAAAAGCTTTGGCCGGTTCACCGGATTTTCGATTCTCTGTCTCCCCCTTCCCCTTAATTATTATACACAAGTTAATGTCAATAGTTCTATCCGGTCATAATAACTAAATATGATGTAACAATAGAGACACTTTGCGGAGTAGTTTATGCTTGTCACAATAATTGGAAAAGTCTTACATTTGCTGCCAATGCTAAATCACGAAGACTATATCCGCCGCTGTTTTACCCTGGCGCGCAGAGGGGCCGGAACGACTAGCCCCAACCCCATGGTCGGAGCCTTATTGTTGCACCCCACAAGTGGAAAAATTTTGGCCGAAGGATATTATGCTAAAGACGGAGGTCCACACGCCGAGGTCATGGCGGTACGAAATGTTAGCCCCCAAGACCGCCCCCTCCTCTCCTCTTCGACCTTGTATGTTTCTCTGGAACCCTGCTGTATCTACGGGCGTACGCCCCCCTGTACCAAGTTGATTATTGAGCATAAAATTCCCAAAGTTGTCATTTCTTGTATTGATAAAACGCCCGGCGTGGGCGGTCAGGGAGTACAATTGCTACGGGAAGCTGGTGTTGAGGTCATTACGGGGATATTGGAAGAAGAAGGCTTGGCCTTGAGCGCCAACAGGCAGGTCTTTGTTAGCGAGCATCGTCCTTATGTCGTTCTGAAATTTGCCCGCTCGGCCGATGGCTTCTTTGCCCAACCAGGACGCCAAGTCTGGCTGAGTAACCCCTACAGCCGCCGCCTGGTGCACAAGTGGCGAAGTGAGCTGGACGCCATCATGGTCGGTACCCAAACAGCACTGATCGACCACCCTTCGCTGACCACGCGCTTTTATCCCGGCTCGTCTCCTCTTCGAATCGCTCTCGATAGGGCCCTAAAAATTCCGCCCCAATCCCCCCTTTTCGACGGCCAAGCCCCCACCTGGATTGTCACCGAAAGAGCGCCTTCTGCAACTTTGGCACCCAATGTGAAGTATAAACAACTGAGCTTTGATCAGCAACTGCTTCCCTCCTTGCTACGGATGCTGGCCGACCATCGCGTATCCAGCCTTATGGTTGAGGGAGGGGCACAGCTGCTCAATAGCTTTATTGAACAAGGACTATGGGACGAAGCGAGGGTGTTGAGCAGCCCGGTTCACCTAGGAGCAGGTATCGCTGCTCCGGGTATTCCAGCCAGCGCTCGTTGTATCGGAGAGATTGCCCAGGATAGACTGTATCGCTACCTGGCTATTCCTAAACTTTACCGCACCGGGAAGCACGTGATCCGCGCCAGCGGCGAGCGCCTCGGCCTGCTCATGGGGTGACAGGTCGAAGGGT
>JBCDGZ010000085.1:0-34178 GCA_038750655.1 Bacteroidota bacterium | reverse complement strand
TAGTTGATGAATTACTATCACTTAGGGCATCTTTGATAATCTTTCGTCCTACAATAAACAGAGCGCCGAGGAATGCGCCCAGTACCCCCCCAAAGAAGATGGCAACGATCAGTGATTTTTTCTTTTGCTTTATTGGCGCCATCGGAGCGTCGATGACCTGGAAGAAAGGAGTGGCATTTTTGAGAGAAAACTCAGCAATCTCTAGATTCTCAATAGCCTTACCAAAAGCCAAAGATAGGATGCCAATTTTCCTTTCATACCGATTCTGTTTGATGATTTCGGTTTGTGATATTAGTCCGCGATGCGATTCGACAAATTTGGCCAAGCTATACTCCGCAACGTTCAGTTCAGCCTGTAGCGAATCTGTTTTTTGTTTTAAATTCGTGTAGGTCTTATGCGGTTTTTCGATAGATTCCTGAATATAAAACTGGCTCAGGTTACGATAAAGTGCATTAGTAAAATCTATAGAAAGTTGTTCGGACTGGCTTTCAAAAGAAATAGAAAAGATTTTTGTAAACTCTCCGTAGCCAACTTCCAGCAGTCCATTATCATCTTTTCCAATGATTTTATTGAATATTTTTTTCAGTGCGTTGTTCTCAAGTCGACTAAAGGAATCAAAATCATGATGTGTAAATAAAAAGTCATTTAAGCCGTTCGTATTGTCCTTCCACGTATGGTGAAGGCCCTCCACGCGAATAATGTGATTTGCGAAGTAATCCTCGGCACCATCAATTGTAGCTTTCTCAAAAAGCCCTGCTCTGATAATCCGCATGGATTTGGAAAGCCCCACAATTCTATCCATATTATATTCTCCGCCGCCGCCGCCTAATCCAAACTGAAAAAGTATAGAGCTGACGCCTGCCATTTTTTTTCCTTCATCTCTGTTGATAATAAAAGTTAAATTTGCCGGATAGATGCCTGCACTAGTAAAGGCCAGATAAGTAAAGATAGATACAAATACCACTACCAACAGCGCCAGAACTTTCCAGCTCTTCAGTAATTCTATGTAAAAGGACTTGATCTTGAGGATCAAATCTTTGAGAGAAAGTTCTTTGTCTTGCAAGTCATCGTTCCATTGTTGCTGCTCCATTATTCCTATCTATTGATTTGTTGGATAAGTAAGACCAAGGTCAAAACCGCCGAAGCCTGAGCCACCGTATTAGCAATTACCTTGTTCCAGTCGACCTCTTCTTTTTCCTTTTCGCTCTTCTCCTTTTCAGGTTTTGGTTTCTTCTTTCCTACAGTAATCACTGATCCTTTTCTCACCTTAGGGTAAACTCGAAACAGTCCAAAATTTTTAGTCCTTTCAATCTGTCCATTCGGATGCTCTACAGTAATCAGCCGACTGCGGCCTTCCCCTCCTATACCGGCAGCATATTCCTCTACATAGTACCTAGCCCTTTTACCTTTGTGAAAGGGAGCATTGAACTTCCCTTGAGAAAGTACCTTATCTGGATAGAGGTCGGAGGACCGTGTCCCGGTCATTTTAATCGTAACCAAGTCATTTTGCTTAGGAATATCAATGATGTCTCCCGTTTTGAGGATATAGTTGTACAGGGAATTTTTATCGTCCAATACCTCCTTAAGGTCCAAAATAACGTAGCCTGTCCCCCCATCCGGCCGATACAAAGTAGCTCCTTGTAGGAAGGCCTCTTTGGTCAGCCCACCAGCGCGGGATAATAAGCTAGCGATTCTTTCATTATCGCTGATCAGCGGATAGTCTCCCGGGAATTTCACTTCCCCATTGATGGTTATATTCTGCTGCAGCTGAAATTCGGGGACTCTGCGCACAAAGATTTGATCGAAGGGCTCCAATTGTAGGTCAGACTGTGAGCCTGCCAGTTCAAAATTTTCATCTACTTCAAGCGTTGCTACAGTTGTACGAGTAGGCTCATTTTCCTGAATAACCACTCTGGATATATCGATTCTACTCTTAGCTGCTTCAATCCGCAGGCCGCCTGCAAGTGTAAGCACATCTTTAAGATTAAGGCTTTCGTCGTACTTGTAAGTCCCTGGCTGTCTTACCGCACCAGAGACTCTGACAAAAAATTCATCGGTGTAAGTCAAAGAAGAAAGTACCTGTAAAGAATCATTGGGCTTGAGTACAAGATTATCAATGGAGTTGGGATCAGCCAGGGCGTTGGACAGATTGACTCTCAGGTATTCGACTTGCTTACTGTTGTTGAAGGAAGGACGTTTGATGTAGGCGATGGCGGCAGCATCGCGTCGAAGGCCCCCCGCGAGGATAATAGCATCTTCGACCTTAAGTTTTTCTGAGGGATCAAACTGATGAACACTTGGATTTCGTACGGCCCCTCTCACAACTAAATTAGCTTGGTCTACATAGGTTGTCTGAGCAAGTACCAGCAAGCGATCTCGTGGTTGTAAGTTGATATTATCAGTTGAAGCTGGATTATTAATAATATTTTCCAGATTCACTTTAGAGTAATTCACTGTTCCATCAGCATTTGTTCGTAGTAAAAACGCAATATCTATTCGGGCTACCTCGGCTAAGCCCCCCTTTTCCATTAGATCGCTAATCTTCATCCCCGCGCTCATTTCATATTTTCCCGGAATCTCCACTGCTCCATCAACACTGACAAAGTTTTTATAAGGCTTAGGAATGACATTTACGATTACCTCATCTCCACTTAATAAGGGAAAATTCTGTCCATTACTTAACAATTGGCTCAAGTTCACATCAATCAATCGCTCTTCATCATCGACATAACGCTTGATTTGAATATTGTTTCGATAAGCATTATCATCAAGCCCTCCGGCGTATTCTATCAGCGTCAGTAAATTCTCTCCTTCAATCAATTCGTATTTGAACGCCCTTCTCACAGCTCCTTGAATGCTCACTACTCGCTCTGCTACTGGCACATGTATGAAGTCGTTTTCCTGCAAATAGAAATCCTCTCGAACAGAAGGATTGTTCATAAACTCATATACATCGATTTGCCTAGGTATTTCTCCTTCTCTGTGCAGCTTGATGTTTCTAACACTCCCAATATCCGACGGCCCCCCTGAGGCAATCAAAGCATTGAAAGCGGTATTGGTAGCGGGGATAGTGAAGCTTCCTGGGCTGAATACCTCCCCATATATGTTGATGGTAATCGTACGGGCATAGGTGATGGTTACCTCAAATTCTTCCGGACGAAAGCGATAATATTGAGCAAAGCGACTTTCCAGCATTGATTTGGCTTTCCCAAAGTCCATTCCTTTAAGGTTAATCCTAGGCATAACACTGGGTTTGATGAATCCCGCTTTATTGATCTCATAAGTTGCATCCTCTTGCGAGAGTCCCCATATAGAAATATTCACCTTATCACCGGGGCCCAAAATATAGGAGTCAGGGGGACTAACATCTGAGGCCTGGTTAAATACCGCAATACTTTTATCGCGGAAAAAATTCTGGCCATAGACCTTTGTTGGGGGCAATTTATCCTCTACATCAATAATTTCCTCGGCTAGGGCCTTGTCAAGCGGGTCTCCCCTTTCCACTGCATCTTGTACTTCATCGATGCCTTCTTTTGCAACATCCTTGATCCCCTCTCTAACTTTTTCTTCTAGTTGATCATTAGCGACATCTTCTGCGGCTTTTGCTGCACTATCAGCAGCATTGGCTTTTTTTTCCTGCTCAATCTCCGCAATAACTTCAGCCAGGGCCTTTTCCAGCGCACCAACCTGAGAAGGGTCAATATTATCCAGATCGAATCCTCTTTGCTCTAGTTTCTTTCTGATTGCATCCTGATCACTCTCCTCAATCCCTCGCTTTCTCATTTCTTCCCTAACCAAGCGTTCGTCGACTGGGATTTGTTGGGCAGGGCTTAAATTTGGAATAATTAGAAGTAATAGGATAATGCCTAGTAATCTTATCATTATTATTTGCCTTTTGATTGAGCCATTAGGAGTCAATTCTAGAATCAAATATTAAAATTGTGGCAAATGTAAGTAGATTCTAGCAGATTGCAAGAAATAAAGTCTTAAAATTGGGGATGCAGTACTTTAGCTGATTAAAGCATTTAGTAATGTGTAGATAAGCTGTTTTTCAGGCAATAAGCCCTATACATCGTAGTTAAGCGTCGGGGCTAGCCAGCGTTCTGCCTCTTCGATATTCATCTCCTTGCGCGCAGCGTAATCTTCGACCTGATCCTTAGAAATCTGGCCCAATCCGAAATACCGAGACGCTGGATGAGCAAAATACCAACCACTAACCGAAGCCGCCGGGTACATCGCACAACTCTCGGTTAGCTCAATACCAATATTGGCTTTAACGTCCAGCAATTCAAATAAGGTACGCTTCTCGGTATGCTCGGGGCAGGCCGGATAGCCCGGGGCGGGGCGAATGCCTTTGTACTGCTCCTCGATGAGGGCCTCGTTGCTCAGTTGCTCGTCGCTGGCGTAGCCCCAAAGCTCCTGGCGCACCCGCTCGTGCATGCGCTCGGCCAGGGCCTCGGCGAGGCGGTCCGCCAGGGCTTTAAGCATAATGGCATTATAGTCATCATTATCCTGTTCAAACCGAGCAACGTGTTCTTCGATGCCCAGGCCAGTGGTGACCGCAAAAGCACCAATGTAATCTGTTTTTTCCGTCGATTTCGGGGCAATGAAGTCGCTCAGACAGTAGTTGGCCTGCCCAGGCGCCTTCTGTCGTTGCTGTCGCAAGTGGCGCAGATTAGCAATGAGTTCTCCACCATCAGCATCCCGGTACAGCTCAATATCATCGCCTTCGCTATTCGCCGGGAAGAAGCCGATGACCGCTCGGGCTTCCAGCCACTTCTCATCAATAATCCGGCGCAGCAGGCTCCGCGCTTCGTTGAAAAGCTTCTGGGCCTCTTCGCCAACAATCTCGTCCTTAAGAATAGCGGGGTATTTCCCACGCAGCTGCCAGCTGGAGAAAAAGGGCGTCCAATCGATATACTGGCTCAATTCTTCCAGGCTGTAATTATTAAAGATACGGACGCCGAGGAAAGAGGGCTTGACCGCTTTGAAGCCGTCCCAGTCCAGCTCCAATTTGTTGGCGCGAGCTTTTTTAAGGGTAAGGTATTTTTTATTGGATTTGCGGTTGCCACGCAGTTTTCGCACTCTAACGTACTCTTGCTTGATTTCTTGCTCAAAGGCCGTTCGGGTAGCATCCTCTTTGCTCAGTAGGCGGCTGGCCACAGAGACACTGCGAGAAGCATCGAGAACGTGGATCGTCGTACCCGAGTATTGGGGTTCCACTTTTACGGCGGTATGCGTCTTTGAGGTGGTCGCTCCTCCAATCATCAGGGGGAGGGTGAAGCCTTGGCGCTCCATTTCTTTAGCCACATAAACCATCTCATCCAGCGAAGGGGTAATCAGACCACTCAAGCCAATGATGTCAACTTGGTGCTCGCGCGCTGCTTTCAGAATCTTATCTGCTGGCACCATTACCCCTAGATCAATAATTTCATAATTATTACAGGCCAATACAACCCCGACAATATTTTTCCCAATATCATGAACATCACCCTTTACCGTCGCCATCAAAATTTTACCTTTAGAAAGACTACCACCGGCACTTTTTTGCTCTTCTAGGTAAGGCGTCAAATAAGCGACAGCCTTTTTCATCACCCGCGCACTTTTGACCACCTGCGGCAGAAACATTTTACCAGAACCAAAAAGGTCTCCTACCACATTCATCCCATTCATTAAAGGCCCCTCGATTACCTTGAGTGGAGAATCCATCGACTGTCGGGCCTCTTCGGTATCTTCCTCAATAAACTCGGTAATTCCTCGTACCAGAGAATGCGTCAATCGCTCTTGTAGCGTAGTTTCGCGCCAACTCAGGTCTTTCTGTATGACTCGGCCACCGCCCTTGACCCGTGCTGCATAATCCGTCAGTGCCTCCGTAGCCTCCGGCGAGCGATTGAAAAGAACATCTTCTACCAGCGTTAGCAATTCGTTCGGAATATCTTCATAGACCTCAATCATTCCAGCATTCACAATCCCCATATCCATCCCCGCACGAACAGCATGATAGAGAAAAGCCGAATGCATAGCCTCCCGAACAACATTATTGCCCCGGAAAGAGAAAGAGATGTTACTGACCCCACCACTGATCTTAGCCCCCGGGCAGGTAGATTTGATTTGCCGGGTGGCCTCGATGAAATTAATAGCGTATTCATTATGCTCTTCAATCCCAGTAGCCACCGCAAAAATATTAGGATCAAAGATGATGTCTTCGGGGCGGAAGCCCACTTGCTGAGTCAATATATTATAGGCTCGATTGCAGATTTCTACCTTGCGTTGAATAGTATCCGCCTGGCCTTTTTCATCAAAAGCCATCACCACAGCCGCTGCACCAAAGCGTCGAACAATTTTGGCTTGACGGGTAAACTCCTCCTCCCCTTCTTTGAGCGAAATGGAGTTGACCACACATTTGCCCTGCACACACTTTAAGCCCGATTCGATCACTTTGAATTTAGAAGAGTCAATCATGATGGGCAGCTTGGCAATGTCCGGCTCCGCCATGATCAAGTTTAAAAAGTCGACCATCGCTTTTTCGGAGTCTAGCAGTCCTTCGTCCATATTGATGTCGATAATTTGCGCACCGCCCTCCACTTGCTGGCGGGCCACCGAGATGGCTTCTGTAAAATCTCCCGATTTGATCAATCGGGCAAATTTCCTCGATCCTGTCACATTAGTCCGTTCGCCGATGTTAACAAAGTTGGTCTCCGGGCGAATCGTCAGGGGTTCCAGGCCACTGAGGCGGGTGAACGGCTCCACTTTAGACTTTCTGCGCACTTCCAGGCCCTTAACCGCCTCGGCCATTGCTCGAATATGATCCGGCGTCGTGCCGCAGCAACCACCGATGATGTTCACCAAGCCACTACTGGCAAAATCCCGGATGTATTCTTGCATTTCCTCTGCTTCCTGGTCGTACTCCCCAAATTCATTAGGCAGCCCGGCATTGGGATAGGCGCTGACGTTGGTATCAGCAATGCGGGAGAGGGTCTGTAGATAGGGGCGCATTTCCTCCGCTCCGAGGGCACAGTTGAGTCCGACACTTAACAAATTCATATGGCTGACTGAAATCCAAAAAGCCTCTACAGTCTGCCCCGAGAGCGTACGCCCGCTGGCATCTGTAATGGTTCCGGAGACCATCACCGGAAGCTTCTTGCCACGCTCATCAAAGAGTCGATCGATAGCATAGAGGGCAGCCTTGGCGTTGAGGGTATCGAAGATAGTTTCGACCAGGAGGAGGTCTGAGCCGCCATCCACGAGACCTCGGGCCTGTTCATAGTAGGCATCGGCCAACTCATCGAAGGTGACGGCGCGGTAACCAGGATTGTTGACATCAGGGGAGATGGAGGCGGTACGGTTGGTAGGGCCGAAGGCACCAGCAACAAAACGAAAATGCCCTGGATTTTTCGCCATAAACTCATCGGCGGCCCGACGGGCAATTTTCGCCGATTCAAAATTGATCTCATAGGCCAACTCCTCTAATTCATAATCGGCCTGCGCTATGGAAGTACCACTGAAAGTATTGGTTTCGATAATATCTGCTCCGGCCTCTAGATAAGCCTTATGGATCGCCGCAATAATATCCGGTCTGGTGATGGATAGTAAATCATTATTACCTTTCAGATCTTTGTGGAAATCCGCAAATCGCTCTCCTCTGTAGTCCTTTTCCTCTAGCTGATACTGCTGTATCATGGTTCCCATTGCCCCATCAATCACCAAAATTCGCTCTTTTATACAATCTTGAATGGTTTTCATCTTCAAATCACTATTTATTTGATAAAATCAGATACCTTGATAAATCCTATTTGAGCAAAAAAGTTTTGCAAAGTTAATCTTTTTCTAGCTGAAGTGCAGGTCCTGTATTACAATGGTTGACAGGCTTCAAAAATCGAGACGGCGACGCGCCATATTGATCCGCACCCCAGCCCCAAAATAGCTATTGGTGAAGTCCCGGGCAGGATTTTCGCTGTCCTGCCTGCGGTAAAAGTAATGAAGGTCAACGTACATGTTATGAAAAAGCTGATAGCTTAGGTCAATACCAGCTAGCAGGGTATTGGTACTCGTTCCCTGCCCGATTTCATTGCCAAAATCTTGCTCACGCGTTGTGCTGGGCACGAGGATATTGGTCCCCCAGTTGGTGGTATCCCCATCTTCTCCAAAATTCCCTGCAATCAGGCGAAAATCGGCGGCGATTCGCTTACTGGCCTGATAGCGCGCTTTGAAGATCAACTCCCTGAAATTAGCTCCAATAGGATGGGCCAAGGGCTGATCGAGGTGAGCGTAGCTCGAAGAGCTATCACGGTGGGTATAGGTGTAGGGACGAACAGTATTGAACTCCATCTGTGCATCAAGATGATCGATCCCAAAAGCGTCGATGTACTTGATCCCAGCCTGTATACCTAGCTTATTGGCCCACCAACCTCTTCGCTCGACCAGCAACTCATCAAATTTAAACTCATCAAGAATCAACTGCCCGTACAGTTGAATACGATTGAATAAGTTCCAACTGCCATCAGCGCCAATTAGCACATTATCCGGGCTGCCGATAAAGCCTTCAACAGTACGGTAAAAAATTAGAGGATTAAGGTATTGCAACTCAAAGTTGTTATTTCTACTAAAAACCACGGCCTCAAAAAGGCCGATGTTCAACTTCGGCGTGATTTGATAGCTCAGGTAGTGGGCCGCCATGTATTTTTTGCTCAGTAGGCGATCCCCACTACGATTCCGGTGACTCTCTGCTCCCAACTCTACGAAGAGGTTTTGATAGTGAAACTTCCACACTTGGGTGTTTAGTTTGAGGTAAAAATAGTTGGCCGCAAAGTCAGAGAGTAGTAAAGAACGGTAGCCGTTGCCAATAAAATGATTGCCGTGCCCCAATTGCATACTGACATGGCGACTGATATTGAACCCCACATAGCCCTGCGAGATCAAATAATCATAACCATCCGTAATATCCAGCACGCTGCTATTGTAATTTTTAATTAACCCCGCACCGGGCAAGGCCCCATCTCTGATGATTCTCTCATTGATATAGTCCGGGAATCGGGACTGAGATTCCAGAATATTGGTATAGAAGAAGATGCGATCATCGATCCCCCCCCGCACCTCAACCCCTCGCTGGTTATGAAAAATCAAATCACCGTCATTCTGCCGGCCCATACTGAAATTGAGCATGGGGTTGAGCTTGAGATAAAAGCCCTTTCTAGTCAATTCAAACAAATTGGCGGGGGTACGGTAAAAATGCTTCCAAAGGGGCTTTTTGCTGAGAATATAGCGATCGCTCTCTTCGCTGGCGATGACCTGGGAGCCCAGGCGACGGTAGAGCATCCCACTGCTGTCTGCGTAAGCCTCCTGATAAACAGGATGCTGAGGGCCGGTAAGCGTAGTGGGCTGTTCGGCCTGTGCCAACCACTCATTATTGTCTTTAAAGAGGTAGTACAAATCTCGCCTGTCTTTGATCGACAGGCGTAACAGGGCCGTATCCACGGCAATGGCGTATTCGACCAGTGGCTTGCGGGCGTAGCCCTTCAGGCTGCTGTGAATGGGGCTAGAAAGCCCGGTTTTGATGCTAAGGCGGTCATAGATGTGGTAAGCATCATGGCCCAGCGGCAGGCCGCTGTCTTGAGCGATGAGGGGGTGTAGGGTAAATATCAAAAAGTAAAGCAGGCAGGAGCCCCGGCGAAACCAGACGTAGGAAATATCAGCCATGTAGAAATATTAATGAGGTAACTGAGCATTATACAGGGCAAATTTAAATTAATTTTTTTGTTCCTATAAAAATAACTATCCCCGACCAGTAGTCGGAGATAGTTATTACGTTTGGAAGAATGTATATTAATATTGAATTGCTATGTGGCTAGGCCAGTCGGGCCAGATCGCGGATTAAAATACTCCGACGATTAAAGTGAATGAGATTCGATTTTTTCAAATCATTCAGTACCGAGGTCACCGTTTGGCGGGAGGTCCCTGTGATATTGGCAATATCCTGTTGAGTAAGGGTATGCTTCACCAGGGTCTCATCCAGTCCAATTCTCATTCCCCGCTTACGAGCAGAATCTTTGATGAATTCGATGATACGGGTGCGGGCATCCTTGAAGATCAAGGCCTCCAAGCGGTTTTCTGTCTTTCTCAGCCGCTCTCCCAGCATATTCATCAGACGGTTACAAAGTCGGTGATTAGTGCTAATCAGGGACTTAAAGTCTTGTACGTTCAGCGCAAAATATTGAACATCTTGGCTCATCGCTCTAGCAAAGTCAGGACGGTTAGACTCACCCACTACGCAAAGCTCTCCGAACATCGCCATAGGATGGAGGATGGCCTTGATTACCTCACGTCCATCATTAGAATGTGTGCCAATTTTAACAACGCCTTTAGCCAAGAAGTATATGGTATCCGAAGTATCCCCTGTCATATAGATGTATTGATGACGGGCTTTTCTCTTAAACTCTACCATTTGAATTAATCGTTGCTTTTCTTCTGCGCTCAGGACACTAAACAATGGAAACTGTTCTAGAAAAGCTGTTTTTGTATTCGCGTTCATAAAGCTATCATTTTAATTAGAGATATGGGGATCGTGGATTTTTTTAAAATAAAAGGTGACTGTACTATAACTGACACGAAAAATTATATCCCCCCCTATCCTTTTTCCAAATTTTTGAAAAAAAATAGCTTTTGCCCTAAAAAATCAGAATTCTGCAGGAAAAAACAGCTCATCTAGGTAGATAGCGCGGTTTCTAGGCGTATAATTATCGCGGCAATCCCCCAGGCCACTGCGCATGATACTAATGCAGGCACCGCTGCTATAGGCATCCTCCCGGTGATCTCGAAGCAATGAACAATGTCCCAATTCATGGAAAATAATGAACTCTCGGAAGCGGTCAGAGGCAATGTCCCAGAAACTCTTATCAATGGTAACATGGTTGGGCATATGGGAGTTAAAGCGACAGGTTCCCGCTACATTTTCTTCGTCAATCTCTTCAATCACCCCCGTTATGCCTGCGGCAGCCAGGCTGATCGAAATCCCACGGGCCGCCGCCGCTTCCTCGAAGCGCTGAAAATAGGGCCATAGCTCGTTAACAACCCCGGGGTATTCCCCCTCCAGAGTGCTAATGGTAGGCTGGTCGTTAATAGTGATGTTTTCTTCGTCCTTTTGACAGGCGGTCAAAAGCAGGGTAAGGCTGGCGAGCAGCAATAGCAAATACCTGTTCATGATGATTCTTTTAGATGGATAATGAAAAAAGGTAAAAGATCAATTCATGCAGGTTAGATAAGATGGTATTTAGGTTTAAAAATATTTAGGCGCTGATGCTATGGCGACTGATACAATCAGAAGCATCCTTAACCGTTTCGATTTGTTCGACCTCCTCATTGGTGAGAATGATGTCAAACCATTTTTCCAGTTGTACAATCAGGCTCATAACATCGATAGAATCTAGCCCGAGATCGTCGCGGAGGTTGGTGGTCATACAAATCTGTGATGGCGGAACATTGGCCATCCAGCTGATCATGTTGATTATCCGTTGTTGCGTATTCATAATCACTTATGGATAGTTTGTTTAGGTGGAATAAAAACTAGTAGGTTTTGAATAAAAGACTTATTTCTGTAACGCCTATATATCCTTAACTAATATTAGCGCCTTGGGAAGGACAGTGCCTGGAGGCTGTTTTGTCAGGTGGCTTACATAAATACTACTGGTTAATCTCTGTAGAATCAACAATAGAGCTGAAGCCAGCAAAGATGCCATAGCCGTTTTCAATATTGTTGTAGAGAATCACAGGCTCGGCGAAAATGGTATCGCGCTGCTGGTTTTGTCGAGTTAGGGAGGAATGGTAGAGGAAATAGTCTTCTGAGACGGAACGCAGCTCGACATATACTCGGTCAAACAGCTCAATGACCGTCGAGACCGGCCGGGAGGCCGCTTCAAAACTGAACCTAAGGGGGCGATCGCCAGCTTCAGCATCACTAATCAGCACACCGTAGTTGTAGTGACTGATATAGGGCAGCTCGTTAGGGGTATTTTCTAGCAAAAGGGAAAAATTGAACCCCGTGGGGATACGCGTAGTATCATTAGGGCCATTAACCCTGAATTCTACCCGTTCGTAGAAGAAATTGAGGTGGTAAAAATTGCCGATCTCCGGAGGATCATCGATTTCGGCGGTGACCGTCATGAAGTGCTGACGGAAGCGAGAACCCGCAGGGCGGCTGAGATAGTCTGTAATCTCAAAGGAGCGCAGTGGTACTTCTTGCGGAGCAGAATTGCTAGCACTAACAGACACCAAATCAGGTGCCGCCACTTCTATGGTATAAATAGAGCCAACTTGAGGGCGCAAGCTCTGGGTTTTGTATATCGGAAAAGGGGACAAAGGGTCATCGGCCAATACCAGCCGCTCGATCAACGCGTCATTCTCAAATAAATCCACCGTCGCATTGTCCAAAAACATCACCGGATCATTGGAGAGCGCAGAGCGACTCTGAGAGACGACAACTTTGAAGAGGCTATCCGGATCAAAATTACTGACGACCACCAACCTAGGCTCCTCCTCTTCGATACCTAAATCGATAGGGTCCTCGCAGGCCATGAGGGCCAGGAAGGATAGAAATAGCGCTATGTAAGCTAGTCTATTCATCATCAAATCCTGATCGTGTAGCTAAAATACGGCATTATCGGCAGCAAAGTAGCCTGTATATAGGTTCGCTCCCGGATATTTTGGGGATCACGACTGAGCCGGTAATACAGCGGATTTCTGGAATTCGTCAAATTATAAACACCGAAACTTAGGGTATGTTCCAGCTTTTTACTGAAGTGATAATTACACCCCACATCCAATCGATGGTTAGCGGGCATTCGAAATCCATTTTTTTCTCCAAAATTGAGGGCTTGTGCTGGGGAGAAATCAGGGGTATCGAAAATGTACTCACTGATCGGTAGCGTCACGGCAATTCCCGTCTCGTAGACCCAATTGCCAGATAGGTCCCAGTTATTCGAGAGCTTGTGCACCAAGGCCAGCTTAAAGCTGTGTCTTCGGTCATAGCGAAATGGGAAGTTTCGGCCCAGGTTGACCTCATCAAATTGTCTGGTCGACCAAGCCAGGGTATAGTTGAACCAGCCGGTGGTCCGACCAGCATCCTTGCGCAGGAATAGCTCCGTCCCATAGCTCCAGCCTTGTCCCGCTGTTACATTATTCTCCCAATTATCTGCATTGATAAAAGAGATCGATCCACCTTCCTGAAAGGTGATTACATTATTCATACGTTTGTAATAGCCTTCCAAATCCAGCACAAACTGCTTGCCGATTTCGTAACTTGCTCCCAGAACCCACTGCCAGGCCGTCTGTGGCTTCACCCGATCCGTTGAAGGCACCCAGAGATCATTGGGCAGCCCAATGCTAGAGGAAGTCAGCAAGTGCAAATACTGGCTCATCAGGCTCACCGAAGCTTTAAGTTGCAGCCTGCGGTTCAAGCGGTAGTTGGCTGCTACCCGAGGTTGTATGATGAAATAGTTCTCATCCGAGACACTGAGCATCGAAGCCCGAACGCCGATATTGGTCTTGAGCCGACTGCTCCAGCGGATGTCATCCTCGATATACAGCTCATATTCCAGGTTATTGACCGGCGAATTATCCAGCGTATCAAGAAACAGAATACGCAGAGCGATGTCCTCATCTTGCAGTTGGATATCATCGTACAGGGAAGCCAGCCCCGGCCGAAAGCGATGATGGATCACACTGGCTCCAAAACGCAGGTAGTGTTGTAGAGAGGGCACATAGTCAAAGTCGATCTTGAAGGTGAGGTCTTCAATTTCAGAATTGAAGCGACTGAAGAAAAACTCGCTTATAGTCTGTCCGCTGGCCAGGTCCGCATTGGTGTAGGTATACAAATCCTCCGATTCGAAGGCGTAGCGGCTGTAGGCTAGCGTGGTATTGGAGAAGAGCTGGCTGCTGAACTGGTGGTTCCAGCGCAAGGTAGCAATGGTGTTGCCCCAGGCCAGCGCCTGGCGCGCCCGGTCGGCAAAACGGGAGGTCATAGTTGCAGAGGTAGAATTCGTACTATTGTCGTAGCGATCTCCCCCATTATAAAAACTGAGATAAAGGGCATCTTTAGAAGAAAAGGACAGGTTGACTTTTCCATTAAGATCATAAAAGTTATAGTCGCTCTCTCCTTGCTGACCATTGTTTTCCTTCATCCGCCTAGAGATGGGCCTGATGTAGAAGCCGAGGAAAGACTGCCGGGCAGAAAAGATGAAAGAACTGGTGTCTTGCTTGATGGGGCCTTCGATAGAGACTTTGGCGGAGGTCAGGCCAATGGTAGCTTCGGCCCCTAAGCGTTTTTTATTACCTTCTTTGGTCCTAATGTCCAGTACCGAAGACAGCCGACCGCCGTAGCGCGCCGGAAAGCTCCCTTTGATCAAACGCGTACTGTTGATGGCACTTGAATTAAAGATCGAAAACACTCCAACCATATGTGCAGGATTGTACACGGGTACGCCATCAAGCAATACCAGATTCTGGTCGGCACTTCCCCCACGAATTTGCACTCCCCCTACTCCATCGGCGCCCGTCTGTACCCCCGGCAGCAAATGGGCCAGGCGAATGACGTCCACCTCTCCACCCAAAGCAGGCAAGGTCTTGAATCGCCCCAGTGGAATCTCGTCTGTACTCATGTTAGTGGGGAAGATATTGATGCTATCGCGGGCGATGACCACCACTTCTGATAAGGTTAATGAGGGAGAAAGGGAGATCAGTAGTTGGAGATTACTTTTGAGGTCAACATACTTGGTTACTTCTTGGTAGCCGAGATAGGAAAATTTCAGCTTGACCGGCCCTTCATCTAGCGTAATAGAATAAAAGCCATAAGAATTGGTACTGGTCCCCTTGCGGGTGCCCGGAACAAAGATATTGGCGGAAATAAGCTTATCCCCGGTATTCCGATCAGTGATATAGCCACTGATGGTGTAGCTGGTAGGCCGCTTTTGTTTTCGAAATAGTACAATTTGTCGGCCCACTACTTTGTATTCAATGGCAGTATTCTTGAGGATTTGTTCGAGGAGCTTTTTCAAGGGCAGCTGCCTCATTTCAAGGGTCATTCGTTTGTCCGTAGAGAGAATATCATTGCTGTAAGCAAAGTTAACCCCGGTTTGAGTCTTGAGCTCCAGTAAGGCTTCTTCTAAGCTAGCTTGTTGTACAGAAAGGTCGAAGCGTTCATCTAGCAGGTCTTGCGCGTGTACACAACACAGAGAGAGGACAAGACTAGTGAGCAGCAATAAACGCTTCATCGATTCATTGATGTATAAAAAATCTGTTGTTCAGACGCTTCTTTTCATTAACCATCAAGAGGGTATACATTCCTGTAGGTAAACCTTGAATATCGATCTTTTGTTGGGTCCATCCGTTAATTCGCGATTGCTGAGGACGAATAGTCTGCCCCATCATATCCACGATGAAAAACTCAAACTGTTGCTCCACCGGTCGTTTTGAGGCAACAATCAAATTGGTCTCATTGGTATAGACAGTAAAATTCAGCGACTCCGTTGGCTGCTCCTCTGTATTAACCGTACTGTTGCTCATGACCTCATCTATCCAGGCCCGATGGAAAGCCACCTTTTGAAATACTCCGGGATATTGATCGGTCGTCCAAGGCAGTTGTCCCCAACTGACGACACCCGTTTGTATCCACTCGTTCTGACGACTGACAAAAAGTGGGCCGCCACTATCTCCCGAGGCTGCCCCCATCTCTGGTTCTCCACTTAGATAGCCCGCACAGACCATATCGCTGCTCACCTCTCCACCATAAGCCGTAGGTGCATTACAATCATCGAAATCAATCACTTCAATCTCGGCTTCTTGAAGGGCAGTAGCTGCTTCTAAAGTCATACTGTTCTGAATCCCCCACCCCAGTACACGAGCTGCAGTACCGGCAGCATAGTAGGACTCATCGCTCTGTTCGGGCAGTTGAATCGGTGATCGACTGGAAGGTTCTTCTAGTTCGAGCAGGGCAATATCATTCTTTTTTGAGTTGAGCGGAAAGAAGGAGGGATGAAGGTAGATATTCTTCACTCGCAGGCGCTCGTGGCCCGCCGCTGGGTTGACCAAGTCGTAGGCTCCCAAAAATACGTCGATGCTGTCGATTAGAAGGGAAGATTGAAAATCGTCTATGCAGTGAGCCGCAGTCAGTACCCAATAGCGATCGATGAGCGTTCCGCCGCAGAACTGCGCCTCTTCGAGGTTACTTTGGCTGGCATCGGCCAGTCCGGCCATCCAGGGGTAAGTTCCTTCTTCAACGTCTTCTCCGCCAGTCACCCGATATTGGGCATTTAGTGGCTGTATCAATACTATGGTTAGGAGCAAGCAAATAAGTTGTGGAAGGACAGTTTTCATGCCTTGGGTAGTTTTACCATTCATCAAATTCGATCTGAAATTCTTTACAATATAAAAATAACCTTACTCTTATGGTAGAATAAGGTTACAACAGTATAGAAAAGAAGCGATAATTTGTTTTTTCTACGGCATTTACTCGCAACTACCTCCTTCCAGGCGGAAGCTGTTTGGACTTACATTCACCACCTTCATACTAAGACTGGTTGCAATAATCTGAACGACTTCTTCCAGAGAATTGTGGTCAAATGTTACCGTAAGTCCGCAATTAGCCAATAGCGGATTATCGAGCTGAATGCTGGCCTCATAGAGTTCCTCAATTGCTGGCAGAATCTTCTGAACCGGTTCATCCTCAAAAGCCAGTTGCTGAGTATGCCAAGCCAGGCTTTGGAAGCCATCGTCCTTACCTTTCACAATCGTGTTGTCTTCGCGATCGTATTGATAACTATCTTTCGGAGCCAAGACCCAGTTCTCTCCCGTAGTATTAACTGTGAACTTCACGCTGCCCGTTTGAACAGTCAGGTGAGTCAAAGGCTCTTCAGGATAGGCGCGTACATTGAAGGAAGTACCTAGCACCTTAACCTCTGTATCTTGAGTATTGATGATGAAAGGACGCTTAGCATCTTTGGCCACATCGAAAAAAGCCTCTCCTCTCAAGCGTACTTCTCTTTTATCGTTAGAGAATCGAGAAGGTAAATCAACTTCACTATTCTTATTCAACCAAAGGATGGTTCCATCCGGTAGTTGTATTTTCTGCTCCTTATTAAAGCTATTGGCTACAGTTTCCCAAACAATATCAGACTGACCGGGATAAAAGAACCATGCTGTAACTAGCAATGCAGCAATTGCCGCCGCTGCACCCGCTGTTCTGATCAACCATAGCCTTCGGCTGCGACCAGCGATGGGCCTGACCGTTGCCTGCTCTGCCTCAATGCGTTGCTTTAGTCTATCCAGCCCCTTCTCCACATCAGGCATATACTCCTCCCGGTAACCAGTAGACATCTTCCAAGCTTGCTCTACCTCATTAGACAATTGGCGATTATCCGCAGATGCTTCCAGCCATTGCTTGAGGTGCTTAGATTCCGTTGAGCTGATTTGCCCAGACAGTTTCTTGTGGATTAGGGTTATATATTTAGCTTGTTCCATATACTTTTTGTACGTTTTACAGTATGAGGACACCAATTTAGGGTCCCCCCCCTACCCTTGCGGGAATTAATTTAAAAAAAACAGCCACTCTATGATGAAAAGTAAAATACTTGACAAATAGACCCCTAATTTCTGTCTCAGGAGCCTCAATGCCTTGGTGATCTGGTTTTCTACCGTTTTGATGGATAGGTCCAATTCATTGGCAATTTCCTGGTAGCTCATCTCCTCAAACCGGCTGAGGCAGAAAATCAAGCGGCAGCGTTCCGGTAGCTCGTCAATGGCCTGATCGATCTTTTTTTTGAGTTCACTCGCTTCCAATTGTCTCTGCACCCCCGTCTCCTTGCTCCTCATCATTTGGAGAGGTTCTTCTCCGCTGGATTTGATTTTTTCATCTCTGATGTAATTCAACGCTTTGTTCATGGTAGCTCGTTTGAGGTAGGCCGCCAGCGAAGAGTGGATGTGCAGCTGTTTTCTTTTTCGCCAAAGTTCGAAGAATACGTCCTGAACCAAATCCTCCGCCTTAGTAGTATTGCGGAGCACCCGATTGGCCGTCAAGCAGAGCGATGCGTAGTGCTGTCGAAATATGGTATCGACCGCCGTTGTATCGCCCTGGGCAAGTTTAGCTAGTAGCTCTTTATCGGTAAGTTGCTCTGACATAGCAGCTATTTAAATCTTGAGGATTTCCGTAGTTCCTGAAATAAGTATTTCAGTAAATGCTGAAATCCGTACTTACGTAAATACTTACTTACTTTTTTTCAAGTCTGCCTCAATCAGCTTCAAGACATAATCCCTGATGCTCAATCCACGCTCGATGGTTTTAATCTTCAATTTTTTGTGCATTTCCTCTGGCGTATCGATGGTCATACGCACCAGCTTCACCTTCTCTGGGGGAGGAGGAGGTGGGGGCGGTTTGGGAGCAGCCACCGCCTTCGGCTGCTCATCAGCGTGAATCTCTTCCACTCGCTCCTTGATCTGATCCGGATCTTTGGTTGTTTTCTTGAGCGGAATCTTCTTCGCCAGCTGGGCCTCCTTGTTCTTATTCAGCGTAGAGCTGATGTCAAATCTTTTCTTTGCCATATCTGATAAATAAAAGCGTTATAAACTTTTGAGTAATTCCAGCACCTCATTGGTCAAATTGGCCACTTCCTGCTTGGCCTTCGGATCGCGGTACTCATAAACCCCCTTTCCCATGACACAAACTTCCTCGTAAGCAATCCGATGCTTTAGGGTAGATTGCAGCGTATTGATCTCTAATTCACCAAGTGCTTCACGAATTTCCTTGTTGAGGTTGATCTTATCATTGTACTCATTGAGGACAAAATAAGCTTTTACATCTTCTTTGAGGGCTTGAGCCTGCTCGTACTTTTCAACAAACTTCTCCGTCGCCCAAATGTCGAAGCCGCTGGGCCGAATAGGAATCAATACAATATCGCCCAGTACGATGATGGTGCTAACGAGCTTGGAGATGGTAGGCGTACCGTCAATGATGATGAGATCATAATCTTGCTGCAATTGCTTGATGTTTTTCCGCAGTGCATTATTATCGGTCAACCCCATCACTGTGATTTGTGGTAGTTTCTCCTCTCTAATCCCCGACCAATGCACAGAACTGGCATTGGTATCCGTATCAACGATAGCCACTTTGTAGCCCATGTGGGCAAAACACACTGCTAGGTTCTGAGAAATAGTAGATTTTCCGACTCCCCCCTTGAGGCTGGTCACTGAAATGATCATAGTGTTTGATAGTTTATGGTTTTACTGATTACCGTATTGCAGTAAATCAGTAAGTCATTAAATAAGGATTGCAGTAGATACTGCACAGCAAATATATACGTTTTACAGTAAATACTCAAGTACGGATATACTGAATTGATGAAAAACGGAAATACGGAGTTAATGATTTCAGTATTACAGTAAATACGTATTGCAGTAGATCAGTACTCCTAAAACAAAAAGTTGTTTTAAGCGTTTTTAAGCAATTTGTGTTTAGAATCGATGAGTTGTACCAAAATGTTGTAAAAGTGGCTTAGAAGGCAGCTAAACAGCATCAAATCAAATTTTTGTTTTATACCTGCTTTTTCTTTTTCTCGCAACTTTTTCTTTTAGCATTTTTCTCGGAAATAGTTGAAGTAAAAAGTGCAAATAGAAGAGAATAATAAAAACACTTCCCCTTTAGGTGTTTTTATTATTTAGGCTTAATAATATTTCTATCTTTTATCTTTTAGGGTTGCAGCAAATCATTATAAATCAATGAGTTATAAATTAAAAAGCGTAGCATTACATCATAAAACCGTAGACCCACATCACAAAACCGTAGTATTACATCCCAAGATGGCGTAGAAGCGCATCACAAAACCGTAGGGCCGCATCACTAAGGCGTAGAGCTGCATCTTTTTGTGCGGTGGTCACTCTAAAAACGTAGAATTACATCGTGATACCGTAGAGTTACATCACAAAAACGTAGAAATACATCAAAAAGCGTAGCGTCACATCCATTTGCGTAGGATTACATCATAAAACCGTAGAAATACATCAATCATTATCGCGGTTACTTCCTACTTTATACCAATTAAAGCGTAGAACTACATCACAAAAGCGTAGCATTACATCTTAAACCGTAGAGCTACATCAAGCTGACCTTATTCTACCGCATAAGTTCTCCGCTTTTACGCTCAAAAAGCGTAGCATTACATCAGTTCTGTTCGGGGCAATTGTTAGTAAAAAGCGTAATCAATATTAGCATCTACTACGCTTTTAGCATAGCTTTGTAAGGTCAAAAGCACTGAAACACGAATCTTTCCTTCTTATGGCGATTATAAAGCACAATAAACTCATAGAAACCAGCTATAAGCTCAATAGCCGGGAGCAGTTCTTTGTCTTGTATCTGATTTCGCAGATCTCTCAGATGGATAAAAGGTTTCGGGAATATAAGATGCATTATTCCGAAATCGAAAAGATCATCAATTTTGACGGAAAACGTCGAATTGCTAATAAGGCAGAGGTATTTACGCTAATGGATAAGCTTAATAGCGAACCCATTATCTATGAGCGGGGGACCGTAATTGGAAAGAGTGTTTGGCTTCAGCATATGGAGCATGACACGGAAACGGACATTTTTACTTTCAGCCTCTCAGAAAAGCTACGCGAATATCTCGTACAACTTAAAGAACATTTTACTAAGTACAATATCAGTAACATTGTATACCTCAATTCTAATGCTGTCCGTCTGTATGAGGTCTTGAAACGCTATCAGTTCAAGGGAGAATGTGAACTGGGGATTGAGAAAATCAAGTTTTACCTAGGAATTGAGCATCGATACCCTAAATTCTATGAGTTCAAACGCTGGGTATTGATCCCCTCGCAGCGAGAGATAGAGAAGTATACAGATATTCGCTTTGAGTTTGTACCGGGAAAGAAGCAGAAAAAGCGCATCCTAAGCCTGAAATTTTATATCTACGAGAATGAGCCCCAACATTCCACCGATACTCGCCAAAGTCTCAACAGAATAGATGGTAAAGGAGAGCGATCTGCTAAGAGAGGGGAGAAGTCAGAAGTTTTCAACAATGGCCAGGCTGATTTGTCAGTATCTTTGCAGCGTTCCTACGTTTTTCTATCTAGTAAAGGAATCAACAAAAAGTTTATCCTCGAACAGATTCTCACGCATCCTAAAGTCAGCTATGCTCCACTTTCAGGCTATGAGGATCTTTACTTCCGCTATCTCTGGAAATTTTTCTCCGACAAAACCAATGTAGATGAAGATAAAAAGGCGGGAGCTTTTGTGAGTTGGTGGAAAAACGGTCGCCTGACAGAGGATGGCCTGCACGCTCGCATCGTCGAGTCTGTCATCCAACGCAAGAAAGCAGAGCGAGATCAGACCACTATTGACCATAATCGAAAGCGAAGCCCCAAGGGTAGGGGAAAACAGGATTTAAATTTCCTCTTCCAACCTAAACAATTCAACATCGATACTTTCAAAAAAACGTATCCCGATCGGTACCAAACCATACTGCAAAGGGTAAGATCAGAATATGAAAAAACCTTCGAATCATTGGATACTCCTTTTGATCCGGAAAAATACCGCAAATCGATAGAAGACAAAGTTTACCATGATTGTAAGGAATGGGCAGAAACTGTGGAAATGTAGGCCATAAGACCAATGCCCAAAATGACACTCCAAGGCCCCTAATTATCTAATTGAGGACAGTTTTTCGGTTTAATTTTTGATTATTAAGATATGTTATTTTCCTTTCATAAATTGAGAGGATAGGATAACTTTGTATGAAATCAAAATAATCTCAACCATACTTTCTCATGAGAAAGATTACTCTTCTGTCATTGATTTTCCTCCTCCTCTCTGTTACAAGCTCCTTTGCTCAGATGGGCGACGGAAAGTTCGGTAACGAATGGATCAATCATAATCAATCTTATTATAAAATTATGCTGGCCGAAGATGGCATCTATCGCCTGTCGCGCCAGACGCTTCTACAAAATGGTATCCCGGCTGATGCTATTCCGGGCAATAACTACCAGCTTTACTATATGGGGGAACAGGTGCCCATCTATACCTCTTCCAACGGCGTCTTCCAAAACAATGACTTTATTGCCTTTTATGGCAAAAAGAATCGCTCGGAACTGGATCGAGAGCTATTCGCTAATCCAGCAGAGGAGATGTTGAATCCAGAGTATAGCTTGTATACAGATTCTTCTGCCTACTTTCTGACTTGGGGAGCAGGCAACCATCCTCGAATTGCTACCATCTCTAACAACCTGAGCAACCTGCCGGCAAAAGAGGAGTACTTTATGCACGACTTATTGCTCAACTTCACGGATACCCATGTGAAGAGAAAAACCGGCTCCTCCGGCAATGCCTTATCCACCTACGGACTAGCGGAGGGCTTCTCCACCGGCTTCCCCAGCTCGCGAATCCACCTCTCCGCGGTCGAGCCGCCGCACCTCCTAAGCACTGGTCCCGATACCGAGGTCAGCGTCCGCTTTGCCACCAAAGAAGGAGAGCACCACCAAGTTGTAAAAGTAAACGATAGAGAATATGCCGGAGAAGAATTCTTTGGCTATGCTGTCAAACAGTTCGACTTCACCATCAATACCGCGGAGATGGGAACCACTGCCAACGTAAAAGTCGAAGGCCTAAAAGGGGGATCGGACCGTCAGGCAGTGGCCAATATCCGACTGCGCTATCCGCGCCTTTTCAACTTCGATGCGCAGAATGCTTTCCTCTTCAGCATCAGAGCTTCCAGCAGCTCGAAATACCTCGAAATTGAAAACTTTGATGCCGGAGGCAGCAGCCCCATCTTGTATGATGTTACCAACCAAACCCGGATGCCCGTTCGCTTGGAAGGGAGCACCGTTAGAATTGCCCTTCCGCCTTCTTCTAGTGATCGAGAGTTGGTATTGATTAATGCGAACTCCGGCTTTAGAACCATCAGCCAGCTACAGTCAATCGAATTTATCGACTACACCCAAGAGGATGCCGACTTTTTGATCATCACCAATAAACGACTAACAGATGATGGCCAGGGAAGGAATCGAGTACAAGAATATGCCGATTATCGATCGTCTGTTAGGGGAGGAGACTATACTACCTACATTGCCGAGATTCAGCAACTGTACGATCAATTCAGCTACGGTATTCACCGACATCCGCTGTCCATTCGCAACTTCACCCATTTCATTAAGCAACAATGGTCAGATCCCAAGTATGTATTCATCATCGGTAAGGCTCGGGAGTATGCCTTTTATCGCAAAACCTCAGAATTGAATGCCAGCATCAACTCCTCCTTCACGGTGCCTACTTTCGGACTTCCAGGGGCAGATAATCTCCTGCTGGCCCGTAACACCTCCAATACGCCCATCATCCCGGTAGGCCGCCTGGCCGTTTCTTCGCCTCAGGATATTGCGATTTATCTCGATAAGGTGAGGGTACTGGAAGAGAATATGTTGGAGGCAGGCCAATCTATAGAAGGCAAGGAGTGGATAAAGCGCATCTTGCACTTGAGCGGCGGTGGGACCGGAGAGCAGTCGACGATCGCCAGTTATCTGGGCCAGATGGAAGCTGTGATTGAAACCAATGAGTTTGGAGGAGATGTCACCACCTTCTACAAAACCAGTAGTGATCCTGTACAAATCTCCACCTCCGATGAAATCTTTAATCTCATCAACGAGGGGGTCTCCATGATTACTTTCTTCGGGCACTCTGGTGTTGGAACTTTTGACTTTAATATCGACAACCCGGATAACTATAATAATTTTGGTAAATACCCTATGATCACCTCTCTGGGCTGCTACTCTGGAAATATTCACACTCCGGTGGTAGGGACTAGTGAGCGATTTGTTTTTTATGAAGACAAAGGGGCCATCGCCTTTTTGGCGTCAACAGGTCAAGGGTTTACCGGAACGCTTTTCAACTTCATGCGGGAATATTATCGCCTGCAAGGAAGCACTCAATATGGGGAGAGTATTGGAAATATCCTCAATGCTACCATTCGACGTTTTGAAAATGCCGGAGGACAGACCATGCGCGAGCTGGTGCAGCAGTTTACCATCAACGGTGACCCCGCGCTGGTGCTCAACGCTGCTCCAGGGCCAGATTATATCGTTGACCCCCAATCGGTCGCCTTCGAACCCTCTTTGGTCACCATTCAGCAAGACAGCTTCGACCTGCTCTTCACCATCAATAATATTGGTCGTTTTATCAGCGATTCAATGTCGCTGGAAATCATTCAGGAGCTGCCCAATAACAACCGCATTACCATCATTCGAGATCGTATCCCGGTGCCCGCTTTTTCTAAAAATGTCAGCTATCGTATCCCCACTTCTGGGAAGGAATCTGTAGGGCTCAATCGTTTTTATGTCAACCTTGATGTGTTGGATGAAATAGAGGAATTGCCGGACCCGCAGGCGGAGGCGAACAATGAATTGATGGGCGCGCAGGGGCAGCTGGGTAAGGAATTGTTTATTGTCGATAATAGCATACGAGCGGCCTATCCAAGAGAATTTGGAATTGTCAACAACCGCGATGTGGTATTGAAGGCCTCGACGGGGAACGCCCTGGCTGCTGAGCAAAAATACATCTTCGAGTTGGATACTACGCAAGCCTTCAATAGTCCGATAAAGGTGAGGGGAGAGGTCACTCAGCCGGGAGGAGTAGTGAAATGGAAGCCAACATTAGGGCTAAGCGATAATACGGTTTACTATTGGAGGGTAAGCCGGGATAGCCTTTCGCCCGAGCTAGGCTTTATCTGGGAGAGCAGCTCCTTTATATATATCGAAGATGGCCAGGATGGCTGGAACCAGTCCCACTATTACCAATACCAAAGAAGTGCCTCGGATGGAATGCGAGTGGATGAGGATTCTCGTAACTTCGAGTTCAATACTAACGGTTTTTTCATTACAATTAATAATAAGGTTAACGAACCGGGCAACGAGCCTTCTTATGTCTACAATTTCGAAACGCCCGCTGTAACCGTAAGGCCCTGGGATCAGATTGATGCAGGCGTAGCAGTGGTGATCGGAGATGGAGTCAATGGTAGTGCTTGGGCCAATACAGATGGTGCCTACGGCAGTGTAAATCCGAACAGGTACACCAATGTTTTTGCCTTTCCTACCAATACTGCGGAAGAACGGAAAACCCTCGTAGATTTTCTCAATGATGCTATTCCAGCTAACAGCTATGTCTTTCTTTTTACGGTGTTGAACGATTTCAATCAAAATTTTGAGCCCGAACAATGGGCAGGAGATACCCAAGTCTATGGGACTAATCTCTACGAGGTACTGGAAGCTCAAGGGGCCACCCTGGCTAGGACCATGAGTACCCAAGGATCGCTGCCCTACACTTTTGTCTACCAAAAAGATGCTCAGGTATTCGATGAGAAACTGGCTTCTGCCTTCGAAGAAGAAATCAAAGTAGAGGTCTTTATCCCCATTTCTCGGACAGATGGTAACATTCGCTCCACAGTGGTCGGCCCAGCTTTGGAATGGGAGTCACTGTCTTGGGCTTTTAGCAACGTTGATGACCCTATCTCGGATATCACCCACCTGACTTTATTTGGCTTGGACAAAAATTTTGCAGAAACGGTACTGATTGATAGTCTGACTAAAACGGATACTAGCCTTAATTTCGTCAGCGCCGAAGAGTACCCTTATTTGCGTTTGCAATACAATGCCAAGGATGAGACCAACCGTACATCTACCCATCTGGATTTCTGGCGAATCAACTATACGGGCTTACCCGAAGCGGCCTTGGATCCTGCCTCACATTTCGTTTTCTACAATGATACCCTTCAGCAAGGGGACGTTTTCAGGATGGAATCGGTAGTAGAAAATCTGAGCGATTATGATATGGACAGCTTATTAGTTAAGTTCACAGTGACCGATCAGCTCAATAATGCCCAGATCGCCTACAAAAAATTGGCGCCATTGACCAAGGCGGATACTTTGCACTTTTCACATCAATTGTCTACCACTAATCTATCCGGCCTACAAAATATTGTGGTTGAGGTCAATCCGGAAGAAGACCAACCCGAAGAATCTCATTTCAATAATTTCTTAGCCTCTCAATTCAAGATTGCTGAGGACATCCGCAACCCCAACCTCGATGTGACCTTCGATGGCCTCCATATTATGAATGGCGACATCGTTTCTTCCAGACCAGATATTCAAGTCGTTTTGAAAGACGAAAACCGCTTTTTACGTTTAGTGGATACGGCCCTATTTCGGATTTTCCTGCATACTCCAGATGGAGGGGTCAATAAAATTTCCTTTCAGGATCCTAATCTCGAATTCTTTCCGGCTACAGAGACGGACAACCGCGCTAGTGTGCAATATCGGCCCATCCTGGATGTCGACGGTTCTTATCAGCTAATCATTCAGGCGGAAGACGCCACTGGTAACCAATCTGGTGATTTTGATTACAAAGTCTCTTTCGAAATTTCCAATCGCAAGGCCATTTCTAACGTCTTAAATTATCCCAATCCCTTCTCTACCTCAACGCAGTTTATCTATACTCTAACCGGCCACGAGCCTCCGGAGCAATTTAGAATTCAGATTATGACGGTATCGGGACGAGTCGTTAGAGAAATTACCCAGGCGGAGACAGGACCTTTGCAGATTGGTACCCACAAGATCGACTATGTTTGGGACGGAACGGATGAATTTGGCGATCGACTGGCCAATGGCGTTTATCTCTATCGCATGGTCGCTAAGGGCGCCGACGGGCAAGATTTTGAGCGCCATGATACCAGAACCAGCCAGTACTTCAAAAATGATTTTGGTAAGCTGGTCATTATGCGATAAGAATATATTTGGAGTTGATGCACTCAGTCTTGATAAGAAGGATTTTCTTCTTAGCTTTGGCCGCTGATGATACCTTTCAACCGGCCATATGTCTCCGGTAAGGAGTTAGAATACATTTCGGATGCTGTACAGCGCTCGGGCCTAGCCAGCGAAGATCACTACAGTCAAGCCGCCCGACAGCGGCTGCAAAGCCTCAGCCAGTCGCCCGCCGTCTTACTTACCCCCTCCTGCACCCACGCTCTGGAAATCTGCGCCCTACTCCTAGATATTCAGCCAGGCGATGAAATCATCATGCCCTCCTTCACCTTCGTCTCCGCCGCCAATGCCTTCGTCCTTCGGGGTGCCCGCATCGTCTTCGTCGACATTCACCCCGATACCATGAACATCGACGAAGGTCTGATCGAAGCGGCCATTACACCGCGCAGTCGCGCCCTCGTACTTATGCATTATGCCGGCGTAGCCTGCAATATGGAGGCCATCATGGAGGTGTGCCAGGCCCACCAGCTATACGTCATCGAAGATGCTGCGCAGGCCATCGGCGCTTACTACAAAGGCCGCCACCTCGGCAGCATCGGCCACCTGGGAACCCTCAGTTTTCACTACACCAAAAATATCCAATGCGGAGAAGGAGGCGCCTTGCTGATCAATGACGAACGAATGCTGGCCCGAGCCGAAATCCTACGGGAGAAAGGTACCAATCGCAAGCAGTTTATGCGTGGAGAGATTGATAAATACAGCTGGGTAGACATCGGCTCTAGCTATTTGCTCAGTGAACTCAATGCGGCTTTCCTGCTGGCCCAGTTGGAGCAGGTTGAGGCGGTCAATAAAAGACGATTGGCGCACTGGCGGCGCTACGCCGAATACCTAGTCGAGTTCTGCTCAACGAACTTCTCTGCGGACTGTCAGCACAACGCGCATACCTTTTTCATCAAATGCCAAGATAGCGAAGATCGACAGGCTTTGATCCATTACCTGGCGCAGCAAGGCATCAAAGCGACATTTCACTATGTCCCCCTGCACAGCGCCGAGGCCGGCCGCCGATTTGGCCACTTCCACGGCCAAGACCGCTTCACCACCGCCGAGAGCGAGCGCCTACTCCGCCTCCCCATGTACTACGAACTAGAGCACATCGATCTCATCAGCAAGCATATCCTCCGCTTCTATGGCAAAGCTCCCTAAGCTCGAACTCGATCGGGAAGCCTGGGCGGCCTTTGTGAACGATTGCCCCGGCGCTACCTTTTTTCATACTCCGCAATGGTATGAGGTCTGGGAAGCTTATGATGATTATCGGATAGAGGCGCAGCTGCTTCGCCTGCCGAGCGGCCGAGAGGTGCTGCTGCCCTTGGCCAGTAAGCCGATGCTGGGGGGGCTGAGCCGGGTTTACCATTCCTCGCCTGCGGGCACCTACGGCGGCTACCTCTGCCGGGAGCCTTTAACGGCGGCAGATCGCCAGCAGTTGTATCAACATCTTTGCAGTTTCTCTACGCTTTTGTTGCAAGAGGCGCCATTGGTTCCTTCCGTGCTGGCGGGGCAGGGAGGGGAAGAGGATTTTACGCAGTTGATTGATCTCGAAGGGGGTGGGGGAGTGGTGGCCAACTGGTCAAGGAATCATCGCCGATCCTTGAAAAAAGGTCTAGCTACCGATTATCATTTTCGTGCTGCGCAATCACTGGAAGACTGGAACGCCTACTTTGAGATGTATCAGGATAATCTCGAACGTTGGGGGGATCGGGTAATGGCTATTTACAATTGGCCGCTATTTGAAATACTGGCCCAGCTACCAAAAACTCATTGTCGATTGTGGCTAATTGAGCAGGAAGGGCGTTTAGCCTCCGGAGCGATCTGTTTTTATTTCAATCAAAATGTTATCCCTTGGCATGAGGCCACCTTGAGTGCTCATTTGCGGCTACGTCCAACTTTTCTTTTGTATTATCACGTTATTCAAGATGCCATCCAGAAAGGGTTCAGGAGTTACGATTTCAGTCCCAGCGCAGGTATAAGAGGGGTGATTCAATTCAAAGAGGGCTTTCGGGCCAAGCCCAAAGCAGTTCCTTTTTTGAATTGGCGTTCAGATTCTATTAAATTTATTGATTGGATGATTAGACCATTTCGTAAAGAAAAAACGCTATGATTACTTGGATCAAATATTTCTTGGGGACCTCTTATCGAAGGTTTAAGCAGCGGCAGGCCTTGCTACGGCGCTTTCCGACTTTGCGTTTGGGGAATAGGGTAGAGGTGAATGGACCGATGGAGCATTTGGTCATTGGGGAAGCTGTTATCATTCAGTCTAATGTATACATTGATTTGGGAGGACTAGCCTGGTGTAATCATCAAGGGGCTTTGGAAATTGGTGCCGGGACCTGTATTAGTCCGGGGACAGTTATCTTTGCTGGTGGAGCGGGAGGGGTGAAAATTGGCCGCAATTTTGACTGCGGCCCCGGAGTAAAGATTTTTGCCAGTAGAAGTGATTACGAAAATAGAGGAAGGCATATTTTTGCGCCGGTCGAGATTGGAGATGATGTCATTCTTTACGCCAATGTAGTGATTAGCCCCGGCGTAACGATTGGTGATCGGGCTTGTATTGCTGCGGGGGCTGTAGTGACTAAGGATATTCCAGCTGACTGTCTGGCCGGCGGTCAGCCCGCCACTATCATCAAAAAGCTGGTACAGCGATGAACCTTCGACAAATAGCCTTTAGTGGCATCCGTTGGAATATCGTTTCCATGTTTTTTAACGTCTTTGGAGGTCTCATTCAGCTCTATTTGCTAGTTCGACTGTTGGATGAAAGTGATTTTGGTCTGATGGCCTTGCTCAATGTCGTAACCAACTTCGCCCTTATCTTTATGGACTTTGGGGTCAGCAATGGTATTATCCACAAAGAAAAAGTAAATCCTACTCAACTCTCCACCCTTTACTGGTTGACGCTGCTTTTTAGTTTTGTCATTAGCCTGCTGGTCATACTGCTGGTCCCTTTAATTGCCTGGTTTTTTGAAGAGGAGGCATTGAGGTCCCTGCTTTATATTGTCGTTCTAGTAATTATCCTCAATAGCTTTGGTCATCCGATGCGCATCTTAATGAACAAGCAGCTCAAATTCGATCAACTGGCTATGATCAACATATTGGGGTTTCTAACTTCTTTTGTCCTTACTATTTTTTGGGCCTACAATGGCTACGATGTTTACGCCCTGCTTTATGGCCTATTGGGGCGGACGGTAGTCGAGGGCCTGTGCTCTTTATTATTAGGCTGGCGCAGCTACGGGTTACAATGGACCTTTGATTTGAGGAGTGTAGATTTTTTCTTAAAATTTGGTTCTTTCCAGATGGGCGAGCATTTGCTGACCTTTTTCACCCAACAGTTCGATACCCTTTTGATTGGGAAAATACTCGGCACCGAGGTACTCGGTAGCTATGATGTGATCAAACGGCTATTGCTCCGACCCTTACAAACCATCAATCCCATCATTACTAATGTCTCCTTTCCGCTGATGTCTAAAGTCCAGCAAAATATCCATACGATAGCGGTGTTGTATCTAAAGCAACTCAATTACATCTGTTCGCTCAATTTTCCTATCTACCTGTTTCTTTTTGTTGGTAGCACTTCGGTTATACAGCTGCTATTTGGTGCTGAGTGGTTGGTACACGAACCGCTCTTTCAACTGTTGGCGCTGGCTTTCGCAACGATGTCGACGGGTAGTCCAGTAGGAAGTTTACTTTTGGCGACAGGTAAAGCCGATTGGGGGTTTTATTGGAATTTATTGTCCTTTTTTATCTTTCCAGTTACTATATATCTAGGAGCTTATTGGGGGATATTAGGTATTGCGACAGCCCTCCTCATCCTACAACTTTGCTTTGTCTTGCCCAACTATCTTTTGCTGATTCGGCCCTTAATCCAATCGCAGTGGAGGGTATATTTTAAACAAATCTTTTTGCCCTTATCGCTGGCCTTGGTGATGGCTTTGGTGACTGGCCTTCTGGATTACTACTTACCATTGGAAGGATTATGGAAACTAGCCTCCTTACTATTCACTGGCATTGGTGTCTATCTCGGCCTTAGTTACCGTTTCAACAAACAGTTTATCCTCGATTTACTTACTTTAGCGGGTTATGGGAAACATTAAAGCCGTACAGGTCTTCGAGGAGTATCTGCCCATTACTGAAAACTGGGCCTACCGCCTGCTGCATCATACCCCTGATACCGACATCGCCATATTCGCCCGACGGTACTGCCATACCAACTTTTATCCCTTCGAATTCAAGATCATCCGCCGTCCCGACAACTACCTCTATCAGGCCGATCTCCTCACCCGCAAAGATCACCCCGGGCAATTCCTACTCAAAGCCTTGCTCAAAGGGCTTCGCCAGCTCTATCCCAGTGCCCTTCAAGCCCTTTCCCGTTACCTAAAAACACATCCTGTTGATGTCGTCCATAGCCACTTTGCCAATGTCGCCTGGGATTTTCATCGGGTGGTACGACAGCAGGGTATTCCCCATGTCCTTTCTTTCTACGGCTGGGATTACGAGCGCCTTCCTTTCGAGCAGCCTGCTTTTCGCCAACACTTCCAGCAGCTTTTTGCCGAATGCGCCGCAATCATCTGCGAGGGGCCTCACGGCGCCTCCACTCTCATCAATCAGGGCTGCCCAAAAGAAAAAATCCGGATCATCCACCTCGGCCTTGACATCGATCAAATCCCCTACCATCCCCGCCAAAAGGCCTCCGGCCAGCTCGACTTAATCCAGATCGCCGCTTTCTCCCAAACCAAAGGCATGATCGAAGCCGTCGAGGCCTTCCAGCGAGCATTGGCCGACTGTCCGAATATGACCTACACCATCGTCGGGGTAGCCCGGGAGCCAGCATATAGGAAGCAACTAGATGATTTGATCCAGAGGTATGACTTAATGGGTAAGGTGAAAATTTTACCCAAAATCGAGTATCCAAAAATTCATCAGTTCCTACGGGACTTCCATGTCTTTATCCATCCCAGTCGCTATACTGCTAATATGGATTGCGAGGGCGGCGCGCCAATCATTATCCTAGATGCTCAGGCTACTGGCCTCCCCGTGCTTGCTACCCAACACTGCGATATTCCCAACGAGGTACTGGATCAACAAACTGGATTTTTGGTGGAGGAAGGGGACATCGAAGATTTGGCGGCAAAGCTCCGAGATTTTTATTTCATGGAGCAGCCCGCTTATGAGGTGATGAGCCGAGCGGCGCGGCGGCATATGGAGCAACAATTTGAGGTGCAGCACTGTGGGCAGCAGTTAGGGGCGGTGTATCAGGAAATTAAGTTGGGGCGATTGGGATAGGCTTTATTGGAGGAAGGCCCGGTAGAGCCAGGAGAGCTGCTTGCGCAGTAGGTGAGGGTGCAGATACATCAGCCTTAGGCTTTTTTTGACGAATTGGAAGGAGCGAACGCGAGAAGTATGAGGCAGGCTGGCAATGGCATGATCGAGGTATTTATCGGCCATTAAATAGCGTTGGGTCCAGGAAGGGAGAAAGGGTTGAACGACTTTGCCGTGCTGCTCGAAGAAGTCGGCGATGGTTTGGACATTTTCTTCTACGTGGACTGCTAATTCAGGACTTTGGTAGAACTGCCTCGAACTCATATTTTGGTGAATCACATAGACGTAATGATGGGAGGGAAGCTGCACCATCGGATGTTGAGCCAGCAGGCGCAAGATCAAATAGCTGTCTTCCCAAAAGTGGATATGCTCGGGAAAAGAATACTGTAGCATAATTTTTCTGGGAATGCAAAGGGAGGAAGCACTACACATATGGAAGGCAGCGAAACGAACCGGGTGGCGATGTTGCTTTTCATCGTAATTTGTCGCCGGAAGCAGCTGCCCCTCTAGTGCTCGGCAAAAGCCTGTACGAAGGATCAAATCCTCCGAGTTTCCATTTTGAAAATAGTGATGAAAGCCTTGTAAAAAATGGGGCAGCAGATAATCATCATCATCCAAAAAACAGACATATCGGCCTTCGGCCCGCTGTACCCCCAAATTGCGAGCCCGACTGCGCTCTCCGTGATCCTGGCGAAGGTAATGAATACGCGAGTCTTCAAACTGCTCAACCACTTCCTGGGTATTGTCCGTCGAACCATCGTCGATGATGAGCAATTCCCAATCCACAAAAGCCTGCTCAAGTACACTTTTGATGGCTTTTTCAATTAAATTCGCCCTATTGTAAGTCGGCAGAATGATGGAAAAAAACGGCGCTGCTGCATTCATGGCTGGCTGAAACTGATCACCAAAGGTATAAATTAATGCGAACAATCGGTCTAATTGAACTCTATGCACATAGTGAAGTGTTGAGGACCTATCTGAGGGTCATGCGAGTGGCTGGCTTTGCATTGAAAGTCTTTTGTAGTCAGGTGGTGGCGAAGGATTTGCAGGCGGAGGCTACTTTTCAATCTACCCCCCATAAGATCATGCGGGACAAAGAATCTCGCCCTCAGTTCATCCGCCGCTGCCGGACCCAGTTGGAACAATGTGATTTGTTGATCTTCATCACCCTCACCTCCAACTTCTTCTTTTTCTCTCGCCTCCGGCTTTCCCCCCCCCAACTACTGATCATCCACAACGGCTACACCTTTCTATCCCCCTGCCCAAACCTCCACTTCCGGCACCCCCTTACCGATCGGCTACGCCTCCTCCGCCAATGGCTAAAAGGCGAATGGTTCTTCCGCCAGCGCATGCTCCGCAACATGAGCTACCTCTCTTTTCCTTCCCCAACTTTACAAATCCACCTTCAACAACAAGGACTGCTAAAAAGCTATTCCATCGGCCCCGTACTACCCTTTGGCTACTACGAAGGCTCCCCGCAGGCTACTCCCCCAAAGCGACTAAATATCGTCGTACCCGGGGCCGTCAGCGAGGAAGGGCGGAGCTACAGGGATATTTGTGATGCAATCCGCCGGGCTGTCCCCAGGCTAAAACAGCCCATTCGGCTCATCCTGTTGGGAAGAGTAAAGGAGCAGCCTGATGAAATGTTGTTTGCTCTTTTGGAGGATTGTGATAGGTCGCTTTTTGAATTGAAATATTACGAAGACTTGGTTCCGCAAGAGGAGTTTGATCGGCAACTACAGCAAGCAGATTTCTTACTGCTGCCCTTGAAAAAACACCTGCAATTTGGGATCATACGAGAATACTATGGCTACAGCAATATTTCGGGTGGAATTAATGATTGGCTGCGCTTTGGTCACGCGGCGATCATCAGCTCGCATTATCCTCTGGAGCCGGCTCTGGAAAAGCTGTGTCAACGCTACCGCGATAGAGCGGAACTGGCAGAGCTGATTGTCCAATGGGTAAATGAGAAAACGTACCAGCGCATGCGCAGTCAGGCCCCCCTGCTTTTGGAAGAGGAT
>JBCDGZ010000084.1:0-34306 GCA_038750655.1 Bacteroidota bacterium | reverse complement strand
ATGCCCTGTTTTGGAGGTATTTTGAGACAAGTCGCAAGAAAATCAAGACAAGCCGCAAGGGATATTTTAAGTTAGAGGAGTACAATTCGAATGTTAGGGAGGGCCGCCTCCTTAGCTTGGAATGGAAAAGGAGATCGGAGGGTTAATTTTCCGACTTTTTCTCCATTGCTTTAAGGTATTCTTTGACAATTGTACTATAGGTTCGACTAATGGGAAGCAGGGTATCATTGATCCTTATTTCATTCCTTTTAATTGCCCTTGCATGCTCTAGGTTAGCTATATAAGATTTATGAATCCTGATTAAGGAGGGAGCAATCTGTAGTTTTTCTTCTAGCCCTTTCATTGTTGACCGCACCAGTATTTTTTGAGTAGCTAAGTGGATTTCCATATAATCCCTTGCTGCCGCAATAAACAAAATTTCATCCAAGTTGATTTTCACATTACTCCCATCTAATACGGATTTCAGGATGATGAACGGCTCTTGTTTTAGAATAGGAGGAGGAACTGTAGTTGATTCTCGAATCAGCTCTTGGTCTCTTCGTACTCTTCTATGTTTAATAGATTGATAGCTAAAAATAAGTATCAAGGTTGAGAATGTAGATAAGGCCCACCACTCTCGCCACCAAGGAACAGCGATGTCAAAAGCGATTGTTTGGACAGTACTCTTATTTCCATCATAGTCGACAGCATAAATAATAAGTTCATATGCTGACGGAGGCAGATCATTAAAAGTGAGTTGGCGGCTCTCCGATACGCCCGCTTCCGATCGCTTACCACTTAAATTATAGTGATAGCTAAGCTTTCCTTCCCCTTTGAAGGAAATTCCATGATAAGAGACGGAAATGTTATTTTTCTTATGAGAAAGGGATAAGGGTTGTTTCAAAGACAAGACGCTGCCATTGGCATAAATTGAATCTATATAGAACCGAGGAGCCATTTTCTTTTTTCGATAATTTCTAGGAAATAGTGTGATTCCTTGGGTTGTAGCTAGCCACAGTGCATCGTTTTTCAGCGTCAAATCATTGATATCGTTGGTTTGTAATCCATGCGTCTTCTGAAAATGTTCCGGTACAAACTGTTCTTTTTGCTTTATTATATGAAATAAACCATGATTGGAAGCCAGCCAAGCATCATGGTTTTCATCTAATTCCATGGCCGTGAACGCTAGATTTTTCAAATCATCGGCTACTTTTACAGCAACAAGCTCATCTTTAGCGGCATCATAATAGAACAGGCCTTTCTTCGCATATAAAATCCAGAGAATGCCCTCACTATTTTCTTTAATAGAGATGATGTCTCCTTTGGGAAAGGGATGCCCCTCCTTCGGATATTGAAAACGCCCCTCTTCTATCGTCATCATCCCCTTTGCAGTGCCTACTAGCAGCTCTTTTTCCCCTTTTTTATAAAAACACTGTGCCTTGGTGGTATCAATAGTAAAACTATTGATCATATATTTTCTAATTGGATTTTTTGAAACAGGGATATTTTTTTGAAAAGCCAAACTTATTCGCTCTAGATCATCACCCATTATTTTGCTGGTCCCCTTACGGTGAGAGAAATAAACATACGATTTGTCAAAATGTATGGAATGGATTACAGAATAATACTGAAGGCGGAGTTCTGCCTCTTCTAGCTTGAAAAGCCCTCGATTTGCCCCTAGCCAAAGCCTACCCTTGGTATCCTCTGCAAGTACTTTGATCTGATCTTGCCTGGATATAAAAACATTTTTATTAAAATGGAGTGGCTTTTTTATCAGGTGATTGTCCACTATTTCGTGTAATTCCATCTCAGCGCCACCAAAAAGTATCCCATTGCCTTTCTTGAGTATAGCATTTTTTGCTTTGGTTTCGTAATTCAGGATAGCTCTGTTTTTGATAAGGTAGATGCCACTATATAAAGTCGACACCCATAAATTATCTTCTTCATCTAAAAGGACATCAGATGTTTTTTTCCCCTCCAATAAATGATCTGAGATTTTTCCTTTACTATCTACTAAGAATACACCATTATCCGTAGCTAGCCATAATTCTTCACCACTATTGCGTCTAATTCTATTGATGATGTTAACAGATGGAAAGGTCTGTATACAAAAAGCTTTCTTTTCCTTTAATACATAACAAAATAGCTTATTCTCTCCAGTAAAGTATAAGACCTCTTGGTTAGGAGCATAATAGCAGTTTATTCTAGTTTTATAATTAGGTATTGAATAGATTAAATGTGATTTGTTATCCATAACTTGATAAATACCTTTATCTCCAGTATGAAAAACGGCTCCATTAGAATCCTCAAAAATGTAGGATATTTCTTCCTTGATCCTTCTTGTTGGGTCATTTGCAAAAGCAATCGCTTCCCTATGATGATCACGCTTATTGATTTTAAATAAGCCATGCTCATTTGTTCCAAACCACAGGTCCCCTTTACGGTCTTGCAAAAAGCTCTCAAAAAAACTTTTAGCGCTAGCGTTTTTGAGTAGCTCGCAATTTTCTTCATTATAAAATTTCCCATTTTTCCAAAAAGAGAGTTTACCGTTATAGGATAGCAACCATATTCTACCATCCTGGTCTTGGGCTAGCTGTAATACATTCTTATCTGCTAGTCCATTTGCGGTTGTGTAGGATTCCATCCGAAAGCCATCAAAGCGATTGAGACCTTTATCTGTACCGATCCAAAGGTGCCCTGCCCTATCTTGTAGCATACAATAGACCTCCGAGCTTAATAAACCTTGCTCTATAGAATAATTAATAGATGAAGGGGTTTGCGCTAATAAGCCAAAAGAGAGGAGTAAAGAGATAATGGTAACTAGACCTCTATTCTTGAGTAGGTAAACCGCTCGTAGTAATATATCTGACATTAATATCGATTGTCTGTATTATCAAGTAGGACAATGACCTAATGATAGTCATTATCTAAATGAGGTTCGATAAGAAATCGCGAGCAGTTTATTAGATTTTAACACTCCATATTTTAGTAGTGTTAAACAAGTTTATTTTTTCTTAAATCCATATTTATAAAGAAAATAAGCAAAGAAGCCCAAACCACCAATCAGCGGCAAAACAATAGCATACCAGCTGATTTGGTCGGCATCTATCGAAAACGCTTGGACCTGCTCATTTATTCCGTACAAAAAGTCAGTTATCGTTGAACGAAAGCCCCAAGCCAATCCTCCCAAAATAAGCAATAAGATGCCAGAAAACAATTTGGTTTTTCCATCATCTTTGGAATGCAGTGGCAGGGCACCCAGTTCTAAATATTTGGTATTGTAAAATCCTCGAATGCCTAAAGAAACTACCCCGCCGAATAGGGCGATCAGCAATTTATACAGGATAGACCGCAGCGAGCCTCTGTAATTATTGACATACATGATCACCTTGCCGATGATGGCCGGAACCAGCAAACCCATAATCAGGAGGCCAATTTTACCGAAGGTCACTTGATAGGCATTATCATTCCATTTCGTCAACATGACGTAAACTAAGACCAGACTGATCAGTCCCAAAATGACCATACCCCAGAAATTCCAGTTGCGATTGAGTTTGAAGACTTTGAAAAATAAGCTACTGGATGCATCGAGGACTTTCTCTAGCTGTAAGCTTTTCTCTACGCTATCATTATAGGGTTGAATTTTGAGAAATTGCCAGTCGACTGGCGGATAATCCTCTTTGAAATATTTGCTGGTGGTATGCTCATGTTCGTTTTCTGCCATTTTGTAGCCACTGTACATCAGGGCGTATGCCTCGGCTTCGTGGAAGGAATCCAGGTCGGTACGGACGGTGGATAGGCGACGTTGGATTTCTTTGCGGATGCCGTAGGAAGTCAGCACGCCCCTATCGTAGAAGGCTTTAGCCGCTTCGGTAGCATCGTGCGGGTCTTCGCAGTACAGCCAGTCTTTAGGGTCATCGCCGAGATCTTTTTTGAGGTGGATAAACATCATCTCTTTAATGAGCGAGGAGTCGCGGCGCGAGCGCAGGTCGAGGTACTGACTTTCGCGAATTCTTCCTTGCAGGACATCGTTGGTACGCAGGGCAACGCCCACTGTGGCGCTCCCTACATTGTCCTGCGTAATCACCTGCCCGCTGGCATCGCTGACAAAGAAAATCTGGCACTCCTGCTCCATCAGCCCCACTACCCCCTGATTGTCATGCACTCCTCCGTCGACCAATTGCACTGTAATATCAGGATACAACTGCTCTAGTTCCAGCGGCTCAAATAAGGCGGGCACGCCAGCAGAGGCCGCCACGGCTTCCCCCAGGCTTATATTCTTAAACTCCCCCGGAGCTTCGTGGTAATACATTCGCCGCAGCAGGTATTTGGCATCAACCTCCTTGACGATACCCGTTGGCGGCTCACCCATAAAAGAGGCGGTAAACTGCCAGTTGTGTCCTGTGTTGAGCGCCGTCGCGTTGAGGATAAGATTCGGCAGTTTATTGCGCCGTCGCCAATTGTCCAATTTAAAGCTAAATCCGCCCTTGGCCGCCTCCTGCTCCGACAGCAGCGGGTCGATCAATAGATCGCGCATGCGAATACTGCCCCCTTCGACCTTCGGCGGTGCAAAGAAGGCCGCTTCGGCCGACTGCCCATTGGCGGGCGATGAGGAGGCTTCTTTTTTCTCCCGCGCTGCCCGCGCCTTTTGAATATCGGCCCAGATGGGTTGGTAAAAGAATTTTTCGTAGAGGTAGGCAATGCGCTGCGTCCGCGTCGCCGAGGGAGTGAGGACCATTTTGAAGTTGTACATAAAGCTGTCAAACACTCTGGCCCGGATATTTTTTTGCACGGCCGCCAAAAACTCTTTCTCGACCGATTTCACCAATTCGATGTAATCCTCGCGGGTAATCTCGGCATCCGTCTTGGTTTCCAGCAGGTGCAGCACTTTGAGGTAGTAAAAAGCGCCGACGATAGAGCCTCCGGAAACACAGGAGAGCACTTCGACGTGGCGCAGGATGTCCAGCTCGGCCAGCTTGGCCAGTACGCCGATGTGGTAGAGCGAAGCTCTAAAGCCGCCGCCCGAAAGCGCCAGTCCGACCTTACCGATAAAGGCAGAATCTACGGCGGTATCTTCTCCCAAGAAGACCGACAGCGCTGCACGCGCCGATTGCTCCATTTCCTCCTTCGCCGTCCGCATCTCCACCATTTTCACCTTATGCCGATAGCTGTACTGCTCCTTTTCGCTCAGCTCCGCATAGCTCCTCACATACTTCGCCTCCGACTGGCCGTAGCCATAGCCCGAAGCTTCACTGTTGTACTCCGCCATCCCCGCTTCGCAGGCGGCCTCCAGGCGCTCCTCATCGATTTCGAACATATTGATCTTGATCTCCGCTAGGGAAGCCAGCTGGCGTGCTGTACTTTCGAAGTTCCAGGGGCTGAGGCCCTCGATTTGCTTGGCCTCACGCAGCAGCTCCGCTGCCCGCTCGAATTCGTAGAGACCGAAGTGCGCCTCGGCCAAAGTCACCAGTTTCCAGTAATCGCCGGTGGCCGCCCCCGGCGGATGCTGGCTAAAATAGGCGATCACCCGACGACGAATCTTACTCGCCGCTTCCAGCTGCGACTGAGCGAACTCCGCCTTAGCATCGATTTTAAGGGCTTCTACGGTCTCCGTATACGCCAGTAAATCAAGCACATAGGCAGTGTTGATAGCAGTGTAGCCATCATCGTGTTTTTTCTGAGCACTTACCAGATTTTCCCATTCCTCATACCCCCTTTTGTAATAAATAAGCGAACGTTGTAGATTGGTGGCCTGATTATCAAAAAGCCATTTACGCTTGTAGATACTGCCCAATAAGCCCAGCGTTTCCTGATTGCGAGTCGTCGCAATATTTTCGACTTCTTGAAGAATATCAATCGCTTGCTCATACTTAACATCTGCCGATAAGTCGGTATCGTTGTAAGTACAAAAGGCGTGATCCTGGCAGAACTTAAGGTCGTTCGGGGCCTCCTCCCGGAGTAGGCGAAGCACCTTGCGCGCGTAGCCAAATTTTTCGTCTTTTTTCAGAGACTTGTACAAAGCCTCAATTTCATCTTTTGAATAATCCTCTCCTCTAAGTACTCTTCTGGCCATTACCAGATCGGGGTTTTCCGCTTTCGGAGCCATGATTTTTTGGGTTGAGGATGAAAAAATAAGGAAATTCTACAGTTTAAACTTGCGCACAAACTCCTTATAAAAATCCATAAACCGCCGTTCGCCTTCCGCTGTATCCAGAATAGATTGATAGAATGAAGGTGTGGTAAATATTTTCAGATCACTCAACGAATTTTTGAACATCTTCAGTTTGCGCTTCTTCATCGCCTTTTCTGCCTCCTCATTGGATTTGCGCAGATTCCGACGGTTGATAAAGCCGTAGCATCTGAAGTCCATCTCCATCTCCTTCTTATAAATTGCCGCATCGTCTATGATGTTCATAAATTCCATGGTCGACAGCACATCCACCTCACTGCCAATCACCGGCACCAAAATGGAATCACAGTTGTTCAACAGCAATACCGTTGCCGTATCCTTCTTGGCATCGGTCATCCGCGGCACATCAATAAAAATCACATCATAATCATCACCAAAACGCTTGAGGAAAGTCTGCACGCGTCTGGGTGTTAGCTCCTCCACTTCAACCAAGGCTTCTACTTCTCCTCCGCGCTGCTCCTTTTCCCTTTCGTACATCTCACTGATACTGCCCTGGTTGTCACAGTCTAGAATCAGCACTCTTTTGTTTTTCTTTTTGGCCAAAGTCACCGCCAGCATAATGGTGATAACGGATTTCCCTACCCCACCCTTACTGTTGGCGACACTGATAATTCTTGTATTTGATCCCATAATAGATTTAGATTATTTGATACAATGTTAAAGAATTTTCATTTGATTCTAAAATACCTGTGGAAATAATACGGGGTTTAGTCCATGAGCATCTTTTTAACCTCCCCCCCAATCTCCCGATTCAAGCGCCCCTCCCTCACCAACTCCAGAAAACTCAACTGACAAAAGTACTCCTCCCGCTCCTCTTCTCCTTCCAAAGCCGCAAAAGCCGTCGCCGGCTGATCAGCTAAGTCATACACCTTCGGATACAACAACACCCCCTTACGCGCACCGAAATAGCGACAGTAAACATACAGCTGTCGCAAATCCTCCATCGAAGGGCGGGTCACTTTCAGTACCTTCCACTTGGTATCCAGCACATAAGTCTGGCCGCCGGTACGGATCACAATGTCTGGCTGGATGCGGCGGCGCTTCCAAAACGTTCTTTGCAATTGCCGACGAACTTGCCAATCTCGGCTCTCCAGGCTTTTGAGCTTGCGGTAAACGTACTCTTCGAAAAGGAGGTTCATATCGAAAACGATGGCCAGCAAGGGGTGGGTGCCGGAGCGGATGTCGGGGCTAAAGTTGAGCAGGATCAGGCGGGCGATTTGCAGGGCGGCTTGGTAGGGAATGGTTTTGCGATCCAGGGGGATGCGATCGAAGTGGGCCTCGCTGGCTTGGATGGACTGTACAGGTGGGAAGCGGTCTAGAAGGTTGCGGGCCTTGGCCTGTAACTCGGAAGAGGGCAATAATTGCCCAAGGGCTTTGAGAGTAGCCTTTAATAATTGATTGGGTAAATGGTCGTAGTCGTAGTGCTGGGAGCGGGTGAAAAAACGCTCTGGGTGTTGGGTATTGTGTCGAAGCTGTCGGTTGAGTAGAAGTCGTCCTTTGAGGTACCTGCGGTTGGCCTCATCGTGATGATAGGCTTTGATCAGCCCTTGACGCAGCAGTTGTTCCACTTCATCGAGAAATATACTGAAATAGAGATCCAGGATAGAATTGCCACGCAGCCGCAGCGGAGCAACCGAATGGCTTTCGATTTTTAGCAGACGACATACTTTCAACATTTCCAGCAGTAAATCGTGCCAGAGCCCCTTATCGGGCCGACGTTCCCGGTCGGCCTTGGGGAGAATTTCTATAGTCAATCGTCCAACCTGAATGGCGCCGACGTAATGAGAAAAACGTACGGCTTTATGTAGTAATTTATAATACTTCGCCCGACTGCCTTCGGCAAATCGAGCCATCGCCAAAAAATCGGCCTCCTCAAATCGTACCCCATCCACTGTCGTACCGACCCTCAACAACTGATGCTCAAAAACCTGAATAGTCGACGTCTTGATACTATGTGGCTGCCCCCTCATGAACGCCCCATCCAATCCATCACACAGCTGTTAATAGCATCCGTCTCCGTCAAAAAGCCATCGTGACCAAAGCGTGAGGGGATCAAGTGGTATTCCGCCCGAGGAAGATATTTCGCCAAAAATTGTTGCTGAGCAGGCGGAATCAGCATATCGCTGTCCATTGAAATGACCATAGTAGGAATGTCCAACCCCGCCAGGACCTCCGCTACCGCTCCACGCCCCCGACCAATATGATGCGTATCCAAAGCCTTGAGCAAATGCCAGTAACAATGTGCATAAAAACGCCGCTCTAGCTTAATCCCCTGATAACGGATGTAGGAAGCCGCCCGAAAGTCGTCCGTACGATCATCATCGTCCGATTGGGTATCGATGTAAGCTTGTAAGGTGCGATAGCCCAGTAAGCCGACGGCCCGCGCCGCCCGTAGGCCCTTGCGCCCCGCCTTATCTGTATTTTTATAAAAATCTGGATCAGCCTCCATCGCCTGGCGGCCTGCCTCGTGAATCGCAATCGCCCAAGCCGTCTCCCGCGCATTACAGACCAGCAAGGCCATACGACGAATCGGCAGCCGGTCCAGCAAAGCCTGTTCTAAAACTTGATACCCTCCGCAGGACCCCCCAATACACAGCTCCATCGCCGCAATCCCTAGGTATTGCCGCAAGCAATCATTTGCCTTCGCCATATCACGTATCGTAATTCGAGGAAAATCCAATCCATAGGACTGCCCAGTGGCAGGATCAATACTCCGCGGCCCCGTCGTACCGTAACAAGAACCCAAAATATTGGCACAAACGATGAAATAACGAGCCGGATCAAACACGCGCCCCGCTCCCATCAGCCCAGCCCACCAGTCCGCAACATCAGAGTTGGCCGTCAGGGCATGACAGACCCAGATCACATTGTCGCCAGCGGCATTGAGGGTGCCGTAGGTATGATAGGCGATACTGAGCTGAGGAAGTTCGCCCCCTAGCTCCAACGGAAAAGTGCTCGGGTGGTGGTAAATTTGCAAGCCATTAATGTCAACCGGTAGCGGGTAAGTGGGGACAGCAGTAATCGTTGGTTCCATAATTAGGGCGTTTAATGTTTAGTAATAGGCTGTGTACAGGCTACCAACGCCTGACTTACATCAGCAATGACATCATCGATATGCTCTAGCCCGATCGAGAGGCGCACCAGCCCATTGGTGATACCAACCTCCTGGCGGACCTCTTCGGATAGCTTAGAATGGGTCGTAGAGGCAGGGTGGGTAGCAATCGTCCGCGTATCCCCTAGATTGGCGCTGAGAGAAAGCAGTTGTAGTTGATCCAAAAAGCGACGGCCAGCGGCCAGTCCGCCCTTCAGTTCAAAAGTCACCAATCCACCCCCCATCTTCATTTGTTTTTTGGCAATCGCCTGCGCAGGATGGCTGTCGAGGAAAGGATAGTTCACCCGACTGATTTCGTCCCGACTTTGCAAAAACTCCGCCATCACCATCGCATTCTGACAATGGCGATCCAGCCGCACCGCCAAGGTCTCCAAACTCTTGGACAGCAACCAGGCATTGAAAGGCGACAAGGCCGGGCCCGTACTGCGACAAAAAGCACGCACCTCCGCAATCTGCTCCGCCTTACCGGCGACAATACCACCAACCACTCTCCCCTGCCCATCGATAAATTTAGTAGCCGAATGGACAATCAAATCCGCACCGTAGTGCGCAGGCTGTTGCAAATAAGGAGTAGCAAAGCAATTGTCCACACAATAGATCAAGCCATGTGCTTCAGCAAAGGTACCCGCCTTTTCCAAATCAACAATGTCCAGCCCCGGATTAGAAGGTGTTTCAACAAAAAGCATCTTAGTGTTGGGACGCAGTGCCTTGCTCCAAGCCTCCGGCTCCGTAGGATGCACAAAGCTGGTCTCAATCCCCCACCGCGATAAGCGATTAGAAAGCATCTTATAAGTCGACCCAAAAAGGGCGCGCGTAGCAATCAGATGATCCCCCGCTTGCAAAAAGCTCATCAGCGCAGCAAAGACGGCCGCCATTCCAGAGGCCGTCGCCATAGCATCTTCGGTCTGTTCCAAGGCCGCCATTTTCAGTTCCAGCTCCCGACAGTTGGGGTTGGTATAGCGACTGTACACATTGCCGGGCTGCTCGTCGGCAAAGATGGCCCGCATCTGCTCGGCATCTTCGAAGACAAAGCTGGAGGTCGGAAAAAGCGGTGTGCTGTGCTCGCGCTGCGCGCTGCGCTCCATCTGTAATCTGATGGCCTGGGTCTCGAACTTCATTCCTTGGGGTTAATGGTATATTCAAATGTAATCTTCGCCGTCTTCTCCAACATCGCCGACACCGAGCAGTATTTCTCTAACGATAGCGTCAAGGCTTGCTCCACTTTCTCAGGGTTCAAATCACCCCACAGTTTGTAGTGCAAATGAATGTCGGTAAATACCTTAGGGTGACCTTCAGCGATCCGCTTTCCGTCCACCTCCACCTTCAAGTCCTTAAGGTCCTGCCGCATTTTCTTCAAAATGCTGACAATATCGATGCAGCTGCAGGAGGCCGCCCCAAAAAGCAGCAGTTCCATAGGCCGTACGCCCTTGTCTTCCCCACCGATGGCCGGCGAGCCGTCGATTTGGATGGTATTTCCGCTGGCGTTGACGCCTTCGAAGTGTACGGCGTTGTTTTGACGGCTGATGCTTACTTTCATGTTGGTCTGGTTTAAAGGCTTGACTATTAAGGGCAGTTAAAATTACTCAAAATTTAAAAATAGCAGATATTTTTCTCAACCCGAGTATTCTAAAAAATTATAACATTTATTTAAATGTTAACATCCCATCTGCTATCCCCTCCCCAACTACTCATAATCCTTCGTATACACCCGAATAAACGCCGCCGCATCCAACTCCTCCACCGGCCGGAGGCGGTACAGCTTTTTATCCGCCAACTCATTCAAATACTCGTGCTCAAAATCGGCGAAGAGGCCGTCGGTAGGGCGGGCTTGCTCAGTGACGAAGTCGCGGCCCAGGATGAGGCCGATGCGGGCATAGTCGCTGTAGAAGTATTCCTGCAGCAGCGGGATGATCTTTTCGAGGAAGAGCTGACGCAGCTCATCGAGGGTACTGATGTGGAGAAAATAGGAATGACCGATGCAGTAGTCGCGGCTGAGGAGCACCTCGATGCGTTGGTTGATGTGCAGCAGCAGGCGTTCGAGGTCAATGCCGACCAGGACGGGCTGCTCGGCAACGCGGCCGATGACGGCAGGCTGGGGAGCCACCTCGTAGAAGGTGAAGCGACGACGCAGGGCCACGTCCAGGGTTTCGACGGAGCGGTCGGCAGTGTTGAGGGTGGCGATGAGGTGGAGGTTGGCCGGGACGCTGAAGGCGCTTTTGGAGTAGGGCAACTGGAGCTGGATGGCCTCCGGCCGACCGAGGCGCTTGTCGGCCTCAATCAGGGTGATCAGCTCGCCGAAGATGCTGGCGATGTTGCCTCGGTTGATCTCATCGATGATGAGGACATAGGGGCGATCAGGCTGGGCGGCGGCGGCCTGGCAGATTTGCTTAAACAGGCCATCTTCGATGACGTAGTTGATCTGGCCATCGGTAGTTTGGGCCTTGATGCCCTCGACGAAGTCTTCGTAGGCGTAGGATTGGTGGAAGCTCAGAAAGCGGATGCGGCCTTCTTCTTGGTAGCCCAGATAACGCTCGCGCAGGCGAGGGCGCTCTTCGAGGGCTAGCTCGGCCAGGCTACGGCCTTCGAGGATGGCCAGGGCGTGGTTGAGGGTTTGGAAGGTCTTGCCGGTGCCCGGAGGGCCGTAGAGGATGAGATTGAGGGGATGCCGACCAGGTTTTCGATTAGCGTAGGCTTCGGCGGGTTCGTGGACGGCCTCGTACCGGCGCACTAGGTTGACCAAGGCTTGGTATTGTGCGGCGGTGGCTTCGTAGTTGAGGCCGGGCAGGCCGACGTTGAAATGGTCAAAGACGGAGCTTGGGGACAGCAGGTCAGGCGTGATGGGTTTGTTCCAGAGATTGTAGTCGACGCGAAGCTGAACGCGATCTTTAGTACTGGGTAGTTTTAGGAAAAAAGGACGTTCCTGGTCGGCTATTACAGTTTGATCGACGGAAGAGGTGAGGGTGGCCAGGGCATAGCAGCCCTTGTTTTTACCCGTTTTCCAAATGATAACCTTATCTCCGGGAGTCATCTTCTGGTGGTGGGCCCTAACAGTGAAGCTTTTTAACTGTTCGGCTTGCAAGGCGTCCTTGAGGCGAATGCCCTTAGTATGTGCCTGAAAAATCCAATAATTGGGTGCGGTGCTGTTTTCCATCCCTCCTTAGAGTTTGTTCGGATTTTGTTCTTCGAGCCGAAAATAGTCAATTTTTTGCTTAGGCAAGGCGCAGATTCGGGATCGTAGCCGCGCTACGAAGCCCGGTTCTGTAACATGAACGAGCGAGCCCATGAGGGTGAATGCCCTGTGGACATTCAAGCGAGTGAACCGCTTACGGATGAGATGCTAAGCAAAAAAAAGGCGTTTGCAGGCCGATTAACAATTTTCAAACAAACTTTTAACAATTTGAAAACCAAATGTAAGGCTTTGACAGAAAATCCGGCAAAGGAGAAGAAAAAATTATAGGAATAGTGTTACTATTTAATGGACACCTCTTTGCGCAACATCGCAGTGAAGGAGCGCAATTCGATCTGATAATCACCAGCGCCATAGGCACTAAAGTCGATCTCATAGATGGTGTTGACCGGTAAATCAAGCACATCATCATTGAGGAGGACATCGCCTTGAGCATTGCGAACGACCACATTGCTTAGGTTGACGCTGATTTTTTCAAAATCGATAAAGTAAAGTTGATTCTCCTCATCGACATAGAACGACCAGTTTTCATCGGTCATTTCGGTCAGATTTTCTTCGAGGAGGGAGTTGGAGTTACTAAGATCGGCGGTTGATTGGGCTTGGAGGGAGAAACTGATGAGGGTCAGTAAAAAAAATAGTAGTGTTAACTTCAAACGCTGCATGGCTCTCTATCTGTTAATTTGTCAATAATAAGGCTATGTATATTTGCTTTAAATGCTTACCAAATATATCCATAATTTTTGGCTAAATAAAACCGAGTAATTTAGAAGAGAGCAACATAAATCGTTTGCAACCTCCATCTACGGGATTTATTTTTGCGAAATAAATAGTTCTTTAGAATGAAAAGTTAGGAAAGTCCTAAAATACCGAATACTATTCTATGTACAAAGAACTAATTTTTTCGAAAAAAGTTTTAGCCCTACTTGGATTTTCTGTTATTGCGATAGTTTAGTCTAAATGAAGACATTTTAGATAACGATACTAGATCGTGTTTATTGCCTGCAAGAGTAAATCTTTTATATTTCCGTAAACCGGCCGCTCACTCTGTAGAAAGGATTCAGCAGTGATCCACTCGCCAGCCTCAATATCTTCCTCGGCTTGGAGCTTCAATTGGGTCTGCCGTGTACGCATTTTATACCAGTAAGTAGGCTTGAGAACCCGGCGGTTCTTCCGATTTCGGTAGGTGTGATAGCTTGTTTTCAATAAATCCCCCAATTGTACCTCATCCAAGCCAGTTTCTTCGGCTACTTCTCTAACGGCGGCGGCCTCCTTCGTTTCCCCCTTATCGATCTTTCCCTTGGGCAAATCCCAGCTGCCTCTCCGGTAGATCATCAACAACTCCTCTTGATCGTTATATACCAGGCCTCCGGCCGCCTCCACTACCTTATATAAGCTGCTGAAATCCTCGAATAATTGTTCCACATCCTTAGCGAAAATCCACACGGCACTAAATCGGCTGGATTTCTCCATCATATCGATGTAATTGAGTAGCTGTTTCGATTTTCCCATATACCTGGCAGTCACCACTGTATCATCTGCGAGCGGCCTTTTTGTCAAATCCTGCTGATTCACCAGAAAAAGAGGAGTGTCGTTAATATATATTTTGTACATTTGCGCCAGTTTTTTTTAACCTAGAATGAAAACCTTGAAAAATACGGCCGAAGAAATAGCGAAAAAATTGCTGCAAATTAAAGCAATTAAGTTAAGTCCTCAAAATCCTTTCACCTGGGCCTCAGGGATGAAATCCCCTATTTACTGCGACAATCGTATTCTCCTCTCCTACCCTGAAATCCGCAGTTTTGTGATCCAGGCGATGGTCAAAAAGGTCGCCGAGTTTGACGCCTTTGATGTCATCGCGGGCGTCGCCACGGCCGGCATTGCCCACGGCGCTCTGCTAGCCGCCGCCCTCGATAAACCCTTTGTCTATGTCCGCAGCAAAGCCAAAGGCCACGGCCGCCAAAACCTGATCGAAGGCGAACTGCGCTCCGGCCAGCGGGTCCTGGTCGTCGAAGACCTGATCTCCACCGGTGGCTCCTGCATCAAAGCCGTCGAGGCTATCCGCGAACGCGACTGCACCGTGGTTGGCGTCCTGGCCATCTTTACTTACGGTTTTGACAAATCTGTTGCAGCATTCGAAACAATAAATTGTAATTTCAAAACATTAACGGATTATAACACGTTAATACGTGAAGCCGAAGAAAGTGCCTACATTGAGGCCGATGATGTGGCCACGCTCTCTAAATGGAATAAGGCGCCCGAAAAATGGTAATCGCCTCCAGTTCAGCATTTTAAACCAACCTAACACCTGAATTTAAAAATGTCGGTTATAAATAAACAATCAGAAGCTTTTCTCGAAAAATACCTCAATAATGCTTCCCCTACTGGCTTCGAAGTAGCCGGACAAAAACTTTGGCTGGAATACCTCAAGCCCTATATCGACGAGTGGCACTCTGATAATTATGGCTCTGTTTACGGAATCATCAATCCTGGTCAGGACTATAAGGTCGTCATCGAAGGCCATGCGGATGAAATCTCCTGGTTTGTTCATTATATCACGGATGATGGTTTCATCTACGTGATTCGCAATGGCGGCTCTGACCACCTGATCGCCCCCTCCAAAAGGGTCAATATTCACACCGAACAAGGCATCGTCAAAGGCTTTTTTGGCTGGCCCGCCATCCACACCCGCAAAGGCTCCGACTCTAAGCTCACGCCGACGCTCGAAAATATCTTCATCGACATCGGTGCCAAGGATAAAGACGAGGTGCTGAGCATGGGCGTTGATGTGGGCTGTGTCATTACTTTTGAGGACGAAATGATGACCCTCAACGATCGCTACTATGTCGGCCGTGCGCTGGATAATCGCCTGGGTGGTTTTTGCATCGCCGAGGTGGCCCGCCTGCTGAAGGAAAATAAAATCCAGCTCCCCTACTCGCTCTATATCGTCAACGCGGTTCAAGAAGAAATTGGCCTGCGAGGTGCAGAAATGGTGGCCCATACCATCAAACCAGATGTCGCCATCGTCACCGATGTCACCCACGATACGCATACGCCACTGGTTAATAAGAAAAAAATCGGCGACATCAAAGGCGGCAACGGCCCTTCGGTGACCTTCGCTCCGGCTGTTCACAATAAGTTACTGTCAATGGTCATCGACACCGCAAAGAAGAATGACATTGCGCTGCAAAAGGAGGTGGCTTCCCGCCGCACGGGCACCGATACCGATGCCTTTGCCTACTCCAACGGCGGTGTGCCTTCAGTGCTGATCAGCCTTCCGCTGCGTTACATGCATACGACGGTAGAAATGGCCCACAAGGACGATGTCGACAGCGTCATTCGCCTCATCTACGAATGCCTGCTCAACCTCGAAGCGGGACAAAGCTTTAAGTACCTTTGATTCCTTCGGGAAGCGCTTTTGCGTTGAAATAGTGCTATCTTTAAGCCGTACTAAAAGGGCTTGAATTTGCGGCTGTTCATCAAAAAATTTATCGATTTGATCCTTTACGGCAATTTTTGGATTGCCGTAAATGCCCTGGCGATGATGCTGCAAGGCCAGTACCTGCTCCACCACCCCTTAGCCCTGGATACGCTGATACTTTTTGTATTCTTCGCCACTCTCTTTCTCTATGCTGTTCATCGCATCGTCGGCATTTCCAAGCTGCATGAGTTCTTTGATGTTGACCGCTATGCCGTTATCGCTCGCTACAAGCACCACATCCAAGTGTACGCCATTTGCGGTTTGATTGGTATGGCTTATTTGTTTTGGTTTTTAAAATGGTCCACCCAACTGGCCTTAATCATCCCCGGCGTCCTATCGCTCGGTTATGTCCTGCCCCTTCTCAAGGGAAATCGCAAGCGCCTTCGCGACATCAATCACCTCAAAATCTTTCTCATTGCCATTGTTTGGGCCTGGATAACGGTGCTCCTGCCCGCGCTGGAATACGGCATCAATCGCCCGGTCTTCCTGCTGCTTATGGGCCTGGAGCGCGCCCTGTTCATCTTCGCCATCACCCTACCTTTCGACATCCGAGACTTGAAGGTCGACCAGCACAGTGCCGTCAAAACCTTACCCTCTACCATCGGTGCGAAGCGCAGTCGCCAATTGGGCCTGGCCCTGCTCCTGCTTATGGGTGCCTTGGTGCTGTTCAATTTTATTTTGGGAAATTATACGGTAGGTAATCTGGCGGCGCTTTGGGTGTCTATTGGCTCTACTGCCTTTTTACTTCATTATGCCCACGAGGACCGGCACGACTATTACTACTCCGGCCTGCTAGACGGAACGATGCTCATTCAGGCCGGCCTGATTGCTCTTTTTTCCTTCCTTTAATCACCTGATCAAGGCCACATCTCCTGCATACTTGAGCACCACACCATCAACAAAGGCAATTTCTGCGAAATAAACATAAACCCCCTCATCCAAAGCCTCACCATTAGCCGTGCCATTCCACAAAAGCAGTTCGCTATTCGGCGCCTGATCTTCGGCCTCATACAACAGCCCGCCCCAACGATCAAAAACCCGAAAGCTCACAATGCGAACAGCATTGTTGGGATCGACAAAAACTGTAAAATCATCATTGATTCCATCGTCATTGGGGGTAAAAATATTGGGAATATACACCTTGCGAACCTCCGTCACCGCAAGACCAATGCTGTCCGAAATGCTGCAACCATTGGCATCGGTAGCAATGAGCTGAACGGGTGTATTTGCGATTGGTGTGGCCGCCGGAGCTGGGCAGTTCGCACAGTCCAGTATCTCAGGAGGCTGCCACTGATAATTGTCGATAAAGAAGTTGGTATTGGCTTGAATAACCAGACTTTGCCCCAATTCTAAGGTTGTATCTGTCCCTAGGCTCAGCACCAGTGGAAGGGGATCGATGAGCTGCCAGACCTCCTCTAGTTGACAGCCAAACCGATCGATCACCCGTACGGTATACACCCCGCCGCCCAGCGCCTCCGGATCGGCGACCAGTTGCTGCTCACTGTCCAGCACTTCAATGCGGTAGGGCTCTGAGCCGCCGGTCACCTGGTTGAGCAGGATCGCTCCGTCGGTGAAGCCTGAGCAGGAGGGGTTGCGCAGTTCGATGTCGGCCTCCAGGGTGGTCCCGGTGAGCACTTCGAGGTTAAGGGTAACGAGGCTATCGCAGCCATTTTGGGCCAGCAGCGAGTCGCGGTAGACGCCGGTGCTGCTCAGCTGCTGTTCGCCCAGTTGGAAGGTGCTGCCCAGGCAGATGGTATCGAAGAGGGTGAAGCGAATGGGGATAACCTGCACCTCTTTAGTCTGAGAAACGATGCGACATTTGGGGCTGCTGAGGTTACTGAGACTGTTGGCCAGTAGGTAGCGGAAGGTATAGGTGCCGTTGCCCAACAGCGTTGGATCAACGGGGATGGTGGTGCCGGTAGCACCGGGCAGGTCGACCCAAAGGCCGTTTTGTAGGATTTGCCACTGGTAGACTGGCGTATTGAATTGATTGCCCTGGATTTCGGCGAAGAGGCTTCGTGCGGCATCGTCTTCGCAGAGGTCAATATCGGTGAAGGGGCCGATGCGAGCCGTAGGCCCGCAGGCGCGAAATTGGATATTGTCCAGGGCCAGGTCGTTGCCGAAGCCGCCGGGGGCATCGTTGCTTAGGGCGAGGCGCAGTTGGGTTTGCCCCGGTCCGGTGGTGAAGGTGAAGCCATAGGTCCTCCAGGTCCCTGTTTGCCCAATATCCCCTGTGGACAGTTCCAGCTGGTTGTCAAGCAGGAAAGAAACTCGAGGGAGGAGATGATTGGTCGCCCCTGGCCGTATGATATTGATGATGTCTGCCGAAAATTCGTAGAGTGTATTTTCACATAAATCAGGAATCACTTCCTCGTAAAAAATACCCGGTTCAAATGAAGCATTGACGACCATCATATAGCCATTGGGGTCTGAGCTATTGTCGGTAATGGACATCCAGGTTGGAAACAGCCCGAACCAGTTACCGGTATTATTGGTCACGGTGTAGAAGCCATCTTCTGGCGGTACGTTCAGCGTATAGATATAACCTGGAGCAATGCCAGGATCAGTAGGCAGAACGTTGGCGAAGCCAGAGCCGAAGTCGCCATCTTCGAAAATATTTTCTCCCAAACTGCCGGTACACAGATTCTGGCTCCACAGGGTCGCTCCGAAAAATAAGAGTACCCCAATGCTCAAGGTCCACTTTTTCATATCACTAGATTCTTCATTACGTTATTCTCCCATTTTTTCTACAATTAATCGATCATTGCCGATGTCTTTGCGCCATTCCATAATCGCTGCGGGTATGGCATCTTCGCCACTTTTGGTATTGGTAAAATAGCGAATGACGGACTCCTCTTCTCTAGAATCTTGTGTGGCGGCCCAAAGCTGATTTTGTTCATCAAACAGTACAATGGCCTTGTTGGTTTGCATCATCCCGTAAATCCAGCCTTCTGTTTGGTAGGTGGCTGCACCTGCCTCAGGTATTTCCTGCGGTGTCTTTTCGTGATGCTGCATATTGAAGGCAAAGGTTTCGTAGAAATCGCCCGTTAGGGTTTTGAAGGCCTCGTGTTGCGCTGGGGTGTTGAAGTGGGTTTCTTCGCCTTGGCCGTGGGTCATTTCGGGCTCAATGGTGATGACTTTATTGTCGTAGCGGCCGCCGGCGTAGGCGCGCATTCCGAAGCCGCAGGCCCAGGGGCTACTGTTTTGTTCGACTTCGATGTGATCCCCTTTGAGCATAAAGGCAAGCTCGCATTTTTCCTCATTCCCCAATATTGGTTGACTAAAAATTGCGCGCTGCTTTTTGATGACGGCCGTCCCTTGAATAGCGCCAAAATGGGTATTGCGTACAAAATCCAGCGCAAAATCCAGGGTTTTCTCCTCCAAATTAACGTTGCCCAGCAGCAAAGTACCGCCATCCCATACATCATTGAGGTGCCAGGCACCCGCCCAGCCAACGTGCTCCGCCTGCTCGACTTCCTCCAATACAAAATCAAAAACCTTACTGCTGTCCTGGTTCTGCCATTGGCCTTCCAGGCGACTCAGATTCGCTATCGAACCCCTGAATTTACCTGTTGCCCCCTCCTCCGTGTACTCCTCTAGGTAAAAGCTCTCATCCAGATTGCTCTCTCCCTGTAAGTCAATGCGTTTGCCAATTTTATCATAACTGTACCAGCCCGTCAGATTGCCCTGCGCAAAATTGATCAAGGTAAAGCTAATCGGCAGGTCATCGCCAATCTGTCCTTTGTAGGTTTTAATAAAATAATTCGATAAGTCCACCGGCTCTACCCTATCCGCTGAGGCGGTCCCCTCCTTTTCCTTCTTCTCCGAGGACGACGAACAAGCCCCTAATAAGCCAATGTTTAAGGCTAACAAGCCCATCCAAATATACGTAGCTACTTTCATTTTTTGATGTTTAAGGTGGTGGTTACCGATTGGCTATTCTTTTTCAACTCTACTTCATATTCTCCAGGATGCAGGTAGTACTTTCCGTTGTCTGCCTTCTTTACCTTGATGTTTTTCTGCTCTTCTTTCTTTTTCTCGTTCAAGGTCTTGGTGTAGGCGTTCACCTGCTCCTCTTCGAGGCTCATATCGTACTTCACAAAGTTGAGCCCTTTGACAGCGTCAACCTCTTTTTGGTGCAATTTCTGGCCATCGGCAGAGCGAACCGTCAGCTGGGTTTTCCCTCCGGCTTTAGCATAGAAAACAATCTGTGTTTCTGGATCATAGGCCTCCATCCATTGGGCGCGCTGTCGGCCCCAGTAGCGGCTGTGTCGGACCTCGTTGGTAGAGAAGGCATGTAAATCTTTTGCCATCAATTCCTCATCCAATCCTTGCAAGTGACTGACATCTGTTTTGTAAAAGGAGCGGCCATGCGTAGCAACGATCAGGTGATTTTCGCGAGGATGGACCACCAGGTCGTGCACCGCTACGGCGGGGAGCTTGTGGTCGAGCAGCATGAAAGTCGCCCCCCGATCCAGCGACACATACAGACCATGATCGCTGCCGACATAGAGGATATTTTCATTAACCGGATCTTCTTTGACCACATTCAGCGGCTCTTTGGGCAAGCCAGCACCGAGTTGGCGCCAGCTGTTGCCATAGTCCTCCGAAACGTACAGATAGGCTGTAAAATCATCCCAGCGATAGCCGTTTAGCGTAGCATAAACCCGCCCTTCTTTGTATTTGGAGGTCTGAATGCGGCTGACCCACATCCGCTGCGGCAGCGCATCGCTGATCTTTGTCCAATTGTTGCCACCATCCTTGCTGACATGGATTAAGCCATCATCGCTTCCAGCGTAGAGAAGGCCGAACTTTAAGGGAGATTCGTGCAAGGCGGTAAGCGTAGAATAGGCCACATCACCTTTGATACCGCCGGTGGTCAGATCCTCAGAAATTTCTTCGAAATTAGCTCCTTGATTCATCGAGCGATGTACTTTATTGGAGCCCATGTAGAGTATGTCCTGATTGTGTTTAGAAAGATGAATGGGGCTTTGCCAGTTCCAGCGCAGGGGGCGCTCCCCCAGCTCGTGACGAGGCGTGATATACGTTCGCTTGCCCGTCTGCTGATTTATCCGATAATAATTGCCAAATTGAAAGCCTGTATACACCGTATTGTTATCCCGCATATCAATGGCCACCTGCATCCCATCGCCGCCCATGATGGACTTGTAAGGATAGCGGCCGCTGCCGTGCCAGCTCGTACTGGCCTTATAGTTGTGGGCCCCTGTCCAAACGCCATTGTCTTGCAAGCCTCCGTATACCTTGTAAGGCTTGGCCATATCTACGGCAACGTAATAAAACTGCCCTAGCGGCGGCGTGTTGCACTTAAACCAAGATTCGCCATCATCGTAGGAGATATTGACGCCGCCGTCGTTGCCTAAAACCAGGTGGCCCGGCCGATTGGGGTTGACCCAAAGGGCATGGTGGTCGACGTGAACATTATCGCCGTTGATCGACTTGAAATTTTTTCCGCCATCATCAGAGCGCAGTACCGGAACGCCCAGAATATAAATCTTATCAGGATTATCCTGTGCTACTCGAATTTGACCAAAATAATAGCCGTAGGAGTTATAGACACTGTTGAGGTAATCTTCGTGGGTCTTTGTCCAGCTCTTGCCTCCATCGTCAGAACGGTAGACTTCGGCACCAATAACTGGGGTGTCAAACAGGAGGGAATTGGCATCTTCCAGAAACGCTACCAGGGCCAGCGGTTTGATTTTATCCTCCTCGACCATTTTGATGACCTTTTCGGCGCTGTATTTTTTGGGGAAATTATTGTTTTTGAGAAAATCGGCGACTTTATCCTGTTCCAACTTCAGAAAGTCAGCCTTGGACATGGGACGCAAATCATCCTTAGTCAGCCCTTCCTCATCGTCCTCTTTGTCTTTCTCAGGCCGCCGAAAATAGTTGTCCAAAATGGCAAACAGCACCGTTTTACCGTCTTTTTTCACCATATCAAGGCCGATTCGGCCGACGCCTTCGCCATTGGGGAAGCCGCTGGTATCAGTATTCAGCTGCGTCCAGTTGTTACCGCCGTCGGTGCTTTTGTAGATGCCGGAGCCGACGCCGGCCTCGACAAAGTTCCAGGCGCGGCGCTCGCGGTGCCAGGTGGCGGCGTAGAGCGTGTTGGCATCATCGGGGTCGATGATCAGGTCGATGCCACCGGCATTGGGGTTGACGTAGAGGGTTTTGCTCCAGGTTTGGCCACCGTCGGTGGTTTTGTAGACACCGCGCTCTTCGTTGGGCGAATAGAGGTGCCCTAGTACGGCGACCCAGAGGGTGTTGGGATCATCAGGGTGAAGGATGATCCGACCGATGTGGTGGCTTTCGGGGAGTCCTCGGTGCTCCCAGGTTTTACCGCCGTCGGTACTGCGAAATAGGCCGACACCGGAGTAGGAGGAGCGGCTGGAGTTGTTCTCGCCCGTACCGATCCAGATGGTGTTGCGCTTCCAGTCGACGGCGATGTCGCCGATGGTCATGACGACTTGGTCGTCGAAGAGAGGTTCGAAGTGGGTGCCATTACTTTCGGTTTTCCATAGGCCGCCGGAGGCGTAGCCGACGTAGAAGACGCTGGGATCATCGGGGTGGATGGCCAGATCGACGACCCGACCGCTGAAGACGCTGGGGCCGATGGAGGAGAATTCTAGTTGGCTGAACAGCGACTGCTCGGCCAGCTGTTGTCTCTTGGTAAAACCATCGATGCGCTCAGCAGCGGGGGTGTAGGGAGGTTGATCGTTTTGGGCAAAAAGGCTGAGCGAAAACAGTAGTAAGAAGCCTGAAAAGAGTTGTTTCATCATCAAGGTTGATTGTTTATAGATAGAATAGATCCGGGCCTAATCCAGGGATGAGGGCCGGAGGCTGCTCCGAAGTATTGTATACTTGTAAACTTAGGAAAAATTCGCTGGAATGAGAAGGGAAGTTAAAAGAAGAAACCACCCAAGTATCAGGGTGCTTTTGGACCCCGAAAAGACATGAATGAGGTAGCCAGTTTGCTTTGGGTAATCCCCTTGTTTCCAGCACCGAAATGCAGAAAGCCGGACAAGTCAACGGCTGGGGCCCGCCCTACTAACACCCTGAGTCTGCTCCCCAATGATTAACTGTTGGGCCAAAGCTTGGATGATACTTGAGTGGGTATCTCTTTGCAATAATTAGATTACTGCAATACAAACTTACGGCTTTTTCATAAAAAATAACATATGTGTGAAAAATAATGTGACAGTCTTTTTTTAAATTGGACGCTTATTTATCAGATCATTAATTTCTACCATTTTATTTGAAAAAAGAAGGCCATTATCTCATCATTTTGCTCAAAAGGCTGTTACTAGTCTTGGCTTTGTTCAGTGGAATCCGCCTGCTGTTTTATGCCTTCAACGCTGACTATTTTCCGCCGCTCCCAATGGGCGAGCTGGCCAGAATTAGCTTCTTTGCGCTTCGCTTTGATTTGGCGGCTATTGTATACATCAATGCTCTCTTCATCCTACTAAGTATCCTGCCTATTCCGCAACGAGCCCATCCTCGTTATCAGCAAATTCAAAAATATAGCTTTCTGATTTTCAACGCCTTAGCTCTTATCATAGAGCTAACTGATATTGCCTATTTCGGCTTCGCCTACCGCCGGATCATCGGTAGCGACCTGCGGATGCTCGCCCATTCTACCCAACAAACGGGCACCATCCTCCTAGAATATTGGTACCTGATACTGCTTTTCTTCCTACTGCTCTATCTGCTCCACCGAGCCTACGACTATCTAGGCCAGCCTCCCTCTCCCGAGCGGCTGCACCTCCCCTATCAGATCGCGCTGTTCCTGCTCAGCGTCGGTGGCTTCGCCATCGCCGCCCGGGGTGGCCTACAAATGCGCCCCGTCATGCCCATCACCGCCTCCGATTACGTAGAAGACAAGCGCCTCCTTCCCCTCCCCTCCAATGCCAGCCTACAGCTGATTTTCTCCATCCAGCAACGGCACCTCAAGGTCCCCACGTTCATCGAAGAAGCGGAGGCAGAGCAACTACAGCCTTTAAATCACCAACCCCGCACAGCGGCCTCCTTCACAGCCCAGAACATCCTGGTCATCGTCCTGGAAAGCTTCGGCCGCAACCAAATCGGCTTTTTCCAAACGGGGCTAGAACACACGCCCTTCCTCGACTCCCTACTGCAACAAGGACTCTATGCCGAGCAAAGCTACGCCAACGGACTGCGCTCCACCCAGGGGATCGTAGCCATCAGCAGCGGCATCCCGGCCCTAATGGAAGACCCACTGATGTTCTCCGCCTACCAAAGCAACCGCGTAGCCAGCTTTGCCGCACTGCTAGGGCTAAAAGGCTACACCTCCGGCTTCTTCCACGGGGCCAACCCCGGCTCTATGGAATTTGAACGCTTTGCGCAGCTCAGCGGCTTCGATCAATACTACGACATCCGGGCCTACGACAACCCCGCGGACTACGATGGCAACTGGGGCATCTGGGACCTGCCCTTCTTCCAGTTCACTGCCCGTGCCCTCGACCAGTATCCTCAGCCCTTTGCCGCCCTCCTCTTCTCCCTCACCTCCCACCATCCCTTCCGCACCGAAGAGTGGTTCGAGCAGCGTTATCCCAACCTCGATCCACAGCAGCGCAGCATGCGCTACACCGACACGGCCCTGCACCAGTTTTTCCAAACTGCTCGGCAAATGCCCTGGTTCAACAACACCCTCTTCGTCATCACCGCCGACCACATCGGCCTCTCCGGCAATCAGGATGACCGCACACCACTGGGGCGCTTCAAAGTCCCCATTTTATTCTATCACCCTCAAGATACCACCCTGAAAGGCGCTCACCCTGGGCTCATGCAGCAAATCGATATTCTCCCTAGCATTATGGATTATCTAGATTATGATCTGTCTTATAAAGCCTTCGGCAACAGTATTTTCGGGGCCAGTGCCGCTCGTTACGCCTATTTTTTGGTCGATGGCAGCTACCAGATTGCGGATGATCGCTACTTGTTACTCATGGAGGAGAAGGGGCAGGTCAAGGGCTTGTATGCGTATGGGGTGGATAAGGGGTTGAGAGAAGATTTGTCAGTGGAGCAGCCGGAGGCCAGGGAGCGGTTGGAGCGGCAGTTGAAGGCGATGATTTGGCAGCATCATGCGGGGATGGTTTACAACCAGCTGGTAGAGTAAAAATGCGTTCTATTGATCATGATTGTTTATTTTTAATTAAATTGGTTATTCAATGATCAAGCAGACTCATAAAGAGCTAATTTCCAATTTCTTGGCATCTCCTAGTGCGCTTTCTATGCTGAGGGAATTGGAAGCAATTCTAGAAGAGGAAGACAAGCGTAGACAACAGTTCTATCTTGATGAAATTACCGAGCTGAAGAAGGTAGAATTTATCAACGGTGAGATCATTATTCATTCCCCCCCAAGTAAACTTCATATCGAAGTTTGCGGTGCCTTATTCCGTCTAATTAGCACTTACGTTGACTCTAACGATCTTGGATTCGTAGGAATTGGAACCTTAATGATCCAGCTTACTCGCAACGATTACGAACCCGACATTTGCTTTTTTGACCAGAAAACCGCCAGCCAGCTCAAAAGGGAACAGACGCTTTTTCCGGCTCCTAAATTTATTGCAGCAATCCTATCCAAAAGCACAGCAAGCCGGGATCGAGGTGTCAAATTCGAAGATTACCAGAATCACGGCGTGGGGGAATACTGGATCGTTGATCCACAGAAGAGAGTCGTTGAGCAGTATTTACTACAGCATGATAAGTATGAGCTGGTTTTCAAGGCCGGGAAGGGAGAAATTAGCGTACATAGCATAGAGGGCCTTCATTTCCAGATCGAAGCGATCTTCGATCCCCAACTAGCCAATCAAGAGATGAAACGGCTACTCCTCAATCAATAATTTCCCCTTTTACCCTGTCTAGTAATTCAAGTTACGATTCACTTTTACAAGAGTCAATGCGTCAGATATTTGAATCAAAATGCGCCAAAAGGCTGCATTTTTCACAAAATCTTCCTTATGGACTCTCGTTCATCGCAACTTGGGTTAGTAGTATTTCTCCTGCTTTTTGAAGTCCAAAGTGAGGGAGAAGATGTGAGAATACAGCACTTCCGAGACATTTCCAATATCCGTCAAGGCGTAGTCTACTCTCAGTCGGCCCAGGTCGATGCCGACGCCGAAATTGGGCTGAAAGGTGAGGTAGGACTGATTGGGGTCGAAGTCGTCGAGGACTTCTTGGAAGTTGCCCATTCCGAGGCGCAGGAAGAGGAATTGGTTGTAATCCAGTTCGACGCCGAGGCGAGGGTCGATATTGATGGACTCGGAGCTGATCAGTACGTTGCGTTGACCGTCGGTGGTGAAGTCGAGGTTGAGTTCAGCCAGCAGCCCTAGCTTTTCGCCCAGCTTGGCCTTGCGAGCAGCGCCGAGGATGATGCGGGGACGGGTGATTTCGACAGAGCTTTCGGGTATCTCGTTGCCTGTGCTGACAAAGACTTCTTTTTCGTTCTCTGACAGATCGAAAGACCAGGCATTATAGGTGGTGGTAATATCGCGACCGACGAAGGCAAAGTTCCATTTTTCGGTTTTGTACTGGACGCCGAAGTCGAGGCCAAAGCCCCAAGAGTTACCAAAGGAGCCGATTACGCGGCGAATAATTTTGGTACTTCCACCAACAGAGAGGGTCTTTCCCTTGATTTTGACATCTTGTGCATAGGAGAGCAAAACAGCATAATCAGCGGCGGAAAACTCGGTTACTTGGTCGTAGTTGATCGAGCCATCAGGGCCGACGAGGTTGAGGGTATTGGGGATTTGATCGATGCCGAGTCGGATGATGGAGAGGCCGAAGGCCGAGTTTTTGAGGCTATTGAGGGATTTGGCGAAAGACAGGAAGTCGTATTTGGCAATCCCTGCAAACCATTCAGCGTGCATAGCTCCGATCTGAACCGGATATTCCATATTGGTCAAGCCTGCTGGATTCCAGAAGGAGGCGGTGACATCACTAACATTGGCGATTTGCGCGCCGGCCATACCTTGGGCCCGGGCTCCTACTCCAATGCTGAGAAATTCGTTGCTGTACTTTTGGGCGAAGGCCCAGTGGGTACAGAGGAGTAAGATGGCTAAGAAAAAGGCTTTTACGGCTTGTTTGTACATTTTTCGCATAGGATTGATTTAATTAATTCAAGTTGCGATTCACTTTTACAAGAGTCAATGCGTCAGATATTTGAATCAAAATGCGCCGTAAGGCTGCATTTTTCACAAAATCTTCCTTAATGACTCTCGTTCATCGAAACTTGGGTTAATTAATAATTGAAAAGACACTTTTGTAACTCCAAATCTGATTTCTTATTGCCCCAAAATTGTCGTGGCGAACGCTAAGTTATCAAGATTGCCGAGATCACACAAATATAAGACTCCTGTTGGCTTATAAGAAGAATACAATATATGTACCAATACAAAAAAAACGAGCTGTCGAGTAAACGACAGCCCGTTGAATAAATCTCGCTTGTTTGTTACTAATATTTTAAACCTTATTGTCTGCTTACTACAAACATCCGACTGATCTGTGGACGTCCATCGACCTTAACCTTGATGGAATAAACGCCGCTACCGTACTGGCGGACATCGAATGTTTGGATCGGCTCGCGCATTTCGTCTACCCGAGCCTCATAAACTGGCTGGCCAAGAGCGTTGTAGATTTGAATGGTCGCATCTTTACCCAGGTATTCTTTCAAGTTAATACTCACCTGATCGCTAGTTGGATTCGGATAAACCGTCACTTGACTTGGATCGCTCTCGAATAACACCATTTCTTCATTGGTATAGACGAATGAACCATTGGTGTGGACCTGCTTGATCCGGTAGAAGTTTTCTCCCTGCGCTGGGGTGAGGTGGATTTCATCATAGTGAATAGCGGAACGGCCAGAGCTGATGCTAGTCACCTGATCTACTGGTTCGTAGTGTTCTCCATCTATAGAGTGCTCTATGATGAAATAATCATTCTTGAACTCGGTATTAGTGGCCCAATGCAGGGCGACACTCTGTCCTTCTTTAGTGGCATTCAGTGCCAGAACTGGGCGGTAGGCAAATCCGGTACCCCCTGCTCCTGAGATCGTCAAACAAACATCATCGACGAACAAACGTCCTCCTCGACCACTCTTCCAGAACCAAGCGTTAACATGGTTAGACCCTTGTGGCGCTACCGCTGCCAGTGAATATTGCTCGTACTCCTCAGAATTAAATTCGATGTATTCAGAGTGGAGGTAATTGCCCCATTCGTCGTAGAAATCAAGTCCCATACCTGCCCAGCGACACTGATCAAGGTATCTGATCTTGGAATAAGCCTTCAGTGAAAGAATTTGTCCCTCGCTTACAGAGAAATACTGCCACAGGCCACCACTGTATCGTCCAATCTTAGCTGCTTTCTGGCCAGAGAATTCGTGTCCTGTTGCATATACTGGATGATCAATGTACCAGCCGTCCAGGCCATGTTCGAAGCCAGGGTTGTGTATCAGGTTGTTCTGACAGAGGTTATTACAATCTTCTACTGTAATCTTGATAATGTTAGACTCGCCAACGTAATTATCGCAGCCTTCGCGGCGAGAGCAGCGGATGAAGTAGGTCGTCTGTGTCAGCTCTCCTGGATCGTAGGTCGTGCCGTTGGCTCCTCCGATAGTTGTCCAGTAAGGATCGTTATCGATAGAAACAGGCAGGATGTCCACATTGCTTTGCATCCAGATGATCTCCAGGGCTCCGCTGCCTCCGCTAGGATCGGCGATACTTACCAGTGCATTCGGATCGTAGGGGCTACAGCCCGTCTGAGCGTAGCCGATGTGGCCACCGTCAGTGAGGTTATCACAAACATCACAGCCATCCGGCGTACCGTCGCCATCGGCATCGGCATTATCATCGAAGCCAGCGCAGATGTCTTCAGCATCACAGATACCATCATTGTCACTATCTTCAAAGGTACCTGCACAGTTACAATTATCATCGTAGGCATCATTGCTGGTACAATCATCTCCATCATCACAGCTATCACCAGGCTGAATCGGTATCAGATTACCGAACATCTCTACACAATTGCCCCAGGTACCATCCAACCAAGCGCCGACGCTAAAGTCATCATCCAGCTCATTGTTTGCGCCTTGGCCCAGTACGAAGTCAGAACCATTAGATTTTTGGATGAGGGTAAAAGTTTCACTTCCTATGCTGATCGTTCCGTTAAAGCTCGTGTAGTAGTAATCGGGATGCAGGGTGCTGAGGTAGCAGTTGTTCATCCAGCTTCGGCCAGTGGCGGCAAAACCACCCAGGTCGATATTCACCGTACCTACGGTGCCATTATTGATCACTGTACCCGTGATTTGAGCGGTACCATCATTATTTTCCGTCAAAACCAGATCATCTCCAGCTTTCCAGACCTCGAAAGTGCTGCCACAGTTTCTTCTGTAGAATACGCCAGATTCGTAGCTGGTAAATGGAGCACAGACTGGACGAGAATCTTCGATTCGGTAAGAGATACAAGGCTCGTCGGCATCACAGACACCGTCGTTGTCACTATCCTGGAAAGTACCTGCACAGTTACAGTTGGCATCAAAAACATCGTTGACCGTACAGTCGTCGTTGTCATCGCAAGGCGTACCAGCCAAGTTGGCGTCGCAATCATCGCAGCCATCAGGTATACCGTCACCATCCGTATCCACATTATCATCAAACCCAGCACACACGTCGCAACCGTCAGGAATACCGTCACCGTCGGCATCGGCATTGTCGTCAAAACCAGGGCAGATGTCATCCGCATCACAAACATCATCTTTATCCCCATCCTTAAAGGTTCCGGCGCAGTTACAATTGGCATCAAAAATATCATTGACCGTACATTCATCATTATCATCGCAAGGTGTGCCGGCTAGATTAGCGTCACAATCGTCGCAGCCGTCAGGCGTACCATCGCCGTCCGCATCGGCATTATCGTCAAAGCCGGGGCAGTTGTCTTCGGCATCGCAGACACCGTCACCATCGCTATCTTGGAAAGTACCGGCGCAATTACAGTCAGCATCTAAGACATCATTGCTCGTACAATCGTCGTTATCATCGCAAGGCATGCCCGCTTGGTTGGCGTCGCAATCGTCACAGCCGTCAGCAATACCATCGCCGTCGGCATCCGCATTGTCGTCAAAGCCTGGGCAGTTGTCTTCGGCATCGCAGACACCGTCGCCATCGCTATCTTGGAAAGTTCCAGCGCAATTACAGTCAGCATCTAGGACATCGTTAGTCGTACAATCGTCGTTGTCATCGCAAGGCATACCGGCTTGGTTAGCATCACAATCGTCACAGCCGTCAGGCGTACCGTCGCCATCGGCATCCGCCGTATCATCGAAACCGGCGCAAATGTCTTCGGCATCACAAACGCCGTCGCCATCGCTGTCCTGGAAGGTTCCAGCGCAGTTGCAATTGGCATCAAAGACATCATTTACCGTACAATCATTATTATCATCACAAGGCGTACCAGCCAAGTTGTTGTTGCAATCGTCGCAGCCGTCAGGCGTACCATCGCCATCTTCATCGGCATTATCATCAAAGCCCGGACAAACATCGTCTACATCGCAGACGCCGTCCGCATCGGCATCGGGGCAGGGAGGATCGACGGTTACGGTGAAGGAGCAAATTTCGGTATTGCCACACTCGTCCGCCAGCAGGAAGACCACTGGAGTGACGCCGATTGGGAACGTTTCGCCAGAGGCGGGGCCGGTGAGGCGCTTGATTTCCAAAAAGCCACGGAAGCAATCCGTTGTACCGCTTGGCATAGCGTAAGTAACTTGTGGATTATCAGTTTGGATGTCTTGTGGGCAGGAAGTCACCAGCAGTTCTGCATCAACCGCCACTACCGTGATGGTAAAGACGCAAGGGACAAAGTTGCCGCAAGAGTCAATCAGGCTGTACGCAATCGTACTAGTTCCTACTTCAAACTCGCTACCACTTTCCTTCCCTAGGGTCTGAAGGGCTTCTAAACCTCCTCTAAAGCAGGTCGTCGTACCCGTTGGTTCATCCCAGGTAGCAATGGCTTTGTCATCACCAGGCAGGGTGTTGACCACAATATCTGCCGGACAAGTCAGCAGGCTGATTTCCGAAGGTGTTTCTTCAACGATGACCTCGAAGGTGCAAATTTCTTCATTACCACAATCATCAGAAATACGGTAGGCGATAGTCGTCGTTCCGACTGGGAAGTCAGAGCCGCTAGGCAAGCCTCTGATCTGCTCGATGGTCACCTCTCCACTGCCGCCAGTAGTCGGCACGCAGTTGCGCAGGTCGCCGTTGAAATCTCCTTTTCCGTGCTTGCTTCCAGAGATGCCATACCAGCCAGAGAGACCGAAGTCGCTGTCTTTAAGATTAGCTCCAAAACCAACTTGGAAACCAAATTCGTAGTCGGCGGGATCGTGGGTGATGTTCAGTACCTTTCCAGCATTGCTACCCAAGCCAGTGAAGGTACTATTGTTATTATCTACTTCATAGTAAAACCACTGCGTATGATCGCCAGCACCACTCTTGAAAGAGCGACCGAGTGCCGACCACTGCGCCCAGGTTCTTTTGTTGATCAGTTTTACAGAAATCTCCCATCTTCTATTCGGGCGTTTCACATCGGCAATGGTACCAGAAATTAGGGCCGAACCATCGGCAAATTCCTGGAAGCTCACACCGCTTCCTTCGACGGTATATTCTCTGTTCTCTGACTCATTATCAAAATTGATCCATACGAGGCGTTCCCCTACTCCATTACTAGAAGGGCCGTGGTTGGCCAGTTCGCAGGTCTTCGCGGTACCGCCTCCACAAGGAATTTCCATCAACACTTCTGACTTGTAGTGTGCGTCGCGATCGGTCCACTTCCCGCTGTCTTTCAGCAGTCGGGCATAGTGCTCGTCGCCGCCATTATTATTCGGCTCGCCGGAACGCCAATTGGTATAACCAGGATTGTCACCCGTTACCCAGACAAAATGCCCTTCGTTGGCCTCATCGGTATAGCCAATCCAAGCATCGTGGTTGAGGATGCGGGTGCGCAGGTATTCGTTTTCTTGAGCATCATTAATTACGGCGAGGTGACCACCGTTAGCGGCGACTAAATCTCTGGCTTGACGCCAAGTGAAGTCGTTGCCGTTAGAGCAGAAGTATTTGCTGTTATTGAATTCCCCAAGGTAGATGAATCCAGCAATGTTTTCCGTTTGGCTGCGGCAATCCAGTACGGCTTGGCAGGGCACTTCGATGAGTGCCTCTGACCGGTAGTGCTCATTACGATCGGTCCATTTACCGCTGTCTTTGACCAGCCGAGCATAATCTTCATTACCACCAGTAGGCTCGCCGGAGCGCCAGTTGGTGTAACCAGGATCTTCTCCATTGTCCCAAACAAAGTGACCTTCGTTGGCCTCATCGTTGTAGCCAATCCAAACATCGTGGTTGAGGATACGCGCAGCTACGAAGGCATTTTCGGCCGCATCATTGATGGTGGCCAGGAAGCCGCCTTTTGAAGTAGCCAAGTTTCTGGCTTCGTGCCAGGTGAGGTCGTTGCTTGGTGAGCAGTAGTATTTGCTATTGTTGAATTCGCCGAGGAAAATCAGGCCGGGAATTTCGTTGGGTGTGCTGCTGCAATCGATCACTGTGGGTTGGCAGTTAGACGTTGCGGTAGGCTCGGTCCAGCTGGCGCTAGCAGCGGCAGCGCCGGGCAGGCCAACGACGGTAATATCGTCTGGGCAGGTGCTGTCAATATCATTGTCATCTACAGCGGTCACGGGTGGTTGGAAAGGTAATACGGTGACGATCGCCTCGCAGGTAGAGACAAAGCCGAACTCGTCTTCTACGGTCAGGGTAACGACTTGCTGGCCGAGGTCGGCGGTGGTGAATTGATCAGGCGCAACGGTTACGCTGGTTAGCGCCGCACCGCACTGGCCAAAGCTGCCTCTATCGACGAGGTTGACGGGCAGGGTGGCTTCGCCGTTGGCGTCCAGTTCGACGAAAGCGCCGGGGCGGCAGCCAGCGACGGGTGGCTTCCGATCGTTGAGATCATTCAGCACTACGCCCAATTCACCGCTGGTCACATTGACATTGCCCTGAATGCTGTAGACAATCCCTTCATTGATCACCGTACCACCGACGGTACCGCCACTTTGCTGGATTAGCGTACCACAAACACTGATGTCAATCGTACCACTATTATCTAGGTTATTATTATTGGTCAAGGTTCCAGAGTCATTGATCAACAACAAATCATTGTTTGTAATGTCGCCGTTGTTGTCCAGTGAACCCGCAATTTCCAAGGTCTTAGCATTGGTCAGCCTTCCGTTGTTGTTCAGCGTACCGGCTACATTAATCAGCAAGCGACCATCGATCATCACTTCGGCATCGTTCGTCAGTAGACCATTCAGCATAAAATCAGAACCTGCCTCTGGATGGAAGACGGCTCCGGCATTGTTGACAAAGCTACTTCCCTGAGTATTTTCAAAACTACCAAAATGCGTTAAAGTACCGTAGTTCTGAAAAGTACCCGTATTGCGCAGTTCTCCGAGGTTATTGAATTCGCCGCGGTTGTTGATCAAACCGGTATTTCTCAATTCGTTAAAATTGAAAAAGCTGGCCCCTTGATTATTGTTCAATACCGCCGAAGCTGCATTGTCAAACAGGCCGTAGTTTTCAAAAGCACCGTTATTGTCAAAGGCTCCGTCATTATCGAAGGTCACCAAACCGGCGTTAATGAATAAATTGTTGCTTACAATAGACCCGCTGGCAAAGTTGATCACCGCTCCAGCATTGTAAATCACCACATCAAAAGTAATCGTACCCCCATTCTGAATTGTAAAATCCAGAATCGGTGCACCACTGTAAGTTGGGAAATTTCCCCCACTAGTCGTACCCGGCACGGTGGCGGTACTTCCAGAAACCGGAACACCCGCCGACCAGTTGGCCGGATTGTCCCAGTCGCTGTCTACATTACCCGTCCAAACCGACTGACCGAAGGCCAGGGCCGCAAAGGCGACCAGAAACAGGTTGACGAGGAGTAGTTGCTTAAGGACTTGTTTTTTGTAAATACCAATCATAATGAAGTGTTTAGTTCTAATCAGAATGCAAAATAATTTTAGGGCGAACCAAGGTCGGTTCACCGGATGAATTGCCTTTTCTGCGAAAATGCCGGGGTCAAGGAAAAAGCGAGTATGCGGTGGGGTTAGTTTTACATTATTATGTAGGGGGAGAGAAATTGCACCTCAATTTCAAGGTCAAAATTACACATTAACGAGCTTCGGCGCTTACCCTAAAAAGTGTATTTTTCAAATACGTTGTATTTTAATATCTAACCTGCGGGGTGGGTCGCGAGCACGGCCCGGATGGCGTAGTCCTGGAT
>JBCDGZ010000083.1:0-34675 GCA_038750655.1 Bacteroidota bacterium | reverse complement strand
CCGCGCCCCCCCCCCCGGGGGCCCGCCTTCGGCGCTGATGGGATAGAATATACAGTAAGTAAAGCGTATTAAAATGCAACTCCGCACTGCCAATATTACCAACAGTGCGGAGCTACGTTTCTTCTCGCGTTCGGCCGTCAACCGTCAACCGTCAACCGTCAACCAAAAATGCCAAAGGTATTTCACCGTCCACCTAAGCGCCCAGAGCGCCTTCCTTAGCCAAAGCCTGGCGCATAGTCTCGCCAATGTGCGCAGGAGATTTGACCACGTGGATACCACACTCCTCCATGATCTTCATTTTGGCTTCGGCGGTATCTTCGTCGCCGCCGACGATGGCACCAGCGTGGCCCATTGTACGGCCTTTAGGGGCAGTTTGGCCAGCGATGAAGCCAACTACGGGCTTGGTCGCATGTTCTTTGATCCAGCGGGCGGCGTCGGCTTCCATGTTACCGCCAATTTCGCCGATCATGATAATGCCCTCGGTTTCGGGGTCATTCATCAAGAGCTGGACGGCTTCTTTGGTGGTGGTGCCGACGATGGGGTCACCGCCGATGCCGATGCAGGTGGACTGGCCCAGGCCGGCTTTGGTGACCTGATCGACCGCTTCGTAGGTCAGGGTTCCGGAGCGAGAGACGATGCCGATTTTGCCAGGGTTGTGGATGAAGCCGGGCATAATGCCGACCTTTGCCTCACCGGGAGTGATGACGCCGGGGCAATTAGGACCAACCAGACGGCAGTCTTTATCCTCCAAATACGCTTTAACCTTTACCATGTCTTGTACTGGGATGCCTTCGGTGATGCAGATGATCACTTTGATACCTGCTTCGGCAGCTTCCATAACCGCATCAGCAGCGAAGCGAGGAGGGACAAAGATAATAGTAGTATCAGCTCCAGTATGCTTGATGGCTTCATCAACCGTGTTGTATACGGGCTTATCCAGATGGGTTTGGCCCCCTTTTCCAGGCGTTACGCCACCGACGATGTTGGTGCCGTATTCAATCATTTGGCCAGCGTGGAAGCTGCCCTCTTTCCCAGTGAATCCCTGGACAATGATCTTAGAATCCTTATTGACTAGTACAGACATATCAGAATGAGGTTTTTATTTGTAGTTATGTTTCTTGGTCAAATTTGATTTAGTCTTCCTTTTCTTCGACAATAATGAACACATCCTCGTCGTCTTTTTTCATGTAGTAGTGTTCTCGGGCGAATTTCTCTTTGTTGATTTCAATATCCAGTCGATCCTCTTCTACTTTTTTGATTTGCTCCTGGTAGTACAAGCGATCCGTCTCTTGCTTATTAATCGACTGTTGCAAGCGCCACTGGGTCAACACATCGTGCTTGTCGAAAAAGATAAGCCAGCCGAAGAAGAGCACCAATGTCAAGAAATAAAAATTGCGCAGTGGTGCCGGAATTTTCTTGATAAAAGGCTTGAACGGATTGTTGCGAATGGCCATAGGGTTGAGGTAATTGTTTCGTTATGAATGATGCGCACATTGAAAGCGATCGAGTCTTCTCAAAGATAACGAAATATCGCCAATTTGGTTACCCGAAAGCCTTATCCTCCCATCAATGCCTTTCCGGGATAGATACCAGAATCGCCCAGCTCTTCTTCGATGCGCAGCAGTTGATTATACTTAGCGATACGATCGGAGCGAGAGGCGGAGCCGGTTTTGATTTGTCCCGTATTGAGGGCAACGGCCAGGTCCGCAATCGTAGTGTCCTCGGTTTCGCCAGAACGGTGACTCATCACGCTGGTGAAGGCATTGCGGGTCGCCATTTTTACCGCATCAATCGTTTCCGTCAAAGAACCGATTTGGTTGACTTTAATCAAAATAGAATTCGCGGCATCTTCATCAATGCCACGCTGCAGGCGTTTGGTATTGGTCACAAACAGATCATCCCCAACCAGCTGCACGCGGTTGCCCAGCTCTTTGGTCAGGCCCGTCCAACCGGCCCAGTCATCCTCGTGCAATCCATCTTCGATCGACAGGATAGGGTATTTATCACACCAGTCTTTCCAGTAGGCAATCATCTGCTCGGAAGTCAGCTTATCACCAGTAGATTGGTGGAAGTGGTAGACTTTTTCCTCTTCGTTATAAAATTCAGAAGCGGCAGCATCCATCGCGATCATAATGTCCTCGCCGGGGCGGTAGCCCGCCGCTTCGATGGCTTGAATCACTGTCTTAATGGCTTCTTCATTAGATTTCATACTAGGTGCAAAGCCCCCTTCATCACCAACATTGGTGGAGTAATTCATCTTTTTGAGCACCGCTTTGAGGTGGTGAAAAACCTCTACACCCATCCGCAGCCCTTCGGAGAAGAACTCTGCGCCGACTGGCATAATCATGAATTCTTGAAAATCGATGCTGTTGTCCGCGTGCGACCCTCCGTTGAGGATGTTCATCATCGGTACCGGCAGCACATGGGCATTGACGCCACCGACATAGCGGTAGAGCGGCTGTCCGGCTTCCATAGCAGCAGCTTTAGCCACGGCCAGCGAAACACCAAGGATGGCATTGGCTCCCAGCTGGGATTTGTTTTCCGTACCATCCAGTTCCAGCATTAAGTGATCAATGTAAATCTGGTCGAAGATGTGTACGCCGATGAGGGCCTCACGAATTTGCTCTTCAATATTTTTGCAGGCATTGAGGACGCCTTTACCTAAAAAGCGCTCCTTGTCGCCATCTCTCAATTCTACTGCTTCGTACTTGCCGGTGGAAGCGCCAGAAGGAACCGCTGCTCTTCCAACGAAGCCGTTTTCCGTTAGTACTTCGGTTTCTACAGTGGGGTTGCCCCGGGAGTCCAGAATTTCTCTGGACCGGATGTCAATAATTTCACTCATTGGTTACAATATTTTGGTGTTCTGTGCTGGTTGCACTATTCAAAGTATGTTCCTGCGCCATCAATGAAACGAAAGAATCGAAGAGATAGCGAGCATCGTGCGGGCCGGGAGAAGCCTCTGGGTGGTATTGTACCGAAAAGGCTTTCTTGGCTTTGATGCGGATACCCTCGATGGTTTCATCATTGAGGTTGAGATGAGTAATTTGGATTTTATCTGTGTTAGCGGCTATGGCTTCAGGGCTGACCCCAAAACCGTGGTTCTGACTAGTAATTTCGCTTTTTTTGGTTTCCAAGTTTTGTACAGGATGGTTGATCCCTCTGTGGCCATTATGCATTTTGTAAGTGGGGATGTCTACAGCGCGGGCCAGCAGTTGGTGGCCCAGACAGATGCCAAAGAGTGGGTGATCTTCTTTGAGAATGGCCTTTACAGTATCTACTGCGTAGTCCATGGCGGCTGGATCGCCGGGGCCATTAGACAGGAAGTAGCCATTGGGGTTCCAGGCCTTCAGCTCTTCGAAGCTGGTTTTAGCCGGAAAGACTTTCATATAGCAACCTCGCTTGGCCATATTGGTGAGAATGCTCTGTTTGACGCCAAAATCAAGAACGGCAACTTTATACTTCGCGTTTTCCTCTCCAACGAAATAAGGCTCTTCCGTACTGACCTTAGAAGCCAGCTCCAGCCCTTCCATCGGCGGCACTTTTTTTAGCATCTTCTCCAACTTCTCCAAGTCCAATACTTCGGAAGAAATAATGGCATTCATGGCGCCTTTGTGTCGAATGTGTCGAACAATGGCGCGGGTATCCACAGCAGAGATGCCCACCAGGCCTTCCGCCTCGAAATACTCTTGAATGGACTGATCTGCCAAAGGACGAGAGTATTGCTCATTAAAATTTTTACAGATCAGCCCAGCGATTTTGATACTGCTGGATTCCGTATCTGCATTTTTGGTTCCGTAGTTACCGATATGCGCATTCGTAGCCACCAGTAGCTGGCCGAAATAGGAAGGATCGGTAAAGATTTCCTGATAACCAGTCATTCCGGTGTTGAAGCAAATTTCGCCGGTAGTCGTTCCGATCTTGCCTGCGGCTTTGCCTCTGAATACAGTTCCATCTTCAAGTAATAGGATTGCGGAGTCTTGATGCATCTCACTTATTGGATAAGGTTATTGAAATTTCGGGCAAAGATAGCACTTCAAAGTAAGATTTTAGTGAAAATTGAATGTTAAGACTACATAAAATCTTCTTTTGAGTGTATTGACTATACGACAAAAGCCATCCTCCAGGTTAGAGAATGGCTTTTGCGCAGGTATTTTCAACAAAGTAGCTAGGCTGCACGGAGCTTACTCAGCTTAGAGCGGCTGAGTTTTTCTATAGCGTAAGCCCGGGTAACTTCGAAGGTTTTGATATTTTTCTGGGAGGGCAACTCGTACATCGCGTCCGTCATAATGGCTTCACAGATCGAGCGCAGGCCACGGGCACCGAGCTTGAATTCCAGCGCCTTCTCGGCGATGAACTCCAATGCACCTTTGGTAAAGCTCAGTTCGATGCCTTCCAGTTCGAAGAGCTTCTTGTACTGCTTGGCGATGGCGTTGCGGGGCTCCACGAGGATGCGCTGCAGGGCATCCAGGCCTAAAGGCTCTAGGTAAGTCAGCACCGGCAGGCGGCCCACCAGCTCGGGAATCAAGCCGAAGCCTTTGAGGTCCTGATGGCTGATGTATTGCAGGAGATTTTCGCGGTCGATCCGCTCTCTTTCCTGACCATTAAAGCCAATGACCTGGGTATTGACCCGACGAGCGATGACTTTCTCGATGCCGTCGAAGGCACCGCCGCAGATAAAGAGGATATTCTCAGTATTGATCTTGACCATCTTCTGCTCGGGGTGCTTGCGCCCTCCCTGCGGAGGCACATTGACGTCGGTTCCTTCCAGCATCTTGAGCATAGCCTGCTGAACACCTTCGCCCGAAACATCGCGAGTGATAGATGGATTATCGCTTTTGCGAGAAATTTTATCGATTTCGTCCACATAGACAATCCCTTTCTCCGCTGCGCCCACATTGTAGTCGCAGACCTGTAGGAGGCGGCTGAGGATGCTTTCCACATCTTCACCTACGTAGCCCGCCTCAGTAAATACTGTAGCATCTACGATGGCGAAAGGAACATTGAGGAATTTGGCGATGGTTTTGGCCATAAGCGTTTTTCCCGTTCCAGTACGGCCGACGAAGAGGATGTTGGACTTTTCGATCTCGATCTCGCCATCCTTCGGTTGCCGGAGGCGTTTGTAATGATTGTATACCGCTACGGAAAGAAATTTTTTCGCCTCATCTTGCCCGATCACATACTGATCGAGTTGATTTTTCAGCTCCATCGGGGTCAAGGTATCCGGAAGGAAAAAATCCTGCCGATCCTCGTCTTTACGGCCAGCGTAGAGTTCTTCCTGTATGATCTCATCAGCCTGTTCTACACAAACCTCACAGATATGTCCATCTATACCAGCGATAAGAATTAGGGCTTCTGACTTGTCCCTACCACAAAATGAACACCGGTAATTATTTTTACTTCTTCTCATCAAGATTGGTGGTTTAGTAGGTCTAATTTTAAAACGTTGGGCTTGTTCATCTTACTGTAGCACAAAGGTAAATAACTCACCTATTTTACCCAAATGCTTCCCAAGCTATCAGAGTGTAAACAGCAGGGCGAAATAGCCATTCGTCCTGCTGTCTAAGGGTCTCTATAACGGAAAAGATACGATTAAGCGTCTTCTTTCCGTGGGTTACTGCGATCGAGTACCTCATCAACCAAACCATATTCCTTGGCCTCATCACTGGTCATCCAGTTATCGCGGTCACAATCTTCAGAGATTTTATCGTAAGGCTGTCCAGTATGGTGGCTGAGAATATCGTACAATTGCTTTTGTAACTGCTTGATCAAGTTGTAAGAAATTTCCATATCTGACACCTGGCCTTGCATGCCACCCAGTGGCTGGTGAATCATCACTCGGCTGTGGTGTAAGCAAGTTCGCTTGCCTTTAGTACCTGCTGTGAGCAGCACGGCTCCCATTGAGGCCGCCAGTCCGGTACAGATAGTAGCGATGTCAGGAGAAACGTACTGCATGGTATCGTAAATCCCCAATCCCGCCATCACAGACCCACCGGGGCTGTTGATAAACATCTGCACATCGCGCTTGGGATCAGTAGATTCCAAAAACAACAGCTGAGCTTGTATAACATTGGCCACATAATCGTTTACAGGTACCCCCATGAAAATGATTCGATCCATCATCAAGCGAGAGAAAACGTCCATACCGACGATATTCATCTGTCTTTCTTCGATCACCTGTGGAGTAAAAGCGTGGATATTAGGTGCTGCTACCTGAATATGGGAAGTAGTCTTTTCAACGTATTTGTCGAGGTGCATACCACTCATTCCAAGATGTTTGGTGGCATACTTTCTGAACTCATCTTTGTGAAACATAGTCGATTAATGGTTTTGGTTTATAATTGGCCGGACTCACTTCGTTTGGCCATTACCAATGGTATAACAATTTAATTTAAAATAGTTTCAGCCAACCAAAAGATTATGCTTTTATCCTAGCCTACATCCTCGGTGACCTCTTCCTCTTCGGTCGACTCTGTTGAATCTGTATCTGTTGGGGGGTTGACTTGTTCTACCTCTGAGCGAGCATCTTTAATGACCTCATCGAACTCCTTACTACCAATCGACTTATCCTCTATTCCGACGACCTCTCTAATGGCAGTAAACAGCCGCTCAGAGATCAGCTCCTGGTACATTTGATCGACTTGCTTTCCATCTTCCATGAGACGGTTAGCCGTGTTGAGGATGACCAATTCATCCCCGTAGCCACCAAAATATTGACGTACCCGGTTTTTAAAGCCTTCAAAGATTTCTTCCTCTCCTACTTTGAGGTCAAACTTTTTGACCATTTTTCCTCTAACCAAGGACCACTTGAGGTTTTCTGCAAAGCTTTCGTATTCCTTCTCGATAACCTCCTCAGAGACCGTATCGTTAGATGCCTTCAGCCAGCGCTTCAAGAAAGCATCAGGGAGGCTCAGTGGATTTTTTTCAATTAAATCCTTCTGAAAATCGCGGAAAAGCAAGTTTTCGGCCTGACGATCATAGTATTTAACGATTTCCTCTTCGATTTTCGCACGGGCCTCTTCCTCCGTCTTGACATTACTATCCTCTCCAAAGGCTTTTTTGAAAAATTCTTCGTTGAGTTCGGCGGGGATCACACGAGTAACGCTGTTGATGGTTGCCTCAAATTGCGAACCAATTTCTGTTGGATCATCCCCTTCCTCTACATTGAGGAGGTATTTTTGTACATAAGTTTCATCGCGATCCACCTCCACTTCGTTAATGTCAATGCGAATCTTACTCCCTTTTGTTTTGCCTAGTACTTCCTCACGAAAACGCTCTGTGGCAGTCTTTGCATCTACCAAAACTTTAAAGGTAGTCGCCCAGCCATTCTCCTTGATTTGATCACCGTCCAGCTCATCGGCATTCAATTCCACCATATCTCCCTCAACAATTTCATCTTCCACTTCTCCTTGCTCGCCACCGCGCTTGCGGATGTTGGCCATATCCTCATCGATCATAGCCTCATCAACGGTGACAGCGTAGCGTTCGAAGCTATTGTCAGTGGTAAGCCCTTCTAACTCGAATTCAGGAGCGAGGCCCAGGTCAAAACTGAAATTGAAGTCGTTCAATTCGTTGATGTCAAAGTCCAGTTCCTCTTGATCTGCCGAGGCGAGTGGTTGGCCAAGGATGTTGAGTTTTTCCTCTGTCATGTAGTTGTTAAGCGAGGATTGCAGCAATTCATTGATAACATCCGCCAATACTGCATTGCCATACATTTTCTTGACCAGCCCAATGGGAGTTTTTCCTTTGCGGAAACCCTTCATATGGGCCTTTTTGCGGTATTTGTTCAATTCGGATTTGAGCTTGCCCTCGTAATCACCTTTTTCAAGGCTCACTTTGAGCACTGCATTCAACGCGTCGACGTCTTCTCTGACAATCTTTGGCATACGCTTTAAAGGTCGTTTAAGTTAATAGGAATACGAAGCTTGAAAAAGTAAAGTGCGGATGGAGGGACTCGAACCCCCACGCCTCGCGGCACTAGATCCTAAGTCTAGCGTGTCTACCAATTTCACCACACCCGCATTTGGCTGATTTAAGGAAAAGTTGCTGTTTGTTCCTGCAAAAAGTAAAATTTCAGTAAATGCCAAAGTCTAGTCTTTACAAAAGCGATGCAAAGATATAACCTTTTTAATTAAAAAAAGGAGTTCACTTTACAAAAATTTAATTCCGCACCCCTTAATCAGCACTTGTAGAGACCAGAACCATTTTGTGTCCACTGGGTTTCTTCATTTAATGTCGAAAAGCTATTTTTACTCCCTTACAAATTGATTTTTAACGCTTAAATTGATAATTTAAGTTATAGAAAAAACAATCTACCTGGAAACGAGTCCAGATACAGCCACGGAACTGTTGAAAACATGCAGGAAGTCAAGACCAATATCGCAGAAGAGAAAAAGCTGATACAAGGGGCCTATCGCACCCTACTCCGCTCGATCAAATCCAAAATGGATGCTACTGATCGGAAGAATATTCGTATGGCCTATGAACTCGCCGTCAAAGCTCACAGCAAGCAGCGCCGCAAGTCTGGCGAGCCTTACATCCTGCATCCCATCGAGGTGGCGCGCATCTGCGCCGAGGAAATTGGCCTGGGCCCCACCGCCGTCGTCAGTGCCCTACTCCACGATGTTGTCGAAGATACTGATGTAACGCTGTTGGAAATTGATCAAAAGTTTGGCAAAAAGATCGCCATGATGGTCAATGGCTTGACCAAACTGGATGGGCTCTACAATGTCACTAGCCCGCAGGCGGAGAATTTCAAGAAGGTGCTCCGAACATTGGTCGAGGATGTAAGGGTAGTATTGATCAAAATGGCGGATCGGCTCCACAATATGCGCACCCTTGGAGCAATGCCCCGACACAAGCAGCTTAAAATTGCGGCCGAAACGACCTATATCTACGCCCCACTGGCCCACCGCCTCGGTCTATACAACATCAAAACCGAGTTCCAGGACCTGTGCATGAAAATCACCGATCCGGCGACCTACCAGTCCATCGCCCTCAAATTGCAGGAAACCAAGAGAGAACGAACGGCCTACGTCAATGAGTTCATCAAACCACTGACCCAGGCCCTGACCGAAATATCCTTTCCCTATCGCATCACCGGCCGCCCCAAGTCTATCTACTCCATCTGGAATAAAATCAAGACCAAGCAGGTGCCCTTTGAAGAAATCTACGATCTATTTGCCGTCAGAATCATCGTCGAATGCCCACCGAGCAAGGAAAAACAAGTCTGCTGGCAGATTTATTCCATTGTCACCGATGTCCATCTACCTATCCCTGAACGGCTCAAGGATTGGATCACTACACCAAAGTCTAATGGTTACGAGTCTTTGCACACCACGGTCATTGGTCCGAAGGGCCGCTACGTCGAAGTGCAGATTCGCAGTGAGCGCATGGATGACATTGCCGAGCGAGGCTTCGCCGCCCACTGGAAATACAAGAAAGTCAGCGATGCTTCCCCAAAACCCAACAAGGCTAATGTCTATGAGAGCTGGCTGGACAATGTGCGGGATATTCTCGAAAACAACGATAGCGACGCCATTGAGTTCCTCAATGACTTCAAAACCAACCTTTTCAACGAAGAGGTTTATGTCTACACGCCAAAAGGAGATATGAAAATTCTGCCCAAGGGAGCTACCGCGCTAGACTTTGCCTTTAGCATCCACTCGGATGTAGGCTACCACTGTACCGCCATCAAAGTCAATAACAAGTTGGTGCCGATGGGCTACAAATTGCAGAATGGCGACCAGGTCTTTGTCACCACCAATAAGGGACAAAAGCCCAGTGAAAGTTGGCTGAAAATGGTGGTTACGGGTAAGGCGCGCGCTAAAATCCGCTCTTCGATGAAGGAGGAGCGCCGCAAGCAGGGCGAGTTTGGCAAGGAAGCACTACAGCGTAAACTGCGCAATATGAAGGCTAACTACGATGAAAATATCGAAATGCTGGTGCGCTACTTCGGTTTTAAGTCCCACGTTGACCTCCACTACGCTATTGCTATGGAAGAAATTAACCTACAAGAACTGCGCAATTTCAAGACCGAAGGGCCTAAGCTGGTGCTGGCAGCATCGGAGCCGGCTACCGATGTACAGGAGGCACAGAATCCTACGCCGGCCCGGCCGCGTAAGAAGACCGACCTCAAGCCTCAGCTGGTGATCAACGGCCAGCATAAAGATCAGTACGATTACACCTTCGCCAACTGCTGTAAGCCAGTACCCGGCGATGATGTCTTTGCCTATGTATCGGCCACCGCAGGCATGAAAATCCACCGTACGACCTGCCCCAATGCCACTAATCTCATGGCCAATTTCGGCTATCGGATTATGAAGGCAGAGTGGCGTAATACTGGACGCAGCTCCTTCGTTGCTGTGCTTAAGATCATCGGTGTCGATAGTGGCCCGGGCGTTATTGAAAAGCTATCCCATAATATCTCCAGCGATTTGGGCCTTAACATTCGCTCTTTCTACATCGATGGAAATGAGGGCTATTTCGAGGGGCGCATCAGCCTAGTCGTGCAAAATAAGGATCAGCTTAATTTGGCGATTCGCGGTTTACAAAACCTAGATGGCATCTCATCTGTTACCCGTATTGATAATTGAAAAGCAATAAGTTTCTTTATATTTGTCGATTTAAACACAATCTATGGCCACTCAGAAGAATTTAGACCATGTCATCAAAGAAGTCATCACTATTTTTTCGGGCCATCTCGAAAAGAATGGCTTTCGCAAAACGCCTGAGCGCTTCGCCATACTGGAAGAAATATACAGACGCAACGATCACTTTGATGCGGAGGCCCTGTATATTCACATGAAAAATCAGAACTACCGGGTGAGTCGGGCTACAGTGTACAATACACTGGAACTGCTGGTCAATTGTGATTTGGTAAAAAAGCACCAATTTGGGAAAAACCTGGCCCAATACGAAAAATCCTACGGTTACAAACAACACGATCACCTCATTTGCGTCAATTGCGGAAAAGTACTAGAATTTTGCGATCCCCGTGTTCAACAAATCAAAAACATGATGGGGGAACTACTGGATTTCAACATCACTCATCACTCCTTGAATCTGTACGGAGAATGCCAGGGAGGACAATGCTCTGGCTCTAGCGACCCGGACAAGTAGACCAAGCACTATCCTACATATTATTCTTTTTTGGTAAGTTTTTTGTAGTGGAAGCTTTTAGATAAATCCACACACCAAACAAAATGAATATCCCATGGCTTACAACATATCCGAATTAAAGAGTATTCAGGTACTGGAAGTCAGCACCCTCTACAACGAATTTGATAATAGAATCATTCTCAATGATGTAGAATCGCGCATCGAACGCGGCCTCAACAAATTCATCGTCGACCTTTCTAATCTGGATTTTATGAACAGCGTCGGGCTCAATTTTATGATCTCCATTATGACCAAATCCAGAAACTCCGGTGGTGACGTAGCTGTAGCCAATGCCTCCGAGCAAGTCCTTAATTTACTGGAAATCACCAAACTGCGCACCATGTTCACCCTCCGCCCAACTGTCGAGGACGCTATACGGGTTTTCAACAGCAACTAATTCCTTCGAGCACGGTAATTATCTATCCCAAGTTGCAATGAACGAGATTCACTAAGGAGGATTTTGTGAACCACGAGGTGGTGATTCAAATATCTGATGCTGTGAATCTTCTAACAGTGAATCGCAGCTTGAATTGTCTACGTTTTTTTGTATTTTTACGGTTTGAATAATTCTAAGGAATACTGAACCAAAAATTACACACATAATGGCTGTAGACGTCATCTTAGGCCTCCAATGGGGAGACGAAGGGAAGGGAAAAATTGTCGATTACCTCGCTGATCAGTACCACATCATAGCCCGATTCCAGGGCGGCCCCAACGCCGGGCATACCCTTAAATTTGGCGGAAATACATTCGTTTTGCATACCGTGCCCTCTGGCATCTTCCGCGAAAAACAACTCAATCTCATTGGCAATGGCGTCGTCATTGACCCTATTACATTAGAAAAGGAACTAAAGAAACTGGACAACTTTGAGGTCGACTATGCTGGACGCCTAATGGTGGCTCGCAAGGCCCACCTCATTCTGCCCACTCATCGATATATTGACGCGGCCACCGAAGCAGCCAAAGGCAAAGCCAAGATCGGCTCCACCCTCAAAGGGATTGGCCCCACCTACATGGACAAAACCGGGCGCAACGGCCTACGGGTCGGCGACATCATGATGCCCAATTTCCGCGAGCAGTATGAGGCGCTGAAAACCAAGCACATGGGCATCATCAAGCTCTATCCACCCTTCGAGTTCGATCTGGCAGCCGAGGAAGAAAAGTGGTTCGCTAGCCTAGAAAGCCTACGAGGCCTCAAGCACGTCGACGGCGAATACTTTATCAACGAAGCCCTCCAGAACGGCAAGCGCATACTGGCTGAAGGCGCCCAAGGGTCAATGCTCGACATCGACTTCGGGACCTACCCCTTTGTGACCTCTTCTAACACCATCTCTTCCGGCGTCTGCAATGGCCTCGGCATCGCCCCCAGCCAAATCGGCGAAGTCATCGGCATTACCAAAGCCTACTGCACCCGCGTCGGCGGTGGCCCCTTCCCCACTGAGCTGCATGACGAAACCGGCGAATTCCTCCGTAAGGAAGGCCACGAGTTCGGTGCAACCACCGGGCGGCCCCGCCGCTGTGGCTGGATTGACCTGCCCCAACTGCGCTACACCATCATGCTCAATGGCGTCACCCAGCTGGTCATCACCAAGATCGATGTCCTCAATAAACTCGAAACCCTACAAGCAGCGACCCACTATCGCTACCAGGGCCAGGAGTCCAAACAGCTCCCTTACGACCTTTGCAATGTAGCAGTCGACCCTGTTTACCGCAGCTATCCCGGCTGGTCACAGGATTTGGAGGAGGTGAGCAGCTACGAGAATATGCCAGAACAAATCCAGCATTACATTACTTCGCTAGAAGAGCAATTAGAGGTGCCGGTGAGTATGATTTCTACCGGGCCAGAGCGAGAAAAGTTAGTCTTGAAAGCAACGGAAGTCGTACACTAAACTGGGGACTATCCCGCCGCTGTAGCCGTAATGATGTACTGGAATTCAAGCGTAGTGTCGTCTGAAGTTTCCAATTGATAGCCAGCGGCCCGCAGGTCTGCTTCGACCTCTCCTAGCGCGATAAACATATCGATGGGCAGCCCCATAGGGTTGCTTTTCTTTTTATAGTCGATGATGACTAGTCGGCCGCCGGGGGCGAGGCCCGTTTTCAGATTTTTTAGGTATTGGATACGATCTTCGATGTGCACAACGGTATTTACGATGAGTACGATGTCCGCTTCGTTGTTTTTTAGTTGTGGATCGGAGGGGCTGACGAGGCGGGTTTCAAGGCGATTTTGGGCATTCTCGGGGAGTAGGGCCCGGCGAGCGTTATCGATAAAGCCCAGAGCATCTTGATCAATATCGATGGCGATCACTTTTTTGGCTTTGGTATCCCGGGCAATGCGCAGGGAGAAGTAGCCGTAGGGGCCGGCCCCAATATCCGCCACTACTTTCCCTTCTAAATCTCCCAAGCTGTTGAGGACCAGCTCCGGGCGTTGCCAAATATCTCGGATGTCAATATTGGGGAGGGTATTGTTTGCAGCATTATCGCTAGAAGCATTGGCACCTGGAGAAGATGTCTTATCGTAATCATGGCTTGTTTTAACGGTGCTTCTTTGCCCCTCTCCCAGGTTATCTTCGCAGGAAGTGCCAAGGGTGAGGAGTAAAATGCTCAGTACAAAAATCAACGGGAGAAGTTTCGTCGTCATTTGGTAATATGATTTTCGCAAAAGTAAAGGATTCTATTTATTTTATTCAAGTTGTGATTCACTATATCATGGAAACACGCACAAATTGGTAATCAGTTCCTTTGCTTCACTGACTCATTGCTATCATCAGCTTTTCCATTTGCCGCCGAACATCGCTACTAGCACCGGTAAAGTTGTTAGCGATCATCGAAAAAGCCAGCAGCCGACCCGCTTTAGAGCGGGCGTAGCCCGTGTAGGAGCGCACCCGCTGCATTCCGCCGCTCTTCGCCCGCAGGACGCCCTCGGCAGCCGTCCCCCGCAACATGCGCTTGAGTGAACCCGACCGGCCGGCCAGCGGCAGCGAGGGGCTGAATGTTTTGTACAGCGCCTCATCCCGAGCGATGAGCTGCATGATGCGCGCCAGATGATAACTGGACACCGAATTGCGCAGCGACAGCCCACTTCCATCTTCCAAAAAAAAGCCCTCGGTGTCTACCCCCAGCTCCGACCAATGGGCCAGCACTGTCTCTATCCCCGCCGCTGTACTATTCCCCTTACCTTGCTGCACGGCCAGCCATTTCAGCATACTTTCACAATACAAATTGATGCTCTTATGGTTCGTTTCTACAACGATATTGGATAATTGGGGGGACTGCTGGGTATAAAAGGTAGTTGGAGAACCCGCCAGCGACTGCCCGTTTTGCTCCCATTCAAATAGGGAGGTCGGCGGCTCGGTGCAAGCAATCCCGGCAGTGGCTAGGGCCTCGCTCAGGTAGTGGGCGGCAAAGAAGGGAGGATCGGGGATGGAGCCTTTGATGGTAAAGCGTTTCTTGCCAACGGGAATCGTTCCCCGCACAAATCGGATGTAAGAATAGGGAGCGCCGTAGATATAGGCATTATCGCCCGAGTTGGCCGCCGCGGAGCGGACTTCGTTGATCAGCTGTAGGTTGGGAATAGCCGGTTCGGTGCGGACGATTTTGGGGATGGTGTTGAGGTTGGGGCTTTGTTGAAAATCGATGAAATAGCGATTATCGTGGATATTGAGGCCCCAGGCCCCCGAGGCGTAGTAGTTGCCCAAGTCTTCCCACAACCAAGCCCTCCCGTTCACCGCCGTATCAAAGAAAGAGGCATCGGCGATAACGCGCCCTTCGATCCTCCGAATACCCTGCTTTTGGATAGCCTCGATAAACAATCGCATCAGCTGCTGCAAGTCCGGCGGATCATTATAGTGGTCGGTCCCCAAGGTCGGATCGCCGTAGCCCTTGATAATGAGGTTGCCCTTGAGGGTGCCGTCCGCCTCGATTTGCCCTTGGTATTGCAGCTCTGTTTTGAATTGAAAATCTTTCCCCAGAATGCTCAGTGCCGTAGCCGTTGTCACCACCTTAAGCGAGGAAGCCGGTACCAAACTGCGGTGCGGATACACTGCTGCGAGCAATTTTCCACTTTCCACATCGATGACACTTACACTTACTCCGGCGTGCTTCATGGGCTTGGAATCGGCAAAGGCATCGAGCGCCTTTTGTAAAGTCGATTGGGCCGATAGAAAGGCACTGTTCAGCAGAAAGGAGAGGACTATAAAAACAAAGCGATTCATAGATTGTCTTATTCTTGTCTTGTATAGATAAAATAATTTTAGCGAGGCTTTGGATCATTCCAAAGATAGAATATTTTTTAATGGCTTCGAACAACTTCAAATGGCTCCTGAAAATGGCCTGGCGGGACAGCCGCCGCAGCCGTGGCCGCCTACTGCTTTTCATTTCTTCCATCATTCTGGGGATCGCTGCGCTCGTCGCCATTAATTCTTTTAGTGAAAACCTGCAAAAAGACATCGAGTCGGAAGCCCGGACGCTATTGGGGGCCGACCTGTCCATCAGCAGCAACCTGCCTGCACCCGACAGCCTACGGCAGCTCTTCGACTCCATTGGCGGCGAGCAGGCCCGCTCCCGCTACCTCGTCTCCATGGCCCTCTTCCCCCGCACCGGCGATACCCGCCTCTCCGAAATTCGGGCCCTCGAAGGGGACTATCCTTTTTACGGCAAGATCAGCACCACCCCTGAGACGGCCTACCTCAGCTTCCGCGAAGGCCCCCGCGTCCTCGTCGATCGCACCCTGATGCTCCAATTCGCCCTCCAACTAGGCGATACTGTCCGCGTTGGCCAGCAGGCCTTCACCATCGAAGGGACCCTCAACGCCGCACCGGGCCGCGCCGGCATTTCCTCCTCCTTCGCCCCAGCCATCTACATCCCCATGCAGTACCTGGAAGCCACTGAGCTGATCCAGCCCGGCAGCCGCGTATTCTACCAGCAATACTTCAAGCTGGCAGAAAGCGTTGATATTCCCGAGCTGGTCAAGACCATCAAACCACGCCTGCAAGCCGCTTCGCACGGCTATGAGACAGTAGAAGGCCGCAAGGAAGACCTTAGTGAAGCCTTCTCTGACATGAATACCTTTCTCAACCTAGTCGGTTTCATCGCCCTCTTGCTGGGCTGTATCGGCGTAGCTAGTGCAGTGCACATTTACATCAAAGACAAGCTCAATACCGTTGCCGTACTGCGTTGCATCGGGGCCAGCGGCCGGCAGGCCTTTTTGATTTTTTTGCTACAAATACTAATGCTCAGCATTATTGGTTCGGTGGTTGGTGCACTGTTGGGAAGTGGCCTCCAGCTCTTGCTACCCGCCGTACTGAAGGATTTTCTGCCGCTACAAAATGTAAGTGCTGATGTGTCTCTCACGGCAGTTACACAAGGCGTCATCACCGGGGTGTTCATTACGCTACTTTTTGCCTTATTACCGCTGTTGAGCATTCGTAAAATATCGCCGCTGCGCAGTTTGCGGGCCAGTATGGACAATGAAGGCGGTAAGCCGGATCGGCTGCGTTGGCTGGTCTACCTGTTGATTTTCTTTTTTGTAGCAGGGTTCAGCTTTTTTCAAACAGGGGGCGGCCTTCAGGCCATCAGCTTCCCTATCTCGCTGGCGATCGCGCTGCTCTTGCTGGCTGGCGTCGCCCGCTTGCTGACCTGGGCAGTACGCAAATTTTTCCCCACCCAATGGAGCTACGTCTGGCGGCAAAGCATTGCCAACCTCTACCGCCCCAACAACCAAACCCTCATCCTCATGGTCACCATTGGACTGGGCACCACGCTGATCTCTACCCTCTTCTTTGTGCAAGGACTCCTGCTCAACCAAGTCGAACTCTCCGGCAGTGGCGATCAGCCCAATATCATCCTTTTTGACATTCAACCTTCTCAAAAACAGGCCGTAGCGGAGCTGACCAAAAAGCATGATTTACCAGTGCTGCAACAGGTTCCCATCGTTACGATGCGATTGGATAATATCGATGGGATGACCAAAGTGCAGCGGCTTAAAGATACGACTTCCAACGTTCGACGCTGGGTCTACAACCGCGAGTATCGGGTCACCTACCGGGATACTTTGATCGAAACAGAAAGCATCAAAGAGGGACAATGGCATATGGATAAAGCAAATCGTGGCGATACCATCTTCGTTTCTCTAGATGAAAATATCGCGGAAGATATGAATGCCGAGGTCGGGACCAAATTGACCTTTAATGTACAGGGGGCCTTGATTGAGACGGTGGTGGGTAGCATTCGAGAAATCAAATGGGATCGGGTGCAAACCAACTTTTTTGTGGTCTTTCCGAGTGGAATTTTGGAAAATGCCCCGCAATTTAATGTCATTGTTTCCCGAGTCAATTCAATCGAACAATCAGCGGCTTATCAACGGGAATTGGTTCGAGCGTTTCCCAATGTATCGGTGATTGATTTGGGTCAGATTCTGAAATCGGTAGATGAAATCTTGAGTAAGGTTTCCTTTGTCATTCGCTTTATGGCCTTGTTCAGTGTCTTAACCGGATTGCTGGTGCTGATCAGTTCGGTTGTACTCAGCAAGTTTCAGCGGGTTCGAGAAAGCGTGCTGCTGCGAACCATTGGGGCCAACCGCAAACAAATTCTCTGGATCAATGCCTTGGAGTATTTCTTCCTTGGCAGCCTAGCTACGCTTACGGGCATCTTACTTTCGGTAATCGGCAGTTGGCTCCTGGCTTATTTCAGCTTTAACATTCCTTTTCAGCCCGATTTATGGCCGCCCTTCGTCGTACTGTTGAGCATCACCTCACTGACTGTTTTGATTGGCCTGTTTAACAGCCGCTCTGTGGTCAATAGGCCTCCTTTAGAAGTGTTGCGGGCAGAAATCTAATCGATTGCTTCGGTCTTATAACCAATGTGAAAAAGGGCATCTCCGGCGCTAACGACCGGCGCATTATTGTGCCCAATGATGTACCCATCGCGGCTAGCCAGCACAGGAATCTCCGCGCTGCCGTGTGGATCGTTGAGGTAGCCCAGTGGCTCCCCCTTGCTCACTCTTGCTCCAGATTGCTGGGTCCAAATGAATAGCCCCGCCTGCGCTGCACGCACCCAACTGGTCTTGTTAATCATCACCATCCGTTCTGGCTCCGCCGGCGTCCCCGGAATCATCTCATGCACCTGCAACAGCCGCTGTAGACCCGCCAGCCCCTTGGTGATCGAAAAGCCATCATAGCGCAGCGATTCTCCGCCCTCATAAACAATGATGGGCTTGCCTTTGTCCATTGCAATCCGGCGCAGGCTGTTGGCCAGACTGGCCTTGCGAATGAGGTAGGGCGCCGCAAAGAGTCGCGCCAGCTCCTCCGCCTGCGGATCGCCGATCGAGAAGCGAATCTGTGGATAGTTGTAACGGCTGCTCCCGCCAGTATGGAAATCAACGCCAAAATCGATAAGGGGCAGAATCTCCTTGGTCACCGTATAGGCAACGCGGGAGGCCAGCGATCCTCGCCGGTTACCCGGAAAACTACGATTGACATCCTTACCCTCCGCCGCATCGCGAGAGAAATTAATAAATCCGTAGATATTGAGCAGCGGAATAGCAATAACAGAACCGCATTGCAGCTGCGAAAACCACTCCGTTTCGATGGCTCGGCGGACGATTTCCACGCCGTTGATTTCGTCGCCATGGACGCCGCCTAGCACCAGCATGCAGGGGCCAGGCTGCTCGCTGCGGTAGACATGAGCCTGGAGGTTGATGATGGTCCCAGAGGGCAGGCGGGCGATATTGAATTTGATCAATTCCTCCTGTCCGGGCTCCACCTTTTTCTTGTTGATGATGATGTCTTTATGAGCGTAGGTCTTCTTCATGTAGCGATCAGGATTTCTTTTCTGCGAGGGGTCATTGGCCCGCTTGCCGTTCGATTAATTCAATGATTTTGCCGGCGACATCTACTTTGGTCGTCGTCTCGATGCCCTCTAGGCCCGGCGAAGGGTTGACTTCGAGGAGGAGCGGGCCGCGATTGGATTGCAACATATCAACACCAGCGACGCGGATGCCCAGGAGGCGTACAGCTTCTAGTGCGGAATTGATCTCCGCTGAGGTCAATTTGATGTGTATAGAGCTACCACCGCGATGCAGGTTGGAGCGAAATTCGCCGGGCCGCGCCTTGCGCTTCATAGCAGCGACGATCTCTCCCCCCACCACCAGGGCTCGGATGTCTTCGCCCGCCGACTCTTGTATAAATTCTTGAACGATAATTCGTTCTTTTAGTTTCTGGAAAGATTCGATAACCGATTCGGCGGTGCTGCGATTTTTGGCCAGGATGACACCTAGGCCGTGGGTACCTCTGAGGAGTTTGATGACCACGGGGATACCGCCGACGGAGTCGAGGAGGAAGTCTACATTTTGGTTGAAATGGCCGAAGACGGTTTTGGGGAATTGAATGTGGGGCGAGCGAGAGAGCAGTTGGAGGCTGCGCAGTTTATTGCGGGCGCGCAGCAGGGGTTCCGAAGGCAGGGTGGTGTAGACGCCCATCATTTCGAAGTGTTTGATGACGGAGGCGCCGTAAAAGGTGCCGGAGGCCCCAATGCGCGGGATAATCGCATCTATCCGGCCCAATCGCTCCTCTTTGTAATAGACCCTCGGTCGATTGCCTTCCAACACCAAACTACAATCCATATAATCAATCAGGTACATCCGATGGCCTCGTCGTTGTCCGGCGATCAACAGGCTTTGGGTAGAATAGAGGCCTGGTCCTCGGGATAGAATAGCAATATTCATAACTGCTACAATTTACGTTTTATTAGTTCAAATAAAAGCACATTGCCCCCGACAATTTGTTTATCTTGAGCAATAATCTATGATCTTTCAACAGAACACACGCTCCACATAACTGTCCCCTTATGAGTAATACGACCAATGTTTACCCCATCAATGATAAGCGCATCATCAATGGCTGGGCTATGTTCGACTGGGCCAACTCTGCTTACGCGCTGGTCATCACCGCCGCCATTTTTCCTATTTATTTTAATACTATTGTAGAGAATGAGTTCATCTTCCTGGGGATAGAAATCACCGATAGTGCCCTGTTCTCCTACTCCATCTCTTTTGCCTACGTGGTCATTGCCCTCAGCCTACCCTTGCTCTCCGGTATTGCGGATTACGGCGGTAAACGACTGACGTTCATGCGTTGGTTTACCACCCTGGGGGCTATGGCCTGCATCGGTCTTTTCTTTTTCCTGGATCACGATGATCTATGGATCGGGCTGTTGGGCTCTATGCTAGCCATCATCGGCTTCGCGGGCGGGCAAGTTTTTTACAACTCCTACCTCCCCCTCATCGCCTCCGAAGACCAGCTCGATAAGGTCAGCGCCCGAGGCTTTGGCTTTGGCTACGTAGGTAGCGTTCTGCTGCTGCTCGTTTGCCTGGCGCTGATCCAAAATCCTCAGTGGTTAGGGATGGGGGAAGAGGGGTGGATTGCCACCCCATTGTTCAATCCAGATAGTTTTCCCATCCGCCTTTCTTTCATCCTCGTGGGCCTTTGGTGGATTGGTTTTTCTCAAATCACCTTCAATCGAATGCCTCGGGATGTCAAAGATGATTCGCAGGGCAACCTGATTGCTAAAGGATACGAGGAGCTGCAAAAAGTATGGCGTGCCCTCAAACAACAAGGCAATACCAAGCGCTTTTTGATCGCCTTTTTCTGCTACAGTGCAGGCGCACAAACCGTCATCTTTCTGGCCTCTACCTTTGCTACTGACGAGCTGGCCTTCGAAGCTTCGGAGCTAATCGTTACCATCTTGATCCTACAACTGGTCGCCATCTTCGGTGCTTACATTTTCGCCATCATTTCGGGAAAATGGGGCAACAAAAACTCTTTGATCAGTATGCTGGTAATCTGGATCAGCATTTGCATTATGGCCTATTTTGTTACTGGAAAAGGCCAATTTTACGTCATTGCGGCGCTCGTTGGGCTAGTGATGGGCGGTGTCCAGTCCCTTTCGCGTTCTACCTACTCCAAGCTATTGCCCGCCAATACCGATGATACCACCTCTTACTTTAGCTTTTATGATGTTTTAGAAAAACTGGCCATCGTTCTTGGCACCTTCAGCTTTGGCTTTATCGAACTGCTAACCGGCGGAATGCGCAACAGCGTACTGGCGCTGTCTGCTTTTTTTCTGGTGGGTATCCTAATTCTAATGACCGTAAAGATAAAATCGGCTAAGACTTAATCCCTGGTTTCGTCAAATTCGGGACAAAGCGCAGGCCTCCTTTTTGCGGGTTCACAAAAGCTTGGTATCTTGAAATCATATCTAATCAGTATGAAACCAATATACTTTAGCCTTATCCTGGCCCTACTTAGCCTGTCTATTCTCCACGCTCAACCCGATCCCCCACTGCCCAAAGGCTTCACGCCCGAGGAATTGGAAAGAATGGACGACTACCTCCAATCCCGGCCGGCCGCTAGCCGCGGCATCGATACCCCTCCCCCCTTCCCGGTGAGGACAATGGCGGAGTGGGAAGAAATCCAGTCACTCGTCATTGCCTGGACAGGCTACCCCGCCATCCTCCGCGAAATCGTCCGCAACGCCCGCGAAGAATGTGAAGTCATCATCGTCTGTAGCAATCAAGCCCAGGTGCGCAACTACCTGACCAGCGGTGGCGTCAGCATGGACAATGTGACCTTGTTGGTGAGGAGCTTTAACAGTGTATGGATGCGGGATTACGGCGGCAACACCGTATACTCCGAGGACCTGGATTCGCTGCTGCTGGTCGACTGGATTTATAATCGCCCGCGTTTTCAGGATGATCTAGTGCCAGAATCGGTTGCCGAACTCAAAGGCATCCCGCTCTATGCGACGACAGCAGCCCCTAATGATCTGGTGCATACCGGCGGAAATTTCATGTCGGATGGCTTTGGTACGGGCTTTTCGTCCAGATTGATTTTGGAAGAGAACAGCCCCAGCGGTTTTTTCAATATTACCAACAAAAACGAAATGCAGATCGACCAGTTGATGGCCGATTTTATGGGCATTACCCGCTATCCAAAAATGGAGGAGCTGCCCTACGATTTGATCCATCATATCGATATGCATATGAAATTGCTGGATGAAGAGACTTTGATTGTAGGAGAATACCCCGACGGTGTCGCCGATGGCCCGCAGATTGAAGCCAACCTACAATATCTGCTCAGCAACTTCCCCTCCGTGTTCGGCACGCCTTACAAGCTGATTCGCGTGCAAATGCCTCCCGATGCCTTCGATCGCTATCCTGACGGCAACGGGCATTACCGGACCTTCACTAACGCCGTTTTTGTCAACAAAACCCTTCTGGTTCCAATTTATGAAGAACGCTACGATACCACTGCACTGCGTATTTACCGCGAGGCCCTGCCCGGCTATAAGGTGGTAGGCATTGATTGCAATGACATCATCCCAGCCAGTGGAGCCCTGCACTGCATTACCAAGGCCGTCGGCGCCGACGATCCGCTGCTGATCTCTCACCAAGCCCTGCGCAATACAGAAAGCACCGATGATTATTCCGTCAACGCCTACCTGCGCCACGCCTCCGGCATCCAATCCGCTACCCTGTTCTACCGCAATGACGTCGGTACGGTCTTCGAATCCGTACCTATGCGGCAAGCTGATCCCGACAACTTCAATTGGACGGCGGACATTCCCGGGCAGCCCGTAGGCACTCGCATCCAGTATTATGTAGAGGCGGAGGCCGTATCTGGCAAAAAGCAGGTCCGCCCAATGCCGGCCCCGGAGGGCTACTGGCAATTCGAAGTAGAGGGCGATGTAACCAGCACCCGGCCTTTGGCTCAAGACCTTGCCCAACTCGGCCAGGTCTTCCCCAACCCCGCTAATGCCATCACCTGCATCCCACTATCATCTAGCCGCCCCTTGAATGCCAGAATTTCCCTGGTCAATATGCTGGGACAGGAAGTGGAGCTTATCCATGAAGGCATGATCCCGAAGGGCGAATCGAAGTATTTCTTCTTTGCCAATAGCTATCCAGCGGGCAGCTACTTCGTACGCTTACAGACGGAAGCAGGGACGGCGATCAGCAAGGTGGTGGTGCATTAATAAGCGGGCTCAGTGCTGCATCGGATTGCGGCAGCGACGCCACTGCCAGACTTTGGACCAGATGAAAAAGCCCAATAGAACCAGGCCAAAGAGTACAAGAAACAGTGCAATGGGGATCAGTACGATCTTCCAAACAATACTCCACAGTGACTTTAGGGCGCTCAGCCAATCTGCTCGGGAGATGCTGAAGGCGTAGTCGGAGGAAATCCAAAATAGCGGACTTGGGGGCTGAGAAAGTTATAGGAGCGATTTTGCCTAATTCGCAAACTCAAAACAACCAATATCGGGCTGGCTGCCATCGCGCGTCTGAGCATCCAGGTCGATGGTAATGCCCGGTAGAGGCACCGCCATTTCTTCAGCAATAGATAAGGTATCTAGGTGATAATCCGCTTCGCTAACATCAAGGAAGAGTTTATCGTCGCGGCTGGCGTTGTTGCAGGGATTACAGTTGTCAAAAAAGTTGGGAAAAGCATTTTCGTCCAGCAGGTCCTCGACGCGAACGATGCAATGGGAGAAATTGTAATTCATTGCAGCCTCCGGCACCTGAGAGATTAGAATCTCGTCGCGACGGGAGCCGAAGATGATGGAATTGCGGAAGTCAGCGTTGAGCCGGTAAGGGCGGTATTGGCTGCATACCGGGGCGTTGAGACAAAGCGAGTTGCTCATACTGAGCGCGGAAGCGTCGACGCCATAGCTAGCCAGGGTACAAAAGTCAAATTGGTAGTCTCCGCCGTAAGTGAAGCGTACAGCGCCAGCGGCATTATTATAAAACAAGCAATTCTCGGCGGTAATCGTCGAGCGGATGCCCAACACCGCGTTCGAAGAGGTATTGAAAATCTGGGTTTGTTTCATCACCAAACTAGAGGCAGAGTCGGCAGCGACACCGATGATGGCATTTTTGATGGTAGTATATTCAAAGCGATTGCCTCGGCTGCCCGCGCTGATGATAATACCGAACCACTGCCCTTCGATGTCATCAAAACTTGGCTCTAGCCGATCGCCCTGAATGACGACAGAGTCTTCGGCCGTTCCTTCGGCCAGCAGACGGCCCTGCGGCCCAATGACGATTCGACCATCCGAGTAGCGCTGCCGTACAGGATTGCCGCTAGTATCGATGACCGTGGAAGTTCCAATTCCGCCGTGTACATAAATCCGAGTACCTGCGGGCAGGCGAACCGTACATTCATCAATCACCAATATCCCGTAAATCACGTAGGGCTTGGGGTCATCCCAGGTCTCTTCCTGCAAATTACAGCTGAAAAGCGCGGCCCCACCGCCGCCGAAGCGGCTCGGCAGGTAGTTGGCATTTTGCCCCCAGGCCTCCAACAACACCGTTTGCGTATTGCCATTGGTTATAAAAATCAACTCATCTTCCACCACATAGGGGCTAATCGACAGCGGCTGATCGGGGTCAACCGTTACCTCTCCAAAAATATAGAGGCTATCATTGGCCGGAATTTTTACCTCTTCGGCCTCCGAGCCTGGATCACCATCAATATTGAGGCGAAACATAGAATTGCTACCGCCCTGCACCATAATCTTATCAATTTTGATGGGGCGATTATTCCGGTTGTAAATCTTCAGGATACGGGTGGCGGAGCCAATTTGGGAGAAAACAGTATCAAAACGCAGGGTGTCTACTGAAAAATCCAGCTTGGCATTGCTATCTGTAATAAAGTTGTCGTCAGGTGTACAGGCGTTATACAGAAAGAGGCCACAGCAACAGATGGCGAAAAGCAGAAATCGTTTCATGACAAGATAATTTCGCTGCAAAAGTAAGGATTTAAATGATCGGCAGGTAATGCCTGTAGTAATAACGCTTTCTTAGCCGATTGTTTACATTTTCTACCCAAAAAATTAGACAGAAGTCCGCTCTCGGGCGAAAGCCCTGATTCATCGGCCCGATTGTCTTAGCCAATACATTATAATTGTACAATTTTATGCTACTTTTGTAAAATGCCAAAACCTAGTATTGATCTGATTATTCCGGCATATAATGAAGAAGACTCCATAGGCAGAGTATTGGCAGATATACCTTCGAGCTGGGTGAGAGAAGTAATTGTTTGCAATAATGGAAGTACAGACCGCACCCGCGAGGTCGCCATTGCAGGAGGAGCCACAGTAGTAGATGAGCCCATCTCTGGTTATGGGAACGCCTGTTTGAAAGGAATAGCGCACCTGCGCGCCAAGCCCATTGAGGAGCAACCCGATATTGTCGTCTTTTTGGATGGCGATTACTCGGATCATCCCGAGGAATTGCCGAACCTGGTAAAGCCGATTATTGAGGAGAACTGCGACCTGGTCATCGGGTCAAGAGCATTGGGCGATATGGAAAGGGGTGCAATGATGCCGCAGCAGATTTTTGGTAACTGGCTAGCTACGACCCTCATCCGCTTTTTCTACAAATACAACTTTACGGATCTCGGCCCCTTCCGGGCGATTAAATACCCCAAGCTGATTGAAATCGACATGAGAGATCGAGATTTCGGTTGGACGGTAGAGATGCAAGTAAAGGCGGCCAAGTATAAATTGAAGTGCACAGAGGTACCCGTGACCTATCGCCGTAGAATCGGTGTGTCAAAGGTTTCGGGTACGATCCGGGGAACGATACTCGCCGGGCATAAGATTCTGTGGACTATTTTTAAATTACTATAAGAGACTACCGGATGGTAACATTTGCTTATTTTATAATACTGGTATACATTCTGGCGCTGAGCTACATCACCGCCTACTGTCTATTACAGTTTCAACTGTTGCTGTTTTACAAAAAGCACCACGCCGCCAAGAAGGAAGCACCTTCTCCCAAGGCTCACCTTTCTGATGACCTGCCCTTTGTCACCATTCAACTTCCTATTTTCAATGAGATGTACGTCGTGGATCGTTTGGTGGACAATATTACAGCTTTTCATTATCCAAAAGATCGGTTCGAAATTCAGGTGTTGGATGACTCTACAGATGAGACGGTGGAGATTTCGCGGCGCAAGGTGGAGGAGTATAAGGCTAAGGGGTTTAATATAGAATTGTACCATCGGACGGACCGCAAGGGCTACAAGGCGGGGGCTTTGAAGGAGGCGATGCCGCAGGCCCAGGGGGAGTTCATCGCTATTTTTGATGCCGACTTTCTACCCCACCCTGATTTCCTGTTGCGCACCATTCCTTATTTTGAGAATGAAAAAGTTGGGATCGTCCAAACCCGTTGGGATCACATCAACCAGAATTATTCGGTATTGACGCGCTTGCAGGCCATGCAGCTTAATGTGCATTTTACGGTGGAGCAAAAGGGCCGTCAGGCGGGCAATTGCCTGCTGCAGTTCAACGGTACGGCTGGCGTCTGGCGCCGTCAAACCATCGAAGAGGCCGGAGGCTGGGAGGCCGATACCCTCACCGAAGACCTCGACCTGAGCTACCGCGCCCAACTCAAAGGCTGGGAAATTAACTTCATCGAAGAGTTTGTCTCCCCCGCCGAGCTGCCCGCCGAAATGAACGGCCTCAAGTCACAGCAATTCCGATGGATGAAAGGAGGCGCAGAAAATGCTCGTAAACTCCTGCCCACCATCTGGCGCTCTCACCTCAACTTCCGCCAAAAATTACACGCTACCAGCCACTTATTGGGCAGCGGTGTATTCATATTTATCTTCATCTCCGGCATCTTCAGCGTCCCGCTGCTTTTTGCGCTGGATAAACTGGGGCTAGAAACCTCGGCCTTCGCCTTCTTCTTTCTGGGGCTTTTCTCGATCATCGCCATCTACTACGTGGCTAATGTTCAGGCAACCCAGCAGGAGACCTCCCACGCGAAGAAAGTCGTAAAGTTCATTGTCCTCTTCCCCGTCTTTTTGGCGCTGTCTATGGGCTTATCCCTACACAACAGCATTGCGGTCTTACAAGGCTACATCGGTCGGAAATCGGCCTTCGTCCGTACGCCCAAGTTTAATATCAAAGGCATCCGTGATAGCTTCCGTCAAAACAAATATTTGGCCACCAAAATTTCCTGGACGACGATCTTCGAGGGCTTACTGGCGCTGTATTTCTTGGGAGGGATTTACCTTGGTATTCAACTAGAAAACACCTCCTTCATCCTTTTTCATCTCTTGCTGATGATTGGCTTTGGTACCATTTGCTACTACTCGCTGCGCCATATTAGCTTTAAAAAATCCGATGTGAAGCCGCCACAGCTGGAATTGCAAAAATCGCAGGAATATTAAGCACTTACACCAGCTCTACGAATGGGAACTTCGCTCAAATACGGCCTCTCCTCCCTACTGCTGGGCCTGACTATTGGGCTGGGCTACGCGGTCGAGCAATCTGATTTTCCGTACATCATCAGTATGTACGCCCTATTCTTTGTGGCCTATATTTTTATTTATAAAAAGGCTACCAGGCAAGACGGCTGGTTTTTCATCGGCTTAGGCATTGTACTGCGCGCCAGCCTCCTCTTCGGTATTCCTAATTTATCGGATGACATCTATCGTTTCGTTTGGGACGGCCGTCTGCTACTGAATGGCATTAATCCCTTTGATCATCTGCCTTCCTACTACATCGAGCAGGCGACAATGCCCGAAGGCATCACCCAAAACCTGTACGATCAGCTCAACTCCCCTAACTATTTCACCATCTATCCGCCTGTCTGCCAAGCAGTATTTGCACTAAGCTGTTGGGTTTTCCCCCATTCCATCCTGGGCAGTGCCATCCTGATGAAGCTCTTTGTCTTTGCCTGCGAAGTTGGAAGCCTGTTGCTATTGGTTCGCCTCCTCCCTCCCTTCCGCTCCCAATCCGAAGGCCCGCCCCCCCGGGAAGTCCTTCTCTATGCCCTCAATCCTCTGATCATCATTGAACTTTGCGGCAATCTCCATTTCGAAGGTCCCATGATTTTCTTTCTCCTGCTGGCCCTATGGTGCTTACAGCGACAACGCTATGACTGGTCGGCTGTGGCGATGGCTCTTTCAATTGCTTCCAAACTGTTGCCCCTCATCTTCCTGCCCTTTTTAATCCAGCGTTTAGGATGGAAAAAAAGCCTGCGCTACTTTATCATTGTTGGAGCACTGCTCTTGCTGTTTTTTCTTCCGCTGGCCAGTGGTGCCTTTCTCGCCAATTTCGGCAACAGCCTCGATCTGTACTTTAGAAAATTCGAATTCAACGCCAGCCTTTATTATCTGCTGCGGTGGGTAGGGTTTCAATTGAGTGGCTATAACCTTATTGCCTTCATCGGGCCGGGGCTGGCCCTCCTGGTTTTCATCAATATCCTAGTCAAAGCGTGGCGCGAGCAAAACCCTCACCTGTCGAGCCTGCCGCTGATGATGCTCTTTGCTATCTGCCTCTATCTGAGCTGCACGACGACGGTACATCCCTGGTACGCCAGCCTGCCTATTGTCCTGTGTTTGTTCACCCGATTCCGATTCCCCGTTCTTTGGTCGGGATTGATTGTGCTGACCTACATTAATTACAGTTATGCGGAATACTTCGAAAATTTGTGGATAGTGGGGATAGAATATGGCCTGGTGGTACTGTTTTTCTGGATGGAATACACCGGGCGCCTCAAAAATCTTACAGATAGCCCTGCGCTTGCAGATTGAAAAGCTCGGCATATTTTCCATTTTTGGCCAATAGTTCTTCGTGGCTACCTAATTCTAACAGCCCTCCGTTCTCCAAAAACAATATGCGATCTGCCATGCGTACGGTGGAAAAGCGATGAGAGATGAGCACTGCAGATTTACCCTCGATCAGCTCGGCAAAACGCAGGAAAACTTCGTGCTCGGCGCGGGCGTCCAGCGCAGAAGTGGGTTCGTCAAGGATCAGGAGCTGGGCATCGCGCATGTAGGCACGGCCGAGGGCGACTTTCTGCCACTGTCCTCCGGAAAGCTCTATGCCCTTACCGAAAACTTTACCCAGTACCTGATCGTATCGCTCTGGTAAGCCCTGGATAACTTCATCGGCCAGGCTCTTCTCGGCGGCTATTTGAATCTTTTCCATTTCCTCCTTAAAGCCAATATTTCCGATAGCAATATTCTCCGAGGCTTTGAATTGAAAGCGGATATAATCTTGAAAAATAATACCGATGTTCCTTCGCAGGTCGCTGAGGGCATACTCTCGCAGGTCAATGCCATCGAGGAGGATGCGCCCCTCGGTGGGTTCGTAGAGGCGAGCCAGCAGCTTAACCAAGGTGGTCTTACCTGCTCCATTTTCGCCGACCAAGGCCAGCTTTTCACCGGCGTTCAGCTCGAAGCTAAGGTTGCGGATGGCCCAGCGATCGCTGTTGAGATAGCGAAAGCTAACGTTTTCGAAGGTGAAGCCTTTGCGGATAGGCTGCGGCACCAGATGGGCCTGCGGCCGCTCGCTGATCTGAGGTTGAATAGCAAAAAAGTCAAAAAGGTCCTGCAAGTATAAGGCTCCTTCGGTGATCCGGGAAAAACGATTCATGATGCCCTGTAGCATATTCCGCATTCGGTTGAATGATCCGGCCAGAAAAGTGAGGGTACCGACGGTGATGAGGCCCGTAATAGTTTGAATGGCGATGTAGACATAGGCGCCGTAATACGCCAGGGTGCCCAGTCCAGAGAGCAAAGCCCCCCAGAAGGCCCTTTTGACAATGATCTTTTTATTGGCCTTGTAGTATTTATCGGCCAGCACTTCAAAGCGTTGCGCCAGGAAATCGGCCAAGCCAAAAATTTTAACCTCTTTGGCCGTCTCATCGCTGGCACCGATATAACGAACATAGTCCAACTCGCGGCGCTCTGGCGTCCAACTCCGCGTCAGAGAGTAGGTGCGCTGGTTGAAGTGGGTTTCGCCCATAAAAGAAGGAATCACGGCGATGATCAAGATGAGGATCAGCCAGATGTTAAAGGCAACCAGCCCTATACCGAGAAAAAGAATGGTGATGATGTCTTGAAATTGGGTGAGGACCTGGGCCATGAGGACGGTCCGGCCGGTGGTTTGGCGGCGGGCGCGGTCGAGTTTATCATAGAAATCGGGGTCTTCAAACTGAAAGAGGTCGAGTTTGGAAGCGTGGCGAATCAGCGATACGGAGGTGTCATTGGCAAAGAGATCGCCGAGTAGGCTATCCAGCAAGGTAATGCATCGATTGATCACATCAGAGCTAATTGCCAGCCCCAATTCAATACCGAGCATGAGCCACAGATAAGAGCGATCTGCCTCCGGCACTTCCATAAGGCGAATAATCTCATCGATGATCTCTTTACCGACATACAACATGATGAGCGGAATGGCGGCTTTGATGATCCGGAGTGCAACATTTCCGATAGTCATCGTTGGGCTGGCCTTCCAGATCATCTTGAAAAAGCGAGGCAGATTTTTCAGCGCCGAGAATTGTTCTTTGAAAGAGCTTTCGTTTTTAGGTCTTGCCATGTACTAGTGCTTCTTGCGCATTCTTTTTTATAACAAGTTGCGCTGGGCAGGGTTCATCGGTATATTTCTACTATTGCCCTAACTCTAATTGATTCTTCACTAGTTGGTAGTACAAGCCTCGTGCAGCGATCAACTCTTCGTGCTTGCCCAGCTCCACAATCCTTCCTTGATTAAGCACTACAATTTGATCGGCATTCTTGACGGTACTTAGACGGTGGGCGACGACGACGACGGTTCTATTTTCGAAAAAGGCATCCAAGTTTTGCATAATAATTTTCTCATTCTCGGTGTCTAGTGCGTTGGTGGCCTCATCAAAAAAGAGGTAGCGAGGGTCCTTGTAGACGGCTCTGGCGATCAGCAACCGTTGCCGTTGCCCCTGGCTCAGGCCGGAGCCTCGCCCGCCAATCTCGGTGTTATACCCTTCGGGCAGAGATTCTATAAAGTCCTGGATATTTGCTGTTTTAACCGCTTTCAGCAGCTTGGTGCGCTCGACAGTATCTTCGCTTTCTGCGATATTATTGGCGATGCTGTCAGAGAATAGAAAGCCGTCTTGTAATACCGCTCCGCAGCTCTGCCGCCATTCTCGCTTATTGAGCTGGCCCAGCGGGACTTCGGCCATATGGATGCTGCCTTCGACGGGTTTATAGAATCCCAGTAGGAGCTTGACCAGGGTGGTTTTGCCACTGCCGCTCCCCCCGACAATAGCCGTTACTTTGCCTTGGGGAATAATGAGATTGATGTCTTCGAGTACATCGTCGGCTAGGAGGTTGTAGCGGAATTTGAGGTCTTTGATGACCAAGTCGCCGGAGGCCGGTACGGCCTGGCCTTGGTTATCCTGATCGACTTCCTCTTCCCGGCTATGAATCTCCCCCAAGCGCTCCAAACTGATCCTCGTATCCTGTACAATCCGCACAAAATTGATCATCTGCTGGAGAGGAGCATTGAGCTGTCCAATAATGTATTGTACAGCCAGCATCATCCCCAGCGTCAGGTCACCAGAGATGACGGCGCTCGCCGCAATAAAGGAAATGATGATGTCTTTGAGCTGGGAAATAAAAGCCGCCCCTAGATCCTGGTATTGAGTGATAGCCAGGGAATCGATACTTATTTTGAATAGCTTAGCCTGTATGTTGGTCCATTGCCAGCGCCGCTTTTTTTCGCTGTTCTGCAATTTAATTTCCTGCATCCCCTGAATCAGCTCAATCAAAGCACTGCGGTTCTCTGCTTGCTGCTCGAATTGCATGTAATCAATCACCCGACGTCGACGCAGAAAAATAACGACCCAGAGGATGTAGAGAATGCTAAAAGAGATGAAAACGATAAAAATAGTGAGATCGTAAATCAGCAGAATTAAGCTAAAAATCAGCAAGTTCACGAAGGAGAAAATAGCCGTTAGTGTAGAATTGGTAAGAAACTTTTCAATCCGATCGTGGTCTTGGATGCGCTGTAATAAATCGCCAATCATCTTGGTATCAAAAAAAGCGATGGGCAGCCGGATAAGCTTCACCAAAAAATCTGCGATGAGGTTAACGTTAATGCGGGTGCTGATGTGCAGTAAAATCCAATTCTGAATGATGTTAACAGTCATTTGCCCCAAAAACAACATCAATTGAGCAATAAGGATGAGATAGACAAAGCCGATGTTTTGGTTTTTCACCCCTACATCGACAATGGCCTGGGTTAAAAAGGGAAAGATCAGTTGGAAGATACTTCCCAGAAAGAGCCCTAGGAACAACTGGGCGAGCAGCCGATAGTAAGGCTTGAAGTACTGAACTAGGAAGCCGAAGCCCTGGTAGGTAGCCTTGGTTTTATCCCCTTTCTCGAATTTTTCTGTAGGCCCCAGAAGCAGCAGGATACCATAATCTTGCTCGCTGGTCCAGCTCTGTTCGAAGGCCTCTCGGCTCAGCTTCAGGCGGCCCTTAGCGGGGTCGGCGACCCAAACATGGCGCTTCGTAACTTTGTAAGCCACCAAAAAATGCCGTTGCTGCCAGTGGGCGATACAAGGCAGCGGCACATCTAGCAGTGAGGCTTCTTCCTCATCCTCTGTTTCGTAGCGGATTTTTACTGCCAGAGTTTCCATGCCAATTTGCTCCGCCGCATAGGTCATACCCTCCAGCGAAACCCCCTCTCTATCAATATGACAAAGCTCCCGAAACTGCTGCAAGGAATAAGTGGCACCGTAGTGCTTAGCGATCATTCTCAGACAGCTAGGCCCACAGTCCATTTGGTCCATTTGGCGATAAAAAGGGAAGCGTTTAAACATAGTAAAGTTACATAGCTTGTAAATATAAGGTTTGTAAAAAGAAAAATGGTTCAAAGCGCATCGCTCTGAACCATTTTTCTATTATTTCGATCAAATAAATAAACTAGTACGACCAAAGATCATGTTCGAAGTTAAAGATTTCTTGCTTGATCTTATCTGCTTCAAGCAGTAGATCAACACCCGTTAAGTATTCCTGTAAACGTCGATCGTGGACATTGGACTCCTTGTAGATATAACTGGAGAAGAAGCGCATCTCAAAGAGGTCTTCCCAGGTGATCGTACTGGCGTCATTTCCAGGCATAAATACTTTGTGTCGAGCGAGAATCTCTCGGCATTCTGGATAGTAAACCCAGAACATCGGCTTCTCATATCTGAAATTACCGTTGTCATCCTTAACGTCAATCAGTGGGGCAATCCCCAAGATGCGTACCTGTAGGGTAGAAGTTTCTTCATCAAAGAACCACACTTCTTTAACACGGAAACGCTTAACGTCTTCGGGGTTCAACTCATTTCGTACGACCTGAATTTGTTCTTCATAGGTTTCTGGATCAAAAGTAATGACCGTATCCACCGTTGCTCCCATAGAAGCGACCTCACCCGGTTGCAGTTTATTGGAAAACTTATCGTCTTCCGTACTAAACACGCTGATGTCACCATTGACAGCAGCATCCATAAGGATAGAGAAGAATGGCATTTCGGGATAAGCAAAGGGGAGGTTCATCTTCTCACGAATGTCAATTACTCGCCAGATTCTTTTTTCCCAGAAGATATCTGCTTCACGCAGGGGCTGATAGGGCAACACTCGACGGTCGTCTATCAGGCGCTTTTCTACAATATCGTCTATAGGTCTGTCTTCATCGGGTTCACTCGCTTCAGTTTTGACCGTTTCTGGCACCTGAGCTGAAGCAGGAGCTAGTACGACAAACATTGCAAAAAAACACAAGCATATCAATTTCAGATCGATCTTCATGATTTGAAGTTTATTTATGTGTAGTTATTTAAATTACTTGATCTTAAACACCATCGAGTTGATCTTCCGTCCAGCCTTGTCACCAGGACACCTGGCCTTTACATTATCGAAGTAGAAAATATCTCCTGGTTTCGCCTTAGTAACGAGTCTTTTAGACTGCGCATTGTATCTGGCACCTGGATTTACAGATTCTACTGGGTCTTGGCGCTTAGCGACATAAGTTAAGCTGAACCCTTGAATCTTACAGACAGCATCGAAATCAAAGTTATCGAGGAAGGCACCTACACCACCTTGCGCCTTAAACTCTCCATTACCCATCGCACCACCAGAACTCTTACTCAGACGAGCAATAGGATCGGGAATACGCTTGACACGGAATGGGAACCTGGTAGCAGACAAACCTTCACCAGATACCGTGATATTGGCAGGAGAGTCTTTAGCAGTAGGCTTATCAACCGTGACGACAAATTTGCCTTTGCCGTTAGGTTTCATTTTCATTCCACCACCGCTACCGTTAACTTTAAGGGTATGCGTAGGTACACCCGCAGCAGAAACAGATACCGGGTTATCTACACCGATGTAGAATACATTCATCTTATCGGCAGAAACGTTGCAAGAACGCAGACCGACTTCGTATTCGAATTCGTTGTTATAAGTATTTTTCTCGCCGGTAACTGGATTAGTTACGGTGATGGCTGCTTTGTACTTCTTAACACCAGTAGAGTTTGCCGTTTCTGTAAATTTCGCGACGCCATCGCTCACAGGGAGGCCACGGCCGTTTACAGAGTTTGAAACACCAGTATTTGTAGAATGAGAAGAAGAGGCCAAGAGGAATACTTCAGGTTCGAATTTGTAAAATATGATTACAAAACTCTAATTAGGAGAAGAAACAAAGTGGG